>NZ_JAVIIR010000001.1:0-706620 GCF_033977325.1 Mesorhizobium vachelliae
ATCGCTACATCAACATGGACGACCTGCGCGAGCACAAGAAGCTCGCCCTACGCCAAGCCGCATGACCAGCAACAGGGCCGCCCCTTTTTGCTGAACTTGACGCACACAACCCAACGCGCTCGAGCCCACCCCCTACTCCCCTACTCCCCTACTCCCCTACTCCCCCTCATTTTCGGGGTTACATCCGCCAAAACTCTTCCCTATAAGGCCCTCCTAGCCTGATACCAGAATCGCAAGCACAACCGGCCGGGTCCTCCCCCCCGTCCCGGTTTTTCGTGCAAGCCGCTCGCCGAACGGATTTTCGAATATGCCAAGACGCACCGACATCAAGTCGATCCTGATCATCGGGGCCGGCCCCATCGTCATTGGCCAGGCTTGCGAGTTCGACTATTCCGGCACGCAGGCCTGCAAGGCGCTGAAGGAAGAGGGTTTCCGCGTCATCCTGGTCAACTCCAATCCGGCCACCATCATGACCGATCCGGAGCTGGCCGATGCCACCTATATCGAGCCGATCACGCCCGAAGTGGTGGCCAAGATCATCGCCAAGGAGCGGCCGGACGCGCTGCTGCCCACCATGGGCGGCCAGACGGCGCTCAACACGGCGCTCTCGCTGCGCCGCATGGGCGTGCTCGACCGCTACAATGTCGAAATGATCGGTGCCGATGCCCATGCCATCGACAAGGCCGAGGACCGCGCGCTGTTTCGCCAGGCGATGAGCAAGATCGGCCTGGAGACGCCGCGCTCGATGCTGGCCAACGCCACCGACGTCAAGAACGCCGACCGCAAGACGCATGAGGCCGAGCGCGCGGCGCTTAAGGCGGAGAACCCGGAAAACCTCGATGCCGCGCTCGATGCGCTGGAAACGCGCTGGAACCTCGGCGAAGGCGACCGCAAGCAGCGCTATATCAGCCACGCCATGGCGGTCGCCGCCCAGGCGCTCGACCATGTCGGCCTGCCGGCCATCATCCGCCCCTCCTTCACCATGGGCGGCACCGGCGGCGGCATCGCCTACAACCGCGCCGAATTCTACGACATCGTCCAGTCCGGCCTCGACGCCTCGCCCACCACCGAGGTGCTGATCGAGGAGAGCGTGCTCGGCTGGAAGGAGTATGAGATGGAGGTCGTCCGCGACAAGGCGGACAATTGCATCATCATCTGCTCGATCGAGAATCTGGATCCGATGGGCGTGCACACGGGCGACTCGATCACCGTCGCGCCGGCGCTGACCTTGACCGACAAGGAATACCAGATGATGCGCAACGCCTCGATAGCGGTGCTGCGCGAGATCGGCGTCGAGACCGGCGGCTCGAACGTGCAGTTCGCCGTCAACCCGGCCGACGGCCGCCTGGTCGTCATCGAGATGAACCCGCGCGTCTCGCGCTCCTCCGCTCTCGCCTCGAAGGCGACCGGCTTCCCGATCGCCAAGGTCGCGGCCAAGCTCGCCGTCGGCTACACGCTGGACGAGCTGGAGAACGACATCACCGGCGGCGCCACACCGGCCTCGTTCGAGCCGACCATCGACTATGTGGTCACCAAGATCCCGCGCTTTGCCTTCGAGAAATTCCCCGGCGCCGAGCCGGTGCTGACCACCGCCATGAAATCGGTGGGCGAAGTGATGGCCATCGGCCGCACCTTCCAGGAATCGCTGCAGAAGGCGCTGCGTGGTCTCGAGACCGGCCTTACCGGCCTCGACGAGATCGAGATCCCAGGGCTTGGCCATGGGGACACCCCCGCCAGCCACGCCGACGACCGCAACGCCATCCGCGCCGCGCTCGGCACGCCGACGCCGGACCGTCTGCGCATGGTGGCGCAGGCGATCCGCATGGGCACGTCGCTGGAAGACGTGCACGCCATGTGCAAGATCGACCCGTGGTTCCTCGAGCAGATCGCCGGCATCATCGCCATGGAGGAGCGTATCCGCGAGCACGGCCTGCCGCAGGATGCCGTCAATCTGCGCATGCTGAAGGCGATGGGCTTTTCCGACGCCCGCCTCGGATCGCTGACGAAGACCGACCCGGAGGTCGTTCAGAAGGCCCGCGAGAAGCTCGACGTTCATCCGGTCTACAAGCGCATCGACACCTGCGCCGCCGAGTTCGCCTCGCCGACCGCCTATATGTACTCGACCTATGAAGTGCCCTTCGCCGGAGCGCTCGACAACGAGGCGCGCGTGTCAGCGCGCAAGAAGGTCGTCATCCTCGGCGGCGGCCCGAACCGCATCGGCCAGGGCATCGAGTTCGACTATTGCTGCTGCCACGCCGCCTTTGCGCTGCGCGACGCCGGCTATGAAGCGATCATGGTCAACTGCAATCCGGAGACGGTCTCGACCGACTACGACACATCCGATCGCCTCTATTTCGATCCGCTGACGGCGGAGGACGTGCTGGAGATCCTGCGCGCCGAGCAGGCCTCGGGCGAGCTCGTCGGCGTCATCGTCCAGTTCGGCGGCCAGACGCCGCTGAAGCTCGCCGACGCGCTTGAGAAGGCCGGCATCCCGATCCTCGGCACCTCGCCCGACATGATCGACCTGGCCGAGGACCGCGACCGCTTCCAGAAGCTCTTGCACAAGCTCAACCTCACCCAGCCGAAGAACGGCATCGCCTATTCGGTCGAGCAGGCGCGCCTCGTCGCCGGCGAGCTCGGCTTCCCGCTGGTGGTGCGCCCGTCCTATGTGCTCGGCGGCCGCGCCATGCAGATCATCCATGACGAAAGCATGCTGCAGACCTACCTGCTCGACACCGTGCCCGGCCTGGTGCCGGAGGACATCAAGCAGAAATACCCCAACGACAAGACCGGCCAGATCAACACGCTGCTGGGCAAGAACCCGCTGCTGTTCGACACCTATCTGTCAGGCGCCATCGAGGTCGATGTCGACTGCCTGTGCGACGGCAAGGAGACCTTCGTCTCCGGCATCCTGGAACATATCGAGGAGGCCGGCATCCATTCGGGCGACTCGGCCTGCTCGCTGCCGACGCATTCGCTGCACCCCGACCTTGTCGACGAGCTGGAGCGCCAGACCGCGGCGCTCGCCCGCGCGCTGAACGTCGGCGGCCTGATGAACGTGCAATACGCCATCCAGGACGGCACGGTCTATGTGCTGGAGGTGAACCCGCGCGCCTCGCGCACCGTGCCCTTCGTCGCCAAGACCATCGGCCGTCCCATTGCGAAGATCGCGGCCCGCATCATGGCCGGCGAGACGCTGGAAAACGCCTTCGCCCATTACGGCGCGATGCCCGACCCGCGCAATCCCGGCCACATCGCGGTCAAGGAAGCCGTCTTCCCCTTCGCCCGCTTCCCCGGCGTCGACATCCTGCTCGGCCCGGAAATGCGCTCGACCGGCGAGGTCATGGGCCTCGACCGCGATTTCGCGCTGGCCTTCGCCAAGAGCCAGCTCGGGGCGGGTGTTGATCTCCCCCGCGCGGGCACGCTGTTCGTCTCGGTGCGCGACGAGGACAAGAAGGGCATCCTGCCGGCGGTCAAACGCCTCGCCGGCCAGGGTTTCAAGGTGCTGGCCACCTCCGGCACCGCCCGCTTCCTCGCCGAGAACGGCGTGACGGCGGAAAAGATCAACAAGGTCCTCGAAGGCCGCCCCCACATCGAGGACGCCATCCGCAACCGCCAGGTCCAGATCGTCTTCAACACGACCGATGGCCAGAAGGCGGTGTCGGACTCGAAATCGCTGCGCAGGGCAACGCTGATGCAGAAGGTGCCGTACTATACGACGCTGTCGGGCGCTGCGGCGGTGGCGGAGGCGATTGCGGCGTTGCGGGCGGGGAACCTGGAGGTGAGGCCTCTGCAGGAGTATTTTGGGTGAGGCCACCAGCTTATCTCTCGCCATAAGCAAGCCCTGTGCTGTGCTAACTCAGACATTATTTAATAGGAATTTTCCTTCTAAGTCCGCGAATTGCGCATAGTTTAATTTCGAGTCATTCTACCCGCCGCCAACTACGGGAGGGGATGATGGCAAAGAAGCCAGGAAGAGTAGGCGAAGCAGATATCGGGACTGCCGTATTAGCGATCGTGGATGCGCAGCCCGGTCGTCAAATTACGACCACCAGACTGATTGCAGAGTTGCGGGATCGTATCCGGCTAAACGCCGAGGATGAAGAACAGCTCGACGGCCGAAACGACGATCGTTTTTCGCAGATCGTTCGGAACATCAAGTCTCATAGGAACCAGCCCGGCAACCTTATCTACGAAGGGCATTTGATTTCCATCCCCAGAGGGTTCAGGAGACCTTAGAGAACTTGGCCTTGTAACCAGGCTTGAACCACTTCAATTCTGTTTGAGTTTGGGCCTCTTTGTCCCAGACGAACCATGCATATGCTGTTGTTCCCGAACCACCTTGGACGGCCCCAGCTGGATAGAACGTAATCCGCTCGCTGAAAACCCAGACGCGAGACGGAGGGCATTTTGCAAAGATCGTATTCGCGCGGTTTGCACCCTCTAGGAAGGCAAGCCGAAGCAATAGCGCAAACTTCTTCCGGGCAAGTTTGACCCCGGAGTGCACAAACCCCTCAGCGCTATTATAAGGAGGATTCGTCACAATATTGTCGGCGGCGATCTTGGTTGCATTGAAATCTATGCCAATCTCGCCAAAGCCTCGATTATACAAGTCCGAACTGCGGACATAGTTCCCGTCGCGCGCCAGTACCCGGGACATCGCCCCATCTCCGCATGCGCACTCCCAAATCTCCCCACGAAAACGCTCGTTTTCCATAAGGGCATGCGTTGCCCAGGCAGGCGTTGGGAAGTAGTCGGGGCCGGCAAGATCAGCAAACCGCTTCATTGTCGGCTTGAAGCCGCCGTTGAGATTATACGTCGCGTCCATTTGATTCGACTCCCACTGATGGAAAAACATAACAGAATCATATGGTTAAATAGTTGTTAACGTGGTGCGGCGGATTGACTCAGCCAACTCATCAACGCACCTCGTAAAGCACTAGACCTGCGGCGGGAGGGCTTTCATGGTCACTCGACTCCATTAAGGACTCGTTAAGCATGACTCGCTCAAAAATCGATGGATTTCCGCTGACGAAGGCTTACTGCGCGTAGCAAAAGCCATGCCAGATGCATCCGACAGCTTTCGAGAGAGGACTCATTAACCATGACTCGGAGTCCGATTTTCCTTGCAACGGCGTCGGACTTGCGCTAGACTACCCTTATGGCTTCACTGAATGAATTTCTTGCCTTGCGGCACAGAGCATTGATGCGAGCACGCGCAGAAAGGCAGCTCGAACTTGCGTCCATAGAAGAGGAAATTGCACAGATTGAAAGAGCAGCAGAAGCCGCAAATATAAGCCTAATTGTTCCCGACGACGAGCATGGCTTTACAGAAAAATCCGCGCGTTCTCGAATACGACTACCGAAGACCATCAAGGATGCGGCTATCGAAGCTTTATCTGAAAAGAAATTAGGGATGACGGCGCACGATATTCTTAAAGTTGTAAATGAAAAACTTGGAACTGACTATCCAAGGTCTAGCTTAAGCCCCCAACTCTCGCGCCTCAAAGGTGAGGGTATCGTTTACAGAGAGGATGACCGCTGGGTGCTCGTACCTAACCGCAATTCGCCGGCCTAAGCGAGAAAGGGGCACCCGAAGATGCCCCACACACCTACGATCGTGAAAGATTACAGTCCGGGCGATCGGTGTTCTCTGACCCAAATAGAGAGGCCTTACATGCAGCCGCCTTAGTTCCAACCCTGGCTACGCATGACTCAGTCATCCGTAGCGAGCAGCCGGGGAGCCCGGCAGTGGTGGTGCGTGCCTGCAACACGCATCACCACACACTAGTTGATCATGCGGTCAACGCCGTTAGATTTCACGCCACCGCCACGCACTCAATCTCGATATCGAACTCCATCGGCCACGACGCCACCGGCACGAAACTGCGCGCCGGCGGATTGGTCGCAAAATACTTCGCATAGACTCGGTTGATGGCGCTGTAGAAGCCGGAATTGACAGCGTAGATGCGCACCATCACCACCTTGTCCAGCGAGGTGCTGGCCGCTTCCAGGCAGTGTTTCAGCGCCTTCAGCGACGCCTCGGTCTGGGTTTCGATGTCGCCACGCACCATCGCCGGTCTCCACCGCCGTCTAGCATGGCAGGCCGAGCGAGCGGACGTTGGAGGAGCGGCGAGGGAACGCCAGCCTTCACTTCTCCCCTTGCGGGAGAAGGAAAATGCGCCCTCACTGATGCGCCACCGCCAGGTCCTTCGCATGCTTCTCGTGCATCTTCAGCACCGGCAGCGTCTTCTTGGCGAATTCCTTCAGCGCCGGGTCGTCGCCGGACTTGGCGTAGGTGGAGAACAGCGCCACCGCATCCTTATGCGCGTCGGTCTGCATCTTGATGTATTTGGCGTCGAAGTCCTTGCCGGTGGCAGCCTTCAAATCGTCGAGCATCTGCTGCTCCTTCGGCTGCAGCGCCGGGCCGGCGGGCTTGATCGACGCAGTAGTCTGGCCCTGGCTCAGCGCCGCCTTGAAGTCCTCGCCGGCCTTGCTGTGATCCTTGATCATCTGCGCGGCGAAAGCCTTGACGTCGGCCGATGCCGACTTCTCTTCAGCCAGCTTGCTCGACTGGATCTCGAACGCGTTGGCGTTGGGCACCGTGGCGACGAAGGTCTGGGTGTCGACCTTGTTCTCGGTCACCATCGGTCCCACGGCATCTGTGTCGTTCGATTGGGCGAACGCGGCGGGCGCGCCGGCAACAAGCGCGACGGCGACCAGGGGCAGCAGCGTTTTCATCTCGATCTCCGGTCCGAAACAGCCCCTCCGCCTTCCCCAACGCGGCACCGGCCCCCTGGTTGCCTAGAAGGTTGCCTCAAAAAGAGCGTGCGGGCCGAGCGCCCGCGCCGCCTTCAGTGGCAGTGTGCGCTGGCGGGCTGTCCGGCATATTGCAGCTGCTCGTGCCAGTCCGGCCGGCCCTCCGGCGTGAAATCCATCAGGTTCCACAGGATCTCGCAGATGCCGATGGCGCGAGCGTCCTGGCCGGGTTCGGACGGCGCGAAGTCGAGCTCTGACGACCAGAAATGCCGGATGCCGTCGCCATCGCGGTGGAACACCGAGAGCAGCGGTATCTGCGCGCCTTCGGCGGTTTCGGAATTGTAGTCCCGCTTGAAACCATTGCCCGCCGAAGAGACCAGCCGCATGTTTTTCCAGCCGCGATCACGGCCGAGCGCCGTCAGATTGTCGAGGGCGGTCTTCGCCACCACGGCGAAGTTGAAGCCTGCGGCTTCGAGATGGCCGATCGCGCCGTCGAACTGGTCGAGCAGCGCGGTGCAGGACGGGCATGGCTGGTCCTGCCGGGCAAGCTTCGCTGTCTCGCCGCTCGCCGCCACCTCGCGCGTCTCCTGTGGATGGCGCGGGAACATCATCTGGTAGAGGATCAGCGTATCCTTGCCCGGCGCGAAGAGGTCCGACAGCTTGACCTTCGCTGGCTGGCCGTGGTCGTCCAGGGCGTCGAACACATAGTGCTGCGGCACCAGCCCGCCCGGCGGCAAGGCGCGCCTCGCTTCAGCGACCGCCTCCATGGCGCGGCGCAGCTCGATTTCCTTGCCCAGCAGCTTTTCGCGGGCCGTGCGGTATTTGGCGGATTCATTGGGAAAGGTGATCATGGTCGTCTCCTTGGCCTTTCGCGCCGGCGTCCCGGCGCGGGTTGCTCTACCGCCCAAGGACGCGCCACACGGAAGCGTTCCGACATTTCGGCACACGCTTTCCGGTCACTTTTTCAGGTCGCATCTAGCCTTTCACACCGCCAGCCGTGAGACCCGAAACGATGCGGCGCTGGAAGATCAGCACCAGCACCACCAGCGGCACGGTGACGATCACCGAAGCGGCCATGATGTTGCCCCAGGGGATCTCGAACTGCGAGTTGCCCGACAGAAGCGCGATCGCCACCGGCACGGTGCGCTGCGTGTTCGTGGAGGTGAAGGTGAGCGCGAAAAGGAACTCGTTCCAGGCGCTGATGAAGGCGAGCAGCCCGGTGGTGGCCAAAGCCGGCCACATCAGCGGCAGGAAGATGCGCGTGAGGATGATCCACGGCCCAGCGCCGTCGAGGATCGCCGCCTCCTCGATCTCGACCGGCAGGTCCCGCACGAAGGTGGTCAGCACCCAGACGGTGAACGGCAGCGTGAAGATCATGTAGGACAGGATGAGCGCCAAGAGCGAATTGTAGAGATGCAGCGCCCGGATGATCTCGAACAGCCCGGCAAGTGCCGCGACCTGGGGAAACATCGACACCGACAGGATGGCGAGCATCAGCGCCGAGTGCCCACGGAAGCGGATGCGCGCCAGCGCGTAAGCCGCGGTGACGCCGAGCAGCAGCGAGACCGCCACGACCGCGCCGGAGACGACGAGCGAATTGGCGAGATTGCGCAGAAAGGGACCTTCGGTCAGCACGTTGCGGTAATTGGCGAGGCTGAACGATCGCGGCCACAGGCTCGCCTGGAACAATTCGGTTCCCGATTTCAGGCTGGTGACGATAGCGTAGTAGAACGGAAACACCGCGACGAAGACGATCGCCAGGAGCAAAAGATAGAAGGCGGCGCGCTTCAGCATTTTCATGTCAGCGCTCTCCGTCGAAACTCAGCCGGCCGATCCGGATATAGGCGATGGTGAGCAGGCCGATGATCAGGAAAAGCAGCGTCGAGGCGGCCGAGCCATAGGCGAACTTGTCGAATTCGAACAGGTTCTCGCGCGCGAAGATCGACATCGACTTGGTCTGCACATTGTTCGGCGTCAGCACATAGATCAGGTCGAAGATGCGCAGCGCGTCGAGCGCGCGGAAGATCACCGCCACCATCACCGCCGGGCGGATCAGCGGCAAGGTCACCCGCCAGAAGATCTGCCACGGGTTGGCGCCGTCGAGCTTCGCCACTTCGAGGATCTCGCGCGGCAGCATCTGCAGGGCCGCCAGGATCAGCAGCGCCATGAACGGCGTCGACTTCCAGATATCGACGATGAGCACCGCGATCATCGCGGTGTCGGCGCTGGCGGTCCAGGCGATCTTGTCGTGGATCAGGCCGAGATTGAGGAGAACGACATTGATAATGCCGAACTGGTCGTTGAGCATCCACTGCCACATCTTGGCCGATACGATGGTTGGGATCGCCCAGGGGACGAGGATCGCAGCGCGCACGATGCCGCGTCCCGGGAATTCGGCGTTGAGCGCCAGCGCGACTACCATGCCCAGCACCGTCTCGCAGGCCACCGAAACCACGGCGAAGCGAACCGTGTTCCACACCGCGCGCCACCAGACCGGATCGACGAGCAACCCGTTATAGAGCACCCGGCCGCTCGGCAGTCGCAACACCGAGAAATAATTGTCGAAGCCCACCCATTGCCGGGCATCGAGATCGGCCAGCGAAGCGTCGGTGAAGCCGTAATAGACCGTGCGCAGGAACGGCCAGCCGGCGACGACGGCGAGCGTAAAAAGCATCGGCGCCAGAAACAGCCATGCCGTGCGCACGCGCCGGCGCATCAGCGGCGATCGCCTTGCCGCGGTCACCAGCCCTTGCCTTTCAGCCTGTTCAGCCTTGCCTCGAGCTCGGCCAGGTTGTCGGCGGCGGTTCCGTTCCCGGAGATCGTGTTGTGCACGGCCGTCCAGAACTGGCTCGATGCCTCGTTGTATTTGATCCTGGCGGTTGCCGAGGGACGCGGCTGCGCGTTGAGGAAGATCGGCTTCCAGCGCGGCACGATTGGCTGCTGTTTGGCGATGTCGGGGTCGTCATAGAGGGCTGCGATGGTCGGCAGGTTGGACGTTTTCAACGTCCGGTATTTCTGCATTTCGGGCGAAGCGATGAACTTGACCAGGTCGATCGCCTCGTCCGGATGTCTCGAATATCTGGAGACGGCAAGGTTCCAGCCGCCGAGCGTCGCCGCCGGCCGCCCGCCGTCGCCGGCCGGCAACGGCGCCACGTCGAACTTGCCCTTGATCGGTGAATTCTCGCTGTTGCCGAGCGCATAGGCATAGGGCCAGTTGCGCATGAAGACCGCATTGCCGGTCTGCCAGACGCCGCGCGCTTCCTCCTCCTGATAGGCAAGCACGCCCGGCGGCGCGATCGTGCCGATCCAGCCCTTCACCATGTCGAGCGCGGCGGCCGCCTTTGGATTGTTAATGGAGATTTCGCCGTCCGGCTCGAGGATCCGGCCGCCGCCATTCGACATCACCCATTCGAGCGCGTTGCAGGTCAGCCCCTCATAGGCGTTGCCCTGGAAGACGTAGCCCCAGAGGTCCCTGTTGCCGGCCGCCCGCTCCTTGTCCATGACAAGCTTCGCGGTGTCCTGCAATTGCTGCCAGGTGGTCGGCACCTTGGCGCCATATTTGTCGAGGAGATCCTTGCGGTAATAGAGCGCCGGCGCGTCGGTGAAGATCGGCAGCGCGACCAGCCTGCCGTTGACCGTCTGCGATTGGATGATCGACGGGAAATGCTCGCCCACCACATCCCTGGTCGCCTCGGTCAGGTCGACCAGCTGGCTGGCCAGTTGCGGCGCCCAGATGACGTCGGTCTGGTAGACGTCGATATCGCTGCTGCCGGCGGCAAGCCAGAGCCGGTATTGGCCGAACTGGTCGGTGCTCGAAGGCGGGATGACGACGATGTCGGCCTTGTTGCCGCTCTTCTTCTCATAGGCGTCGAGTATCTCGCGCAGCACCTTGATGCCGTTGCCGGTATCGCCCGACACGATCGACAGTTCCACGGCTCGCGCTTGAACAGCGCCCAGCATGATGCCGGCGGCCAGGAACGCGGAAACAAGTTTCACGGAAATTGCGGACCTCCGTCGGCGGCCGCGACGCACAGGTCGCGGCTCATCAAGGCCCCTGCGATGAATGCGCGACGCCGCTTAGGGTTCCCGTGCTTGTGCATGTGGATCAGGCGGCGGGTTGGTGAAGCCGATCTCGGTTGGCTTGACCGCTTCGGTGGCCCGTTCCGTCCGCTTCGCTTCACGCAAAGCGGACGGGCTCCGAAACCCCCGCCCCGGAGCCCGCCTGGGAGTGGCTGACGCATGCCGGCACAGCCGCCTCCGACGCCTTGCCAGCGTCGATCCGCCGATCGGCCGCCCGGCACGACGAGGCATTAGCATGCCCTAACGTCAGCCTATGTGAAGCCGTTCACAATGCCGGGGCGCAGGTGGCTGCAACGCCGCGCCGTGGACTTTCACTGCGTCGCGCTTTGGGCGTCAGCCTTCCCAGTCGACCGGGATCATGCCGAGCCGCTCGTAGAGCCTGAAGGCCGCAGTGTTCTTCACCGTGTTGGTCTTGAGATCGACATGGGCCGCCCCGCGCTCGCGAAAGGTCAGGAACACGTGCCGCATCAGCGCTTCGCCGATGCCTTGCCGTCTGGACTCCGGATGGACGGCGAGGTCCTTGACGAAGCCGGACGTCCAGCAGAGTGCTGCGCCCGCAAGCAGGCCTCTGCCGTCGATCACCAGGAAACAGAGGGCGGGGTCGAATTCCGCATCGCCGGCAATGCGCGCCCACCAGTCGTCGAACGGTCCGTCGGCGCCGTCGTCGAACACCTCTTCCAGCAGCGCATGGAGCGCGTGCGCGTCACGGCGCTCGAACGCGCGCATGACAAAACCCTCAGGCCAATGCGGCGCGGCGAGCGTATCGTCGAGGACCTTGGCAGGCGGATGTCGTTTGGAGCCGGCGGGCGGGGCGTCGTGTTCTCATGCATGGCGCTGTCTCGAACGCCGCGCGCGACCTGGCCCGTCGGCTCAGGCGTCGGGTTGCAGGCGCCGCCGCTTGCGGTCGACGCCGAGGCCCGTCGCCTCGAGCAGGCCCTTGCGCTTGGCGTCGTAGTAGTAGCCGGTCTGGTAGAGCATGTCGGCCCGCTTGGCGTTGCCGCCCGAAACCAGCCAGGCGCCGCGCAGATATTTCACCGCGTATTTGAGATTGGTCTCGGCGTCGAACAGGCCAGCCGCGGGCCCGTCATAGCCCATGCCGCGCGCCGTCGCGTGCTTGATCTGCATCAGCCCCCAATGACCGTGATTGTAGGCTTTCGGGTTGAAGGTGCTCTCGCGGTTAACGACATGGCGCACCAGCTCGACCGGCACTTCGTAGATCACCGAATATTTTTCGATCAGCCGCTCGATCTCGCCGCGCGGACCGCTGGCATGCTGCTCGGGCTGCCCGGGTGCGGCCAACAGCGCCGGATTGTCCGGCGCCACAAAAGCAACCTGCTGGACGCCGGGCATCGGGGCGATTTTCGCCGACTGGCCGGTGACCGGCATGGCGACGCCCGCGGTCCTATAGAGCGCCGCCTGCTTGATGGATGCCGCTTGCTTGATGGATCCTGGACCGGTCGGCGAGCCACCGGCCGTCAGCACCGGCGGCGGCGGAAACTGGCCGGCCATCGGCGTCGCTCCGGCGAAAGCTGCGGGCTGAGCCATAACCATGGCAGATTGGGGCGAGCCGGGTTGGACAGGCGGCGGCAGAGGCGCGGCCGTCGCCAGCGCGCCGGGCGTGGTGGTCATGGCGACGGCATCGCCGGCCAGCGCCGCGGTCTGTACCTGGGCAAGGCCCGAAGGCTCCGGCAATACCGCCACCGTTTCGGGCAGCGCGAGGGTCGGCGTGTCGTCCGCGACAGCAGGCGTCGAGGCTACCGCAAGCGCCAGCGCGGCCTTCATCTGCGAGGTCGAGGTGCAACCGCTGAGACCAGCAGCGGCAACGAGCACGCCGAGCGCGGTGAATATGATTTTAGCGGGCAAGCCGTGCGGTCCGGTTTGTCGGTTGTTAAGGAGTCCTTACACCAGCGATTCACACCCCGCAATCGGGGCCACCCGGCGGTTTTCGGGTGGCGATGACAGGGCGGAAATGCCATATTGTTCTGGATATGTACTGGTTTTTCGCTGTTTTGCGGAAGGAAAACGCCATGAAACCCACATCTGCGATCACGGCCGGCCACGCAGTGTTAGAAACAGTGATCGGCTTCATGGGCATCGCCTGGAGCGAGAAGGGCCTGATCCGGCTCTGCCTGCCGGAACGCAGCCGCGAGGCGATCGAGCGCCGGCTGTTCCGCCATGCCGGCGTCTCGACCTCGACAGACCAGCCGCAGTGGGTGGTCGAGCTGATCGCCTCGATCAAGGCCTACGCGGCCGGCGAGGACGTCGACTTCTCCGGCGTGCCGGTCGACCTCGACGGTGTCGACGATTTCCGCCTAGCCATCTACGACGCAGCGCGCAAGCTCCGCTTCGGCGAGACCACCACCTATGGTGAGTTGGCCAAGCGCGCCGGCCATGCAGGCCTTCCGCGCGAAACGGGCGCGGCGCTCGGCGCCAACCCGGTGCCGCTTGTCATCCCCTGCCACCGTATCCTGGCGGCCGGCGGCAAGATCGGCGGCTTCTCGGCGCCCGGCGGCTCGGCCACCAAGGAGAAGATGCTGGCCATGGAAGGCGTTCGCGTCGGCCCGCCGCCCGCCGCGCAGGCCTCATTCGGTTTCTGAGGTTCCGCCGAGCTGTCAGTGGCGACGGAGGAATCGCCGGCGGAAATGGTCGAAGTCCGGCCGCTTGCAGACATAGACGGCACAGGATTTCGTGTCGGCGCTGGGCACATAGGCCCGTGATCTCACTTCGCCCGCATTGCAGAAGCGTTCGTCGCGCACATAGCGATCGTAGAGCGGCAGGCCGGGCACGCGCGCCGACTGGTAGCGCAGGATGACGGCGCCCTGTCTGGCGATAGTCGCCTGCACCCGCTCGCAGCTCATGCGCGTCGGATCGTAGCGCGACACCGCTTGCGCCTCCGCGGCCAGCAGCAGGAAGCAGGCGGCAAGCAGGATTGTCTTCATGGTCCCTCTCCTAAAGCAATCCAGGAAAAGTGCGTAGCGGTCAGGTTCGGCGTCTTCGCCGTAGCCTTCTATCCGGATTGCGTCGAACCGCTGTCGTACGGCACGCATCTCATCCCTCCACAACGCGTGGCCGCTGTCAAAACTTCCATGCAGCCGTGAGCGGCACGCCGGCAACCCGTCTTGTATTCTTTCGCAAACTGTCCTATATGCGGTGCATTGAATTTGGCCGATCGATCGGGCCTCGCGATCCTTCGCGTTTGCTGACGTCTCCAAAATTTCGATACCACCGACCGGACTTTGGGTCTGGTCAAACGAAGCAAATGTGGAAGGGCATTTTACATGGCAACTGGTACGGTCAAGTGGTTCAACGCCACCAAGGGCTACGGCTTCATCCAGCCTGACAATGGCGGCGCGGACGTTTTCGTCCACATCTCCGCTGTCGAGCGCGCTGGCATGACCAGCCTCGCTGAAGGCCAGAAAATCAACTTCGAGATCGAGCAGGACCGCCGCACCGGCAAGTCCGCTGCTGGGTCTCTGAGCAAGGCAGCCTGATTTAGCGCAGGGCGCGCGCCGGACGAAGGTTCGGGGCGCGCGGCAAGTCACGGATGTACTGACGGTCGCGCGAGAAGCGCGCCGGAGCGAAAAGACCCGACAAGCTGGAACAGCAGATAGCTGCCAGCCCGGACCAGACGCTCCCGATCAGGCTACCGGCATAGGAAGGCGGGCATTGCCCGCCTTTTTTGTTGTCTGGATTTTGGTGATTGGCCGCCTTCTCCCCGTTTACGCCACTCTGTGCACTCTTCTGTGACTGGCGTGACTGATCAGGCCGAGGCTTGATTGCCACGTGGTTCCCCCAATCCGTCGCTGCTTCGCAGCGCCACCTTTCCCCCCTCCGGAGGGAAAGGAAGGGAGCCTTGCCGGACGAGCGTTGACGGTAAAAGGCTTGGCGCCCTTCCTCTACCCCGTCGATCGGGGGAGAGGTGGCTCGGCGAAGCCGAGACGGAGTGGGGGTCGACCAGCGCTACATTAGACAATGCATGCGCCAGCTGCCATGCACGCTATCGCCAAAAACCAGCCGCTCGGAAATGTGTGTATGCCGTAGCCCGTAAACGGGGAGAAGGGACGCTGCCGCCTACGCTTTCGCCAATCTCCGATGCCGCGCCTTAAGGCACCCACTCGATCGGCGCATGCCCCTTGTCCGCCTCGACGCGCTTCAACCACTCCACGACGGCCGGATAGGCGTCGAGTTGGAAGCCGCCCATCTCAGCCGTATGGGTATAGGCATAGAGCGCAATGTCGGCGACGCTGTAGGCGCTGCCGGCGAAGAACGCGTTTTGCTGCAGGTGGCTGTTCATCACGCCGAGCGCCTTGTTGCCGCGCTCCAGCGTCTGCGCCAGCCGTTCCGGCGTCGCGTCCTTCGCCCGTTCCGGGAAAGTCAGCAGCGCCTTGCGCACCGCGATATAGGGCTCATGGCTGTATTGCTCGAAGAACAGCCATTGATAGGCTAGCGCCCGCTCATATTTGTCGGCCGGCAGGAAGCGCGTGCCTTCGGCAAGATAAAGCAGGATGGCGTTGCTCTCGGCGATGCGCCTGCCGTCGTCGAGCTCGAGCATCGGCACCATCGCGTTCGGATTCTTGGCGATATAGTCGGGCTTGCGCGTTTCGCCGGTATGCGAGCTCACCTCGACCCGGGTGAAGGGGATGCCGAGCTTGGCCATCAACAGCCGCGGCTTGTAGCAATTGCCGCTGTCGGCCATGTCGTAAAGGATCATGCCTCTTGCCCTCTCTGAGTTCTGCCGGAGGGCTCTAACGCGCTGGTCGGGCCTCATCCAGTGATTTGTTTTTGAGAAAAACCATCAGCGGCGCTGATGCGTTTTTTCGGGTCTGCATCAGCGATGCTGATGCAGTGGCACGATCTTGTTGCCGGCGCCAAGCAGGGCATCGATGGAAAGCGGCTCTTCGTTGAAGATCGTGCCGGCAAGCGCCGGGCGGGCGAGATGGAAACCCTGGAGCAGGTCCACGCCGCCCTCGAGCGCGACGCGCAAATGCCGGGCGTTCTCGATGCCCTCGACCAGCACCTTGGCGCCTCGCTCGTGCAGCGTCGCCACCAGCGGCCGGAAGAAACGCTCCGCCGCCGCATGGCGGCAGAGCTCGCCGAACCAGGCGCCATCGATCTTGACGATGTCGGGCGCAAGCAGGTTGATGCGCGCCTCGGTCGAATGCCCCGTGCCGAAATCGTCGATGGCGATGCGGATGCCGTCGCGGCGCATTTCGCGCACCAGGCTGGCAAGAACGTGGTCGTCGGCCGCCTGTTCGGTGATCTCGCAGACCAGCAGGCCGGGCTCCATCTCGAAATCGCTCAGATGCCTGGTCATCAGCCGGATCTCGGCCAGCGCCCGTCCGAGATGGTCGTTGATTTTCGGATTGTAGTTGAAGAACAGCGTCAGCCCCTCGACGCCGATGTTGCGATAATTGCCGAGATGCAGCATCCGGCACATCGTTTCGACGAACAGAAGGTCGGACGCGGGAACGCCGCCGAAGAAGATCGAAGGGGCTACCGGCTGGGCAATACGGCGCGGCTCGATCAGCCCTTCGACGGCAACCGCCCTGAGCGCCTTGCCTTCCGGCGCGAAGATCGGCTGATAGACGCTCCACAGGCGGAACTCGCCATAGACGCCGAACTGGAGGCCGATGTCGTCGGCGAAGATCGCCCCGGCGACATTGCGTCGCCTGTCCGGTTGTTGGCTCATGGCGCGACCTTGCGCCCGAACACTCTCGCCGGCCGCGGTTGCCGGATCGGTGCCGCCGGGCTTGCAGCGGCCGGCCCCTTGTCCGCTGTGGCCGCGGACGGCTGCGCACCTTTGCCGAAGACGCGAAAGCTGGTGGGGGCAAGTTCAGGCCGGGCGAGCACATAGCCTTGCACCATGGAGGCGCCGGACCTCTCTGCAAGCTCCAGCTGCCAGCCTTCCTCGATGCCTTCGAACACGGTGCGAATGCCCTGGTTCTCGAAGCTCTGCACCATCGCCGTCAGCAACGCGAAGCCGGCGCCGGACTCCATCAGATGGGTGATCCAATGCGCATCGAATTTGACGATGTCGGGCTTGAGTTCCTTGACCCGGTTGATGTCGGATTCATCGGCGCCATAGTCGTCCACCGCAATGTGGAAGCCGTTGGCCCGCAGCGCCTCGACGAAGCCGTAGAGCGTTTCCTGCGAGGCCGATTTCTGCTCGGTGACCTCGCAGACGATGCGGCGCGGATCGATGCCGGCTTCGTGCAGCACCAGCCGCATGTCGCGCAGCGCCTTGTCGGCGATGTGGCGATCGGTGAAGACCGACGGGTCGAAATTGACGAAGATGGACGCCTCTTGCGGCAGGCAGGCGCCGGCGTTCAGCAGATGCAGCGTGCGCGTCAGGGCCTCGATATGCAGCCGGTCGGCCGCCGGGCAGGTGCCGAAGAATGCCCCCGGCGATTGCAGCTCGCCGTCGCGGAACGGCCGGATCAGCCCCTCGAAAGCGGCGATCGAAAGCTTGCCCTCCTTGAAGGCGAAGATCGGCTGGAACGCGCTCTGCAGCGTATAGATGCCCCAGACACCCGTCGAGGTGCCGTCGTCATGGCGGATGATATGGGCGAGCCCGATGCTGCGCGACAAGGTTTCCCGCTCCGCGAATAGGCGCGATCCGATCTGCGATCTTGCCAGCCAAGGGTTTACCGGCCGTTGATGAATTTAGCGTTGCCGCTCACGCAGGCTGAGTTTGGTCACGCCTCCTTGACCTCTGGCTCATCGCACAATGCTTGCGCTCGGCGCCATGATGCGACATGAGAGGCGCCGCGGCCGCTCCTGGCCGCTTTTCCTAGGAGACATTTGGTCATGGCCTTTCTCGCCGACGCCCTTTCCCGCGTTAAGCCTTCCGCGACCATCGCGGTGACGCAGAAAGCGCGCGAGCTGAAAAATGCCGGCCGTGACGTGATCGGCCTCGGCGCCGGCGAGCCGGACTTCGATACGCCTGACAACATCAAGAACGCGGCGATCGAGGCGATCCGCCGCGGCGAGACCAAATATCCGCCGGTTTCCGGTATCGTGCCGCTGCGCGAGGCGATCGCGAAGAAGTTCAAGCGCGAGAACAATCTCGACTACCGGCCGGAGCAGACCATCGTCGGCACCGGCGGCAAGCAGATCCTGTTCAACGCCTTCATGGCGACGCTGAACCCGGGCGACGAGGTCATCATCCCGCGCCCTTACTGGGTGAGCTATCCCGAAATGGTGGCGATCTGCGGCGGCACGTCGGTCTTCGCCGATACCTCGATCGACAACGGCTTCAAGCTCACCGCCGAAGTGCTGGAAAAGGCGATCACGCCGAAGACCAAATGGCTGTTGATGAACTCGCCGTCCAACCCGTCGGGCGCCGCCTACACCGAAGCCGAGCTGCGGGCGCTGGCCGACGTGCTGCTCAAGCATCCGCATGTCTGGACGTTGACCGACGACATGTACGAGCATCTGACCTATGGCGACTTCGTCTTCAAGACCATCGCCGAGGTCGAGCCGAACCTCTATGAGCGCACGCTGACCATGAACGGCGTGTCGAAAGCCTATGCCATGACCGGCTGGCGCATCGGTTATGCCGCCGGGCCGGTGCCGCTCATCAAGGCGATGGACATGATCCAGGGCCAGCAGACCTCGGGCGCCTGCACCATCGCGCAATGGGCTTCCGTCGAGGCGCTCAACGGGCCGCAGGATTTCATTGCCAAGAACAAGGCGATCTTCCAGGGCCGACGCGACCTCGTCGTCTCGATGCTCAACCAGGCGCGCGGCATTTCCTGCCCCTCGCCCGAAGGCGCCTTCTACGTCTATCCGTCCTGCGCCGAGCTGATCGGCAAGAAGACCGGGACGGGCAAGGTGATCGACAATGACGAGGCCTTCTGCTCCGAGCTGTTGGAGGCAGAAGGCGTCGCGGTGGTGTTCGGCTCGGCCTTCGGCCTTGGACCGAACTTCCGCATCTCCTACGCCACGTCGGATGCCTTGCTGGAGGAGGCCTGCACGCGCATCCAGCGCTTCACCGCGTCGCTGACCTGACCGACTCAAAGTCGCCAAATAAGAAAAACCCGGCTTCAAGCCGGGTTTTTCTTGAGCGACGATCGACTTCACGCCTGCTGCTTCGCTTGCCTGGCCGCTCGGGCCTCGGCCGGCGCCAGCACGGCAATCAGCAAGGCCGCGGTGAGGAACGCGCCGATCGCCGCCGTCAGCATCGCGGCATGGAAGCCGCCTGCATAGGCAATCGTGAAAAGCTCGTGCACGCCGCTCTCGCCGATCGCCGCATCGGTGGCGAAATCATGCCGCGAGATGGCCGCACGAGCCACCGCATCGGCATTGGCGACGCCGGCATCGCCAAGATAGCCGGCGAGCAGGCCGGTCGCCCGCATGCTCATCAGCGCGCCGAGCAGCGCGATGCCGATGGCAAGGCCGCTCTGGCGGGTGGCGTTGACCACTGCCGACACCATGCCCGAACGCTCGCGCGGCGCGTAGGACATGGCCGCCGCGCTGCCCGTCGGGATCGACAGCGAGTTACCGAGACCATTGACGGCAAACAGCAGGCACAGCACCGCGTAGGACGTCGAAGGCCCGGCCCAGCACATGCCGAGCATGGACAGGCCGATCAACAGATAGCCCACCGTCATCAAGAGCGAATGGCCATAGCGCGCGCTGAGCCTGCCGATCCAGGGCGACACGACGATCTGGACAATGAAGGACGGGGCCATGCGCAGGCCGGTCTGCGTCGGCGACCAGCCCTGCACCTGCTGCAGGAACATCGAGAAGAAGAAGACGCTGGTGTAGGAGGTGAAGCCGAGCGCGAACGAAGCAATGTTGGCGACGGTGAAACGCACGTCGCGGAACAGGCCGAGCGGCAGCATCGGCCGTGGCGTGCGCGCCTCGAAGCCAAGGAAGACCGCCAGGCCGACGACGCCAACGACAAGCGCGGTGACGGTCTTCGGATCGCTCCAGCCGGTTTCGCCGGCCGAGATCAGGCCGAAGGTCAGGGCGCCGAGCCACAGGATGCTGAGCGCAAGGCCGACCAGATCGAGGTGCGCATGCTCCGGATGCGCCGTCTCGCTGATGGAGACCGCGCCAAGAACGACCGTGACCAAGCCGAGCGGCAGGTTGATCAGGAAGATGCTCTGCCAGCCGACAGTCTGCACCAGGATGCCGCCCAGCACCGGGCCGACCAGCAGCGAGACGGCGGCGAAGGAGGCCCAGCCGCCGATCACGCCGGCCCGCTCTCGCGGATCCGGGAAGGCCTGCGTCAGGATCGACAAGGCGCCCGGGATGAGCAGCGAGCCGGCAATGCCTTGCACCACCCGGCCGGCGAGCAACGCCGTCAGGTTCGGCGCCACCGCGCAGATCAGCGAGCCGGCCACGAAGATGCCGACGCCCCACAGCCAGGACCGCTTGCGGCCGTAGCGGTCGCCGATCAGCCCGGACGACAGCATGAAAGCCGAAAGGCAGAGCGTGTAGGCATCGACCACCCATTGCAGGCCGCCAAAATCGGTCTGCAAGGCCTGCTGGATCGTCGGCAGGGCGACATTGACGATGCTGACGTCGAGAAGCGCCACGAAGGAGCCGAGATAAATGGCGGCGACGAGCGGCAATCGGTTCTTCGGCATTATGAATTCCAACGTGACTTGACCGCGACCGTGCTTCTCCAAGAGCTGCATCGGTGGCGATACGATTGAGTGCGGCACACGGAACAAAGCCGAGCTGCTCGCCCTTTCCAGAAGTGCCGGGAGTCGCGAGCGGCGCCCGTTCAGCCGCTATACTGTTCGTTGGAAACTTCTTCCAGCCAATCGGCGTGGACGCCGTCCAACGCCTCCTGCATGGCGATATGGGTCATGGCGGTTGTCAATCCGGCGCCATGCCAGTGTTTCTCGCCCGGCGCGAAGGAAACGACGTCCCCTGCCCTGATCAGTTGGATCGGCTCGCCCCAGGTCTGGGCAAGTCCGGCGCCGGCGGTCACATAGAGCGTCTGCCCCAGCGGATGCGTGTGCCAATAAGTACGCGCCCCGGGTTCGAAACTGACCAGTGTCGCTCTGAGCCGCGCTGGCGCTTCCTTCTCGATGATCGGCGTCTGCAGCACCTGCCCGGTGAAATACCGCTTCGGCGCGACGATCGTCGGCACGCTGCCGCACGCAATGATCTTCATTATTCAAATCCTCGATGTGTTGGCTGGCCAAAAGGCCGCGCAGGTATCCCGTGGTGCAGTTTCATCCTGCGGAGAGGCCGTTGCAACGAGCTTGAGACTGTTGCCGGGCCGCCGCCTCGGCTTCGCGCTCAACCATAAAGTAAGTCGCCGTGTTAGGATGTCTAAAAACTGTCATAAATCATTGCTTTTTAACCATAAAAACTTGCCCGCCATGCAGGCGCGAAAGAACAGGTCGAGGCAGAAGCCGCACTCAGTCTTTCTTAACGGCTGAGGTCCTAGCCATGGCGCGTGCTGTGGGGGCGCGGACATGAGCATCTTGGCGACAATCAAGGATCACAGCGGCCGTATCTATCGCGGCATCCAGGCCTTGCTCGTGATGAGCATCGCCGCCGCCGCGCTTGCCGCCTTCGCGCTGACGGAGAACGCCTCCCGTGCCGGCGCGCTTGCGGTGTCGGTGGCATCGACCTTAATGGCGCTTCTGGTGCTGATGTATATGCGCTCGAGCGTCGTCCAACGCCTGCAATCGGCGGCGGACGCCGAGGACGAGAAGCACCGCTTCCTCACTGTCGATGCCATGACCGGCGCCACGGCCCGGCGCTATTTCATCGAAGCGTTGGGCGACTGGCTGGGCGGCTTGCGCAGCCGTCGCCAGGCGAGCCTGCTTCTGATCGATCTCGATCATTTCAAGCAGCTCAACGACACGTTCGGTCACCAGTTCGGCGATCTGGCGCTGGCCCATCTGGTTGCGGAAGCGCGGCGCATTTTCGAGGACGGTGTCATCGGGCGGCTCGGCGGCGACGAGTTCGGCGTCATGGTTCCGCATGCCGACGTCGCCCTCATCAACAGGGACGCGCGCCGGCTGCTGGATGCCATGCGCGCCGGCAAGAGGCACGAAGGCAAGATCATTCCCCTGTCGATCTCGGTGGGCGTGGCGCTTGCGCCGCTGCATGCCTCGAATGCAACCGAATTGATGCTTTTGGCCGATCTCGCGCTATACGAAAGCAAGGCTGGCGGCCGCGGCCGCGTCACTGTCTTCGACGAGGAGATGCTGTCGGACAAACGCTATCGCCGGCTGGTTGAACGCGAGTTGCGCGCCGCGATCTATCTCGGCGAGTTGGAGCTGCACTACCAGCCGATCGTCGATCCCGACGGCTCCGTCGATGCGCTGGAAGGATTGATCCGCTGGCGCCATCCCGTGCGCGGCCTGATCTCGCCGGCGGAATTCATCCCGATCGCCGAGCGCTCGACGCTGATCGACATGATCGGCGAATGGGTCTTCAAGCGCGCCTGTGCCGATATCGGGCATTTTTCCGGACGGCGCATCTCGATCAACGTCTCCGGCGAGCAGCTGAAGCGCGACGAGATCGTGATGATGTGCGAGCGGGTCCTGCGCGAAACCGGCCGGTCTGCCTCGCAATTCATCATCGAGATCACCGAGACGGTGGCGACGGCCGCGACGCCCGAGGTGCTGAGACGCCTGGAGGCGCTGCGCGGCCTCGGCTTCCACATCGCGCTCGACGACTTCGGCACCGGCCATTGCGGCTTCAACTACCTGAAGTCGCTGCCCATCGACAGCGTCAAGATCGACCGCTCCTACATCCGCAGCCTCGCCCATGACCAGGTGGCGCAGATCTTCGTTTCGGCGCTTGCCCAGATCGCCCGCATCCAGGAGATCGCCATCGTCGCGGAAGGCGTCGAAACCGCGCAGGAATTCACCCTCGCCCGAACGGCCGGCTGCAGCCGCTTCCAGGGCTATTTCTTCGGCAAGCCGGCCCCGCGCGACAAGGCAAGCGCCTTGTGTGTCGCCGGCCGCGAGCCGCTCGCCCTTACGGCCTGACGAACAGGAAATGGCGGCCTGCCGGACCCAAGCCGGCGAACATCCTATTTTTCTTGCCCTCCATGCAAACCCGTGTGACGATGGTTTTGGGAAGAGGTGAAAACCCCGCCCGCGACGGCCGAACAGGCCGGCCGCCGCTCTGCATAGGGTGCGATCGGACGCAAACCGGTTTCCACTTTTGCTGATCGCTCTCTTGGGAAACGCCTGAGTGGAGGTTCAGCCATGGGTACTCGCGCCGGAGGACGACGCACGGGACCGAAATGCATCGCCATAGTCGGTCCCTTTGCAAGCGGTAAGACGACACTTCTCGAAGCAATCCTCGCCCGCACGGGCGCCATTCCCCGCCAGTCACCCGTATCATCGGGCAGCACCGTTTCCGATCATTCGCCCGAAGCCCGCGCCCACGCCATGAGCGTCGAGGCGACCTTCGCCACCACCGATTTCATGGGCGAGCAGATCACTTTCGTCGACTGCCCCGGCTCCATCGAATTCGCCTTCGAGGCCGAACCCGTGCTTGCCGCCTGCGACCTCGCGGTCGTCGTCGCCGAGGCCGACGAGAAGAAGATCCCGGCGCTGCAGCTCATCATGCGCAAGCTCGACGATCTCGCCATTCCGCGCATCCTGTTCCTCAACAAGGTCGACAAGGCGATCGCGGGCGTGCGCGAGACGCTGAAGATGCTGCAGCCGGCAAGCTCGGTACCGCTGCTGCTGCGCCAGATTCCGGTGCGCAAGGACGGTATCGTCATCGGCTCGATCGATCTGGCGCTGGAACGCGCCTACATCTATCGCGAATATGCCGAAAGCCAGGTCGCCGAGATCACGAACGACGACAAGGCGCGCGAGCTGGAAGCGCGATTCTCCATGCTGGAGACGCTCGCCGACCACGACGATCACCTGATGGAGCAATTGCTGGAGGAGATCGAGCCGCCGAAGGATGCGATCTTCGACGATCTCTCGGCCGACCTGCGCGCCGGCGCGGTGACGCCGGTGCTGATCGGCACGGCCGAGAAGGGCAATGGCGTGCTGCGCCTTTTGAAAGCCATCCGCCATGACGCGCCGGACGTCGAGGCGACGAGGAAGCGCCTTGGCGTGCCGGACGGCCAGACGGTGGTGCAGGTGATGAAAACCATCCACACCGCGCATGGCGGCAAGCTTTCGGTGTCGCGCGTGCTTTCCGGCCAATTGGCCGACGCGGCGGAGCTCTTCCTCTCCAATGGCGACACGGCGAAGGTCTCGGGCATCTACAGGATGCTCGGCAAGGACCAGATCAAGCAGGCATCGGCCAAGGCCGGCGACACGGTCGCGCTCGGCAAGCTCGACAACGTCAAGACCGGCCAGACGCTGAGCTCGGCCAAGGGCGGCATCCGGCCATTGGTCATGTTGGAGCCGCCGCAGCCCGTCTTTGCCTTCGCCCTTCGTCCCAAGGAGCGCAAGGACGAGGTCAAGATGTCGGCGGCGATCCAGCGGCTTGCCGAAGAAGACCCATCGCTCAGCCTGCGCCACAACCAGGACTCCGCCGAAACCGTCCTGTCGGGCCACGGCGAAATGCATCTGCGCGTGGTGCGCGAGCGTCTGGAGGGCAAGAACCAGATTCCGATCGAGGGCCATGCTCCGGCGGTGCCTTACCGGGAGACGATCCGCAAAGGGGCGCAGCAGCGCGGCCGCCACAAGAAGCAATCCGGCGGCCACGGCCAATTCGGCGACGTGGTGATAGAGATCAAGCCGCTGCCGCGCGGTTCCGGTTTCCAGTTCTCCGACACGATCACCGGCGGCGTGGTGCCGAAGACCTATATCCAGTCGGTGGAGACCGGCATTCGCGACTACCTGAAGACGGGTCCGCTCGGCTTCCCGGTCGTCGATGTCGCCGTCAACCTGTCGGACGGCTCCTACCATGCGGTCGATTCCTCCGACATGGCCTTCCAGATGGCGGCGAAGCTGGCGATGAAGGAAGGCATGGCCGCCTGTTCGCCGGTCCTGCTTGAGCCGATCATGAAGGTCGAGATCGTCACGCCCTCCGACGCGACCTCCAAGATCATCGCGCTGATCCCGCAGCGGCGCGGCCAGATCCTCGGCTATGACGCAAGGCCCGACTGGCCCGGCTGGGACGTCGTCGAGGCGACCATGCCGCAGGCCGAGATCGGCGACCTGATCATCGAGCTGCGCTCGGCCACCGCCGGTGTCGCCAGCTACAAGGCCGGCTTCGACCATATGGCCGAGCTCACCGGCAGGCTGGCCGACGAGGCGATGAACGCCAACGGTAAGGCTGCCTGAGCAGGTCGGCCTGCCTGATAGGGGCGAAATGAAAACGGCGTCCGGATGATCCGGACGCCGTTCCTATTGCGGACCGTTTTCCTGGGAGGCAACGGATGGTCCGCCGCATCCGGAAAAATGGTTCGGACGCGGTGCTTGCCTGAGCCCGGTCTTCCGAGTGATGCCCCCATCTCCCGAACCGACCAACCGCGTCCTATGGTCTACTTAAACCATAGACTGCGTCTGCGACATGTTACCCGATGTTACATGTCACTGTTACGTGGCGGATTTGGTCGTTTTTTGCCGGCTCGAAGGCATGCGGGCAACAAAAAAGCCGGATCAATAAAGATCCGGCTGAGTTTGATTGGAAGTGCCGATTAGGGCTAACCTCCAGAGGGGAACACTCGAGGGCGCTAATGGGAGGAGAACGCGCCCTGGAGATGGCACTATATATGTGCTCATCATGCCCAAGAAACAAGCATCTATTTTGCAACACACGCATGCAAAAAGACGCAGGCTGTGGTCCAACCTATCCTTGGAACTCATAGGACCAGGAAAATCGACGGTTCCGGGGCGTTTCCGACCCTAAAAGCGACTGCTTAAATGCAAAATCGAGCCGATTTTGCTCAGAAATAGGCGAGTCGGCGAAATGATGTTGATTTCGGCAAGCCGAGTTTATTTTTGCGGCAGGAGACCGATGATGCGAACTTTTTCGGCAATCGCCGGCAGCGCGCTATTCCTTGTGGTGGCGCCAGGCGTTGTCACCGGACTGCTGCCATGGCTGCTGACCGACCATTATCACAAGCCTTTGTCTCTGCCGGGCTTCGTAGCTGCGGGCTCGATTCTTGTGATTGGAGCGGCCGCCATCCTGCTTCATGCCTTCGCCCGCTTCGCCCTCGAAGGCCTTGGCACGCCCGCCCCAGTGGCGCCCACCGAGAAGCTGGTCGTCGGCGGCATCTACCGCCATGTGCGCAACCCCATGTACGTGGCCGTGCTGGCGATCATCCTTGGCCAGGCGCTGATCTTTTCGAGCTGGGCGGTGCTGGTCTACGGCCTCATCGCCGCGGCAGCGATGATCTCCTTCGTCAAGCTCTACGAAGAGCCGACGCTCGCCAGCCGCTACGGCGAAGAATACGAGATCTATCGCCGCGCCGTGCCCGGCTGGCTGCCGCGGCTGACGCCTTGGCGTAGACAGTAGTCTCGGCCAGCCATTTCAGTAAGACCAGCTGCGCGCCTTCGCGATGATGAAGTCGCGAAAAACATGCAGCTTCGCCTGGTTCTTCATCGCGTCGGGATAGGCGAAATAGGTGTCGAAGGACGGCACCTCGGTCTCCGGCAGCAGCTGGACCAGGTTCGTGTCCTTGCTGATCACATAATCGGGCAGCATGGCGATGCCGGCGCCGCCCTGCACCGCCCGCTTGATCGACAGGATGTCGTTGATCTGCAGCGTCGGCACCCTCTGCGCGCCCTCGAAGTCGCCCACCGTCTCAAGCCAGTTCAACTCCGACAGATGCGAGGGCACCGGCACGCCGAAAGTGACGATGCGGTGGTTCCTGAGCTCGGCGATCGAGGCCGGCTTGCCGAACTTCGCGATATAGGACGGCGCGGCATAGAGGTGGAAATGCACCGTGAACAGCCGGCGCTGGATGAGGTCCGGCTGCTGCGGCTGGCGCAGCCGGATGGCGCAATCGGCCTGGCGCATGGTGAGGTCGAGCTCCTCATTGGCGAGGATCAGCTGCAGGCTGATCTCTGGATAGAGCTCGATGAATTCCTGCACCCGTTCGGTCAGCCAGCCGGCGCCCAGGCCCACCGTGGTCGTTACCCTGAGCACGCCCGACGGCCGGTCCTTGGTCTCGGTCAGGCGCGTCTTGATGGTTTCCAGCTTCATCAGCACGTCATGCGCCGTGCGGAACAGCATCTCGCCTTGCTCGGTCAGCACCAGGCCGCGCGCATGGCGGTGGAAGAGCGCGACGCCGACGTCATGCTCCAGCGCGCTGACCTGCCGCGAAATGGCCGATTGCGACAGATGCAGCGTCTCGGCGGCATGGGTGAACGACCCAGCCTCCGCCGCTGCGTGGAATACGCGTAATTTGTCCCAGTCCAGCGCCATGATTCCCCTCGCGTTGCCTTTGGCGTCTGAATGAAAAATCAGGCTTTTAAACGGCTTTTTTCAGCCGATCTGTCATTCCGCCGCTTCGCGGTGAACCTCGATGCCCGCCAGATATTTTTCCGCCTCGAGCGCCGCCATGCAGCCAAGCCCGGACGCCGTCACCGCCTGGCGGTAGACGTCGTCGGTGACGTCGCCGGCGGCGAACACGCCGGGCACGTCGGTGCGCGTCGAGTCCGGCGCCGTCCACAGATAGCCGTTCGGCTTCTGCTTCAGCTTGCCGACGAAGAGCTCGACCGCCGGCGCATGGCCGATCGCCACGAACACGCCGTCGACCGGCAGCTTCGATTCCTGCCCGGTCACGACGTTGCGCAGCGTCAGGCCTTCTACGGAAGGCGGCAGCGGCGCCTTGCCGGGACGCCCAGTGATCTCGTCGACGACCGTGTCCCAGATGACGCGGACATTGTCCTTCGCAAGCAGCCGCTCGCGCAGGATGCGCTCGGCGCGGAAATCGCCGCGCCGGTGGATGACGGTGACGCTCTTGGCAAGGTTCGACAGATAGAGCGCTTCCTCGACCGCGGAATTGCCGCCGCCGACCACCGCGACGTCCTTGCCGCGGTAGAAGAAGCCGTCGCAGGTGGCGCAGGCCGAAACGCCAAAGCCCATGAAGGTCTGCTCCGACGGGATGCCCAGCCACTTGGCCTGCGCGCCGGTGGCGATGATCAGCGCATCGGCGGTGTAGACGGTGCCGGAATCGCCGGTGGCGCGGAACGGCCGCACATTGAGGTCGACCTCGGTGATGATGTCGTTGATGATATCGGTGCCGACATGCTCGGCCTGCTTCAGCATCTGCTCCATCAGCCAGGGGCCCTGGATCGGATCGGCGAAGCCCGGATAGTTCTCGACATCCGTGGTGATCATCAATTGGCCGCCCTGCTGCAGGCCGGCGATCAGCATCGGCTTCAGCATGGCGCGGGCGGCATAGATCGCCGCCGTGTAGCCGGCCGGGCCGGAACCGATGATAAGAACGGGCGCATGTTTGGTGTTCATGAAAGTCCCCTGCGGCGCGCAGCCGTGGTTTGTCGCGCGTAATGTAAGTGTTGCCCGTGGGACCAGCAAGGCAAGTTGGCCTTCGTCCCCGGAAAGCTTCGCCGCCTGCATATCGGGCCATATTGCCCCGCGTCATCAGAAAAATGATCGTAAAAGGTATGGCCTCGCAGGCGAAACCAAATTACAAAATCGCGAAAGATTCTTGCGCGAAAAGCCGACCATGCCGCTCAAAGCCGATCTCGACGCCATCGACTGGAAGATCCTGCGCGAGCTGCAGGGTGACGGCCGCATGACCAATGTCGAATTGTCCAACCGGGTCGGCATCTCGGCGCCGCCTTGCCTGCGTCGCGTCAGGCGGCTGGAGGAGGCCGGCATCATCCGCGGCTATCGCGCGCTCCTGAACGCGCCGGCGCTCGGCATGGATGTCGTCGCCTTCTGCCTGATCGGCCTGCATCACCAGGCCGACGCCGAGCTGAAGACCTTCGCCGAGCGCACGCGCGGCTGGCCGATCGTGCGCGACGCCTGGATGGTTTCGGGCGAATCCGATTTCCTGCTGCATTGCGTGGCGAGCGACCTCGGCACCTTCCAGACCTTCGTCATAGAGGAACTGGCCTCGGCCCCGAATGTGGATACGGTACGCACCGCCCTGACGATCCGACGGGTCAAGGACGAAGGGCTGGTGGCCTTTCAAACTTAATGTGCCGGCTTCCGAAAATTCGACTGCGCAAACAAAGGGCTTAGCGCCAGGTTTTGAATCAATCCGCGATCAGAGCGACCGTATCGCGGTGAGCAGACCTTCGATGTCCGGCGCGTCGCGCAATGGCGAAACCGAGAGCCCGCCCATCGTCGAGATTTCGCCCTCGACAAGCCAGCCGCGCTTGAGGCCGGCGCGCTGTCCGGCTTGCATATCGGCGGGCTTGTCGCCGACGATCAGCGACCGCTTCAGGTCGAGCCCGAGCCGGTGGCCAGCCTCCAGCAACATTCCCGGATTGGGCTTGCGCATCGGATGGTCGGCAATCGCCAGCGGACCCCTGCCGGCTTCGTGATAGGCGCAGGCAAGCACCATGTCGACAAACGCGTTTTGTTCAGCGAGCAGGTCGAGCACGCGCCCGTTGACCAGCGCGAACGCATCCCAGCCGAAATAGCCGCGCGCGATGCCGGACTGGTTGGTGACGACAACGGTCGGAACACCGCGCTGGTTCGCGGCCTCGATGACCGGCGCGATGCCGTCGCGCAGCACCATGGCCGCCGGATCGTCGGGATAGCCGGTATCGACATTGATCGTGCCGTCGCGATCGAGGAACAGCGCCGGCCGGCCGGCCGGAAAATTCCTATTGCCGACTCGCTCGACCCATAGGCCGGGCTCGGCCAGCGGCAAGCTCGCCGTCTCAGCCATTGCTGAGGCGCGCTTCGACCGCCTCGCACAGATGGTGGTAGAGGCACAGATGCCCCTGCTGGATGATCGGCGTCGAGCTCGACGGCACGTTGAGCAGGATGTCGGTCAGCGGCTTGAGCTTGCCGCCGGTCTCGCCGGTCAGGCTGATCACCGTCATGCCCATCGCCCGCGCCTGCTCGGCCGCGGCAAGGATGCTCGGCGAATTGCCGCTGGTCGAGATCGCCAGCAGCACCGCGCCTTCCGACCCATGCGCCTCGACCTGGCGCGAGAAAACGGTGTCGAAACCGTAATCATTGCCCCAGGCCGTCAGCACCGCGGCATTCGCCGGCAGCGCGATGACGTTATAGGCCTTGCGCTCCTTCAGGAAGCGGCCGACCAGCTCGCCGGCGATGTGGATGGCATCGCTCGCCGAGCCGCCATTGCCGCAGATCAGCAGCGCCTTGCCCTGCGAGAGCGCCGTCACGACCGTGCTCACCGCGCGTTCCATCTCGCCAGTGAGGTCGCGCTCGACCATCGCCGAGATCGCCGCCGCGGAGCGGACCAGGTAGTCGTTCAAATCGGACATGAGACCCTCAGTTTGCGGCACGCAGCTTGCCGATCGTGTTCGTCGTGCTCTTGCCGGCGACGAGATCGACCAGCACCACGCGCCCGCCCGCCTTCTGCACGACATCGGCGCCGACCACGGTCTCGACCGTGTAATCCGCGCCCTTGACCAGGATGTCCGGCAAAAGCGCCTCGATCAGCTTCAGCGGCGTATCTTCCTCGAAGACGACGACGGCGTCGACCGAGGCAAGTGCCGCCAGCACGCAGGCGCGGTCGTGCTGGTTGTTGACCGGGCGTCCCGGACCCTTCAGCCGGCGCACCGAGTCGTCGCTGTTGAGGCCGAGCACCAGCCGGTCGCACTGGCTGCGCGCGGCATGCAGCAGGCTGACATGGCCGGCATGAAGGATGTCGAAACAGCCATTGGTGAAGCCGACGGTCAGCCCCTCTTCCTTCCAGGCGGCGACCATTCTGGCCGCGGCATTGGCGTCAAGAATGGCATCGGTATGAGCCGTCGGCCCATGTGAGCGGAACAGCGCGCCGGACAGTTCCTCGAGGTTCAGCCGCGCCGTGCCGCGTTTTCCCACGACGACGCCGCCGGCTGCGTTGGCGATGACGGCGGCATGCACCCGGTCGGCGCCTGCAGCGAGCGACAGCGCGAAACTCGCGATGACCGTGTCGCCGGCGCCGGAAACGTCGAACACCTCGCGCGCCTGGGTGGAGATGTGGCGGGCATCCTCGGCGGAGACCACGCTCATGCCCTTCTCGCTGCGCGTGGCGACGATGAACTCGAAATCATGCGCGGCGATCAGGTCGCGCGCCGCGGCGACGATCTCGTCGTCGCCGAACACCTTGCGCCCGACCGCCTCGCCGAGCTCCTTGCGGTTCGGCGTCACCGCCGTGGCGCCGGCATAGCGCGCATAGTCGCGCCCCTTCGGATCGACCAGCACCGGCTTGCCGGCATCGCGGCAGATCGCGATCAGCTCGCCGGCGACACCGTCGAGCAGGATGCCCTTGCCGTAGTCGGAGAGGATGACGATATCGGCGCGGCCAAGCGCCGCCTGGAAATGGTCGATGAGCTTCGCCCGCTCGGCGGAGGTGAGCGGCTTGATCTCTTCCTCGTCGAAACGCAGTACCTGCTGGTTGAGCGCGCTGAAGCGGCTTTTGGACGACGTCATGCGGTCCTGGCGCTGCAGAAGTCCGTCGGTGTCGACACCGATCTCGCCGAGCATCCGCATCAGATTGTTGCCGGCCTGGTCGGCGCCGATCACCGACACGGGTATGGCGGCGGCGCCCAGCGAAACGATGTTGGAGACGACATTGCCGGCACCGCCCATGTTGAGCGTTTCGCCCCGTCCATGCAGCACCGGGATCGGGGCTTCCGGCGAGATGCGCTCGATCACGCCGCTGACGAAGCGGTCGAGGATGAAATCGCCCACCACCAGCACGGTGACGTCGCCGAACCGGGCGATGGTGCGATGCAAAGGTTCCGGAGAAGGCGGATTGTGCTTGATCATCTCACTGGCGCACGCCTGACGGCGGATTCTGGTCGGTTTGAAGCTCGGGACTGCCGGCATTCGTCATGTTCGCGATGCCGATATACCGCAAATCGGGCGAGCGCAACGGCAGGCACTGCGCGAATCCCAGCCGGAGCCGGCCGGGCAATCAGCTCCTCTGCAGGGCGACATGGACGCCGAGGCCAACCAGCACCGCGCCGCCCGCGCGCTGCATCAGCCGCTGCGCGCGTCCTGAGCGCCGCAGCCGCGCAATCATCGCGCCGGCAAGGAAAACGCAAACGATGTCGGCGGACGAGAACATCAGATTGACGATCGTTCCAAGCACGACGAACTGCAACCAGACCGGGAACGCCGCCGATGCATCGATGAATTGCGGCAGGAACGCCATGAAGAAGATCGCGGTCTTCGGATTGAGCACTTCGACGGTGATGCTTTCGAAAAAGGCGCGACGGGCCGATTTCCGCTCGATGACGGGCAGCGCCGTATCGCCATCCATCCGCTTGCGGAACATGGAGACGCCGAGCCAGATCAGATAGAGCGCGCCGCCGAGCTTGACCGCCAAATAGAGCGTCGGCACTGCATGGAACAGGACGGATAGCCCCGCGGCGGCAGCGAAGACATGCACATAGCCGCCGAGATGGATGCCGAGAGCCGCCGTCAGCCCCGACCAGCGCCCGCGCGCCATCGTCTGCGCGGCGGCGTAGAGCATGGCAGGACCGGGAATGTAGGCGAAGATCGCGGTGGTGGCGAAAAACGCGATGAGCAGTTCGGTCGACGGCATCTTGGTTCCCTCATGATCCGCATGCAGCCTGTTCAGTCCGCACGCGGAATGGCTTTGGATTGGCCTTTGCGGACAACCGCAATGAACGCAGCCATGACTTTCTTGTGGAATGACGGACTGAACGCGCCGATGTGCGCGCCCGGTTCGAAATAGGCCGACGTTTCCAGGATATCGTGGTTGTACTCATCAACTATGACCCACAGAGGGATAGGGTCAAGGCCGGCGCGGCGGCGTTCAATTTCGGGAATGGCGACGGCGACACGATCGCGACCCGGCTGCGTGAAGGTGATTGCAAGGATGAAGAGGTTCGTACCGCCGTCCTTCCCTGGAAGGACGGCCACGAAGGCGACGGGTCGTTTCTTGCGGCCTTCGGTCTCGCCGCCGCCATGCTGGCGATGCCACAGATATGGATATCGCCAAACGTCGGCGGCTATGGGCCTAATCACGATCCGGCTCGGCAGTGTATTGCTCGAGCATCTCGACATGTTCGGCCGGGGCGTCCTTCGCCGCGTAGGCGCGGCGGCCGTCGTTGGCGAAGTGAGCCTCGTAGGTTTCGATGCTCATCAGGACGTATCTCGGCTTATTGTGGCGGGTGATGGAGACAGGCTGCTGGCTCGCGGCCGCAAGCACGTCTCCGAGATTCTGTTTCAGATCGGTCGATGGGTAGTGTTTCATGGGCGCTCCGTTTGTACATAATAGACAAAAAAGACAAAATAGACAAGTCTGGAGAGCCTAGGATGGGTCGACGCCTGCTTTGTCGACAGCCCGGCTGGCCTCCCCTATAAGAGCCGGAATCGCAAGCAGCGGAGGCGTTCATGATCATCGTCACGGGCGGCGCCGGCATGATCGGCTCCAACATCGTCGCCGCTCTCAATGCCGAGGGCCATGACGATATCGTCGTCGTCGACGACCTGACCGACGGCCACAAGATCGCCAACCTCGCCGACCTTCGCATCGCCGATTATCTCGACAAGGACGATTTTCTCGCGCAACTCGAGGATGGCGGGCTCGGCCGCATCGAGGCCATCTTCCATCAGGGCGCCTGCTCGACCACCACCGAGTGGAACGGCAAGTTCATGATGGAGGTGAACTACGCCTATTCGAAGCGGCTGCTGCATGCCTGCCTCGCTCTGCGTGTGCCCTTCCTCTATGCCTCGTCGGCTTCGGTCTACGGCGGCGGCAGCGAGTTCCGCGAGGAGCCCGAGCTGGAGCGCCCGCTCAACGTCTACGCCTATTCGAAGAAGCTGTTCGACGATTACGTCCGCCGCAACGTCTTCGACACCGATCATTCCCAGGTCGCCGGCCTGCGTTACTTCAATGTCTATGGACCGCGCGAGGCGCATAAGGGCGCCATGGCTTCGGTCGCCTTCCATCTGTTCAACCAGGTCGAGCGCGGCGAAAACCCGAAGCTGTTCGGCGCTTATGGCGATTTCGGGCCAGGCGAGCAGAGCCGCGACTTCATCCATGTCGGCGACGTGGCGGAGGTCAATCTGTGGCTGTGGAAGCGCGGCTTGAGCGGCATCTTCAACTGCGGCACCGGCCGCGCCCAGCCGTTCCGCGCCATCGCCGACACGGTGATCGACACGCTCGGAAAGGGAGAGATTGAATTCATCCCTTTCCCCGACCATCTCAAGGGCAGCTACCAGAGTTTCACGCAGGCTGATATGTCCCGCTTGCGCGCGGCCGGCTACAATGGCCAATTCCGCACAGTCGAAACCGGCGTCAGGGACTATGTCGAATGGCTGAAGGCCCAACGATCCTCGTGATCGGCCCACGCTGGGTGGGCGACATGGTCATGGCGCAGTGCCTGTTTGCGGCGCTGAAGGAAAAACATCCGCACGCCGCGATCGACGTGCTGGCCCCGGCCTGGGCGGCGCCACTGGTCAAGCGCATGCCCGAGATACGCAGCCAGATCGACTTTCCCTTGATGCCGGGAGCGCTCGAAGTCCGCAGCCGCAGGCGCTTCGGCCGCCTGCTGCGCGGCCGCTATGACATGGCCTATGTGCTGCCGGGCAGCTGGAAATCGGCGCTGATCCCGTTCTTCGCCCGCATCCCGCACCGCGTCGGCAATCTGCGCGAGATGCGCTACGGCCTGCTGACGGATGTCGTGCCGCTGCCCGAAGCGCTGAAACGACGCACGGCGCGCGCCTATTTCGGCCTCGCGCGCGGCGGCACCTTTCGCGCGCCGCGACTTACCGTCGACAAGGCCAACCAGGCCGATCTGCTGGCGCGCTTCGGACTGAGCGGAGAAAAATTCGTGGCGCTCATGCCCGGCGCCGAATTCGGCCCCGCAAAACGCTGGCCGAGCGATCACTATGCCGGGCTTGCCCGCGACATGATGGCAAAGGGCCTGGGCGTCGCGCTGCTCGGCTCGAAGAACGACGCCGACGTGACGGCTGAGATCGCAGCACTTGCGCCGGGCGCCATCGACCTTGCCGGCAAGACGCGGCTGGAGGACGCCATCGACCTGATCGCCGCGGCAAAGCTTGCGGTCTCGAACGATAGCGGGCTGATGCATGTCGCGGCGGCCGTCGGCACGCCGATCGTCGCCGTCTACGGTTCGACCTCGCCGGAAAACACGCCGCCGCTCAGCGAGCGCTCCGAGCTGATCTGGCTGCACCTGTCCTGTTCGCCCTGCCACAAGAAGGTCTGCCCGCTCGGGCATCTCAACTGCCTCAAGACGCTCGATGTCGCCCGCGTCACCGCCGCGGCCGACCGCTTGCTCGAGATTCCGGCAGCGGCATGAAGGTGCTGATCGTCAAGACATCGTCGATGGGCGATGTCATCCACACCTTTCCCGCCGTCGAGGATGCGGTTCGCAATCGCCCCGATATCAGCTTCGACTGGTGCGTGGAAGAGCCGTTTGCCGGCATCGTGGCGTTGCATCCGGCGATCGGCACCATTCACAAGGTGGCGGTCCGGCGCTGGCGCAAGAAGCTTTTCGACAGCGAGACCTGGCGCGAGATGGCAAGTCTGCGGCGGGCGCTGCGAGCGGGAAACTACGATCTGGTCATCGACGCGCAAGGCTTGCTGAAGTCGGCCCTGGTCGCCACCCAGGCCGGCGCGCCGATTGCCGGCTTCGATCGGGCGAGCGCCCGCGAGCCTTCGGCGACGCTGTTCTATCAACGCAAATATGCCGTGCCGCGCGACCTGCATGCCATCGAGCGTACCAGGCGACTGTTCGGCCTGGCGCTGGGCTACCAGCCTGACCTGTCGACGCTCGAGTCCGGTATCGTGCCGCCGGCGGGCAACCTGCCCGGCATTCAGGGCAGAACCGCCTTCCTGCTGCACGGCACCAGCCGTGAAGACAAGAAATGGCCGGTCGAGGACTGGATCGAAACCGCGCGCGAGCTGGCCGGCCGGCAATTCACGCCGGTTGCCACCTGGTCGAACGAGGCGGAAAAGAAAGTGGCGGAAGCCATCGCCGCAGCCGTGCCAAGGACGGTGCTTGTCCCGAAATCGCCGCTCGCGGACGTCGCCGCGATCCTCGGCCGCTCGACGCTGGTCATCGGCGCCGACACCGGCCTCACCCATCTTGCCGCCGCCTTCGACCTGCCGACCGTCGCCATCTTCCTGGCGACGGAACCAGGCCTGACCGGCCCGCGCGGAAAGTTTGCATCGACCTTGATGGCACCGGCCGGCGGTAAAGTAACGCCGGCTGAGGTGATGGCGGACGCTGAGCGGCTTCTGGCGCTGCGCGCTATCTCCCCCCTTGTGGGGAAGATGGGAGCTAAATGAACTGCACCTGGACGATCTCGTAACCCCGTGCGCCGCCAGGAGCATTGACCTCGATGGCGTCGCCGACTTCCTTGCCGATCAGCGCCCGCGCGATCGGCGAGGAGATCGAGATGCGGCCGGACTTCACGTCCGCTTCCTGGTCGCCGACGATCTGATAGGTCTTCTTTTCCTCGGTGTCCTCGTCCACGAGCACCACCGTCGCGCCGAACTTCACCTTGTCGCCCGAAAGCTTGGAGACGTCGATGACCTCGGCGCGCGCAATTAGATCCTCGAGCTCGTTGATGCGGCCTTCATTGTGGCTCTGCGATTCCTTCGCCGCGTGATATTCGGCATTTTCCGACAGGTCGCCATGCGAGCGCGCTTCGGAGATCGCCTCGATGATACGCGGACGTTCCTCCTGCTGGCGCCAGCGGAGCTCTTCCTTCAATGACGCGAACCCCTCGCCTGTCATCGGGACCTTGATCATATGCCTGACCTTTCCTGCCGCCGCCCCCGTTTTCGGGAGCGGCCTTGTCGATAGGTACAAAAAGAAAACGGTCCGGCAGCCTCGGGCTAACGGAACCGTCTCACCACAATTTCCCTGAATATAGCAATCTTCGCGCGATTTTCACGCCCAAAAATGAAATTCGGCAAAATGATCACCGCTTTCGCGGGTCCGCTGCTGGCGGCAAATGAAAAAACCGGCTGCAATTGCCGCAGCCGGTTCGAGGAGCCTCGAAGCCCTGTTCAGCTCCTCAGGAAATGATCGATCTGCTCGGACAGCATGCCGTATTCGCGCGAGCCCTTGCCGGTCCGCTTTTCGATTTCCTGGAGCTGCTGCTGCGCGCCGGCGAGATCGCCGATCTGCAGATGCGCTTCGCCCAGATATTCGCGCACCAGCGTGTAGTTCGGGTCGATCCTCAGCGCTTCCTCGTAATAGCCGAGGCCGACCGTGACGCGGCCCGAATGGCGGTGCGAATAGCCGAGATAGTTGAGAATGCGCGGATCCTGCTTGTTGGCCGCGAGCGTCAGCACCGAGATCGCCTCGTCATAGCGCCCGGCCATCGCCAGGTCGTGGCCGGCCTCATAGATGCTGTCGTCGTCCAGCATGCCATATTGCGGCTTTACGCATTTGTTTTTCTTCTTGTCCCAGACCTCGCCTTTCTTGCAGGTGGTCGTCGTCTGGCCACCGCTACTGCCACTATCACCCGCCGTGAACGCGGGCGCTACGAACAGCGGCAGCGCCGCGATAGCCATGACCTGAACAAGCAAACGTCTGCGCATCGAAGCCTCCATGAGCGTGACAATGGCAGATTAACGCCGCCTCGCCGCGGTTTCATCCCGAAATGCGGGCGGCTGCCGAACTATTTTCGAAGGCCGGAAAGAAGCGTTTACCTCCAGACGTGACGCGCGTTTTAATTCCGCTATCATCGGAGCCAAGCGCATCACGTGGAGAAGGGCCGTGCAGCAGCGCCTCGAGAAAGAGTGGGAACTTTCGATCGATCCGGACACGGTGCGCCTGTTCATCCTCAAGGCGAAGGCGCTGAGCGCCGCCGTCAACGAGGACTATGACGACGGCGCCGAGCATGAGGTCGAGTTCGACGGCGACACGCATGCCAGCCACCACCATGACGGCCTTGTCGAGGAAGCCTCGGAAGATCTCACCGAGGAGGAATTCCGCGAGCTGATCAACGATCTCAACATCGACGAAGCGGCCGAACTGGTGGCGCTCGCCTGGGTCGGGCGCGGCGACTATGACGCATCCGAATGGGCGGATGCCGTGGCCGCCGCGAGGGAGCGTCCCAGGAAGCGCACGGCCAAATATCTGCTTGGCCTGCCGATGCTCGCCGATTGGCTTGAGGAAGGCCTTGAAGCCATCGGCGCGTAACGCGCCGGTAACCGATTGTGATCGGCAAGGCTGCCTACGCAGGCAACTTCGCGACACGATTGCCGTTTCGGGGCGATGGCAACGCTGAGCCTTTCACGACTTTGCAGACTGGCGCTGCCTGTAGTGGCCGCGATCCTGCTGGCTACGCCGGCCACGGCCAAGCATCATCACCGGCATAAGAGGCACTTGCCGCCGGCCAGCCAGAGCGCCGCTCCGGCCCCGGAAACGCCTCTGGCAACGCCGGTTCCAGCATCGCGTCCCCAGGACATGGAGAACGGCGCCGACAAGTCGGGGCAAGACAAAGGCCGCCTCGGCAGCAATGACGATTTCCTCAATCAGGAGAAGTCGCATCCGAAATGGGATGCCCGCCCGCCTCGTTCGAAAAGCGCTCGATCCGGGTCACGGGCGGAAGCCGAGCCGCGGACGCCGGATGTCGTGCCCACGCCGCCGCAGAAGCCCACCGAACTGGAGCCGGAGCCGCCGGAAACCGCGCCGCAACCATCGGAGAAACCCGAGCCGCCGGGCGAGGAAAAGATGCTCCCCGATCCGCGTTCCGCCGACGTGCCGGCCGACAAGATGCCGCCGGAAGAGACCGCATGCCGCGAACGGCTGAAGGCGCTCGGCGTCGAGTTCGAGGAGCACAAGGCAGAGCACGATCCCGAGATTGGCTGCTCGATCCCCTACCCAGTCGTCATAAAAACACTGGGCAGATCCATCGGCATCAATTCGGGCACCGAGCTCAACTGTCCGATGGCCGAGGCGGCGGCGCGCTTCATGGCCGATGTCGTCCAGCCCGTGGCAAAGGCCGAACTCGGCGCCGATTTGAAGTCGATCAACCAGGCCTCGGCCTTTGTCTGCCGGCCCCGCAACGGCACCCGCAAACTGTCCGAACACGCCTTCGGCAACGCGCTCGACATCGCCAGCTTTACCTTGTCCGACGGGAGGAAGATCGAGGTCGGGCCGGCGCCGCCCGATAAGGACGCAAAATTCCTCAACGCAGTGCGCAAGGCTGCCTGCGGGCCGTTCAAGACGGTGCTCGGGCCGGGCGCCGACCCGGACCACGCGCTGCATTTCCACCTTGACCTGGAACCGCGCCGCCACGGCGGCACCTTCTGCCAATAGGCATGATCCCGGAAGTTTCGGTCGCGGCCCGGCAAGAACAGCGCCGCAATTCCGCCCCATGCATGAATGGCGGTGCTGATCTTTCCTTTACTGTTGAGGGTTAACCTTGTGCCATCTGGATCATGATCCCAATTGGGATCAGATCTTGGGGACAAGGACGCCCTTCAATGGCTCGAAGACTTGGCGCTGTGCTGGTGGCGGCGCGACGGAACAAGTGCGCGCAAATCACGATCGTCGGGCTGGCCGCAGGCGCCATCGCGACGATATCGGCCTGCACGACCGGCGACGTCTTTGCGCTGCAGCCGGCCGTCGATGTCGGCAGCCAGACGGCGGCCATGCCGCAGCCTGACGCGCCGCAATATTCCGGCATGCAGCGCCTTGTTCCGTCCAACCCCTATATGACCCAGGCTGCCTATCCGCGCATGGATGAGCCGATGTCGCCAACCGAGCAGATGCCGGCGAGCGAGATCGACTGCCGCAACGAGCTGAAGCGGATGGGCGTCGTCTATCAGGACATCCAGCCGATCCATGAGGGCCAGTGCGGCATCGATTATCCGGTGAAGGTCACCGCGATCGGCAGCGTCGCCATGAAGCCGGCGGCAACGCTCACCTGCAACATGGCCGCCACCTTTGCCGCCTGGACGAAGAACGAGCTGCAGCCGGCCGCCCGCTGGCGCTATTTCTCCGGCGTCAAGGCAATCCACCAGGGCTCCAGCTATTCCTGTCGCAACATCGCCGGCGAAGGCGTGCTCTCCGAGCACGGCAAGGGCAATGCCCTCGACGTGATGAGCATTGAGCTCAACAATGGCGACGACATCGACGTGCGCAAGCCCGGGCTCTTCGCCTTCCGCACGCGCGGCTTCCTCAACAATGTGCGCGCCGACGGCTGCCAATATTTCACCACGGTGCTTGGCCCGGGCTACAATTACGACCACCGCAACCATTTCCATTTCGACATCAAGAACCGCAAGAGCGGCTACCGCGCCTGTCGCTGAGGCTCTGCCCAAATCGGCCAACGCCGCTTAAAATGGTCGCGCAAGGATTTGGGAGCGGTTTCTCGTGGGTGAACGAAGCCTGAGGCGGCGCGCGGCGATCTGGCTGGCGGCGTTGTGTGCCTCCTATCTGGCGCTCGCCTATGTCGCCGCGCCGGAGTTCTGGACGTGGCGGGAGCGTGGCTTCCGCACCCGGCCCTTCGAGATGGTGACGCATACGCCGCAGGGGATTCCCGGCGATCCGATCAATGTCGGCCTTGTCGGCACCGAGAAGGAAGTCGTCCACGCTTTCGCGGTCGCGGGCTGGGACACGGCCGATGCGGTGACGCTCAGGACCGCGATCGACATCGGCGAAAGCGTTTTGTTTTCCCGCCCCTACCCCGATGCGCCGATGAGCCGCCTTCTGTTCGAGGGCCGCGCCCAGGATCTTGCCTTCGAGAAACCGGTCGGCAACAGCGCCGACCGGCGCCATCACGTCCGCTTCTGGCAGACGGACACGGTCGGTGACGACGGCCGCCCGCTCTGGCTGGGCGCCGCGAGTTTCGATCGCGGCGTCGGCCTCAGCCACGACACGGGCGCCGTCACCCATCATATCGGTCCCGACATCGACGCGGAGCGCGATTTCCTGATCGGCGACCTGAAGGCCGCCGGTCTGCTGGCATCCACCAGCGAGATATCCGGGATCGGCGCCACCAAGACGGGACGCAACGGCGGCGGCGATCCCTATTTCACCGACGGCATGGCAGTGATCGGCGTGCTGAACACGCAGCAGTGACGGGTGTCTCACCTGCGCGCTGACGCCGAAGGTTCGCGTGGTCATCAATGCGCTTGTCGGGCCTTCTCAGTGCCGATTTGGGATGCCGCCTGAACACTGCGCCTGTCATCTGCCAAAAATACCGGCAGGCTATTTTCGAATGCACTGCAGCAATGCTATTGACCGCCCATGCTTTACGCTGAAATCGCCGTCGTTGCCGTCCTCATCTTGGTGAACGGCCTTTTATCGATGTCGGAGCTTGCCATCGTCTCGTCGCGGCCCGCCCGCCTCAAGGCGATGATCGACCGCAACGTCAAGGGCGCCGGCCGCGCGCTTGCGCTGGGCTCGAACCCCGGCAAATTCCTGTCATCGGTGCAGATCGGGATCACGCTCGTCGGCGTTCTCTCGGGCGCTTTCTCGGGCGCGACGCTTGGCGAAAGGCTGGCGCAATATCTGGCATCGACAGGCATCCGCGAAAACGTCGCCGACCCCGTCGGCGTCGGCATCGTCGTCGCTTTGATCACCTATGCCTCGCTGATCGTCGGCGAGCTGGTGCCGAAGCAGATCGCGCTCAAGGACCCCGAGCGCGTCGCCGCCCGCGCCGCGCCGGCAATGACGATCCTTGCCACCATCTCGGCGCCGCTCGTCTTCCTGCTCGACATTTCCGGCCGCGCCGTGCTGTGGCTGCTCGGCCAGGCCGGCGAGGCGGAAGAGAAAGTCACCGACGAGGAGATCAAGATGCTGGTCGCCGAGGCCGAGCATCACGGCACCATCGAATCCGATGAGCGCCGCATGATCGCCGGCGTCATGCGCCTCGGCGACCGCGCCGTGCGCGCCGTGATGACGCCGCGCACCGAGGTCGACTGGCTGAACCTGCAATCCGACGAAGCCGCGGTTCGAAAGCTTTTGATGGACACCCAGCACTCGCGGCTGCCCGTCGGCGACGGCAATGTCGACGCCATGGTCGGCGTCATCCAGACGCGCGACGTGCTGGCCGCTCTTCTGGCAGGCAGGGTGCTGGACCCGCGCCAGCATGTTCGCGCTGCCCCCATCGTGCATGACCAGGCCGACGCGCTCGATGTGCTGCAAAAGCTCAGGGAATCGGACGTGCCGATGGCGCTGGTCCATGACGAATACGGCCATTTCGAAGGCATCGTCACGCCGGCCGATATCCTCGAAGCCATTACCGGCGTGTTCCGCTCCGACCTCGAGGCCGGCGAAGAGGAGAACGCCGTCAAGCGCGACGACGGTTCCTGGCTGCTCGCCGGCTACATGCAGGCCGACGAGATGGCCGAGGTGCTGGGCATCGATCTTCCCGAAAACCGCGACTACGAGACCGTCGCCGGCTACGTGCTGTCGCATCTCCACCATCTGCCGACCACCGGCGAGTGCGTCGACGCGCAAGGCTGGCGCTTCGAGGTGGTCGACCTCGACGGCCGCCGCATCGACAAGCTGATCGCCACCCGCCTGCCCGACGGGCATCGCCCGGTCGCGCGCTGACCGGAACCTTGAGCGCCTGCTTGCAGTTTCAGGGCATGGGGAGAAATCCATGGCCGAAGGCAAGCGAGAACGCGACGAGCGACTGAAGGCGGAGAAGGAGTTCCGGGTCCGGTTTCTCATGAAGGAAACCGGCATCACCGAGGCCCAGGCCCGCGACCTTGTCGACATGATCGGCATCGATGCCAGTTCGCTTCTTCGGGAGGCGCGGCTGCTGAAGAAGAAATAGCGGGACTGCGAATTGACTCGTAACCGTCACATTTCGAGCATAGTATCTACTCGCCGTCCGTACCGAACACAGGCAAGCGGACGTTTGGAAGCGACATCATGCTTTCGCCCCTGTCCAAGGAGGCAAGCATGTCAGCGTACGGTGTGGCGGATTCCGTCCAGCTCGACATTCTCACAAAAGCCTTGAACGACTACTGCGCACGGCACCACGTCGCCGACAAGGATGAGCGCGAACGTATCGCGCTCAAGGTAATGGCGCTCTTCGGACAGGGCGTTTCCGACCCTGCCCGGTTGTCGGCGGAGCTTGAGCGCGGTTCCGCCTGATTGGCTTGGGCGCATGCGCGTGAGCGGACTATCGATTGTCAATGTTAGCCGCCGCGGGCGAAGCTAACCACGTGTTGCCCTGGGCGGCCAAGCCGCGGGGCAAGGTCCGGCCCGCAAATCCTGTGTCACCATGATAAGCGGGCCGGACCGCCTGGGTTCCGCCCGCCCCCTGTCACGGGTGTCGGTCACGACGACAGGTCGAAAAAGGCAACCAGCGGTCGCTGGAAACCATCCGACACCTATAGGAATTTAATCTTGGATGGGGCGATTCTCGCAGGAGGTCGCGGTGGTTCGGCGCAACAAGGCAAAGCAATTATCTGATGTGGAGCTGGAGCGATTCATGGCGGCCGCGGGGGAACTGCATCGCAGTATCGTGGACCCGTTGATATCGACGCAATGCGATCATTACCGCTCGATACAAACCCTGCACGAGGCACTGCTGAAAGCGGTGAAGGACATCACCGGCAAGGATGCCGCCTTTATCCGCTGGTTTGGGGCAGGGTCGCAGTAGATTGCTTCGCCCGCTGCACTTTCTATCTGCTCAATGCGCGTCCGGCGGCGGCGCCTTCGGCGCGACATTGCGCAGGAACGGCACCAGTGCGGTGGCGATGACGAAAGCCACCATGATGACCAGGAACGCATCCGCATAGGCCATGGTGGAAGCCTCGCGATAGGCGAGCTGCCAGAGCTGCTTCAGCGAGGCTGCATGGCCGTCATCGATGGCGCCGGGCAACTGGCCGTAGCGCTGCGCGACATTGTCGAGCATGCGCATGGCCGCTTCGTTCTGCGGCGTCAGATGCGAAGCGATCGTCAGGAAATGGAAGTTGGTGCGGTTGTTGAGGATCGCACCGCAAATGGCGATGCCGACCGCGCCACCAAGATTGCGCATGGTGTTGAACAGGCCGCTGGCATATTTCAGCCGGTCCGGCGGCAGGCTGCCGAGCCCGAGATTGACGCTGGGCGCCACAGCGAAGACCTGCGGGAAGCCGCGAAACAGCTGCGGGATGAGGAGTTCTGCCGAGCCCCACTGGCTGGTGATGGCGCTGAAGCTCCACATCGACGCGCCGAAGGAAGCCAGCCCGAACATCATCAGCCAGCGTGTGTCGAAGCGCTTGGCGAGGAAGATGTAGACCGGAACGCCCACCATCGAGGCGACGCCGGTGGAAAACACCGCCAGCCCGGTTTCGAGCGCGTTGTAGCCGCGCACATAACCGAGGAACAGCGGCGTCAGGTAGATCGTGGCGAAGATGCCGATGCCGGTGATGAAGGACAGGAAGCAGCCGATCGCGAAATTGCGGTTGCCGAAGGCGCGGAAGTCGACCACCGGCTGCGCGTAGGTCAGGCTGCGCACGACGAACAGGATGAGCGTCACCACGGCGACGACCGCGCCGTTGCGGATCGTGGCGTCGTCGAACCAGTTCCAGCGCGAGCCCTCCTCAAGGACATATTCCGCCGTGCCGAGACTGATCGCCATCAGCGCCATGCCGATATAGTCCGCGCCCTTCAGCAAGGACGGATCGGCCTTGTCGATCCTGACCAGCAGGGCGACCAGGATCGTGATGATCGCGCCGGGAACAACGTTCACATAGAATAGCCAATGCCAATTCAACGTGTCGGTGATCCAGCCGCCGATGACGGGGCCGAGCGTCGGCGCGATCGAGGCAATGCTGCCGACGACGGCGGCGGCATAGACGCGCCTCGGGCCCTGGAAATAATGGAAGGACGAGGTGAACACCGTCGGGATCATCGAAGCGCCGAGCAGCCCCTGCAGCGCCCGGAACACGATCATGCTTTCGATGTTCCAGGCGAACCCGCACAGCATGCTGGCCAGCGTGAAGCCGGCCGCCGAGATGGTGAAAAGCCATCTGGTCGAGAAGACGCGGGTGAGCCAGCCCGACAGCGGGATGACGATGATCTCAGCCACCAGATAGGAGGTCTGCACCCAGCCGATCTGGTCCTGCGCGGCCGACAGGCCGCCGCCGATATCCTGCAGCGAGGAGGCGACGATCTGGATGTCGAGCAGCGCGATGAACATGCCTACGCACATCACCATGAACGGCAGGATGCTGGCGATGAAGGATTGCGGGGCGGCCGGCGCAGACATGGCGCCCTCAGCGCGATCCGGTATCGACCGTGACGACCGTCGACAAGCCTGGCCGCAGCGCGACCTTGCCCGCCTGGTCGGCGTCGATCGTGATCCTGACCGGCACACGCTGCACGATCTTGGTGAAATTGCCGGTCGCGTTCTGCGGCGGGATCACGCTGAAGATCGCTCCGGTCGCCGGCCCCAGGCTGGTGACATGACCTTTCAGCGGCTGGTCGGGAGCGACGTCGGCATAGACCGTCGCGGCCTGTCCGTCGGCCATCGCGCGCAACTGGTCTTCCTTGAAGTTGGCGTCGACCCACAGGCCCGAAGCAGGCACGATGGTCAGTAGATAGCTGCCAGGTGAGACATAGGTGCCGACCTGCGCCAGCCTGTTGCCGACGATGCCGTCGATCGGCGAGCGGATTTCCGTGAAGCCGAGGTCGAGCTGGGCGGTGTCGAGATCCGCCTTGGCAGCCGCGACTTCCGCCGTCGCCTCTGAAATCTGGGTGTTGAGCACGCCCAGCTGTTGTTTCGACGCCGTGAGTGCCGCCCGCGCGGCTGCGACGAATGCCTGCGCCTGGCCGTCGGCCGCGGCGCTCTTTTGCGCATCCTGCTGGGAGCCGGTCCTGGCGCTGGCAAGCACCGCGTAGCGCCTGGCATCCTGCGCGGTGAACGCGGCGGCGGCACTCTTGGCCTCGAGATCGGCGCCGGCCTGTTCGATCAGCGAGTTCTGCAGCGACACCTGGGCGCGCAGATTGTCGAGCGCCGACTGCTTCTGCCGCACCGATGCCTGCGCGCGTTCCAGCGCCGCCTTGAACGGCCTGTCGTCGATGCGGATGACAGGCTGGCCGGCGGCGACATGCTGGTTGTCCTCGACCAGCACCTGATCGATATGCCCGGCGACGCGCGGCGCGAGCGGCGTGACATTGCCGCCGACATAGGCATCGTCGGTCGTCACCAGGAAGCGGTTGGCCTGCCACCACTGGGCGCCATACCATCCGGCGCCAGCGATCGCGATCAGCGCAGCGCCGAGCAGCAATGGCTTGCGCCTGGCCGGCGTCGGAATGTCGACGACCGTGGCCTGCAATTCGGCCGGGGAAAGAGCCTTGTTCATCTGCTTCTCGCCTCCTCCATGCTGCCAGAAGCGTTCTCGACCAGCGGCAGGCCCGAGCCCTCGCTGCTGAAGCGGTAGCGCTGCCGCATGCGGTCGTTGGCCCTGGGGCCTGTCGCCATGGTGAAGCCGCCGCCGTCGAGCTCCCTGCCGGTCTCGCGATCGACCAGAACGGGATCGGCCCAGCGTCCGTCCGCCGTGTCGACCACGACAAGGCTCGGGCCTTCGGGCGCCAGATGCCGGTTGCCCCAGGCAAGCAGCGTAAGCAGCACCGGCCGGAAATCGCGGGCCTTGGCGGTCAGCACATATTCATGGCGAAGCGGCCGCTCGCAGTAGGCGCGCTTCTCGAACAGCCCGCGCTCGACCAGACTGTTCAGCCGCCGCGTCAGGATGTTCGGCGCGATATCCAGGCTCTTCTGGAACTGGTCGAAGCGCGTGAGGCCCTGGAATGCGTCTCGCAACAAAAGGATGCTCCACCACTCGCCGACCTCGTCGAGGCTGCGGGCGATGGGGCATGGGCGCGTTTCGAAACTTGTCCTGGCAACCATTGTCGTGACTCACTATCAAGATGCAAGTCACAAATAGCAGCGTAAGTTGCATAATGCAAGTCACTGAGCAGGCTGGCTTGGGAACCCGGCCGACACAAAGTCGTGAGCGACCCGCTGCCACGTGCTGGGAAAGCGCTGCCGACGAAGTCATCGGTTAGGCGTGACGAAGTCATCGGTCAGGCGTGACGAAGTCATCGCCAGGCAGCAGCACGACCTTGCCGGTGGCGCGACGCTCTTCGAGCAATCGATGCGCCTCGCCTGCCTGATGCAGCGGAAAGCGGCCACCGATCACCACCTTCAGCCGGCCGGTCGACGCCAGCTCGAACAACGCGCCGAGACTGGCCTTGAGACTATCCGCCGACAAGAGCGGCAGCAGGGCAAAGCCCTTGAGCGACTGATTGCGGCCGATCATCGCTTCGATGTCCGGAGCCGACAGATGAAAGCGGCCGAGCGCCGCGAACACCAACTCGCCGCCGGGCGCCAGGAGATCGAGGAACTCCCTGGTCAACGCGCCGCCGACGGTGTCGTAGACGATGCCGGCACCCAAGCCGTCGCTCGCTTCGCGGACTCGCGCAGGCCAGTCCGCTTCGCTGGTATCGATTGCCGTATCGGCACCGAGCGACAGAGCGAAATCGCGCCTGGCCTTGCCGCCGGCCAACGCGATGACGCGACGAGCGCCCTGCCCTTTGGCCAGTTGGACAAGCAGTGAGCCGACGCCGCCGGCTGCCGCGGGAACCAGCACAATCCTGCCGGCCGGCGGGCTTTGCCGCAAAAGGTGCGAGGCGGTCAGCCCCTGCACCATCAAGGCGGTCGCATCTTCAAACGAAAGCGCATCCGGCAGCGGCACGACGAGGCCGGCATCGATCGCCACATACTCGGCATAGCCGCCGAATGGCCGGGCCGAGACGAACAGCGGCGCCGCGACGCGGCGTCCCGACAGGCCCGGATCGACGCCTTCGCCCAGCGCCTCGACAGTGCCGGCGACTTCGACCCCGGGAAAGACCGGCAGGCTCGGCGTGACCGCATAGCGGTCCGCGCGCATCAGCACTTCGAAGAAGTTGATGCCGGCGGCTGCGACCTTGACCAGCACCTCGCCAGGTCCCGCGACGGGCGTCGGCATGTCGACGACTTCAAACACCTCCGGGCCGCCGAAACGGCTGAACTGGATGGCTTTCATGACAGGCTCCGATCGCTATGGCGTCGGCCGCCCTTTGCCACTATCTGCGCAGTCGCCGCTACACACGGATTTGTCCGCTGCACACCAGGAGGTGACCATGGCCCGCACAATAAAGCGATTGCCGATGCTGCCTGCGGAACGCGCGCTGAAGGTGATCTCGGGCCGCTGGAAAGCGGTGATCCTCTATCATCTGTTCGATGGTCCGCACCGGCTTTCCGCGCTCAAGGCGCTGATGCCCGGCATCACCCAGAAGGTGCTGATCGACCAGCTGCGCGAGATGGAGGAGCACGGCCTGGTCAGCCGCGAGATCTTCGCCGAGATCCCGGCGCGCGTCGAATATTGCGCGACGACGCTCGGCCTCAGCCTCGAGCCCATCCTGCTGGCGCTTTGCCAATGGGGCCAGCACCACGCCGACGCGCTCGACGAGCGGGCGCATCTTGCCGACTGCATCATCAGGCCGAGGCCTGCCACCGGGGGCTTCGGCCAATTAAAAAAGGGCGGCGCAAGCGCCGCCCCTCGGGAGGATAGTACCACGCAAATTCTTTAAGCGGCCTGGGCTTCGCCGGTGATCGCGTCGGCGGCGCGGGCGGCCTTCAACACCTTGGCCCACCAGGCAACGTCGTTGACCAGCGCGGCGGCGGCCTGGTTCAGGTGCTCGATGTCCTCGAGCTTCTTCTCGCCCTGGCGAACCGCAAGGAAATCGCCCCAGGCGATATGGACGGCCGACTTGACCGGCGCCATCTGCAATTCGACGGCGATCAGGCGGAGCTGTTCGACCGCGCGCGCGCCGCCGACCGAGCCATAGCCGACAAAGCCGGCCGGCTTCTTGTTCCATTCATTGGCGGCGTAATCGATGGCGTTCTTCAAGACACCGGTCGGCGCGTGATTGTATTCGGCGGCGGTGAAGATGAAGCCGTCGAACTCGGCGACCTTCTTCTGCCAGCGCTGCGCCACCTCGTTCTGCGACGGCACCCAGGCGGAGGAAGCGACCTCGTCGAAGAAGGGCAGCGGCCACTCGCGCAGGTCGACGATCTCGACGTCGATATCGGCATGCGCCTTGGCGATCTTGGCAATCCACTGCGTCGGCACGTCGGCGAAGCGGGCGGCGCGCGTCGAACCGACGACAATGGCGATTTTGGGCTTGGACATAAGGGGCTCTCCTTGCGGGAATTTCTGGTATCGTTTGGATACCGGCGCTATATGTGATACTGACAACTTGGCGCGCAAGGAGGCACGTTTTTGTTACTGAGGCACCCGCACATCACCGAGGACTGCCGAGCCGTGTCGGAAATCCTGCAGCGGGTCGGCGACAAATGGACCGTGCTCGTGGTCGGCAAGCTGGGCGACGGGCCGTTGCGCTTCAACGAATTGCGCGCCGCCGTCGGCGGCATTTCGCAAAAGATGCTGACCACCACCTTGCGCGGCTTGGAACGCGATGGGTTCGTGACGCGAAAAGTGTTTCCGACCATTCCGCCACGCGTCGACTACGAGCTGACCGAGCTCGGTCATGAGCTGCTCGTGCCGGTCGGCGCGCTCGGCGAATGGGCCCGCAAGAACACCAATCGGGTCCGCGAAGCGCGCGCGAAATTCGATAGCCAGCAGGCCTGAAACCCTTGTAGTTCAATGGTTTCTGAACCATTGGGTGAACCGGGCGGCCCGGCGCCGGCCCTGTCTAGCGTTCCGCTTTGATCCGATCCGCCGCAGCCTCGTCGGCAGCCTCTTAGGCGTCGCTGCGCACCCGCCTCGGCAAGGATGACTGTCTTTAGCCGGCCACCGATCAAGCGCTTGGAGCGGTGCTGCCGCAGCACGCCGTCGAGCAATTCTCCGGCTGCGCGGCCCTCCTGCCGGCCACCGCGTGGTCCCGCATGCAGGCGACACGGGGAAGGTCTTTCCTGACCTCCATATAGGCCGTTATGCCGAGCAGGCAGACCAGAGCAATAAGGGCTGCGACGAGCCAGCCGTTCAGCATGTGTTGACGCATTGTTTTCCCCCTCGCGCCCTCAAACTGGGGCGCGAAGGCAACCATTGGATGTCGCGAAGCGGACCTCGCGCACGGGTGTTGTTACAAAACGGCAGGCGTAGGGAGAATCGGTGTCCCGTCAGCTCTCGGCCGGAACCGGCTTCGGCTTGCCTTCGCCGTCGAGCGCTACCATGACGAAATCGGCATGGGTGACCTTCTCCATCAGGTCGGAAAGGTAGCGCTGTGCCCAGGCCTCGACCTTGAGCACCATCGAGGTGCGGCCGACGCGCTCGACATGGGTGTAGATGCAGAGCGTGTCGCCGATCTTCATCGGCTTGGCGAAGGACATCTCCTTGACCGCGGCGGTGACCACCCTGCCCTTGGCGCGCTCGGCGGCGCGGATGCCGCAGGCAAGGTCCATCTGCGCCATCACCCAGCCGCCGAAGATATCGCCGGCGGCATTGGCGTCGGACGGCATGGCGAGCGTCCGTAGCGTGAGATCGCCAAGGGGTTTTCCGTCCGCGTAATGCACCATGGCGAAATCCTTAAAGGTCAGCAGCTGTTGCGTATCAATGCGACCGCCATGTCGCAAGCTCTGGTGAAAGCGAAATGTGCGCCACCGCGCCGGTCGCTTTTTTCACAAGCCATGCCGGAAGCCACGGCGACGCCGCAAGCCGCCAATGTCTAGGGTAAGCCCGACATTGCGGAGCCCGCTCGCCCACCATGCAGACTTACGATTTCATCATTGTCGGCTCCGGCTCGGCCGGCTCGGTCGTCGCGGACAAATTGTCGGCTTCCGGCCGTTTCTCGGTGCTGGTGCTGGAGGCCGGCGGAACCGACCGCCGCTTCTACGTCCAGATGCCGCTTGGCTATGGCAAGACCTTCTTCGACCCGGCCGTCAACTGGAACTACAAGACCGAGCCGGATCCCGGCCTTGCCGGTAACGCTGACCACTGGCCGCGCGGCAAGCTGCTCGGCGGCTCGAGCTCGATCAACGCCATGGTCTTCATCCGCGGCGCGCGAGAGGATTTCGATGCCTGGGCCGCCGCCGGAAATCCCGGTTGGAGTTACGAAGAGATCCTGCCCTCCTTCAAGGCGATGGAGGACAACGCGGCCGGCGCCGACCAGTGGCGCGGCGTCGGCGGCCCCTTGCACGTCACCGATTGTTCGCGCGCCGTGCATCCGCTGACCAAGCGCTACCTGGCCGCCGCCGGACAGGCGGGCCTGCCGTTCAATCCGGACTTCAACGGCGCCTCCCAGGAAGGCGTCGGCGTCTACCAGATCACGACCAGGAACGGCCGCCGCATGTCGGCCGCCCGCGCCTTCCTACGGCCGGCGATGAAGCGCGCCAACGTCCATGTCGAGACCAACGCGCTGGCGACGAAGATCCTGTTCGAGGGCAAGCGCGCCGTCGGCGTCGAATATGAGCAGAATGGCGAGAAGAAGACGGCGCGCGCCGGCCGCGAGGTGATCCTTTCGGGCGGCTCGATCAACTCGCCGCAGTTGCTGCAGCTTTCCGGCGTCGGACCGTCGGCGTTGCTCGGCAATCTCGGCATCCCGGTCGTCCACGCCAACGACAATGTCGGCGCGAACCTGCAGGACCATGTCGGCATCAACTATACCTTCAAGGGCAAGCTGCCGACGCTGAACCAGGTCCTGCGCCCTTGGTGGGGCAAGCTGCTCGTCGGCATGCAGTACATCCTCTTGCGCTCCGGTCCGCTGTCGCTGTCGATGAACAATGCCGGCGGCTTCTTCCGCACCGACCCGTCGATGACGCGGCCGAACATGCAGCTCTATTTCCAGGCCTTCTCGACCGTCATCCCGAAGAGCGGCGAGCGTCCGATCCTGACGCCCGACCCGTGGCCGGGTTTTTCCATCGGCCTGTCCAACTGCCGCCCGTCGAGCCGCGGCGAGATCATGATCCGCACGAACAATCCGCGCGACTATCCGAGGATCACGCCCAACGCCTATTCGACCAATGCCGATGTCGACGAGATGCTGGCGGCGGTGAAGTTCGTGCGCAGGATCGCCTCGATGCCGGCGATGGCCGAGATCATCGAGGAAGAGGTTCTGCCCGGCCCTTCGATCCAATCCGACGCCGACCTCGTCCATGATTTCAGGAAGCGCTCGGGCACCGTCTATCACCCGGTCTCGACCTGCCGCATGGGGCCGGACGCGTCGCGCGCCGTGGTCGATCCCCGGCTGAAAGTGCACGGACTGGAGGCCTTGCGCGTCATCGACGCTTCAATCTTCCCCGACAACATCACGGGCAACACCAACGCCGCCTCGATCCTGACCGGATGGAAAGGCGCCGACCTGGTTCTGGAGGACCACAAATGAAGATCACCGACGTCAAGACCTGGGTTGTCGGCAACCCACCGCCCGGCATCGGCGGCAAATATTTCATCTTCGTCAAGCTCACCACCGATGGCGGCGTGGTCGGCTATGGCGAGGCCTACAACGCGACCTTCTCGGCGCATGTCACCGCGAAGATGATCGAGGACATGGCCGAACGCTATCTCGTCGGACGCGATCCGCACGACATCGAGAATTTCTTCCGCCGCGCCTATTCCTCCGGCTTCACCCAGCGCCCCGACGTCTCCGGCATGGGCTGCTTCTCGGCGCTGGAAATGGCCTGCTGGGACATCATCGGCAAGGAGGCGAACAAGCCGGTCTACAAGCTGCTCGGCGGCCAGGTGCATGAGACGCTGCGCTCCTACACCTATCTCTATCCGCACACCGGCAGCGTCCATTCGGAAGATGCCCGTGGCCGGAACGTCTACAACGATCCTGATATGGCTGCCGCCTGCGCGCTTGAATATGTCGAACAGGGCTTCAACGCAGTGAAGCTCGACCCGGCCGGGCCCTACACCGCCTATGACGGCCACCAGCCGCGCCTGATCGACATCGATCTTTCGGTGCGTATGATCAAGGCAATCCGCGAGGCCGTCGGTAACAGGGCGGACATCCTGTTTGGCACCCATGGCCAGTTCACCGCCTCCGGCGCGCTGCGCATGGCGCGCGCCATCGAGCCTTACGACCCGCTGTGGTTCGAGGAACCGGTGCCGCCGGATATGCCGGAGGTGATGGCGCAGGTCGCTCGCGGCACCTCGATCCCGATCGCCACCGGCGAGCGGCTGACGACGAAATTCGAGTTCGCCCGCGTTATCGAGAACCGCGCCGCCACCATCCTGCAGCCCGACCTCGGCCGCTCCGGCGGCATCCTCGAAACCAAGAAGATCGCGGCCATGGCCGAGGCCTACCACATCCAGGTGGCGCCGCACTGCTATTGCGGCCCGATCGTCGGCGCCGCCAACATCCAGCTGGCGGTGACGCTGCCCAACTTCCTCATCCTGGAATCGCTGAAGCAGTGGGATGGCTTCCACGAAAAGCTGCTCAAGAAGAAGATCGAATGGCAGGACGGCAACGTCGTCCCGTCCAAGGAGCCCGGCCTCGGCGTCGAGCTCAACGAGGAGGTCTGCGAGGCCCATCCCTATAGCGGCAAGGACCTGCATCTGCAGATGATGCAGACGCCGTTGATGCCGTGACCCTCGCTTATGCCTTCATCGGGCTTGGCCATCTTGGCGGCAACCTCGCCGCCAGCTTGCTGCGCAACGGCTTCGCCGTCACCGTCTTCGACCGCGACCCGGCGGCGGTCGCGCGTCTCGTCGCGCTCGGCGCCACGGCGGCGGCGAGCCCGGCGGAAGCCGCTGCCCGCGCCGGCAACGCGATCACCTGCCTGCCCTCGCCGAAGGTCAGCGACGCCGTGCTCGCCGGTCCCGACGGATTGCTTCAAGGCCTGCCCGCGGGCGGCACTTGGATCGAGATGTCGACCAATGGCCGTGACGAGATTCTACGGCTCGCCGCCCTTGCTTCGAAAAAAGGCATCGAGACGCTCGAATGCCCGGTCACCGGCGGCGTGCATCTGGCTGCAGCGGGCAAGATCACCGCGCTCGTCGGTGGCGATGCAGCGCTCTACGAACGCCATCGCCCGGCCGTCGAGGCGATGTGCGCAAAGTCCTTTCTGATGGGCCCGGTCGGCTCGGCGGCGGTGATCAAGGTGATCACCAATATGCTCGCCTTCATCCATCTGGTCGCCGCCGGCGAGGCATTGATACTCGCCGATCAGGGCGGGCTCGACCTCGCCCAAGCCTACCACGCCATCGTCGCCTCTTCCGGCAACAGCTTTGTCCACGAGACCGAAAGCCAGCTCATCCTGAATGGTTCCTACGACATCGGCTTCACCATGGACCTGGCGCTGAAGGACCTGGGGTTCGCATTGGCCATGGCCAGGGAGTCCCGCGTGCCGCTCATGCTGGCACCGCTCGTCAACGAGATTTTCCAGGTCGGCAGACAGGAATATGGCGGCGATGCCTGGTCGACCAAGATCGTCAAGCTGCTCGAGGATGCGGTTGGGACGGAGCTTCGCGCGCCGGGCTTCCCGGCCAAGCTCGAACTGTAATCCGGCAAAAAATTTAGCCAGCTATTTCAATCGCCTGACCGCACCGGTTGAATCAGCCTCTCAGCCGGTTGATTCAACCTCGCAGCGTCAGCGCGCCGGGCAGGATCTCGAAAGTCGCCGGAATCCGGCCCGGCGACTCGCCGTCTATGTCGACCAGCGCGCCGTTCTTCTCGGCATCGCCCAATGGCTCGACCAGCACCTTGCGGCCGCGCAGGATGGTGATGGCCGGATGATTGCGATGCCGGCCGCCATAGAGCAGGCGGATGTCGCGGATCAGCCCGAGCTTGTTCGCCGCCCGCACGATGACGATGTCGAACTGCCCGTCCGACAGGTCGGCGTCCGGTGCGATCATCATGCCGCCGCCGAAGAACTTGCCGTTGGCGACCGCCACCAGCGCCATACGCACCTCGACCGGCTCGCCGTCGTCTATGGTGATCCTCACGTCCTGAAAGCGGTAGCGGAGGAACTCCAGCACCGTGCGCCAGAAGAACAGCGCCTTGACCGAGATCCTACCCTTGCGCTTGTCGGCATTGACGGCGCGATCCGTCGCGCCGGACAGGCCGAGGCTGGCGATGTTGATGAAGTGGCGGCTGGCCAGCGCGCCGTGATCGTCGATGTAGCAGATGCGGCCGGCGTCGATCTTCCGGCCCTTGGCATCCGCGATGTGCTTGACCGAGGCGCTTATGCCGCGCGGCATGCCGAGCCCGCGCGCGAAGTCGATGCCCGTGCCGCAAGGCAGAAGTCCAAGCGCGCTTTCATGGCCAGTCTCTGATTGTGCCTGTAGCAGCCCGTCGGCCACCTCGCTGGCGGTGCCGTCGCCACCGGCCGCGATCACCAGTTCGCACCCGCCGGCGGCAAGGTCGATCGCCAGCCGCTCGGCGTCGCCGCTGGCTTGCGTCTCGCGCAAATCGAAATCGCCGAAATTCGTCTTGAGCGATGCCGCCGCCTGCGCCCAATGCCGCTTGAGCCTGCCGCCTCCGGCAATCGGATTGAGAACCACCCCGACCTTCAAGCCGACCTCCCCCGAGGCACGTAGCGCAAGATGCGCGGCGGAGTCCTGGCTGGCTCCCGAAGTCTTTTGCCGGCCCAAACTCTTTTGCCGACATTGAAACGCGGACCGGGCGGCGGAGCAAGGCTCCAATATCCAGGGTCGCTAAAAAAGCGGGGGCAGGCTGTCTAAGGGGTTCGGCCGCTGAATTCCGAGGCTTTTGCCATTGATCCCCGATAATCCCGCAATCCACAGGCTCGCCGGCATTCCCCAAACCCCTTACCCGGCGTAGGTTAAACCCATCTCAGGCGGCCACTGAACGCCCCAGCCGAAAGGCAGAAGCGCAAGGCGGATTTCCTGAGGCCCGTACGGCCCAGAACGAGAGCAGGCTTGCCAGCTGGAGGGACGGATGCCGAGACCTACGGGTGCCGCGGAAAGCGTGCCAACGCCGACGGCGGACCGATGCTGCCATGAAGGCCGGGAAAAACCTTCGATGGCACGCTGGGCGAAGCTCGCAAGGGCGGAGATCGGCGTGGTCCGGAACGGACGCTGCCTTCGGGTGGCGACGGGCAGGACCGTCAAAATCAAGGCTGGCCTGGCGCGACGACTTTACGGAAGTTGCTGCCTTAACCGGTTTCTGATCTGACAGGGAGGCGCTGGGAGAAATCCCAGCGCCGACTGTCTTTTTGGGCTGTCCGCCTCGCCGGCTTGCGCCAGCGCCGCACCTCCCCGGCATTCGCTACTGAGGCATTTCGGTCACAGTCACCGGCTGAGCAACCTTCGGAAACGTCCCGTCGTCCACATTTCACAATCGCGGCCAAATCCCGCCTTGTTCGGCATGGATTGATACGAGCGGGGGAGAAGTTTCGAAGGGACAAGACCGTGATCAAGACCGCCCTTGTCGCCATGACCATTGTCGGCTGCGACTGCGACGCCAAGCTGTGCGAATATATCGGCGAGACCCCGGCCAAATGGGCGACGATCGCCGATTGCGAAGCGGCGATGAAGAGCCAGATGCTGCACCAGCGCAATTTCAACTACCCGCTGGTCTCAGGCATCTGCCGCGTCAAGGGCTCGGCCTCGTCCTCCGAGCTTGCCGCCAAAGCCTCCACGCCGGACCTGAAGCCCAGGAACCGCGTCGTCGAAACCATCGCCCCGCTGCCGCCCGAACTCGACCATCGCCCGAGCGTCCCGGTCGGCGGCACGGTGACGGCCAGCGAAACGGAATCGGCGAAGCCCGTGGCCTTCGACGGATCGGTCGATGGCGGCCGCGCCGTGCTTTACCGCACCAAGGCCGGCTATGCCGTGGTCAAGACCGATCTCAGCCGCGCCGCCGGCGCAACGGTGGACGCGGCGAAGCGCTCGGCGAACTGGCTGGCCGGTTTGACGGGGCTGTAGCCCGCCTACAGTTTAATCCTGAGGGTCTCCCAGAACTTGTCGATCAGCGGCTGTTCGGTGGCGTTGTCCTGGTCGCCGATGCGCGTGATGAAGAGCAGCCCCTGATCGGCGGTGCCGAAGCCGACGATCTCGAAATCCGCTTTGTCGGTGCGCGTCTTGACGGTGGCCTTGAGCCCCGTCAGTTCCTTGCCGTCGGCGAGCTTGCGGCTCGTCGGCTGCTGCGTCAGTTGCCCGCCCGCCTGGACCGTTTCCTTGGTCATCTCCTGCAGCATCAGCTGGTTGAGCGAGACCGGGTTCATCTTGTCGTATTTCTGCACCACGACGAGGGTGCCGAGCGCCGAAGCCATGAGATACTGGGCGATGCCGTCGCCGAGATCGGTCTTGGTGACAGAATTGGTGCTCGGATGAACGAAGGAGAATGTGCCTCCGGAGAAGGTGGCGAAATCATTGTGGTCGAGCCGCACCTTGCTGGTCTTGCCGCCGGGAAGCGTCACATCGACATCCTCACCCGGATCGATGTCGACCGCCACGCCATCGATCGTCAGCTTGAACGCCTTCGGGTCCTCGGCACGGGCAGGCCCGGCGCCAAGCATGATCGCGGCGAACGCCGCAGCCGCCAATCCCAGTCGCATGTCCTGTCCTCTTCGCGCGTTCCACTCGACATATTCGATTTCTTCGGCAGCCGAGGTCGTTCCCGCTCATCATTTCCCGCTGACGCTCGGCGTGCGCCATTTCGCAAACCACGGATGGCTGTCGCAATGGCAGGCGTCCGCCGACGATTTTTGGTGGCTTGGCGCGAGCCGCAGTCCGATTGATAATGCCGACATATTACAGGAAGATAGTGGCCTTGACTGGGTGTCATGACAATTGCCATTCGTATCGCGCTATGCCTGCTGCTGGCGCTTGCTCCTTTGCATGCCAGGGCGGAAGGCAACGACAAGGCGATGATGATCGCTTCCGACGACGCCGAGATGGCGGCGGCGATCGCCAAGGCGCGATCGAGCCTCGATGAATTCCTGGCTTTGTCCGACACTCCGCCGCCGGGGACCGACAAGTTCAAGCTGAAAGTGATGATCGTCGATGGAAATGCGTCTGAGCATTTCTGGGTCATCCCCTTCAAGCGGACCGAGACCGGCTTCGTCGGCATATTGGCGAATGAGCCGGAAGTCGTCCGCAACGTCGTCCTCGGTCAGAACATCGAATTCACCAGGGACGACATTTCCGACTGGGGCTACACCAGGAACGGCCATCAGGTCGGCAGCTTCACCGTCTGCGTGATGCTCAAGAAGATGTCCAAGGAAGAAGCCGAGTACATGCGCACCCAATACGGCTTCGACTGCTGAGCGATGGAGTGTTCGCCGTTCCACGAAACGGCGAACCGCTCTAAAAGTATGTCTCCCGAAAGTGGGAACCGGTTTCGGGATAAAGACATACGTAAAATCAAAACCTAAAGCGCATGAAGCGAATCTGAAAGATCGCGATGCGCTTTAAGCTTCCGCCGTGGGAAAAATCGCCTTTAGCCGGCCAGCGACCCGCTGCTTGAACGCTCCATCCAGAGCCTCGACCGGCACCAGCCGCTCATGACTGCCTGCCCGCAGCCGGATGAAGAAATGCATGTTGCAGGCGGCGATGGCGCCGCGCGTCGCCGGATCGGCGCTGACATCGACAACGAAAATCGAGCCGACGCGTGTCGGCCATGGCAGCCTGGCAAAGGCCGTTCCGAGGAAATCGCCAAGCCCATAGGCGATCACGCTGCCGCCGATGCGCTCGATTGGCTGCACGACATGGGCGTGATGCCCGACGATCAGCCGGGCGCCATCGTCCGCCAGCCGCCTCGCCAGCGCCCGCGTCGGCGGCCGAGGAAAATGCCGGAACTCCCAGTCCCAGTGCGGCACGGCGCAGGCGAGGTCGATGCCGGAAACGGCTTCGCGCGGCCATTCGGCGGCATGCATCGAGATGCGTTCTTCGAACGGCGCGGCGTCCGTGTTGCGCCAGAGCGTGAAAGCCGCAAAGCCGATCGTCAGCGATCCGGCTGCATGATGCTGGACCGGTCCGCCTGCAACCGTGCCTATGGTTCGGATCCCGAGCCGGCCCAGCGCCGCGAGCGTCTCCTCGAAACCGGCGATGCCTTGGTCGAGCACATGGTTGTTGGCGAGCGACAGCACGAGCCTGTCGCGCGCGATGCCGGCGGTTGCCAGCGCATCGGCCAGGAAACGCTCGCCCATCGCGTGATGCGTGCCGAGCCACGCACCCATCGCCATGCGTGGGCGTTCGACGATCGGGCTTTCGCAATTGCCGACCACGAGGTCGGCGGAAGAAAGCAGCGCGGCGATCACCGGATCGCATTCCGGCGCGTCGCGATTGGCGACCGCCGAAATGTCGCCGACGAAGGCCAGCCGCACCTTCCGGAGCGGCAGTGGATCGATCAGCGCCGCCGTCGGCGCCACGAAGCCGTTCCTGTCACCGGCAAGCGACGATCTCAGCAGGCGCGGTAGCCACGACAGTTTGTAGGCAAGCGGATAGTTCGACACGGGCCCCCCATTTTTGCCCTGTGTAGACTGTCTGACGGGCCGGTTGAAGCGGGGGCACCGGCGATCCGATCCGCCTTTATAAAATAGCCCCCTGATAAAGCACCGCTTCCGCCTCCTCCGGAGCGAAGCGCCGTGCCAGCGTGCGGAAGGCGCTGTGGACGCCGTCGCGGTCGAGATTGCAGCTTCTGAGATGGCGGACGGCCAGTGTCGGATCGAATTCGGTGCGGCCGTGCAGGACCCGCTGATTGTCGAAGACCAGCACCTCGCCGGGCTGCAGTTGGTGCTGGAACTGGTTCGCCGGATCGCAGATCAGCCGCGTCAGCTCCGCAAGCGCCTCGATCAGCCCGTCGATCTCCTCGATGGCGCCAGCCTGGGGCGCCAGGCAACGATCGTTGAAGCGCATGCCGGTGACGGCGCCGCTCGCGTCGAGGCTGATGACATGCGCCTCGGCGCTGAAGAACACCTCGCCGGCATGCTCGCGATGGAAGGTGACGCCATGACGGGTCAACAGATCGAACAAATGCGGCGTATTCTTGCGCATCAGCTCGGCAACCTGAAAACCATCGACCATCAGAGACGTGCCGCCGCTGCCGGCGCCGGTCCTGATGGCGTGGAAGAAGATGAAGCCCGGCGGCGAATAGCGGAACGGCTCGTCCGTGTGCGGGATCTGCGCCCGTGCCGTCTCTCCAGCCACCCGGGCGTCAGGCCGTGAGATGAGATCGAAAACCTTGCCGTAGCTGGTCTCGCGCACGGGTCCGTAGCGGCCGGCGACGCGCAGCGTCGCCTCGGGCTCTGCCGGCACGCCCGTCAGCATGGCGATGCCGTGGTCGCGCAGGGCGCGCAGCGAGTGGAACAGCGCCTCGTCGTCCTCGACCACGGCATCGAAGGCGAAACGGCCCAGCCGCGTCGCGAGATCGCTGCTCCACAGTTCCGGCTGAAAGCGTGGCGCGCCAAGACCTGCAGCCTGCCCGGCATGAGCGGCAAGGAAGCCCGCTGCGAAGCGCGAGGCATGGCCGCTCTGCCAGACCACATCCATCGTCCCGTCGGACGAGATTTCAATCGAAGCCGCACGGATATCGGCGGGAACGTCGGCCGGCGTCAGCCAGCGCTTCCCGGAAGCGGTGTCGCCGCATATCTCGCATTCGCAGGCAAGCCGCAGCCACCGCATCGATAGCCGGCCTGCGCTGCCGTCATCGAATTCGACCGCGATGCGTGTCCCTTCGATGCGTACCGAACGCAAGGAGCGCTGCGTCGCAAGAGCTTCATCGGCGGGAACTGACTGCGTTTGTCTATCGAGCATGGCGAGCCTTCATTGGATTGAGCTGACATCAACAAGGCTAGGTCCGCGACGACCCGTCTTGCAAACGAGTTTGCTTTCGAAAGTTTTGAGGTAAGCTCAATCCATGACGCTTCTTCGCGACCTTCCGTTGTCGGCCTTGCGGGCGCTGGTCGCCGCCGCGCGCACCGGCAGCCTCACGCGCGCCGCCGACGAGCTCGGCGTCACGCCGGGCGCGGTCGGTCATCAGTTGCGGCAGCTGGAGGATCGGCTTGGCGTCAAGCTGGTCAGGCGCGAGGGCAACGGCATCGCGCTCACACGCATCGCCGAAGCGGCGCTACCCGACATCGACCGCGGCTTCGACGCGCTGGCCTCCGGGCTGCGGCGGCTGCGTTTCGAGCGCCGCGCCGATACCTTCACCATCGCCGCCGATCCCTCTTTCTCTTCGCTTTGGCTGGCACCACGCCTCGACAGGGTCCGTGCGGCGCTCGGCAGACTGGACGTGCGCATCGTCGTGTCGATCGCGTTGGATTCGATGCTGGAGGAAGGCATCGATCTCGCCATCAGCTACAGGAAGAGTTCGGCCAGGGACCTCGCATCGGCCGATCTCTTCACTGAAAGGGTGGTACCGGCCTGTGCCCCGGCGTTGATCGGGACCCGCTCCGATACAGCCACAGCGCTCGACCGCCTGCCGCTGCTCCATATCGACCAGACCATGGGCGACGACGTCTATCCCACATGGGCAAACTGGTTCGCCGCAGCCGGCCGCCAGCGCAAGAACATCGACCATGGACCGCGCTTCCCCTTGACCGTCCTGGCAGCGCAGGCCGCGATTTCCGGCATGGGCGCGTTGCTTGCCAGCGAACTGGTGCTGAGGGAGCATCTCGGCTCCGGCCAGCTCGTCGAGATCGCCCGCGAGGTTCCGGCATTGACCATCAAGCGCCGCCTGGTCTGGCCCGTGGACGGACCGAAAGCCCGCCGTGCGGCCGCCGTCGCCACGGCGCTTGCCGCGGTTGCCATGGCGGGGGCGGACTATCCTGGTCCCATCGGATCATGACGCCTCTCCTGACAGCCTTCTGTCAGCAGCATCCGCGCCCGGCCGGCGCCGTTTCACTCGGCTCTTTCCATTTCGGCCGAGTCCACCCATATTCGGGCCATGGCCAAACATCCTGACAAGAAGACGCCTTCGCAAGATGGCGCGCCGAAGCGGCGCAGTCCGCTGACCGAATTCCTCGACGCCGCCGAGCCATTGAAGCCCGGTGGCTTCGCCGAGGCGCCGCAGGCCGAGTTTTCCGGCGCGCCGCTGACCGGTTCGATCTCCGATTGGGCCGGGCAGATCGAGCGCGAGGCGGAGAAGCAGCCGAAGGCGAAAGCCCCGAAGAAGATCCCCGAGCGCTCGTCGGCGCCGGGGCGCACCGCGCGCGGCACATCGATGGGCGGCGCGGCCTCGGCCAAGGAACGCGCGGCGGCCGGCCTCAATCCGGTGGCCGGTCTCGACATCAGCCTGGAGGACGCCGAGTCGGTTTCGTCCAGCGGCGTCACCGCGACCGTCGCGGCGCTGTCGGCGCTGATCGAATCCGGCAATCCGCTGCACAAGGACGGCCAGCTCTGGACACCACACCGTCCGGCACGGCCGGAAAAGTCGGAAGGTGGCATCGCCATCAAGATGGTGTCGGATTTCGAGCCCGCCGGCGACCAGCCGACCGCCATCAAGGACCTCGTCGAGGGCGTCGGCCAGAACGACCGCACCCAGGTGCTGCTCGGCGTCACCGGCTCGGGCAAGACCTTCACCATGGCCAAGGTGATCGAGGAGACGCAGCGCCCTGCCCTGATCCTGGCGCCCAACAAGACCCTGGCCGCGCAGCTCTATGCCGAGTTCAAGAAATTCTTCCCCGAGAACGCGGTCGAGTATTTCGTCTCCTACTACGACTATTACCAGCCGGAAGCCTACGTTCCCCGCACCGACACCTATATCGAGAAGGAATCCTCGATCAACGAGCAGATCGACCGCATGCGCCACTCGGCGACGCGCTCGCTGCTCGAGCGCGACGACGTCATCATCGTCGCCTCCGTGTCCTGCATCTACGGTATCGGCTCGGTCGAGACCTATACGGCCATGACCTTCCAGATGCAGGTCGGCGACCGCCTCGACCAGCGCTCGCTCCTCGCCGACCTCGTCGCCCAGCAATACAAGCGCCAGGACATCAACTTCGTGCGCGGCTCGTTTCGCGTGCGCGGCGATACGATCGAGATCTTCCCGGCCCACCTTGAGGACCGCGCCTGGCGCATCTCGATGTTCGGCGACGAGATCGAGGCGATCACCGAATTCGATCCGCTGACCGGGCAGAAGACCGGCGAGCTGAAGAGCGTCAAGATCTACGCCAACTCGCACTATGTGACGCCGCGCCCGACCTTGAATCAAGCTATCAAGTCGATCAAGGAAGAGCTCAAGCATCGCTTGCAAGAGCTTGAAAAGGCTGGGCGTCTCCTGGAGGCGCAGCGGCTTGAACAGCGCACGCGCTTCGATCTGGAGATGCTGGAGGCGACCGGTTCCTGCGCCGGCATCGAGAACTATTCGCGTTACCTCACCGGCCGCCAGCCGGGCGAACCGCCGCCGACCTTGTTCGAATATGTGCCCGACAATGCGCTGATCTTCATCGATGAAAGCCACGTCACAGTACCGCAGATCGGCGGCATGTATCGCGGCGACTTCCGTCGCAAGGCGACGCTTGCCGAATATGGTTTCCGCCTGCCCTCCTGCATGGACAACCGGCCGCTGCGCTTCGAGGAATGGGACGCCATGCGTCCGCTTTCGGTCGCGGTTTCGGCGACGCCCGGCGGCTGGGAACTCGACCAATCCGGCGGCGTCTTCGCCGAGCAGGTCATCCGCCCGACCGGTCTGATCGACCCGCCGGTCGAGGTGCGCCCGGCCAAGAGCCAGGTCGACGACGTCGTCGGCGAGATCCGCGACACGACCCGGGCCGGCTACCGCACGCTGGTGACCGTGCTGACCAAGCGCATGGCCGAGGACCTGACCGAATACCTGCACGAGAACGGCATCCGCGTCCGCTATATGCACTCCGACATCGACACGCTGGAGCGCATCGAGATTCTGCGCGACCTGCGCCTCGGCGCCTTCGATGTGCTGGTCGGCATCAACCTGCTGCGCGAAGGCCTCGACATTCCCGAATGCGGTTTCGTCGCCATCCTCGATGCCGACAAGGAAGGTTTTTTGCGCTCGGAGACCTCGCTGATCCAGACCATCGGCCGCGCCGCCCGCAATGTCGACGGCAAGGTCATCCTCTACGCCGACCAGATCACCGGCTCGATGGAGCGGGCGATGGCGGAAACCAACCGCCGCCGCGAGAAGCAGATGGAGTGGAACGCGGCCAACGGCATCACGCCGGAATCGGTCAAGTCGCGCATCGCCGACATTCTCGACTCGGTCTACGAGAAGGACCATGTCCGCGCCGACATCTCGCAATTCACCGACGACGCCGGCGCCATGATCGGCAACAACCTCAAGACCCATCTCGAGGCGCTGGACAAGCAGATGCGCGATGCCGCCGCCAATCTCGACTTCGAGAAGGCCGCCCGCATCCGCGACGAGATCAAGCGGCTCCGCGAGATGGAGCTTGCCATCTCCGATGACCCGCTGGCGCGCGAGGTCGAAAGCCAGAGTCCCGCGTCAGGCCGAGAAAAGGGCAAGCACAACAAGGGCGTGGCCAAACATCGTACGGCCGAGGAGCAGGAGCGGTTCCGCAGGCTCGACGAAGCCCGCGCCGCCGAGGAGGCTGCCAAGGCTGCCCGGCCCAACATGTTCCGCAAGCCGCATCTCGACGAGATAGGCGCCGACGGCGCCGTGCCGGTGAAGAAGCCGCTTTTCGCCAAGCCTTCGCTCGACGACATGGGCCCCGGCACCGACATGGCGACGCCGGCGGGCGCGGTGTCACGCTCGCTGTTCAAGAAGCAGACGGCGCAGGAAGCGCATGGCTCCGACTTCGGCATTCCCGGCGACCGCACCAAGCCGCTGTTCCGCAAGAATTCCCTCGACGAGATGACGGTGCGCCGGACGGAAAAACCAGTCGAGGGAAAGAAGCCGGCGAAGCCCCAGCCGATCTCCCCCCAAGTGGGGGAGATGTCCGGCAGGACAGAGGGGGGCGCGAAGGAACGCGACGACAAACCCATTGTCCGCCAGCGTTCTGGCATCGGCTCCTACGAGGACCCAGCCGACGAGCGCCGCCAGAAACGACGGCCAGGCAAGACGGGGCGCCCGGGGCAGTAGCTTTCATTTTGCCGAAATGCTGGCGGGACAGCGCCCCCCTCTGTCCTGCCGGACATCTCCCCCACTTGGGGGGAGATTGGCAGATCCAGCGTCGGCTTTCATCTTGCAGCTCCGGCGATTGGCGGGGCGTCGGCGACAGCTAATCTCCCCCCTCGTGGGGGAGATGGCCGGCAGGCCAGAGGGGGGCGCGAAGGAACGCGGCGACTCCGCTGCGGCTATAGACATCGCCCAACCACTTGCCACCAACCCCTCCCCGGTGTACCCATCTCTCGTCTCGAACGTCTGGAAAGGAGGGCTGCGTGAACTACTACCACCACCGTCAGCGCGGCCCTGTCTGTGCCCTGCGAGCTTGCTTGCAGGGCTGATCAGGACGGTCCGGGAATTTCCCCCGCTTCGATTTTTTGGTCTGCCCTTCGTGGTGCCGCTAGCCTGAGCATGACGCCGGCATGCGCGCCGTCAAAGTGCATCAGCCGGCTTTGCGACCGGCAAGACCAGAGACATCGATATGGCCCTGATCAGCCTCAAATCCCTCGGCGTCACCATGAGTGCGCCGCTGTTTTCCAACCTCGACCTCATCATCGGCGCCGGTGACCGGCTCGGCATCGTCGCGGCCAATGGCCGTGGCAAGTCAACATTGCTCAAATGCCTGGCGGGCGAATTCGAAGCCACCTCCGGCGACATCACTCGATCGCGCGGCCTGCGCGTCGGCCATGTCGAGCAATCCGTCCCCGACGCACTGCTCGGCCGCAGCTTCCATGACGTCGTCGCCAACGCCTTGCCGGCCGAGCAGCGCGACAGCGAGTTGTGGCGCGTGGACGTGGTGCTGGATTCGCTCGAAGTGCCTGAAGACATGCGCGGCCGACCGATGCGGGCGCTCAGCGGCGGCTGGCAGCGGCTGGCGCTGATCGCCCGCGTCTGGGTCACCGATCCGGACGTGCTCCTGCTCGACGAGCCGACCAACCATCTCGACCTCGCCAGGATCAGCCAGCTGGAAACTTGGCTGAACGCGCTGCCGCGCGACGTGCCGGTCATCATCGCCAGCCACGATCGCGCCTTCCTCGACGCCGCCACCAACCGCACGCTGTTTCTGCGCCCGGAAGAATCGCCGGTGTTCGCGCTACCTTATTCGCGCGCTAGGCAGGCGCTCGACGAGCTCGACGCCTCGACGGCGCGCAAGTTCGAGCGCGACATGAAGATCGCCCAGCAGCTGCGCAAGCAGGCCGCCAAGCTCAACAACATCGGCATCAATTCCGGCAGCGACCTTCTGACGGTGAAGACCAGGCAGCTCAAGGAGCGGGCCGAGAAGCTGGAGGATGCCGCCGTGCAAGCGCATCGCGAGCGCTCGGCCGGCGCGATCAGGCTGGCGAACCGCGGCACCCACGCCAAGGTGCTGATCACGCTGGAGGACGCGGCCGTGGAAACCCCCGACGGCACATTGCTGTTCCGGACCGGCGAGCGCCACATCTGCCAAGGCGATCGCATCGTGCTGCTTGGCCGCAATGGTGTCGGCAAGACACGCTTCATCGCGATGGTCCGCGACGCCGTCGCCGAACCGGGATCGGTTGCCAACATCAAGGTGACGCCCTCGACCGTGCTCGGTTACAGCGACCAGGCGCTATCGGGCATCGATGGCGACGACACGCCGCTGGCGATGGTCTCGCGCCGCTTCGAGGTCGGCGAGCAGCGCGCCCGCTCGCTGCTCGCCGGCGCCGGCATCGCCATCGAGATGCAGGAGAGGAAGATCGGCGTGCTGTCCGGCGGACAGAAGTCGAGGCTGATGATGCTGGTGCTCAGGCTCATCCATCCCAATTTCTATCTGCTCGACGAGCCGACCAACCACCTCGACATCGACGGCCAGGAAGCGCTGGAGGACGAGCTGCTGAGGCATCAGGCGAGCTGCCTGCTTGCCTCGCATGACCGCTCCTTCATCCGCGCCGTCGGCAACCGCTTCTGGCTGATCGACAGGCGGCGGCTGACCGAGGTCGACGATCCGGAAGCGTTCTTCCGCTCGGTCGCCGAAACGCCGAACTGAGAGACGATGCATCTGCCGGGCCGATACCGCCGGCCCGGCAGGCGTTGCTGCCCTCCATACTTTTCCACATGCTAAAAAAGCGTATTCTGAATTGCTCAGCCAGGGAGGGAACGGGCCATGCGTGCAGTGGACATCGTCAACAATCTCTACCAGGCCTATGCGGACCGCGACATCGAGGGCGCCCTGGCGCGGTGCTCCGAGGATGTCGTGTTCCGATGGATCGCCGATCCCCGGCAATCGCGCCACGCCGGCACCGCGCACGGCAAGCAGGAATTCCTCTCCAGGCTCCTGGCGCTCGACGATGACTTCGAATACCGGCACTTCGTCCCGGTCGACATCATCGACGGCGGCGACAAGGTGGCCGCGCAGGTCGAGATCCACATGACGCGCCGCGCCACCGGCGAGGAGTTCATCATGCGCACCGCCAATTTCTGGACGGTGCGCGACGGCGAGATCATCGAGATGGTGGAATATTACGACACCGCGCTGGCCGCTTCGGTGTTCTGAAAAAGACCGAGGCGATCTGTCGGATCGCCGATTGCCGCCTCGTCCTTGGGGTGCCGACACGATGATGCCGGCATCAACCAGGGAGAACCAACATGTCGGTACTGTCCTCCATTGGCCGCCTCGCGAACCGCTATGCCACGGCGCGTGCCCGTCATCGCAGCGAGCGCATCCTGCTTTCGCTGCCCGCCGAGCTGCGCAAGGACATCGGCTTTCCGGAGATCTTCGAAACGCGCGAAAGCCGCCGCGCCGCCACCTTCTCGGCGAAGGTCATATAAAGTCGCATATCCAGTGCGATTGTTCGACGGTCGCCCGGACCGTCGGAAACCGGCCCTTTAAGAAATTTTCGGGAGGCATGTAGGATCGCCGCCGCTTCGCCCGTCCTTGGGTGGCAAATCAGATCAAACCCCGTGAAGAGGAACACGAGAATGAACGACCAGACCCCGCCCCGCGCCAAGGTCCTTGGCGGATTGACCCCCTATCTGCAGGTCGACGGCGCCATCAAGGCCGCCGAATTCTACAAGAAGGCTTTCGGCGCGGAGGAAGTGTTCGCCTATCCGCCGGACGACAAGGGCCGCACCATGCACATCCATCTCTATGTCAACGGCTCGACGCTGATGCTGGGCGACGCCTATCCCGAGCACGGCCATCCGCACAAGGCGGCGCAGGGCTACACGCTGCAGCTTCATCTCGGCAGCGACGATATCGATGCCTGGTGGAAACGTGCGGTGGATGCCGGCTGCGAGATCGTCACGCCGCTGCAGGTGATGTTCTGGGGCGACCGCTGGGGCCAGGTGAAAGACCCCTTCGGCGTCGCCTGGGCGATGAATGCGCCGGTGAAGTGAGCCGTCCACCCCTCCCCTTGTGGGAGAGGTCGGATTGCCCCGATTTGCCCTCCGCAATTCGGCTGGCGATCCGGGTGAGGGGTAGCTTGGCGCCAAGCTGGAACACCCCTCATCCGTCTCGGCGCTGCGCGCCGATCCACCACCCGGGGGCGAGCCGCTAGTCTCGCCCCGTCCTTCGGACCCCACAAGGGGGAGAAGGAAGACGCCTCCAAAGGAGTTTCATCATGTCCTATGTCGATGGTTTCGTGCTTGCCGTGCCGAAGGCAAGTCTCGATGCGTACAAGAAAATGGCTGAGAACGCCGGCGCCATCTGGATGGAGCACGGCGCGCTCGCCTATGTCGAATGCACCGGCGACGACGTGCCTTATGGCGAGCTGACCTCGTTCCCGCGCGCCGTGCAGGCGAAGGAGGATGAGGTCGTTATCTTCTCCTGGGTCGTCTACGAGTCGAGGCAGAGCCGCGACGCGGTCATGGCCAAGGTAATGGCCGACGAGCGTCTCAAGATGGACTGGTCCGCAATGCCGTTCGATGGCAAGCGCATGATCTTCGGCGGCTTCCAGCCATTCGTGGAGCTTTGAGGAACTCGGCCCCAAGCTGGATTGAGATTGAGGTCAGGCCGAGTCGAGAATGGTGGTCCCCGAGAACCGGCCTACGCCGGGCCGTAGCCTTCACAGAGCGGAGACGTTTATGAGGGCTTCGGCCGGCGGAGGCCGGAGCGGAGCGTACTTAAAGTACGTGAGCACCGGAAGCGCACGGAACCGCCGTTCGCAGGCCGGCCTCACCTCAATATCAGCCTAGCTTGTCGACCAGCGGCTTCAGCCGGTCCCCATACCGCTTCCACAGATCGACCGAGCCTTGATACATCGGCTGGCGCACCTGCGCGGCGGAAGCGGTGCGCACTGGCCGGTCCGTCTCGTGGAACGACAGCACCTTGTCGTCCCAGGGCAGGCCGAGATACGCCATCAGCGCCCGCGTCTGCCCTTCCTGGTCGGCGACGAAATCCTCATAGCGCACATCGTGCACGACGCCCGGCAGCACCTTGTGCCAATGCACCATGATGTCGGTGTAGAGGTTGTGAAAATCGGCGAGCTCGCCGAGGTCGTAGCCGTAGCGGTGGCTGTCGCCGCGGAAATGCACCTTGAAGATCGACAGGCACGTGGCCGCCGCGTCGCGCGCGCAATGGACGATCTTGGCCTTCGGCAGCATCATGTGCAGGAAGCCGACCAGCAGGAAGTTGCCCGGCATCTTGTCGGTGACATGGCGATAACCCGGATAGCGGTTATGCAGCATGTCGAGATAGGCCTGGCCCGCCTCGGCGTAGGCCTTGTCGGATATGTCGGCGATACCGGCGGGGAAGCCGCCCGGCATGCTCATCGGAAACTGCTTGCCGACGGCCGTCTTCAGGATGTTCAACTCGCCGGCGCCAAGGACCTGTGGGTGGCTGGCGATGATCTGCTCGACCAGCGTGGTGCCGGAACGCGGCATGCCGACGACGAAGATCGGCGTGTCGTCGGAAATGCCGCTTGGCTTGTGCTTCTCGAAGAAGGGCGTGTCGAAGGCCGCCTTCATCGCCTCGAATTCGCCGCGTGTGCGCGCGGGATCGTAGACGATCGCCGTACGGCGGATGGCATTGCCCTCGGCGAAATAGTCGAAAGCGCGGCCATAGTCCTTGAGGTCGTCATTGAGCTTGCCCAGGCCGAAGGAGAGCTGCATGCGCGCCAGGCTGCCCTGCGGCGCCTTGGCGTGCTCGGCCTCCATGCCGGCAAGCTCCTTGTCGCGCCCGGTCTGGCGTTTGACCTGCGTGAGCAGCAGCCAGGCCTTCGCCATGTTCGGGGCGATCGCCAGCGCCTGGCGGGCGAGATCGGCCGCCTCGTCGAGCTTGCCCTTCTCCATCATCGCGACGCCCAGCCCGTAGAGCAGCTCGGCGTCCTTCGGCCGGATCGACAACGCCTCGCGGAACAGCTTGATCGCCTCGTCCAGCCGTCCGGCTTCCTGCAAGGTCTCGGCAAGGCCGATGCGCGCGCGAACATGGAACGGGTTGCGGCCGATCGTGCCGCGATAGATCTCCTCGGCCGCGTCGAGTTGGCCGAGCTGCGTCAGCGACGAACCGAGATTGTCGCGCGCGGCCAGCTGGTCGGGCCGGATATCCACCGCGCCGCGGAAGAAATCGACCGCGGCGGCGACGCGCCCGAGGTCGCGCATGACCGTGCCCATATTGTTGAGGAAGTCGGCGTTTTCGGGTTGCAAGGTCACCGACTGCTCGATGAGCTCGAGCCCTTCCTCGCTCCTGCCGGTCTGGTGCAGCAGCAATCCGAGGAAATGCAGCGCCGCGGCATGGTTAGGCTGCTGCCCCAGGACCTGCCGGTAGAGCGCCTCGGCCTCCTGGCGGCGCCCCGCCTGGTGGAATTGCAGCGCCTTTTGCACATACGGATCGAGCGGGCTGGGCGAGCCACCAGGCCTGCCGCCGGCGTTTGCCGCTCTTCTGTGATCTTTGCTAATGGGAAACCTGCCGTATTTGTTGGTCCGCCGGACCTAAGCCATGCGGGCAAGAGATTCAAGACAAAGCGTCAGTGCGCGTCGTGGTGTCCATTTGCGCAGATGGGCACCACCGTTTTTCAGCAGGGTCCGCCGCCGACGATGCGATAGTCCGCCGCGCGCGCCTCGCACGCGTTCGGGAAGGTGCGCATTTGCCCGTGGCGCCTCGCGCAGACCGGAGCGTATTCGCGCGTGCAGAATGTCTGCTCTCCACCACCACCGCCGTCGCGGCAAGGACCGTCCCGCACGATGCGGTAACCTTCCCGTTCGGCCAGGCAGGCATTGGCGAAGGTATGGCGGTCGCCGCCGCGCCGGGCGCAGACCGGTTGGTATTGCATGGTGCAGAGCTGAGGATGCGGCCGGGGCGGCCGCGGGCGAGGGCCATCGTCGACGACGACGGTGCAGGCTGCCAGCAGCGCGGACAGCATGACCATGACAACACCCTGCCGCGAGACCGCAAGAAATCGCATATGTCCCTCCTCCATCCCGGCGCATGACACCGGCTCGCGATATCCTCGCATTCCCCACCACAAACGCAACCACCGTTTGTGGACCCGGGAAAACGGCCTTCGCACTGGCCTATGCTTGGCTCGTCTCTGGCCGATGACCCGCGGTGGCACCGGGTCTATCGAGGCCCCAGCGTTGGGCGCGCCGCAGGCCGCCCGCGAGCGTCGTATTGCAACCTTCACGTTTCCGTGTAATAAAAATCACGTTCGGGCATTTGCGACCCGGAGAGCGGAACGTTTTGGACGACCTTTCCCCGATAAGTGTGAATCTCTGACAACCCCGTTTTTCGGCGGGGGGTTTGACCATGCGCAAATGCATGACTGCCGAAGCAACCACCGGGATTTGCCCAAGGCGCGAGGCAGCGGGCAAACCACAAGACTGACACGGGTGAAGGAGTTTTCCCCAATGGCCCAGACCGGTACCGTAAAGTTCTTCAATGCCACCAAAGGCTTCGGCTTCATCACGCCGGACGGCGGCGCCAAGGACGTGTTCGTCCACATCTCCGCGATCGAGGCTTCCGGCCTGCGCACGTTGGTCGACGGCCAGAAGGTCACCTTCGACGTCGAGCCCGACCGCATGGGCAAAGGCCCGAAGGCGGTCAACCTGCGCGCCGCCTGATCGCCAGAGCGGCCTGTCCTTGCGCATGCAATGATGCGGCGGGAGCATAAATCGGCTTGCGGGCAGGCCCGAAATTGCGAAGGCGCGACGGAACCGTCGCGCCTTTTTCGCACGCAAATGCTTGGATCGGCAGGCGAAAACTTTCTCTTGCCGATAGCGCTAAAATAAAGGACAAATTTCCTCTCGGGCAGTTTGCCGGCCCGAGACTTGACTTGATGGGATCAAAGGAGTTTCCCATGCCGCAGACCGGCACCGTCAAATTCTTCAACCATGCCAAGGGCTTCGGCTTCATCACGCCCGATGATGGCGCGAAGGATGTCTTCGTCCACATTTCGGCCGTGCAGGCGTCGGGCCTTCCCGGTCTTGAGGATGGGCAGAAAGTGACATTCGACACCGAGCCGGACAAGCGCGGCAAGGGTCCGAAGGCCGTCAATCTGTCGATCGGCTAAGCCGGCTCGAGACGGATCCGACGGAGGCTATGTCAGGCGGGGCCGCTCCCGCCCGGTATTGGGCTGTGCCCAAGCATCTAAGTCGCCCAGCTCGAAAATCGCCAGCCTCAAAAAATCGCCAGTCTCAAAGAGTCGCCAGTCTCAAAAAATGGCTTGGGCCCGGTCCCGTTCAGCCTCCGTTCAGCCACGGTCTCCTATTAATCTTTGCTAAAGCCGGCTCGCATCCCCGAAAAAATGCGCGGGCCGGCGCGAAGGAGACCGAAAATGAACCGTTTTCTCAAGACCGCCATCCTGAGCGTTGGCATTGCCGCGACCACTTTGGCCACCTTCTCGGGGGCCAATGCGGACGACTGGCGCTGGCACCATCATCGTGATCGTGGCGGAGACGCCCTCGCCGCCGGTGTTGTCGGCCTCGCGGCAGGCGCCCTGATCGGCAGCGCGCTGAGCAACCCCGGCCCGCGCTATTACGATCCGGCCTATGATGACGGTTATTACGTCGACCGGCCGGTTCGCCGCTACTACGTGCAGCAGCCGCGTGTCGTCTACGCCGACCGCTACGCCGAACCGTGGACCCGTGGCTGGTACGAGTATTGCTCGGACCGCTACCGCACCTTCAACTCGCGCACCGGCACCTTCACCGGCAATGACGGCGCCCAGCATTTCTGCGTCGCCAACTGAGCGAAGCTACCGAAGCTTCGAGTAATCGCTGGGTTCCCTGCCCACGAAAGCGCCGCCTCGAGCGGCGCTTTTCTTTGCTTTGCTTGCAGGTCAGGTCAGAAACGGATTGGTCCGCCTTTCATCGCCAAAACGGCTGCCTGGACCATGGCCGCAGATGAAGCCGATATCGTCGCCAAGCGGCAGAAGCTTTTGCTTGATCGAGGCGATCAGGGCGGCGTGGTCGCCACCGGGCAGATCGGTGCGCCCGATCGAGCCGCGAAACAGCACGTCGCCGACATGCGCGAATTTGGCCGCGCGGTTGTAGTAGACGACATGCCCCGGCGCATGCCCAGGGCAATGCAGCACCTCGAACTGGTGGCCGCCGAAAGATACGACCTCGCCTTCGGTCAGAAAACGGTCCGGCACGCAATTGCGCACTGGGTCGGTGAGGCCGAAGCGCCTGGCCTGGTTCTCCAGATTGGCAAGCAGTGGCTTGTCGGCCTCGTGCGGGCCGACAATGTCGATGCCGAGCGCATCCTTGAGCTCCATCGCACCGCCGGCATGGTCGATATGGCCATGCGTGATCCAGATCGCGCCGGCGCTGATGGCATTGTCCTTCAGCACCGACAGTATCTTGTCGACATCGCCGCCGGGATCGACGACGACGCCCGTCTTGTCGTCCATATCGAACAAAATGGTGCAGTTCTGCTGGAACGGCGTGACCGGCACGATACCGGCATTGAGCTGACCCATCGCTTTCCTTTCTCGAGCAATTCCAGGAAAAGTGTGACACGGTTTAGGCTCGGCGCCTTCGCCGTAGCCTCCGTCCGGAATTGCGCCAAACGGGAGGAACGGTTTGCCGTTTCCGCGAAACGGTGCACCGCTCCAAGTGTGATCTTGATGTAGAGGCCATGGCGGGCCGCGTCCACCATCGAGCCGAGCGAACGGCCCTAAAGCATGCCATCGAAAGTGGGAACCGGCTTTGGGATAAAGACACGCGTAAAATCAAAAACCTAAAGCCCATGGAGCGAATCTGAAAGATCGCGACGCGCTTTAGAAAAGAAATGGGCGGCCGGAGCCGCCCATGCTGAGGCCCGAGGGGTAATCCCGGCCTATTTCTTCATGGCGCCCATGACCGCGCCGATGATGCCGGTCAGGATGGCGCCGCCGCCGGCGCCGCCGACGATGTTCTGGATGTTCAGCGAGCTGCCCAAACCGCCGGCGGCCGCTGCCGCCGCCGCCGGATCGACCGTGCCATGGCCCAGCAGGCTGCCCAGGATGGCCGCGCCGCCGACGCCGCCGATCGCGCCGCCGAGGATTTTAGGAAGCTGACCCATCGCCGCTTGGCTCAGCGCCGCGCCGACTGCCTGACCGCCGATGACACCCGTAATCACCTGAATAACGATCGCAACGAGCGTGTTCGTATCCATGTACCTAGTCCCTCCATAGCCGCCAGCCTCCTCGGGCCGACACCATCATGAGACGCCGAATTGTTCGAAAGTCAAATGCGCAGGCGCTTAAATAAAAGGGGCGGCCCGAAAACCGCCCCTATTGCACAAAAAAGCTGTGACTATCGCTATTCTGCGGCAATCGCATGCTTTGGCTGCACCGCAGCCGAATAGTCATTCATCAACGTCTTGGCTATCTCGCCAACCTCGAATCGGTACGGACCGATCTCCGAAACCGGTGTGACCTCGGCCGCCGTCCCGGTGAGGAAGCATTGCTCGAAACCTTCGAGCTCCTCAGGCATGATGGCGCGCTCGACCAGCTCGAAACCGCGATCCTTCGCCAGGCCGATCACCGTGCGGCGGGTTATGCCGTCGAGGAAGCAGTCGGGCGTGGGCGTATGGATCTTGCCGTCCTTGACGAAGAAGATGTTGGCGCCTGTGGCTTCCGCCACCTGGCCGCGCCAATCGAGCATCATGGCGTCGGCGTAGCCCTTGGCCTCCGCGGCGTGCTTTGACAGTGTGCAGATCATGTAGAGGCCGGCGGCCTTCGACTTCGACGGTGCGGTGCGCGGATCGGGCCGGCGCCACTCGGCGACATCGAGGCGGATGCCCTTGAGCTTCTGCGCGGGGTCGAAATAGCTCGGCCATTGCCAGATGGCGATGGCGCAGTTGATGCGGTTGTTCTGGGCCGAGACGCCCATCTGCTCGCTGCCGCGCCAGGCGATCGGGCGCACATAGGCGTCCTGGAAACCCTGCTTCTTCAAAAGCGTGCGGCAGGCTTCGTCGATCTCGGCGACCGGATAAGGAATCTTGAAGCCCAAGATGCGCGCCGATTCATGCAGGCGCTCATTATGCTCGGTCAGCTTGAAGATCTGGCCGCCATAGGCGCGCTCGCCCTCGAAGACGGCGCTGGCATAGTGCAGGCCATGGGTCAGCACATGGATCTTGGCGTCGGCCCATTTGACGAACTCGCCGTTCATCCAGATGAAGCCATCCAATTGATCGAAGGGAACGGATGCCATGGAAACCTCCCGCGGGCAGGCGCCCGCAAATCGTTGTGTTTTAAAGCCTTTCGCATCGGCCCCGCTACAGGATCCGAAACGCCGGCCAATGCTTGAAAGCGTAGGCGGATATTCAATTCCTGGCAAACTCAGGAAGTTCCGGAAAAACGGCTTCCACTTGCCTTTTCGTTCGCAATCCGCCGAAAAGCTTGTCAAAAATTATCATTGCCCGAAAATTACGTCAATAGTACTGACATAATTCCGCCTTGCATGGAGAAATGATGACGGATCCAAGCCCCGCAGCCGGAAAACCGATCAGGACGGCGATCGCCGACGAGGACGGCATCGACTTCGCCATCATCGAATTATTTTTCTTCGCCTACCGCGATTTCACCTCCGACCCGGACCAGATCCTCGCCGAATACGGCTTCGGCCGCGCCCATCATCGCGTGCTGCATTTCGTCAACCGCAGGCCGGGCCTCACCGTCGCCGAACTGCTCGATGTGCTGAAGATCACCAAGCAAAGCCTGGCGCGGGTCTTGAAGCAGTTGATCGACACTGACCATATTGTCCAGGTGCAAGGTCCGCGTGACCGCCGGCAGCGCGAGCTTTACCCGACCGCCAAGGGTCGCGCGCTGGCCTTGGCGCTGGCGCGGCCACAGTCGCGCCGCATCCGTGCGGCATTGGAGGATTCCGGAGCCACCGAACGCGCCACGATCGAGCGATTCCTGGAAGCGATGGTCAATCCGGAACTAAGAGCGCAGATCGACATTGTGCCTGCGCAAACATCGGGGAAGAACCATGGAGACCATTGAGAAGGTTGATCATCCGGCCGCGCCCGACGATGACGCGCCGCACCTCTTGGTTGTCGATGACGACACACGTATCCGCAACCTGCTCAAGCAGTATCTGTCCGAGAACGGTTTTCGCGTCACCGTCGCCGGCAATTCCGGCGAGGCCAGACGCAAGCTCGCCGGCCTCGACTTCGACCTTTTGGTGCTCGACGTCATGATGCCGGGCGAGACCGGCGTCGACCTCACCAAGGCGCTGCGGGCCGAAAAGAACGTGCCGATCCTGATGCTGACGGCGCTGTCCGAGACCGACAGCCGCATCACCGGGCTGGAAGCCGGCGCCGATGATTACCTGCCGAAGCCGTTCGATCCGCGCGAGCTCATCCTGCGCATCAACAACATCCTGCGCCGTGGCGGCCCGGCCGCGACGCCGAAGGTGGAGCAGCTGGTGTTCGGACCCTACACGTTCCAGATCGCCAAGCGCGAATTGAAGCGCGGCGGCGAGGCGCTTAAGCTGACCGATCGCGAGCAGGAGATCCTGGCGATCTTCGCCGCGCGGGCGGGCGAGACCATACCGCGCCATGAGCTGGTGGGCGATGAATCGGATGTCGGCGAGCGCACCATCGACGTTCAGATCAACCGGCTGCGCCGCAAGATCGAGCGCGATCCGTCCAATCCGGTGTGGCTGCAGACGGTGCGCGGTATTGGGTATCGGCTCAGCGTCGAATAAATTACCGTCGAAGGCCCTTTGCTGAACGGCCATCGACGAGCGGAAGGGCGAATGGCGACCACGCAACTGGACAAGCCCAAAGCAGGCGGCCCCGGCGATCTCGCATTGCGGACGCTGAGGGCGATGCCGCGCGCCTGGAACCGGTTCTGGCGCCTGGTCGCGCTCTACATGCCGAAGCGGCTCTACGCGCGCTCGCTGATCATCGTCATCGCGCCGATGATCCTTCTGCAGTCCGTGGTCGCCTTCGTCTTCATGGAGCGCCATTGGCAGACGGTCACGCAGCGCCTGTCGCAGGCGACTATCTCGGACATAGCGGCGGTCATCGACATGATGGAGACCTATCCGCATGACGCCGACTACGCCAACATCATCCGCATCGCCCAGGACCGCATGCAGTTGAAGGTGGATCTGCTGCCGCCCGATCCGCTGCCGCCACCGGGTCCGAAACCGTTCTTCTCGATCCTCGACGAGGCGCTGTCGTCGGAGATCACCAGGCAGATCAACCGTCCGTTCTGGATCGACACGGTCGGCAATTCGAACGTCGTCGAGGTTCGCGTCCAGCTCGAAGGCAAGGTGCTGCGCGTTTTCGTGCGGCGAAGCCAGGCCTATGCCTCGAACACCCACATCTTCCTGATCTGGATGGTCGGCACCTCGCTGGTGCTGTTGATGATCGCCATTCCCTTCCTGCGCAATCAGATCAGGCCGATCCTTACGCTTGCCGAAGCCGCCGAGAGCTTCGGCAAGGGCCGGCCGATGCCGCGCGATTTCCGCCCGCGCGGCGCCGAGGAGGTTCGCCGAGCGGGTTTCGCCTTCATCCAGATGCGCGAGCGTATCGAGCGCCAGATCGAGCAGCGCACCGCCATGCTGACCGGCGTCAGCCACGATCTCAGGACCATCCTCACCCGCTTCAAGCTGCAATTGGCGCTGGCCGGCGGCAAGTCGGAGACCAAGGCCGCGCTGAACCAGGACATCGACGACATGCAGTCGATGCTCGAAGGCTATCTTTCCTTTGCCCGTGGTGAGGCCGCGGAGGATACCGGCCGTTTCGACCTCAACGCCTATTTTCAGAAACTCGGCGAGGAAGCCCAATTGCGCGGCTGCAAGCTGACGACGACATTGACCGGCGATCCGGCCGTGCATGTGCGGCCGAACGCCTTTGCCCGCTTGCTTTCGAACGTGATCGGCAATGCCTTCCGCTATGCCAAGACCGTCGAGGTTCACGCCAATCACGGTCGCGGCTCGCTCACCGTCACCATCGACGACGACGGGCCGGGCATCGCTCCTGACAAGCGCGAGGAGGTGTTCAAGCCTTTCCTGCGCCTCGACGAGGCGCGCAACCTGGATGCCAGCGGCACCGGGCTTGGCCTGTCGATCGCCCGCGACATCGCCCGCAGCCATGGCGGCGACATCAGCCTCGAGGACAGCCCGCTCGGCGGCCTGCGCGCCGTCATCAAGGTTCCCGCGTAAGCCGAAGCATGATCCCGAAAAGTGGAAACCGGTTTTCGGACAAGATCATGCTCAATCAAATAACTGCTTCATCCGCCCGTCATGAAATCATGGTCAAGAGCGCGCATGAAGCGCGCGACCCTCGTTGATTCGGCCCTGCCGCCCCGCTTCGATCCCGTGCCCGCCCGGGTGCACTGGAGCGAGGCGCGGGCTGCTGCCTGGCTGCCGTTCCGGCACCGCGCCGGCGCGTTCAGGAACTATTGCAAAGGATCGCCATGCGCATCCTGATGGTCACCGACGCGTGGCGGCCACAGGTCAATGGCGTGGTGCACACGCTGGAACGCCTCACCGAGGCGCTGAAACCCTTCGACGTCGAGCTCGATTTCCTGACGCCGAACCTCTTTCGCACCTTGCCGATGCCGACCTATCCCGACATCCGGCTGGCGCTTACGACGCCGGGTCAAGTCGCGCGCAGGATCGAGGCCGCCAAGGCCGACCACATCCACATCGTCACCGAGGGTCCGCTCGGCATCATGGCGCGTCGCCATTGCCGAAAGGTGGGCCGCCCCTTCACCACCAGCTATCACACGCGCTTTCCCGAATATCTCAGCGCCCGCCTGCCGGTGCCGGAGAGCTGGGCCTATAACTGGCTGCGCGACTTCCATAATTCCGGACAGGGCACGCTTGTCGCCACGCAATCGCTGGCGGACGACCTCGCGGCGCGCGGCTTCAACAAGCTGAGGCCCTGGACGCGCGGCGTCGACACCGACCATTTCCGGCCGGACAAGCGCAAGGAAACCGGATTTCCCCGCCCGGTTTTCCTGTGCGTCGGCCGCGTCGCGATCGAAAAGAACCTGACCGCCTTCCTCGATCTCGACCTGCCGGGCAGCAAGGTTATCGTCGGCGAAGGGCCGGAGCTGGCAAAGCTCAAGGCGCGCTATCCCAAGGCGCATTTCCTCGGCCACCGCCCGAACGACGAACTGGCCGAGATCTACGCGTCGGCCGACGTCTTCGTCTTTCCGAGCCGCACCGACACTTTCGGTAACGTCATCATCGAGGCGCTGGCCAGCGGAACGCCTGTCGCCGCCTATCCGGTGACCGGACCGATCGACATTGTCGGCGACGGCGTCGGCGGAGCCGTGTCGAACGATCTGGGCGAGGCGGCGATGAAGGCGCTTCACGTCGACCGCGCCGAAGCGCGCCAGCGCGCCATGCGCTACAGCTGGCAGGCCTGCGCCGAAATGTTCCTCGACGTGGTCAACGAAGCGCTGGGGATGCCAAGCAAGCGCGCCGATCAGGATAGGGTGGCTCCAGGCCGCCCCAGGCTCGTCCTAGAATAAGCGCCCGCCGTCTGGCACCTTGCGCTCGATGGCGCCGAGCACAACCGCACCCTCTTCATCGGGAAAGCCGAGCGTCAGCACTTCCGACATGAACGGGCCGATCTGGCGCGGCGGGAAGTTGACCACCGCGAAGACCTGGCGGCCTACGAGCGTTTCCGGCGCATAATATTTGGTGATCTGCGCCGACGACTTCTTCACCCCGATCGCCGGGCCGAAATCGATCTTCAGCTTGATTGCCGGCTTGCGCGCCTCCGGAAACGGCTCAGCCTCGAGGATCGTACCGGCACGGATATCGACCCGGTCGAAATCGGCAAAGCTGATCTCGGGCTTGCGCTCGCTGCTGGAACTCATCGGCAATATCGGTTTGGTTCAGGCGTTTCCATGGGTCTCGAAGAGCACGCTGGAGAGCGCGTCCTTCGCCGATGTACCCGACCAGACGACGAACTGGAAGGCCTGGAAATAGCATTCGCAGGCCTCGAGCGCCGACGACAGAAGCACCTCGACCTGCTGGCTCGACGGCTCGACCCCGCCGGCAAGCAGCAGCGACTGCCTGAACATGATCGCGCCTTCCTGCTCCCACAGATCGAAATGCCCGAACAGCATCTGCTCGTTGATCAGCGACAGGAGCCGCATCACTTCCAGCGCGCGCGTCTCCGGCACCTTGATGTCGAAAGCGCAGGCCAGATGCAGCGCCTCGAAATCCTCCATCCAGGAGAAGGAGACGTGGTAGTCGGTCCAACTGCCGGCGACCGAAATCGAAATCTCATCGTCACCGGCACGTTCGAAGGACCAGTCGTTGTTGTGGGCCACCTGCTCGATGACATCCACCGGGTGGATTTCGCGGGAGAATTCGAGTTCGAGGAGTTCCATGAATGCTTCCTGTGTTCAGGGGAGCGCCACACGCTCCGCGGGGCACACACGACGAACAATCTTGTCTAGAACTCGGACGGTCAGGACTTTCCAACGCAAAGACCCAACCGGCCCCACCGCCCGGCGCATGACCCTGCTCGAATCATGCAACAAATTCAGTCTATTGATCGGGAGTCGCGTGAACAGCCCAATTTTTCGCACTGCGTCATCCGCATGTGGAAAGGTGGCTGTCACGAAGATTCATGCAATGCCGGTAAGCGATTCACGGCAAAGCGATTTTTCGGATCGCGCTATGTGGAAAAGTTTAACGATTATTTTTTTGCGCGGGGCTTTGCAGCACCCGCAGGTGCGGCCTGTCCGGTCAGTTCGGCGAGCCTGGCCTCGAGCGCCTCGACGCGCGTCGCCAACTGGATGTTGTCTTCCCTCGCCTTGACCGCCATCTCGCGCACGGCCTCGAATTCTTCGCGCTGCACCACATCCATGGAGTTCAGCATGCGCTCGGCCTGAGCCCGGAACGCCGTCTCCACTTCCCGCCGCACGCCCTGCGCGGCGCCCGCGGCGTCGGTCATGATCTTTGCGAATTCGTCGAGAATGCGGTTCGGTCCGGTCGACATGGCAGATCCTCGCTTCGTCGATTTGAGGTAGTGGCACGCGGCGCGGAATGCAAGCGAAGCCTTGCCTTGACCGCGCCAAAACCCTGCCGCATGGTCCGCGCCCAATCGTGACCGTGCCCCGGAGACCCCGTTGAGCGAATATTTCCTGCTGCCGCTGGCCTCCCTGCCCTTCCCCAACATCGATCCGGTCATCGTTCATATCGGGCCGCTGGCGGTGCATTGGTATGGTGTCGGCTACATCGTCGGCATCCTCTTTGCGTGGTGGTATGCCAAGCGCCTCGTCACCGACCCGCGCCTGTGGCCGGACGGCAAGCTGCCGATGAAGCCCGAGGATCTCGACGATTTCATCGTCTGGGCGGCTATCGGCGTCGTGCTCGGCGGGCGCACCGGCTACGTGCTCTTCTACGATCTGAAGCGCTATATCGCCCATCCGCTCGACATCTTCGCCGTCTGGCAGGGCGGCATGTCGTTCCATGGCGGCCTGCTTGGCGTCATCCTCGCCATGACGCTGTTTTCGCTCAAGCGCCGCATCCACACCTGGACACTGTTCGATGTGGTGTCGGCAGGCGTGCCGGTTGGGCTCGGCCTTGTGCGCGTTGCCAACTTCATCAATTCGGAGCTCTGGGGCCGGCCCTCGGACGTGCCCTGGGCGATCGAATTCCCCAATGGCGGCCCGTTCACCCGCCACCCCAGCCAGCTCTACGAGGCGCTGCTCGAAGGCCTTGTGCTCTTCCTGGTGCTGCGCTTCCTCACCCATTCGCGGCTGAAACTGAAGACGCCGCGCTTCGTCGGCGGCGCCTTCATCTGCGGCTACGGCCTGTCGCGCATCTTCGTCGAGTTCTTCCGCGAGCCCGACCAGCAACTCGGCTACCTGCTTGGCACCAGTTGGCTGACCATGGGCATGATCCTGTCCACGCCGATGGTGCTCGCCGGCATCTGGGCCATGGTCACCGCAAAGCCGGCGCCCGAGCCGCGGGCGGCATGACCCGGCTGAAGGAGCGCATCATCGGCCTGATCGGCGCGGCGGGGCCGATCCCGGTCAGCGAGTATATGGCGCTCTGCCTGTTCGATCCCGACGAGGGCTACTACACGACGCGCGAGCCCTTCGGCGCCGCCGGCGACTTCATCACCGCGCCCGAGATCAGCCAGATGTTCGGCGAGCTGGTCGCCGTCTGGCTCTACCAGGCCTGGCAGGGCACCGGCCGGCCTTTGCCCGCGACCTTTGCCGAGATCGGTCCCGGCCGCGGCACCTTGATGAAGGACATGCTGCGCACGTGGTCGCGGCTCGACACCGGGCTCGTCGCCGGCGCCTCCTTTGCCATGGTCGAGACCAGCCCGCGCCTGGCTGAGATCCAGAAGCAGACGCTCGCCGACCGGAGCGTGACGCTTGCCTGGCACCAGACCATCGACACGCTGCCGCGGCAACCGCTCTTCATCGTCGGCAACGAATTGTTCGACGCGGTGCCGATCCGGCAGTTCGTCTATGTCGGCACAGGCTGGCGCGAGCGCGTTGTCGGCCTCGACGGCGCCGATGAACTGCATTTCTTCGCCGGCGCAGGGTCCGTCGACCCGGCACTGCTGCCGGCAGCCGCTGCCGATGCGCCGCAAGGCGCCGTCGTCGAAGTGGCGCCTGCCCGTTCGGCGCTGATGTCGCAGATCGGCGAACGCATAGCCGGCCTAGGCGGCGCTGGCCTCTTCATCGACTACGGCCATCTGCAGGCAGGGATCGGCGACACTTTCCAGGCGCTGCGCCGGCACCAACGCGAGGATGTTTTGGCCAATCCAGGCGAGGCCGACCTCACCGCCCATGTCGATTTCGCAGCTCTTGCCGGCATGGCGCGCGCTTACGGTCTCGACGTGCAATTGTCGACACAGGGCGAGTTTTTGCTCGGCATGGGCCTGCTCGAGCGCGCCGGCACGCTCGGCGCCGATGCCGATCTCGAGACACGTCAAGCCATCTCCGACGCGGTCGAACGCCTGGCCGGCCCCGACGCGATGGGTGAGCTGTTCAAGGTCATGAAGGTCCTGCCGGCGGCAAAAGCCGGCTGAGATCGGCGAGCGGCCTCGCCGTCTGGTCCGCATCGTTGTCCGAACTTCGCCTTGACGAACCCGCCTTGCACGGACGACAAACCCAACCATGCTGAATCACACCAGACCCGATCCAGTACGTTCGCCGCTGCTTGAACAGGCGCAAGGCATGCGCCACGGCTATTTCACCCGCATCGGCGGCGTCTCCGACGGTATCTATCGGGGGCTTAACATCGGCACCGGCTCCAGCGACGATCAGACACTGGTCGCCGAGAACCGGCGGCGCGTTGCCGATTGGATGGGCGTGCCGGCGGGTCATCTGTTGACCGCGCATCAGGTCCACTCGCCGGATGTCGTCGTCGCCAGGGAGCCCTTCGCCGGCCCGCGCCCGAAAGCCGACGCCATCGTCACCGACCGTCCCGGCATCGCCATCGGCGCCTCGACCGCCGATTGCGGGCCGGTCCTGTTCGCCGATGCCGAGGCGCGCGTCATCGGCGCTGCCCATGCGGGCTGGAAGGGCGCCTTCACCGGCGTGCTCGAGAACACGGTCGCCACGATGGAAGCCCTTGGCGCCCGCCGCGACCGCATCGTCGCCGTGCTTGGCCCCTCGATCGGACCCGACAATTACGAGGTCGGGCCGGAATTCGTCGCCCGCTTCGTCGAGGCCGACGCCGGCAATAACCGCTATTTCAGGCCGTCGAAGACCGCTGGCCACTCGATGTTCGACCTCAACCGATATACGGTCGACCGGTTGCGCAAGGCCGGCGTGACCGCCGAGGGCCTTGGCCGCTGCACTTACGCGGAAGAAGATCTCTTCTATTCCTACCGGCGCACCACACACCGCAAGGAAGCGGACTACGGGCGCCAGGTTTCGGCAATCGTTCTGGAGAAAGAGTAAATGGCGCTGCATTTCGAACGTTCGGAATTCGACGCACGACGCGACCGGCTGCTGATCGAAATGGCCGAGAAGAAGCTCGACGCCGTGCTTTTGTTCGCGCAGGAGAGCATGTACTGGCTGACTGGCTACGACACGTTCGGCTTCTGCTTCTTCCAGTGCCTGGTGGTGAAAGCCGACGGCTCGATGGTGTTGCTCACCCGTTCGGCCGATCTGAGGCAAGCGCGCCATACCTCGACCATCGAGAACATCGTGCTGTGGACCGACCGTCAGGACGCCAACCCGGCGATCGACCTGCGCAACCTGCTCAACGACCTCGATCTGCTTGGCGCCCGCATCGGCGTCGAATACGACACCCATGGCCTGACCGCCTATAACGGCCGGCGTCTCGACGAGCAGTTGCAGACCTTCGGCCAGATCGCGGATGCCTCCGGCATCGTCGGCCGGCTGCGCCTGTTCAAGAGCCCGGCCGAGATCGCCAAGGCGGAAAAGGCCGCCAATCTATCCGACGACGCGCTGGATGCGGCGCTACCGCTGATCAAGCAAGGCGGCGACGAAGGGCTCATTCTCGCCGCCATGCAGGGCGCGGTCTTTGCCGGCGGCGGCGACTATCCCGCCAACGAGTATATCATCGGCTCCGGCGCCGACGCTCTGCTCTGCCGCTACAAGGCCGGCCGTCGCAAGCTCACCAAGAACGACCAGCTGACGCTCGAATGGGCCGGCGTCTTCCACCACTATCATGCCCCCATGATGCGCACCGTTCTGACCGGCAAGGTGTCGAAACGTCACCAGGAATTGTTCGACGCTTCCCGTGCCGCCCTGCTCGCGGTCGAAAAGGCGATGACGCCGGGCAACACCTTCGGCGATGTCTTCGACGCGCATGCCCGCACGCTCGAGGCGCACAATCTGACCAAGCACCGGCTGAATGCCTGCGGCTATTCGGTCGGCGCACGCTTCACGCCGTCCTGGATGGACATGCCGATGTTCTACCAGGGCAATCCGGAGCCGATCGCACCCAATATGACGCTGTTCGCGCATATGATCATCATGGACTCCGAGACCGAGACCGCGATGACTCTTGGCCGCACCTACCTCACCACGGAATCGGCGCCGAAGCCGCTGTCGCGCCATGATCTCGACTTGATCGTGCAGTGAATCCATAATGGTTGGTTCACGCGGGGGCGTTCGCCACTAGGGAGTTTTCAGGCAAATGAGACGATCGCGGGTGACGACCGTGTCATTGCTTGCGGCGTTGGCGCTCGGCGCCTGCACCAACGCCAAGGACGTGCTCGATCCTTCCGCCGTCAAGCCGCCGGCGAGCTCGACCCAGTCTTCGGCCGCCACGCAGGGCACATCGACAACGGCCACCTCTCCGACCACGACCGCGCCTGCTCCTTCGCCAGCGCCTGCGCCTGCGACGACAGCATCCGCAAGACCCGCGACGCCGGCCCAGACCGCCGCCATCGCCAGGACGCGGCTGCAGGTGGCGCCGATCGTCGGCGCATCGGTGGACGCGGCGGCACCGTTGACGGCGGAACTGCAGACCCGTGCCAAACAGCGTGGCCTGACGCTTGTCGGCAGCACGGACCAGACGGCGACACATGTGCTGAAGGGCTATTTTTCGACGATGTCCGAGGGCAAGGACACGACCGTCATCTATGTCTGGGACATCTACGATCCGTCCGGCAACCGCCTGCACCGCATCAATGGCCAGCAGAAGGCGCCCTCCGTCGGCGCCGGCGAGGGCTGGCCCACGGTGGCGCCCGCCACCATGCAGGCCATCGCCGACCAGACGATCGACCAGTTCGCCGCCTGGCTCGGCAGCGGCGGCGCCGGTTGACCGGACCGGCAAAACTATTGCCGGCCAAACTGTTGCCGGCTTGCGATGTTTTCCCTGTTTGTTGCGGTCGCCGGAAGGAATCCCCACAACGAGGCTTGCAATACCGGCGCGGGCCGCTAAAAGCCCGCATAAAAGGCTCATGAGAGTCTCTCCGGCCTCTCCATCCTTCACCAGGAACGGTGCATGAAGCTTTTCGCGGGCAATTCCAACCGGGTGCTGGCCGAAGCGGTCGCTCGCTATCTCAACATCCCGTTAGGGAAGGCCAGCGTCAGGCGCTTCGCCGACCAGGAAATCTTCGTCGAGATCCAGGAAAACGTGCGCGGCGAGGATGTGTTCATCCTGCAGTCGACCTCTTATCCGACCAACGACCATCTGATGGAACTGCTCATCATGATGGACGCCTTCATGCGCTCCTCGGCGCGGCGCATCACGGCGGTCATCCCCTATTTCGGCTATGCAAGGCAGGACCGCCGCGCCTCGGGCCGCACGCCGATCTCGGCCAAGCTGGTCGCCAACATGATCACCCGCGCCGGCGCCAACCGCGTGCTGACGCTCGATCTGCATGCCGGCCAGATCCAGGGTTTCTTCGACATCCCGACCGACAATCTGTTCTCGGTGCCGGTGATGGCCCGAGACGTGAAGGCGAAATACAAGCAGCTCGGCAATGTCGTCGTGGTGTCGCCCGACATCGGCGGCGTGGTGCGGGCGCGCGCTTTGGCCAAGCGCTTCGATGCGCAGCTGGCCATCGTCGACAAGCGCCGCGAGCGCCCGGGCGAATCGGAAGTCATGAATATCATCGGCGCGGTCGCCGGCAAGGACTGCCTCTTGATCGACGACATCGTCGATTCCGGCGGCACGCTTTGCAACGCGGCCGACGCGCTGCTCGCCAATGGCGCGACCTCCGTCACCGCCTACATCACCCATGGCGTGCTCTCCGGCGGCGCCGTCGCCCGCATCGCCGGCTCGAAGCTGCAGGAGCTGGTCATCACCGATTCCATCCAGCCGACGCAGGGCGTGCTCGATGCGCCGAATATCCGCGTCATTTCGATCGCCGACCTGATGGGCGAGGCGATCTCGCGCACGGCGACCGAGGAATCGGTGTCGAGCCTGTTCGATTAAACCGCCGCAGTCTCCGCGCGAGGCGAGCCGCTCGGCCGCTTTGTCCCCTCGCCAGCATCACGGGCGCCGCGCATATAACCGCGCGGCGAGGCGCCGAGCATGCGTTTGAACATGGTCGTGAAAGCCGGCACGCTGTCATAGCCAAGATCGAGCGCCACCCTGGTGATCGGCTCGCCATCGGCGAGCCTCGGCAGCGCCGCGAACAGGCACGCCTGCTGGCGCCAGGTCGACAGCGACAGCCCGGTCTGGCGATGGAAGGCACGGGTGAACGACCGCCGGCTCATGCCCGCCGCATCCGCCCATTCGTCGATCGTCGCATGCGGCGAGGGCGCCGCCACGAAGCGCCGGCAGAGCGCCGCGAGCTTGTGATCGGAGGGGAAAGGCAGGCCGAGCGGCCGTTCCGGCAGGTTCGGGATCTCGTGCAGCAAAAGCCCCATGACGAGCGCGGCGCGTCCCTCAAGCTCGCCGCCTTGCGGCAGCTTCTCCGATTCCACGATCAGGCTGTGCATCAGTTCGGTGATGCCGACGACGCGCAAACCTTCCGGCAGACCGGCGACCGCATCCGGCACGACATAGACCGAGCGCATCGAGACGTCGCCCAGCATCTCGACGGCGTGCTCGGTGCCGGCCGGTATCCACATCGCATGGTCGGGCGGCACCATCCAGCGCCCGTGCTTCGTCGTCACCAGCACGACGCCGACCAGCGCGTGCAGCAACTGGCTGCGGCTGTGGCGGTGCCGCGGCACGTGATAGCCGTCCGGATATTCGGTCGGCAGCGCCACCGCTGGTCCGACGGCCTGTTCCAGCCATTGCCAGCGGCTTTCGTGCAGCCGGCCGAGCTCGGCGGCGTCGCCTTTGAATATCTCCTTGCCGTGCGGCATTGATGTGGCCCACTTGCGAAACTATTGGACCAAACCACGAAAGAAGTCGCTTGGCAACGGGCCTATAAGGCCGGCTGCGGTTCGCCGCCCAAAGACTACGGAGCATTGCCTTGACTGATACGACCGCCACCTCCGTCGCCGCACCGGCGCCGGCAAGCAACATCTCGGCGCAAGCGACGGCCTTCACCGTCATTCTTGCGGTGAGCTTCTGCCACTGCGTCAACGACATCATGCAGTCGCTGCTTTCGGCGATCTATCCGCTGCTCAAGGACAATTACGGTCTCGATTTCTGGCAGATCGGCCTTCTGACCTTCACCTTCCAGGTGACGGCCTCGCTGCTGCAGCCGGTGATCGGCATGATCACCGACAAGAAGCCGATGCCCTATTCCTTGCCCTGGGGCATGGCCTCGTCGCTGGTCGGGCTGGTGGTGCTTGCTCATGCCGGCCACTATTGGCTGCTCCTGATCGGCGCCTCGCTGATCGGCATCGGCTCGGCGATCTTCCATCCGGAATCCTCGCGCATCGCCCGCTTCGCCTCGGGCGGCCGCTTCGGCCTGGCGCAGTCCCTGTTCCAGGTTGGCGGCAATTTCGGCCAGGCCATGGGCCCGTTGCTCGCCGCCTTCATCGTCGTGCCGTTCGGCCAGACCAGCATTTCCTGGTTCGCCGTCGGCTCGCTGATCGGCATCGTCGTCTTGTGGCAGGTGGGCGGCTGGTACAGCCGGCTGCGCGCCTCGATGGCCACGCGCAAGCAGGCCGCCCATGTCTCGCCCTTCGCGCGCAAGAAGGTCATGTGGGCGCTGGCCGTGCTGACGCTGCTGGTGCTGACCAAGAACGCCTATATCGCCTCGCTCTCCAGCTACTATACCTTCTACGCCATGCATAAGTTCGGTGTTTCGGTGCAGATGAGCCAGGTGATGCTGTTCCTGTTCCTCGGCGCCTCGGCGCTGGGCATCCTGCTCGGCGGCCCGTTCGGCGACCGCTACGGCCAGAAGGCGATGATCTGGTTCTCGATCGTCGGCGTGCTGCCCTTCACGCTCGCGCTGCCCTACGCCAATCTGGAATGGACGATGGTGCTGACCGTGCTGATCGGCCTGATCCTTTCGTCGGCCTTCTCCAACATCGTCGTCTTCGCGCAGGAGTTGGTTCCGGGCCGCGTCGGCATGATCGCCGGCATCTTCTTCGGCTTCGCCTTCGGCATGGGCGGCATCGCCGCCGCGGTGCTCGGCGTCGTCGCCGACATGAAGGGCATCGACTTCGTCTATCAGATCTGCTCGTACCTGCCCTTCCTCGGTCTGCTGACGGTCTTCCTGCCCAACATGAAGGAAGCGCGGAAGGCCTGATTGCCCGGCCATCTCGAACGACTTCCAAAGATCAAAGCACCCGCCGCCTGGCGGGTGCTTTCGTGTTTGGCGACCCGCCTCAAGCCTTGAAGAAGGCCAGCAGGTCGGCGTTGATGACATCCGCACGGGTCGTCGCCATGCCATGCGGAAAGCCCTTATAGACCTTGAGCTCGCCCTTCTTGAGCAGCTTGATCGAGATGAGCGCGGAGTCCGCGATCGGCACGATCTGGTCGTCGTCGCCATGCATGACCAGCACCGGCACATCGATTGCCTTCAGGTCCTCGGTGAAGTCCGTTTCCGAGAAGGCCTTGATGCAGTCGTAATGCGCCTTGGCGCCCCCCATCATGCCCTGGCGCCACCAATTGTCGATGACGCCATCGGAAACCTGCGCGCCCGGACGGTTGAAGCCATAGAACGGGCCGGCCGGCACGTCGTGGAAGAACTGGGCGCGATTGGCCGCCAGCGCCGCGCGGAAACCGTCGAACACCTCGATCGGCAAGCCGCCTGGATTGGCAGGCGTCTTCACCATGATCGGCGGCACCGCGCCGATCAACACGGCCTTGGCGACGCGGCCGCCCGAGCCATACTTGGCCACATAGCGCGCCACCTCGCCGCCGCCCGTCGAATGGCCGACATGGATGGCGTCCTTGAGGTCGAGATGCGCGACGAGCTCAGCCACGTCGGCCGCGTAGGTGTCCATCTCGTTGCCGGTATCGGTCTGGCTGGAACGGCCGTGGCCGCGCCGGTCATGCGCGACGACACGGTAACCCTTTGACAGGAAGAACAGCATCTGGGCGTCCCAGTCGTCGCTGCTCAGCGGCCAGCCATGATGGAATACGATCGGCTGGCCCGTCCCCCAATCCTTGTAGAAGATCCGCGTTCCGTCCTTGGTGGTGATCGTGCCGCTGCCCGAACCTGACTTGGTCTGCCCTGGAGTGGTCTGCAAGCTCATCTCAATCTCCTTCGTTTGATACCGCAATAAACAATATCGCGATAACTATCTGCGTAGCGGAGATCCAAAGCCTTGTCCACGAAAATATGTATCGCGATATCATTTTTCGTGGTACACAGCGGATGCTCAGTCGGCAAAAGGAATGCGCCGTGCCTCTCCCGTTGGACAATCAGCTTTGCTTCACGCTCTATGCCACCTCGATGGCGATCAACCGCACCTACAAGCCGATGCTGGATGAGATGGGCATCACCTACCCGCAATACCTCGTGCTTAACGCGCTGGGAGAGGCGGACGGCATGTCGGTGGGCAGCATCGCGCATCGGCTCGCTTTGGAATCGAGCACCATCACGCCGCTGGTCAAAAGAATGGAGCAGGCTGGCCTTGTCACACGGCAGCGCAGCCAGACCGACGAGCGTCAGGTGCAAGTCGACCTGACCCCCAGCGGACGGGCTCTGCTCGTCCAGTGCAATTGCCTGAACGAGACGCTGATCGAGCGGTCAGGCATGAAGCTGGCTGAACTCGATGCCTTGAACCGGCAAATCCAGGCGTTGCGCGACGCGCTGACTGACGGCCAGGCGGTCGACGCCGCCTAAGCGCAACGGAATCGCGCAAAAGCCGGCGTTCACGCCTCGATCTTGACCGGCGGCAGCGGCGGCGCATCCAGCCCCTGGAACGGGTCGCGCCAGGCGTCGATCGCTTCCAGCCGACCATACCAGCGACGGATCGACGGATAGTCGTCGAGCGGCAATCCGGCAACGTCGTTGAAGGGCAGGAACGTCGCCATGCGGAAGTCCGCATAGGAGATCGAATTGCCGACAAGCCAATCCCGCGCGGAAAGCTCAGGCTCGAGGACCGCCGCGGCTCTGTGGAACTGCTTCAGCCCCTCCTCGACCAGCGCCTGATCGATGGGACCCAACCCGTAGCGCTGCTTGGTGCCGCGCTCAAAATGCACCATGTCGCAAGCGAAGGCGAACCGTTCCTTGCCCCAGCTGATCCAGCGGATCATGTCCGGCTCATCGTCTCCGTTGCGCCAGAAATCCGAACGCGTCGTGCGCGAAAGCCGGCAGGCGATGGCGTCCGCCTCCCACAGGCTCCATCCCGCGCCGACCAATATCGGCAAGGTCAGATTGGGGTTGAGCGCGCGGTAGCGCTCGGCCTGCCCCGGCGCCATGGGCGATGCGAATTCGAACGCGATCTCCGCCTTGAGATAGCGCGCCGTCGCGACCGCGAGGCGAGGATTGGGATTGCGGCTGAAAAGAAGTTTCATAGTGGTCCCCACGGTTCTGGTTACGCGCCGCAGGACGGCTGAGAGCCGCCCTATCCTACATTGTCGCAAACGGGACTTCCGGTTATGCTTTCGTCGCTGGCAACCACCCATGCCAAGCCTTCCAGCCCAACCGCTTGCGCCCCCGCCCGCCTTCCGCTATAGAGCCGCCACCCGCGTAGACACCCTTGGAGGCAACGCGGAGGAAGGCCGGCAAGGCCCGGCATGATCCCCAGACGCATTTGGATCGCCAAACGCATCGGACAGATCGTGCAAGGCCGCGACGGCTTTCGACGTTTACGGTTGGCCCCGTGCTTGCCGCAAGCGCTCCATAACACGCGAAAGGAAATGCCATGAGCCACGATGCTTACGAGCTCAAGGCCGAAGCGCGCGAACAGGTCGGTAAGGGGTCCGCCCGTGCAGTTCGTCGCAACGGTAAAGTGCCTGCAGTTATTTACGGCGACAAGCAGCCTCCCCTGGCGATTGCGCTGAACTACAAGGACATCTTCTACAAGATCCATGGCGGCGGGTTCCTGACCACGGTCGCCACGATCGATGTCGACGGCAAGAAGATCCAGGTTCTGCCGAAGGATTTCCAGCTCGACCCGGTCAAGGATTTCCCTGTCCATGTCGACTTCCTGCGCATCGGCAAGGACACCGAGGTCAATGTCGACGTGCCTGTCCACTTCATCAATGAGGACAAGTCGCCCGGCATCAAGCGCGGCGGCGTGCTCAACATCGTTCGCCACGAAGTCGAGTTCCACTGCCCGGCCAACGCGATCCCGGAATCCATCACCGTCGATCTCACCGGCACCGACATCGGCGACTCGATCCACATCTCGGCGGTCAAGCTGCCGGCCGGCGTCAAGCCGGTCATCTCCGATCGCGACTTCACCATCGCGACCATTGCCGGCTCCGCCGCAATGAAGCCGGAGACGGAAGAGACCACCGAGGCGGCGGCGACCGAGACGGCGGCCCCGGCGGCCGAAGAGAAGTAATTTCTCCGAGCCGGATGATTTCATCCGGCTCTAAATCAGAGAAATAGAGCATGATGTTTTCCGAAAACCGCCTCACACTTTTCGGCATCATGCTCTAGGCGTCCGGAGACGGCGATGCTTGTCTTTGCAGGCCTCGGCAATCCAGGCCCGAAATACGAGAACAACCGGCACAATGTCGGCTTCATGGCGGCGGACGCGATAGCCCGCCGCCATTCCTTTTCGCCCTGGTCTCGGAAATTCCAGGGCCTGATCTGCGAAGGCACGCTCGGCGGCGAGAAAATCCTGCTGATCAAGCCGCAGACCTTCATGAACCTGTCCGGGCAGTCGGTCGGCGAGGCGCTGCGCTTTTACAAGCTCGAGCCGGCTGCGCTCACCGTCTTCTATGACGAGATCGACCTTGCCGCCGGCAAGCTCCGGGTCAAGGTCGGCGGCGGCTCCGGCGGCCATAACGGCATCCGCTCGCTCGACCAGCATGTCGGCAACGCCTATCGCCGGGTGCGCATCGGCGTCGGCCATCCCGGCGTCAAGGAGATGGTGCACGGCCACGTGCTTGGCGATTTCGCCAAGGCGGACCGTGAGTGGCTCGATGTCCTGCTGGACGCAATCGCCGACGACGCCGCGCTGCTCGCCAAGGGCGACGACAACTCGTTCATGAACCGCGTCACCCTCACCTTGCGCGACAAGCTGGTGCCGACCGGCGATGACGACCGCCCGCCGCCCAAGGCGCCGAAGCAGCAAAGCCATGTCCGCCAGGCGCGCCCGCAGCAGCCGACGGCAAAAATTCCCGAAAGCGGCCCTATGGCCGCCATGCTGAAGAAGCTGTTCGGAAAAGATTGAAGAGCGGCGGCGCCGGCGCACGACCGTTCAGATCGCATTCGGCCGGCGCCGGCATCGCATCCTGGTCATAAGTGAGATCGGCATGGCGGACAGTGTTTCGGATCTGGCGAAACACGCCAGGGAACTCGGCCTGGCCGGAGACTTCGCCGCGGGCCACGCGCTGATCGACCGAGCCTTTCGTCTGGCCGGCGACGATCCGAAAGCCCGCGCGATCTGCTCCCTCGAGCGCGGCCGCCTCCACAATTCCGCCGGCGAACGCGAAAAGGCGCGGCCACTGTTCGCCGAAGCCTGGCGACTGGCGCGGCAGACCGGGGCCCATGCGTTGGCCGTGGACGCCGCGCATATGCTGGCAATCGTTGGAACACTTGACGAGGCCATCGAATGGACAGCGTCCGCCCTCGCCTATATCGGCGAGCATCCCGAGGCCGGAACCTGGCGCGGACCGCTGCTCAACAATCTCGGCTGGTCCTACTTCGATGCCGGCCGGTTCGTCGATGCATTGGTCCTGTTCGAGCAGGCGGTCGAATTGCGCCGCTCGACCGGCGAGAAGCGCGAGCTGCGCATTGCGCGCTACGCCGCGATCAGGACGTTGCGCGCGCTGGGATGCCTGGAAGACGCCCTGCGACTTGCCGAGGAAACCGTCGCCGCGGCAGCCGCCGACGGCGCGCAGGCGCCCTATGTGCTGGAGGAGTTGGCCGAATGCCGCGCCCTTCTCGGCGACGTGAGTGGCGCTCGCGAAAGCGCACAACATGCGCTGGCGGTGCTGGAGCAGGACCAGGCCTTCGTTCGCGGCGAACCGGTGCGTCTCGCCAGACTGCGTCGGCTTGCACGATGATCGCGCGATAACCAGATTAGCCGCCATGATGCCGCCCGGCCGATCGGGGCTTGACGTTCGTCACCCCTATCGCCCATAGCCCTCACCAAAATCGAATTCCGACAGGACTGGACGAACATGGGTTTCAAATGTGGCATCGTTGGCTTGCCCAACGTCGGCAAGTCGACGCTGTTCAACGCGCTGACCAGGACGGCCGCCGCGCAGGCCGCCAACTATCCTTTCTGCACCATCGAGCCGAACACCGGCGAGGTGGCGGTGCCTGATCCGCGCCTGCGGAAGATCGCGGCGATCGGCAAGTCGAAGGAGATCATCCCGACCCGCATCTCCTTCGTCGACATCGCCGGCCTGGTGCGCGGCGCCTCCAAGGGCGAAGGGCTGGGCAACCAGTTCCTCGCCAACATCCGCGAGGTCGACGCCATCGTGCATGTGCTGCGCTGTTTCGAGGATGACGACATCACCCATGTCGAGGGCCGCATCGATCCGGTAGCCGACGCCGAGACGGTCGAGACCGAGCTGATGCTTGCGGACCTCGAAAGCCTCGAGCGCCGCATCGTCCAGTTCCGCAAGCGCGCCTCCGGCAAGGACAAGGAAGCGATGGCCGTGCTACCGATGATGGAGGCGGCGCTCGAATTGCTGCAGGCCGGCAAGCCGACGCGCTTCCTGCTCAATGGCATCGCGGCGGAGGATCTGCGTATCCTGCAAGGGCTGAACCTGCTCACCTCGCATCCCGTCCTCTATGTCTGCAATGTCGCCGAGGCGGACGCCGCCACCGGCAACGAGCACACCAGGGCGGTGGAGAAGATGGCGGCCGCGCAGGGCGCCGGCACCGTGGTGATCTCGGCGGCGATCGAGGCGGAGGTCGCCCAGCTTTCCGACGAGGAGGAAATGGAATTCCTTGCCTCGATCGGCCTCGACGAGCCTGGCCTCAACAAGGTGATCCGCGCCGGCTACGAGCTCCTGCATCTCATCACCTATTTCACCGTCGGACCGAAGGAGACGCGCGCCTGGACGATCCATAAGGGTGACAAGGCGCCGCAGGCCGCCGGCGTCATCCACACCGATTTCGAGCGCGGCTTCATCCGGGCCCAGACGATCTCCTACAATGACTTCGTCACGCTGGGCGGCGAAGTGGCGGCCAAGGAAGCCGGCAAGGCGCGCGACGAAGGCAAGGAGTATGTCGTCCAGGACGGCGACATCATGCTGTTCAAGTTCAACACCTGAGTGCCTGACTGGCTTACCAGAAATCACTTGACCAAATCGTCCTAGGCCTGCATCCGGGTTGCCCGATCTTTGGGATTAACCGGATTGCCGACATGACCGGAAAGACCTGGGCTTATGAGGATTTCGTCGAGGGCGCATCGCTGGACATCGGCAGCAAGACCGTAAGCGCTGCCGAGATCATCGAATTCGCCTCGGAGTTCGATGCCCAGCCGATGCATCTCGATGAGGAAGCCGGCAAGGCCAGCATCCTCGGCGGGCTTTCGGCTTCGGGCTGGCACACCTGCGCGATGTTCATGCGCATGCTGTGCGACGCCTTCCTGCTCGATTCGACCTCTCAAGGGTCGCCCGGCATCGAGCATGTGAAATGGAAGAAGCCGGTTCTGGCCGGCGACATCCTGCGCGGCACGGTTACGATCCTGTCCAAGCGCCAGTCCAAATCGCGGCCCCAGCTCGGCTTGATCACCATGCGCAGCGAACTGGTCAACCAGCGCGGCGAGAGTGTCTTCGAGCTGGAGAACACCGGCATGTTCCTGACCCGTGAGGCCGCGGCATGACCCTCGACGAGTACTTCCTGATCGGCGAAACCGTCACGCTCGGCTCGCACAAGTTCGAGGCCGACGAAATCAAGGCGTTCGCCAGGAAATACGATCCGCAGATCTTCCACGTCGATGAAGAGGCGGCGAGGAAGAGCGTGCTTGGCGGGCTCTGCGCCTCGGGCTGGCACACCGCCGCCACCTGGATGAAATACAATCTCGAAAAGCGCATGGAGACCGAGGGCGTGCGTTGGACCGGCCCCGGCCCGCAGCCCGAATTCGGCCCCTCGCCCGGCTTCCGCAACTTGAAATGGCTAAAGCCGGTCTATGCCGGCGAGACGGTGACCTTCACCCGCACCGCCTTGGCCCACCGCCCGCTTGCCGGGCGCCCAGGCTGGAACCTGCTCACGCTGCGCTCGGAGGGCTTTGATTCGACCGGCGACAAGGTCATCGAATTCGACAGCGCCGTGCTGGTGAAGGTGGGGTAGCTGCACCTCTCCTTCTCCCCTTGCGGGAGAAGGTGTCGCCGAAGGCAACGGATGAGGGGTGCTCCAGGGAAAGCCAGCGTCTCACTCCGCTGGAACACCCCTCATCCGTCTCGGCGCTAACGCGCCGATCCACCTTCTCCTACAAGGGGAGAAGGGGAAAACCGCTCAATGCCCCTCGAACCCGATCAGCGTCCTGACCGGCACGCCGAGCGCTTCCAGCTTCTGGCGTCCGCCGAGATCCGGCAAGTCGATGACGAAGCAGGCGGCGACGATGTCGGCGCCGATCTGCCTCAGCAGCCTCACCGCCGCTTCCGCCGTGCCGCCGGTGGCGATCAGGTCGTCGACGACGATCACCTTCTCGCCCGGCGAGACGCCGTCCTTGTGCATCTCCATCTCGTCCAGCCCGTATTCGAGGCTGTAGGCCACGCGCACCGTCTCATAAGGCAGCTTGCCCTTCTTGCGGATCGGTACGAAGCCGGCCGACAGTTGGTGCGCCACGGCGCCCCCGAGGATGAAGCCGCGCGCCTCGATGCCGGCGATCTTGTCGATCTTCAGCCCGGCATAGGGATGCACCAACTCGTCGATGGCGCGGCGGAAGGCGCGCGCGTCGCCAAGCAGCGTGGTGATGTCGCGAAACAGGATACCGGGCTTCGGATAGTCCGGGATGGTGCGGATGGCCGAAAGCAGCGTGTCTTCGAGGGAGGATTTCATGAGCGGTTGATCCGTTGCCGCACAGTTTTGCCGGCAAGCGGCCGAAAAGAAAAGGGCGCCTTTCGGCGCCCTTGCATTTTTCTGGTAGCCGGCCGGCTCAGTGCGCCACGTCGGCCCAAACCCTGCGCTTGGTCATGTAGACCAGCGCGCCGAAGAGCAGCAGGAAGACCATGACGCGGAAGCCGGTCTTCTTGCGTTCCTCCAGATGCGGCTCGGCGGCAAACATCAGGAAGGCCGCGACGTCGCGGGCATACTGGTCGACGGTCTGCGGCGAGCCGTCGTCATAGGTCACCTGTCCGTCCGAGAGCGGCTTCGGCATCTTCAGCGACACGCCGGACAGGAAGTACGGATTGTAGTGCGTGCCTTCCGGGATCACCATGCCGGCCGGCGGCGTCTGGTCGTAGCCGGTGAGCAGCGAGTGGATGTAATCCGGGCCGCCCTGCGCGTACTGGGTGAAGATATCGAAGATGAAGCGCGGGAAGCCGCGCTCGACGCCGCGCGCCTTGGCGAGCAGCGACATGTCAGGCGGGGCTGCGCCACCATTGGCGGCGGCAGCGGCCTGCTCGTTCGGGAACGGCGCCGGGAAATGGTCCGACGGCTTGCCGGGGCGGTCGAACATGTCGCCGGCGTCGTTCGGGCCGTCATGGATGGTATAGCCGGCGGCCAGCGTCTTGATCTGCGCGTCCGAATAGCCGAGCCCTTCCAGCGTGCGGAAGGCCACCAGGTTCATCGAGTGGCAGGCCGAGCAGACTTCCTTGTAGACCTTGAGGCCGCGCTGCAGCTGCGCCTTGTCATAGGTGCCGAACGGGCCGGCGAAGCTCCAGCTCATTTCCTTCGGTTCGTTGATCGGGAAATGCGTCGGTGCGGCCGGGTTCTGTTCTTCCGCGGCGATGGCCGCGGTGCCCGCAACCACCAGGCCGAGCAGCGCCAGCGAGGTGAGAATCTTCTTCATACCCAAAATCCCCTCAGATCCTCAGCCTTTGGTTTCCGGCGCGGCGGTCGCGCCTGCCGGATGTCCACTGCCGCCCTTGTTCTTTTCCAGCACCGCCTCGGTGATCGAGTTCGGCAGCCTGCGCGGCGTCTCGATCAGGCCGAGCACCGGCATGATGATCAGGAAGAAGGCGAAGTAGAACAAGGTCGCCATCTGCGCCATGAACACGTAAGAGCCTTCCGCCGGCTGCGAGCCCAGCCATCCGAGCAGGATGGCGTCGGCCACGAACAGCCAGAAGAACAGCTTGTACCACGGACGGTAGACCGCCGAGCGCACCTTCGAGGTGTCGAGCCACGGCACCAGGAACAGCATGGCGATGGCGCCGAACATGCACAGCACGCCGCCGAGCTTGGAGTTGATCGGGCCGATGTTGAAGGTGATGGCGCGCAGGATCGCGTAGAACGGCAGGAAGTACCATTCCGGAACGATATGGGCCGGCGTCTTCAGCGGGTTGGCGACCGTATAGTTGTCCGGGTGGCCGAGATAATTCGGCAGGTAGAAGACGAAATAGGCGAAGAAGAACAGGAACACGATCATGCCGAACGCGTCCTTGATGGTCGCATAAGGCGTGAAGGCGACGGTGTCGGTCTTCGACTTGACCTCGATGCCGGTCGGGTTCGACTGGCCCACGACATGCAGCGCCCAGATATGCAGCACGACGACACCGGCGATCATGAACGGCAACAGGTAATGCAGCGCAAAGAAGCGGTTCAGCGTCGGATCGTCGACGGCGAAGCCACCGAGCAGCAGCTGCTGGATCCAGTTGCCGACCAGCGGGATGGCGCTGAAGAAGCCGGTGATGACGGTGGCGCCCCAGAAGCTCATCTGACCCCATGGCAGCACATAGCCCATGAAGCCGGTGGCCATCATCAGCAGGTAGATGATGCAGCCGAGGATCCACAGGAGCTCGCGCGGCGCCTTGTAGGAGCCGTAGAACAGGCCGCGGAAGATGTGGATGTAGACGGCGACGAAGAAGAACGAGGCGCCGTTAGAATGGAGATAGCGCAGCAGCCATCCCGAATTCACGTCGCGCATGATCTTCTCGACCGAATCGAAGGCGAGATTGGTGTCGGACGTGTAGTGCATCGCCAGCACGATGCCGGTCAGGATCTGCGCGACCAGCATGATCGACAGGATGCCGCCGAACGTCCACATGTAGTTGAGGTTGCGCGGCACCGGATAGGCGACGAAGCTGTCATAGATCAGCCGCGGCAGCGGCATGCGGGCGTCGAACCAGCGCTCGATACCGGTCTTGGGCGTATAGGTCGAGTGTCCCTCGCTCATCGAAATATCCCCTGCCTCAACCGATAAGGATCTTGGTATCGGAAATGAACTTGAATACCGGGATCGCCATGTTCTCCGGCGCCGGGCCTTTGCGGATGCGGCCGGCGGTGTCGTACTGCGAACCGTGGCACGGGCAGAACCAGCCGCCGAAATCGCCTTCCTGGCCGAGCGGGATGCAGCCGAGATGGGTGCAGACCTGCACCATCACCATCCAGGCTTCCTTGCCGGGCGTGGTGCGGTTGGCGTCGGTCGCCGGCGCATCGGACGGCAGATTGGCATTGCGCGCGATCGGGTCCTTCAGATCGGCGAGATTGACGGCTTCGCCGTCCTTCATTTCCTTTTCGGTGCGGTTGCGCACCACCACCGGCTTGCCGCGCCATTTGACGATCAGCGAGCTGCCGGGTTGCAGCGAGGAGACATCGACCTCGACCGAGGCCAGCGCCAGCGTCGAGGCGTCAGGGCGCATCTGGTCGATGAACGGCCACGCGACGGCTCCCGCGCCGACGACGGCGGCCATGCCGGTGGCTACGTAGAGAAAATCGCGACGGTTGGGATCGTGGATGTCGGTTGCGCTCACGGGTGCCTGATCCTTTCGCCTCTTCCTAACCGGAGGCCGAGCCTTGTCCCCGCTCAATCGCACCTGCCCGACAGCGCATGGCGAACAGGCTAGCGAATTCCTCCGGCATTTGGATTTTCGGTTTATGCGGGCAGCCCGTTTTTGTCCAGCGGGGTGAGGCCACAAGGGCAGATTGTCGCGGGGATGCGCGGCGACCCTAGCCGGCGCGTCCCTGCCAGGCCGCCGGACAGGGTGAAACAGCGGGAAATCCGGGCCGAAATCGGGCCGGTGTTCGCCTCGACATCGGCTCCTGGCCCGGTCTATTGTTCGGCCATGGCGCATGTCATTGAACGCGACAGCTGGGCCGAAGCCCCCGACCGTTGGAAAGGCGAGCTGCAATGCGGCCAGTTCGGCGCCAATTCCTGCCTGATCTTCAACCATCAGCCGAAGGTCGGCGGCGGTCCGCGCCTGCACAAGCACCCTTATGCGGAAATCTTCGTCATCCGCTCCGGCACAGGCCTGTTCACGATCGGCGACCAGGAAATCAAGGCCACGGCCGGCCAGATCCTGATCGTGCCGCCCGACACGCCGCACAAATTCACCAATCTCGGTCCCGGCCCGCTCGAAAGCACCGACATCCACGAGAACGGCCACTTCATCACCGAGTGGCTGGAATAGCTGGTTCAGAGCAATTCCAGGAAAAGTGTGAGCGGTTTTCCGCCCGGAATTGCGTCAAAACAAGGAGATAGAGCGGTTCGCCGTTTCCGTGAAACGGTGAAACGCTCTAGCTGGCGCCCAGCCTGACCAGAACCGCCCTTGGGATGTCGTATTCGCGGATCACGGCATCATGCTTGCGCAAACCGCAGAGCTCGCGCTGGATGAAATAGGCATGGACGGCCGCGGCCGCTTCCTTGAGCAGCAGGTTGCGATGCTCGCCCTCGCCGCCCCCGCGCAATTTGGCAAGGGTTTCCTCCACGCGCTGGCCGGCCCGGCCGAGCGCTGCGGCCTTTTCGGCGAGGATCTCGTGGCCGAGCAGGTCGAGCGCGCTTTCCTGCGCGCCTGACCGTCCGAAATTGGTGGGCATGCGTACCGACATGATGCCGTTCTACTCCGCTGGCCGCGTCTCTTCCAGCGCGCTTTCCTCGTTGAACAGGAAGCCGCCTGACTGCCGTTTCCAGAGCCGCGCATAGAGCCCGTCGAGCGCGACCAGCTCGTCATGCGTGCCTTGTTCGACGATGCGGCCGCCGTCGAGCACCACCAGCCGGTCGAGCGCCGCGATGGTGGAGAGCCGGTGCGCGATGGCGATCACGGTCTTGCTTTCCATCAGCCGGGTCAGATTCTCCTGGATCGCCGCCTCGATGTCCGAATCGAGCGCCGAGGTCGCCTCGTCGAGGATGAGAATCGGCGCATCCTTGAGGAAGACGCGAGCAATCGCCACGCGCTGCCGCTGCCCGCCGGAGAGCTTCACGCCGCGTTCGCCGACATAGGCCTCGTAGCCGGCGCGACCGCGGTTGTCGCGCAGTCCCAGGATGAAGTCATGCGCCTCGGCCTTTTTCGCCGCCGCGATCACCTGCGCGTCGGTGGCGTCCGGCATGCCGAGCTTGATGTTGTCGCGCAGCGAGCGGTGGAACAGCGCGGTGTCCTGGCTGACCACGCCGATATTGCCGCGCAGCGAATTCTGCGTCACATGCGCGATATCCTGGCCGTCTATCAGGATCTGACCGCCTTCGAGGTCGTAGAGGCGCAGGATCAGGTTGGCCAAGGTCGTCTTGCCGGCGCCGGACGGGCCGACCAGACCGACCTTCTCGCCCGGGCGCACAACGAGATCGATGCCGTCGAGCACGCCCGCCCCTTTGCCGTAATGGAAGGTGACGTTGCTGACGTCGATGCGCCCGCCGGTGACGACCAGTTCCCTGGCGTCCGGCGCGTCGGTCAGGCCGAGCGGCTGCGAGATCAGCGCCTTGGAATTCTCCAGCACGCCGAGGTTCCGCAGGATGCCGTTGAGCTGCATCATCAGGCGGCCGAGCAGCATATTGAGCCTCAGCACCAGCGACAGGGTGAAGGCGACGGCGCCGACAGTGATCGAGCCTTCGACCCACAGATAGATGGCAAAGGCGGCGATCGCGGTGATCATGACGCCGGAAAGCATGGTCAGCGCCATGCGCACGCCGGTCAGCCGGCGCGTGAACGGCCGCAACGCGTCGAGATAGATGTCGAAACCGCTGCGGATATAGCGGTCGTCGCCATCGGCCGAAAACAGTTTCAGCGTCTGCACGTTGGAATAGGAATCAACGATGCGGCCGGTGATCATCGAGCCGGCCTCGGCGGTCGCCTCGGCATGCTTGCGGATCGCCGGCAGATAGAGTTTGGCCAGCCAGCCGAACGCGGCGATCCACACCACCACCATGACCGCCAGCCGCAAATCCAGCCCCGCGACCAGCGCCAGCGTGGTGACCGTATAGACGATCATGAACCAGACCACCTCGATGAAGCTTTCCATCAGGTCGCCCGTCGCCTGCCCCGCCTGCCAGACTTTTGTCGCGATGCGGCCGGCGAAATCGTTCTGGAAGAAGGCGTAGGACTGGCGCGAGACATGCCGGTGCGCCTGCCAGCGCACAAGATTGTAGAAGCCGGGCGTGATCGTCTGCTCGTCGACCAGCGCCGACAGGCCGACGACGGCCGTGCGGATGACGAGCACCACCGCGCCCATGAACAAAAGCTCGGGACCGGCCGCGGCCCAAAGCGCGTGCCAGCTGCGCTCGCCGGGCAACTGGTCGAGGATATCGACCAGCCTTCCGACGAAATAGAACAGGCCGGCTTCGACCAGCGGGGCGATGCCGCCGATGATCAGCATGGCGAAGAAGGCGAGCTTCGCCTGGCCGACATAGTGCCAGAGGAAGCCGCCGACGCTGGCTGGCGGCCGCAGATTCGCGGGCTCGCGGAACGGGTAGACCCAGTGCTCGAACCAGCGATAGATGGCTTGCATCATTCGGCGGCTTCACCTTTCGTCGCCCGGTCCTCGGCCGCCTGCTTTTCCTCGAGCAGGAAGCCGCCCGACTGGCGCCGCCAGAGCTGGGCGTAGAGGCCGCCGCTGGCGATCAAAGCCTCATGCGAGCCTTCCTCGACGATGCGGCCCTTGTCCATGACGACGAGCCGATCCATCGCCGCAATGGTCGACAGGCGGTGGGCGATGGCGATGACGGTCTTGCCTTGCATGAGCTTGTAGAGGTTCTCCTGGATGGCCGCTTCCACCTCCGAATCGAGCGCGGACGTCGCCTCGTCGAGAATGAGGATCGGCGCGTCCTTCAGCATAACGCGGGCAATTGCGATGCGTTGCCGCTGGCCGCCGGACAGCTTCACGCCGCGCTCGCCGACGAGCGCCTCATAGCCGCTTTGCCCATGCGGATCGGTCAGCCCCGCGATCACATCGTCGATCTGCGCGGCTTTGGCGGCGCTGAACATCGCCTCGTCGCTGGCCGACTGGCGCCCATATTTGAGGTTCTCGCGAACGGATCGATGCAAGAGCGAGGTGTCCTGGTTGACGAAGCCGATCGCCGCGCGGACGCTTTCCTGCGAGACGTTGCGGATGTCCTGCCCGTCGATCAGCACCTTGCCGTCCTGCACGTCGAACAGCCGCAGCACGAGATTGACCAGCGTCGACTTGCCGGCTCCCGAACGGCCGATCAGGCCGACCCGCTCGCCCGGCGCGATCTTCAGCGACAGATTGTCGATGACGCCGCCTTTGCCGTCCTTGCGCCAGTAGTTGAAGTTCACCCGGTCGAACTCGATGCCGCCGGCGGTCACGACGAGGGCCGGTGCGTCAGGCTGGTCCTGCATCACGATCGGCCGAGCGATCGTCGTCATCGAGTTGCTGGCGACGCCGATCTGCCGGAAGACGTTGGCGCCGACATCGAGGATCCTGCCGGAGATGTTGGCGATCTGCAGCGCGAACGGTATCGCCGTCGCCACGGCCGCCGTGGTCATGGCGCCGGCGTTCCAGCCGAGGAGCGCCAGCCAGCTCACGGCGATAAGCAGCACCGCGTTGAGGATGAACAAGGCCGACCACATCAGCGTGAAAACGCGCATCAGCTGGTAGAACGTGTCGGCGTGCTCGACCACCGCTTGCGAGACATATTTGTCCTCGTGCTCGCCGGTCGAGAATGTCTTGAGCGTCAGGATGTTGGTATAGCTGTCGACCATGCGGCCGCTCACCTGCGACCATCGCTCCGACAGTTGGGACGAGCGTTGCGTGATCCTGGGCATCGCAGACCAGAAGATCAGGCAATAGAACACCAGCCACACCGCCACGACAGCCAGGAGAAGCAGATCGAGCCGCGCCAGCACGACGATGGCGACCGCAACGAAGACAAGCGCATACCAGACGGCATCGACAGTGAGGTTGACGCTCATCTCCATCGAATCGCCGCTCTGCATGACCTTGGTTCCGATGCGGCCGGCGAAGTCGTTCTGGAAGAATGACCAGTCCTGGCGCACGACATGCCAATGGCTCTGCCAGCGGATGAGGTCGATGAGATTGGGCGCGATGGCATGATTGCGGATGAGAGCGTCGATGACCATCGACAGCGGACGCAGCATCACTATGCAGGCCATCAGGACGAGCAGCGGCCCATGCGCGACAAAGAAATCGCCCGGCTTGGTGCTGGAGAGCAGGCCCACGATCAGGCCGACGAAAATCGGTAGCATCGCGTCCACTATTGCCGCGACGGCAACGATGACGATGCGCAGCCAATAGGCGGCGCGAAACTGCCTTATGAAATACCAGTAGAACCGCCAAAGTCCCATTGGCGGCTGCCTGTCGTCGGCCAGCGCCACCGGCGAATAACGGCTTTCGAACCAGGTAAAGATGCGGTCGAACATTTTTCTCTCATAGGCGCCGGAAACCCGCCGGCGCCCGATCTGATCGCCCGCGGTCTCTGACCAGGTCGTGGTTACGCCCGGGAACGATTCCCGGCAATCGCCGTAACCTTGATGCCGGAGCGGCTCGACGGCTCACAGAACCGCCGGACCGCTCCAAGTCTTTGTTTGCGCAATTCCGGACGGAAACCACTTCCTCGAATTGCTGCAATCGCGATCGCGTTACTCCGCCGCCATCTCGGATTGAGGTGCCTTCGCATCAGGCCCGACCGGCGCATCATCGAGCAGGAAGCCGCCCGACTGACGCTGCCAGAGCTGGGCATAGAGCCCGCCCCTGGCGACGAGTTCCTCATGCGAGCCTTCCTCGATGATGCGGCCCTTGTCCATGACGACGAGCCTGTCCATCGCCGCGATGGTCGACAGGCGGTGCGCGATGGCAATCACGGTCTTGCCCTCCATCAGCTTGTAGAGGTTCTCCTGGATGGCCGCCTCGGCTTCCGAATCGAGCGCCGACGTCGCCTCGTCCAGGATCAGGATCGGCGCGTCCTTCAGCATGACGCGGGCGATCGCGATGCGCTGCCGCTGGCCGCCGGACAGTTTCACGCCACGGTCGCCGACGTGAGCGTCGAAGCCCTTGCGGCCGTTGTGGTCCGAAAGCCCGCCGATGAAATCGAGCGCCTCCGCCCGCCGCGCCGCCTCGATGAGCATCTCGTCGGTCGCGTCCGGCCGGCCGTAGAGGATGTTCTCCTTCACCGAGCGATGCAGCAGCGAGGTGTCCTGCGTCACCATGCCGATCTGCGCGCGCAGCGAATCCTGCGTCACCGCCGCGATTTCCTGGCCGTCGACCAGGATCCTGCCGCTTTCCAGGTCGTAGAAACGCAGCAAGAGGTTGACCAGCGTCGACTTGCCGGCGCCGGAACGCCCGACAATGCCGACCTTCTCGCCGGGCTTCACGGTGAGCGACAGGTTCTCGATGACGCCCTTCTGCTTTCCATAGTGGAAGCCGATATGGTCGAAACGGATCTCGCCCTGGCTGACGGCGATGTCCCTGGCGCCCGGCCTGTCCTCGACAAGGCGCGGCAGGGAGATCGACTGGATGCCGTCCTGCACCGTGCCGATATTCTCGAACAGCCCGGACATCTCCCACATGATCCACTGCGACATACCCCACATGCGCAGCACAAGGCCGATGACCACGGCGACCGCGCCGATCGTCACCGCTTGCTCCAGCCAAAGCCACAGCGAGATCGCCGTGACCGAGAACAGCAGCAGCGAATTCAGGATGTAGAGCAGGCCGTAGAGCACCGTCACCAGCCGCATCGAGCGGTAGACGGTGTCGAGGAAGTTCGCCATGCCTTCCCTGGCGAAGGTCGCCTCGCGCCGCGCGTGCGAAAACAGCTTCACCGTCTGGATATTGGTGTAGCTGTCGACGACGCGGCCGGTCATGGTCGAGCGCGCGTTGGCCTGTTCCTCGCCGACCTTGCCGAGCCGCGGGATGAAAAAGCGCAGCAGCCCGATATAGCCGACCAGCCAGACGGCGAGCGGCGCAGCCAGCCGCCAATCGGCCGAGCCGACGATAAACAGCATGCCGAGGAAATAGACAATGACGTAGTTCAAGACGTCGATCAGCTTGATCACGCATTCGCGCACGGCGAGCGCCGTCTGCATCAGCTTGGTGGCGATGCGGCCGGCGAATTCGTCCTGATAGAAAGCCATCGACTGCTTGAGCAGATAGCGATGCACCTGCCAGCGGATGCGCATCGGATAGTTGCCCATCAGCGTCTGCTGGTTGAGCAGCGAGTGCAGCCAGACCGTACCCGGCAGCGCGAACAGCACGACGAAAGCCATGCCGGCGAGCTTCCAGCTTTCCGTCTGCAGGAAGGTTTCGCGGTTTTGCCCGGACAGCCAGTCGACGATGCGGCCCATGAAGCCGAACATCCACACTTCGGCGATGGAGATCGCCGTCACCAGCACCGCATCCATGATGATGTAGGGCCAGGCGCCTCGCGTATAATGCACGCAGAACGCGACCAGCGTCCTCGGCGGCTCGACCGGCTCCGCGGCCGGGAAGGGATTGAGCCTGTTTTCAAACCAGCGGAACATTCCAGGCACTCACGATGCTATGCGCGCTCACGCGGCGCGGGATTGATGGGGTAGGTTTTGCAGCCGCGCAGCATTGCGGGCCGGCGATACGGAATCATCCGTCTCACCGGCCCTGCTTCGCGCAATATAGGGTGTCTTGGGCTTTTCGCCGACAGGCTCGTTTGGCGATCCCGACGGCCCCGAACTTGCCGACGACAAGCCTGAGCCTGCCCGGTTTCTGTCGCCCGGCCGAATCAGACGGATGATCCGGCGCACCAGCGTGGGCCGGCTGTGGTCGGGCACCGCGCGCGAGAAATCGACGTCCGGCAGCATGCCGCGATGCGGCCTGCGCCGCTTCTCGGCATGCACCGCCGACGAATAGGTCTCGCCGATCAGCAGCGCCCAGGTGGCCACCTTGCGCTCATGCAGGCTTCTTGACCCGGGTATCTTGTAGGGATCGAACATCGATCCGTCCTCCATATGCAAATGCGTTAAAAACGGTGATGCGGCCTCGACCACCGGCATTCGGCCGAAGGCGCGGATCGAATCGGTCGGAAGATGACGACAAGCATCAATCCCGACACGTTCAGTTGGGGCGCGGCGCCCCTTTGGCAGTTTGAAAAACATCGCAAGATTCCTTCGAAGGCCGAAAACTGGGTTCGGCGGGAATCGGTGCGATGAGGACTTAAAGTGTCAGAAGAATCGTCGTACCGAAACCGCCGGCGGGCATAGGTGAGCCCCGGAGAGGAGCTGGAAGTGCATGGTCATCATGTGTTCCCCTCCATTCGGTTCGGGTTGACGATGGTGGGCATATACTCGACTTCGCAGAAAATGGCCACCCGCCAGTCCAGAAATCGCCGAAAGCCGGAGGCGCCTGTGGCCGATCTGCCACTTATTAGCAGGATGCGAAAATGAACGATCGTCTCCGCATCGCGCTCTACCAGCCGGACATCGCCGGCAACACCGGAACAATCCTGCGTTTCGCCGCCTGCCTCGACATCGGCGTCGACATCATCGAGCCGGCCGGTTTCCCACTCTCCGACCGGGCGCTGAAACGGGCCGGCATGGATTACCTCGAAATGGCGGCGCTTTCCCGCCATGCCGACTGGCACGCCTTCGAGGAATGGCGCAAGACGCATGCGCGCCGCCTGGTGCTGCTCACCACCAAGGCCGCGACCGCCTATACCGACTTTGCTTTCGCCGCCGGCGACATTCTTCTGTTCGGTCGCGAATCGGCCGGCGTGACGGAAGAGGTCCACCAGGCGACCGATGCGCGACTGACTGTTCCGATGCGGCCGGGCGCGCGCAGCATCAATGTCGCGCTGTCGGTCGCCATGGTCGCGGGTGAAGCGCTTCGCCAGCTCGGAAAATAGTTCTCGCGCGTCCGCGCTATCCCGAACCGCCGTCCCTTCCGCCGTCATTCTTGCCCAGGCGCACATCGCCCTTCTCCTGCAATTGCCCTATCGACGTTTCCTGGCTACAAGCTCAACTTAACTTGAGGTCAAGCAGGAATTTGGGAATGGCTCCAGTGAGGGAATTGACGGTCGGCCAGGTGGCGATGCGCAGTGGTGTTGCGGTATCGGCACTGCATTTCTACGAGGCGCGCGGGCTGATCCGCAGCCACCGCACGTCCGGCAACCAGCGCCGCTACAGCCGCGACGTGCTGCGGCGCGTGGCGATCATCCGCGTCGCCCAGGAGGTCGGCATTTCGCTCGCCGAGATCGCCCGGGCGTTCCAGTCCCTGCCCGAAGAGCGCACGCCGACACGCGAGGACTGGAACCTGCTTTCAACGGCCTGGCGCGATGGGCTCGACCATAAGATCAGCCAGTTGAAGAAATTGCGCGACGGCCTCACCGACTGCATCGGCTGCGGCTGCATGTCGATCGACAAATGCCCGCTGAGGAACAGAGACGACAGGCTGGCCAGGGAGGGCACGGGCGCGAGGCGGTTAATCGCGCCCTGAACAGGAGCAAAGCGCTTATCGCGCATTAAAAGAGGCGACTATGCTAGGACACCTGATCCAAGCAGACGAAGAGACCCAACTCATCACTATCTATCGGATCGATACTGGCGGTATGCCAACCCTCTTCACCTCCGTAAGCTTCGAGGAGGCCCGGAAGATGGGTCTGGAAAAATTCGGCAAGTTGCTTGGCGAGAACCTAATTCTGGATTCTCCAAAATTGCGCAACCTGTTTTTGCCGTGACTTTCTCAATCCGCCGCCGGCAGCCGCCGCATGGTGAATTCGATCACATCGCCCGGGCGTTCGAACCAGCTTTCGATCTCGGTCCAGTAGGCCTGCTTGGGGAAACGCTCAAACCACTCCTTCGCCTTCAGGCGTGCCGCGGGCCTCGGCAGCACGAAGGTCTCGCGCAGGAATCCGTCGCGCGGCTGGTCTGCACGCTCGGCGCGCGAGCGCTCCAGCCTCTTCTTCAAGCCATCCAGCGGCGGTCTTGCCGGGGTGCGCACGAAGGAACTCCTTTGCACCTGGATCAGACAGGACTTGACCCTTGCCTTTAAGAGATTAGGGATCGCGGGCGGAAAAACGAGTCATTTGTCAGGCAAGCGGCCTGTGACTGGAGACGGATTTGGAACGACCTGACCTTCCGGTGGGACTGCCGGCCGACATCGAGCAGAAGAAGATGAAGGCCCGCCTCTGGTTCGAGGCGCTGCGCGAGCGCATCTGCGCCACCTTCGAACAGCTCGAGCAGGAGCTTCAGGGACCGCTGTCTCCATGGTCGCCCGGCCGTTTCGAGAAGACGCCCTGGGAGCGCGACGAAGGCAAGGGTGGCGGCGGCACCATGTCGATGATGCGCGGCCGCGTCTTCGAGAAGGTCGGCGTGCACACCTCGACCGTCCATGGCGAATTCTCGCCCGAATTCAGGAAGCAGATTCCCGGCGCCGAGGAAGACCCGCGCTTCTGGGCGAGCGGCATCTCGCTGATTGCGCATCCCTGGAACCCCAACGTGCCGGCTGTGCACATGAACACGCGCATGGTCGTCACCACGCGCCAGTGGTTCGGTGGCGGCGCCGACCTGACGCCGGTGCTCGACCGTCGCCGCACCCAGGACGATCCCGACACGATCGCCTTCCATCGCGCCATGCAGTTCGCCTGCGAGAAGAACGCCGCCGTCGCCGACTATCCCAAATTCAAGGCCTGGTGCGACGAGTATTTCTTCCTGCCGCACCGCAACGAGCCACGCGGCATCGGCGGCATCTTCTTCGACTGGCTCCATTCGGACGAGGACAGGGGCGGCTGGGACGCCGACCTCAATTTCGTCCAGGACGTCGGACGCTCTTTCCTCGTCGTCTATGCCCATCTGGTGCGGGCCAATTTCAACCAGAACTGGACCGATGGCGAGCGCGACGAGCAGCTCATCCGGCGCGGCCGCTACGTCGAGTTCAACTTGCTTCACGATCGCGGCACCATCTTCGGCCTGAAGACCGGCGGCAATGTCGCCTCGATCCTTTCCAGCCTGCCGCCCGAGGTAAGATGGCCGTAACGATCCGGTGAGCGCGGCGATGGCCGCATTGCTGTCCCATTCGCCGAATCTTGGCGGGCAATGTGGCAGGGACGATATCTTTTTCGTCTAATATCCTTTTGAAAAAATTGAGCTATTTAAGGTTGTCGGGCCGGGAAGCGCCGACGGTCGAAGCGCAGATCATCTGTTTCCCGCTGGCCGTGACCCGGCGCGACTTGACGGCCCAGACCGATGAGGGTGCCTAGCCTGACGGGTGCCCAGATTTCCAGGAGAACATGCCATGCGCAAGCTTATCGTGACGGCGGCAGCGGCCGCCTTTCTCGCCTCCGGTGGCGCCGCGTTCGCGGCGGTAAAGCACACAACGGGAACCGTGAAGAGCTTTGACGGAACGGCCATGAGCCTTGTTCTGGATGACGGATCGACATTCAAGCTATCCAAGGCCTTCAAGGATCCCGGCATTCAGGCCGGCGAGAAAGTCCGCGTGTCCTGGGACATGAACGGCAAGAACAAGATCGCTGAGGCCGTCAAGATCATGAAGTAACGGCCGGAGCAATTCCGGGAAAGCGCGTAGCGGACAGGCTGGAGCATGATGCCGAAAAGTGTGAAGCCGTTTTCGGACGGCATCATGCTCTATCTCTTTGATTTAGAAACGGATTCAGATTTCAGGTCATTCGACCTGAAATCATCCGGCTCCAAGCGATCTCGCCGCAGCCTTCCACCGGAATCGCGTGAAGACGAAGAGGCAAAGCAGGCTCAGGCAGCACGAAAGGCGGGGCACCAGTGCTCCGCCTTTCGGTTTCCTGCTTTGGCGCGCTGGCCGCACCTCGCGACTCTTCGTGCAACCGAAGACGGCGGCATGTGTTATTGTTATCCATCCGAGCAATTCCGCGAAGACGTGCAGCGACTTCCGATGGAATTGCATAACAATAAAGGACTGGAGCGGTCAGGCTGAGCGGCTCCACAGCGAGGAAAGGAAAACCCATGAAGGAATTTCAATGCGGATCGCTGGTTCCCGGCTGCGACTGGCACACGCGCGCCGAGGAGGAAGCTGAGGTCATGCGCCGCGCCGTCGAGCATATGCGCGAGACGCATGGCGAGACCATCATCCGCGAGACGATGATCGAGGCGATCCGCTCGCGCATCCAGAAGGTTCGCGACGCCGCCTGAGCGGCCAAATTCCAGAATTCGACTGCCAGACTTTCTGCCGGCGATCTCCTAGGTCGCCGGCAGAAACATTTTCCGCATGATTCCAAGCAAATTCTTATATTCGTAGCAGCTTGGATAACTTTGCAGTAACAGTGCGCGTGCGATTCTCCGACCCGTGATCCGGCCGGCGGGCTGCCCGAGGAGCTTCCGCCATAAGGCGCCGTCCGGAATGGTGGAGCGAGGTGCTTCGCGCATGCGCGAGCGGTCCAACATCGGAGTCGGTTTCTGCGCCGCGGCGCTCCTGTCGGGCGCCTTGCTCCTTGCCTCCGCGGCAACGGCCCAGGAATGGACGACCTCGCTCGTCGATATCCATCAGGGCTCTCCGCTCAGCGACAAGGCCAGGGGCCTTGGCAACGGCGGCTACGAGTTGCAGAGCGGAAGCTGGGTGTCGTTCAACCACTGGTACAGTGCCAACTGGGTCGACATGCATGTGGACCTTCTCACCCAGATCACGCCCGATACCGGCATTCTCTGGGGATTTGGCACAGGCGAGCAAGCCGAGAAATACCGTATCGAGCCCAGCCTGAAGCTTGGCTTTCTCACCCAGATCCATCCCAATCCGAACAGCACGCTGTCGCTTTCGGTCACCTCGACCATCGGCGGCGGCCTCACTGAAAAGCCCTGCGAAGCCGACTATGGCGACCTGGGCACCTACAGCGTCAATTGCCGGCTCGCGGCGGGCGTGACGGCGCCGGAGGAAACCTTGAAATACCTGGTCAGCGCCAAGCCGGAGACCATGCATCTCTGGTTGAATTATCGTCTCACCTTCTGATCGCGGGAGCCGCAAATGAACATCATCTCGTGCCCAAATTCGCGCCGGTCCCGGTCCTCGTTGGACTGGAGAATGAACATGACGTTGGGCGTTGCAGCCGCCTTTGTCATCCTTTCGGCCCCGATTGCCTCGGCGCAGGAAGTTCTCAGCGCGGACGAGATGGCTGCGCTCTGCCACGGCGGCGGCTCCATCTGCGTGAGCGCAACGATCCCCGCGCGGTCGACGCAGGCCGTCCAGAGCTGGATGAGCCCCGACGTCGGCGCCGCATGGGCAGCCGGCTACAAGGGCCAGGGCGTCACCATCACCATGGTCGACGACTTCAGCAGTTCATCGCGCTTTTATGGTAATTTCGGCATCGGCACCCAATACCAGCGGCACGGTGAGTGGACGCGCGAGGAGGCCAGCATGATTGCTCCGGCGGCAACCATCCGCTCCAAGGATTTCTCGACGGGCTCGGCTGTCTCGCTGGCGAGCGGCCGCAACGTGCTGAACCTCAGCTACGGCATGTACACCACCGCGGGCTACAGCACGAGCCAGATCTGGTGGGCTCCCGAGGAGTACTCGATCATCTCCTACGCCAGCAGAGGCTCGGCCATCGTCTCGAAGGCGGCCGGCAACGACTCGGTCGCTGTCGGCGGAGTCACCGGTGGCCAGCAGGACTATCTCGACCTGGCCCTGATCGGCAAACCGACGGCGATCTTCGTCGGCGCGCTGTCGACGAACGGCACCACAACCAACAAGGCCCAGCTCGCCTGGTATTCCGACTATGCCGGCTCCAACCCGCTCGTGCAGAGCCACTTCCTGGTGGTCGGCGTCGAAGGCGACAAGACCGGCCTCTACGGAACGTCCTTCGCCGCGCCAATCATCTCCGGCTACGCCGCGATCATCGGCAGCAAGTTCACCAAGGCGACACCGGTGCAGATCACCAATGACCTGCTCAACACGGCCCGCACCGACACGCTGGCCAATTACAACCCCTCCGTCTACGGCAAGGGCGAGGCAAGCCTTTCCCGCGCGCTCGCCCCTGTGGCGATCCATTGACAGGCGCTGGTGCCCGGTTCCCACTTTCGGGAGACATGCTTTAGGTTTTCAGGGCCTGCGCGGCGCGTCTCATGAGCGCGCCGCGTTCCAGGGTGAAGCCCGACCCGACCCATTCCTTCTCGAGGTTCTTTAGCGTGGCGCCGAGCTTCGGCCCCGGCGAGGCGCCAAGCGCGGTCAGGTCGGCGCCCTTGATCGGAAACACCGGCTTTTGCCATCTCAGCGTGAAATTGAGCAGGCGTGAAAAGCCGCCGGCCTCCATCATCGCCTGATTGTCCTCGACCGCGCGCGTCCGCGCCGCCGCGAGCGCCAGCCGGATGCGGTCGAGATAGCCGTCGCGATCGCCGTAATAGAGCTTTTTGGCCAGCTCGGTCTCGGTCGCCTTCGCATCCGGCGCAACGGTCAGCGCCCAATGCCGCAGGCGATCGGCATCGTCGTTCGACAATCGCAGCCGCTCGCCGAGCGTCTTCATGCGCACGGCATCGGGCGGAACGATCGCCTCCAGCCTCAGCATCGGATCGGCAGCCCAGCCGAGATCCTTTCCAGCTTTGACCAGGCCGTGGATGGCGTCGATGCCCCATTTCTCGCTCTCCGGCAGCACCGTGGAAAGCACGCCGGCCTGGCGCATCCAAAGCAGGGCGCGCGACGGATCCGCGGCCGATAACAGCTTCTTCAGTTCCGACCAGACCCGTTCGGCGGAAAGCTGGGCAAGCCCGTCCTTCAGCCTGGCGCAGGCCTTCAGCCCTTCCGCGTCCGGCCGTCCTTCGCCATACCAGGCAAAGAACCGGAAAAAACGCAGGATCCGCAGATAATCCTCGCGGATGCGCGCTTCCGCGTCGCCGATGAAGCGCAGCCGCCGCGCCTCGATATCGGCAATGCCGCCGACGAGGTCGACGATCGTGCCGTCGGCTTCGGCATAGAGCGCGTTGATGGTGAAGTCGCGCCGCTCGGCGTCCGCTTTCCAGTCGCGCCCGAAGATCACTTTTGCCCGCCGCCCATCGGTCTCGACATCGGCCCTGAGCGTCGTCACCTCATAAGGCTTGCCGCCGGCGATCACCGTGATCGTGCCATGCTCGATGCCTGTGGGCGCCGTCTTGAAGCCGGCCGCCTCGGCGCGCCGGATGGTTTCCTCGGGCACGGTGGTCGCGGCGATGTCGATGTCGGCGACCGGCTGGCCGATCAGCGCATTGCGCACCGCGCCGCCGGCGACACGCGCTTCCTCGCCGCCCTCTCTCAGCGCCGCGAGAAGCTTCTGCAGATGCTTTTCGGCCAACCATTCGGCCTTGCCCAAAAGTGACGCCTCAGCGCTCAACCATAAAGCCTTTCATAGAGCGTGCGGATGATGCCGGCGGTGACGCCCCAGATGCGCTGGCCACCATAGGGCATCTCGTAGAAGAACCATTCGAGGTCATTCCACATGCGGCTGTCGCGCGCGTGGTTGGCCGGGTCCATCAGGAAACTCAAGGGCACCTCGAAAGCGGCATCGACTTCATCGGCATTGAGCGTCAGCGAAAAATCCGGCCGAACAATGGAAAGCACGGGCACGATGCGGTAACCGCTGCCAGAGACGTAGTCGGGCATGCGACCGACGATCTCGATATGCTCGCGATCCAGGCCGATCTCCTCGAAAGTCTCGCGCAACGCAGTGGCTTCAGGGCTCTCGTCGGTCGGGTCGATGGTGCCACCGGGAAAAGCCACCTGGCCGGAATGGCTGCGCAGCTTCTCGGCACGCTTGGTGAGCAGCACCATGGCGCCCTCGGGGCGATCGACCACCGGGATAAGCACCGCCGCGTCGCGCAGCGGCTTGACGCGTTCGAGCCTGGGATGGCCGGGGTTGAAGCGATGATCGCCGAAATCGTCGCCACCTGGCTGCGCCTCGGCCTGCGCCGCGACGCGCGCCCGAAAATCCGCGATCGAAAACGGCGCAGGCGTCACCTGGTCCATCACGCGCTCAGCCGTTTCAGCTTCTCGGCCGGCATGATCGGATAGACCTCGCCGCCCGATCGGACCGCGAACATCGCCCTGCCGTCGATATCGATCTCCTCGCAATGCTCGACCAGTTCGTACATCACCGGCCGTGCCACCAGCGCCTCCAGCCGCCCGCGCACCAGCACATAGGGCTTCAACCCGCCGGTTTCATCCTCGTCGACGAAGCGCAGCGGACGGCCGGGCCCGGCCGCGACGACGTCGCCGACATTGGTGCGGAAGGTGATGACCTGGTCGTCCCCGCTGCCTGACACATTCATCTCAACGGCGATGAAGGGCGCATCGACGACGCGGATCCCGACCCGCTCGACCGGCGTCACCAGATAGGTCTTGCCGTCGGCATCCTTGCGCAGCACGCTGGAAAAAAGCTGCACCAGCGGCATGCGGCCGATCGGCGTGCCGAGATAGAACCAGGTGCCGTCGGCCTTGATCTCCATGTCGAGGTCGCCGCAGAAATCCGGATTCCAGCGCTCGACCGGCGCTGGCCCCTTGCCGGCCCGCGCCGCGCGCGAGATCAGCGCCTCCAGGCCCCGCGCCTCGGTGGCGCCAGTCAGGCTCTGTTTGCTCAGGCTCTGCTCGCCCGGGCTTTGTTCACGATGTTCGCTGCGTTCGGCCATGGTCACGAAATAGTCACTGTTGTCCCGATTGTCAGCCTTGTCCGCCCAAGTCTGTGATTTAAGTTCAATTACAGGCGCCAGGTGAGACCGAATCGCGGCACTCTGCGGCATTGAGAATGCAGGCCGGTATTTCCAACCACAAGGATCGAACGGCATGAGCGTGATGATCAAGGAAAGCCCGATCAGCGAAAAAGCGATGATCGAGGAAGCCGAAAAGGCGCTGGCCGACATCTCCAGGGTCCGCGACGCGGTCGGCCGGGTGATCTTCGGCCAGGAAGCCGTCGTCGAGCGCACGCTGGTGGCGCTGCTGGCCGGCGGCCATGCGCTGCTGGTCGGCGTGCCGGGCCTCGCCAAGACCAAGCTGGTCGAGACGCTGGGTATCGTGCTTGGCCTCGATTCGCGCCGCGTCCAGTTCACGCCCGACCTGATGCCGTCGGACATCCTCGGCTCCGAGGTGATGGAGCAGGACGAGTTCGGCAAACGCTCCTTCCGCTTCATTTCCGGGCCGATCTTCACCCAATTGCTGATGGCGGACGAGATCAACCGCGCTTCGCCGCGCACGCAGTCGGCGCTGCTGCAGGCGATGCAGGAATATCATGTCACCATCGCCGGCGCCCGCTACGACCTGCCTTCGCCCTTCCATGTGCTGGCGACGCAGAACCCGCTGGAACAGGAAGGCACCTACCCGCTCCCCGAGGCCCAGCTCGACCGCTTCCTGATGCAGGTCGACATCCTCTATCCGGAGATCGAGGCGGAACGCCGCATCCTGCTCGAAACCACCGGCGTCGACGAAGCCAAGGCCGACAAGGTGCTGCAGCCGGCGAGATTGAAGGAAATCCAGACGCTGATCCGCCGCATGCCGGTGCCGGAAAGCGTCGTCGAGGCGATCCTCAAGCTGGTGCGCTCGGCGCGGCCCGGCCAGGGCGATGCCGAGACCGACAAGCACGTCGCCTGGGGGCCAGGTCCGCGCGCCAGCCAGGCGCTGACCCTGTGCGCCCGCGCACGCGCCCTATATGATAGCAGGTTGGCGCCTTCGGTCGACGACGTTCGCGCCTTGGCCGAACCGGTGCTGCAGCATCGCATGGCGCTGACTTTCGCCGCCCGCGCCGAAGGCACTTCGGTGCGTGACGTGGTGGCGAAGCTGGCAAAAGGCATCTGATGGGTCGAATAGGCGAGGTCCAGGCACCGGTTGCGACGCGCGACGCGCTCGCCCGTGGCCGGTTGCGGGCTTCATTGGTGCCGGACCTCTTGGTCGAGGCGCGCCGCATCGTCAACACGGTGATCGCCGGCTGGCATGGCCGCCGTAAGCGCGGCATCGGCGAGAATTTCTGGCAGTTCCGGCCCTATGTCGAAGGCGATTCCTCGCGCATCGACTGGCGCCGCTCGGCAAGGGACGACCACACCTATGTGCGCGACCGCGAATGGGAAGCCGCGCATACTGTCTGGCTCTGGGCCGACCCCTCGCCTTCCATGCTCTATAAATCCGCCGCGGCAAGCGTCTCCAAGGAATCGCGCGCGCTGGTGCTGGCGCTCGCCTTGGCTGAGCTTTTGTCGCGCAGCGGCGAGCGGATCGCCTGGCCGGGCCTGACCGACCCGTTCACCGCGCGTAACGGCGCCGAGCGCATCGCCGCCCAGCTGAGCCATGCCGCCGCGCCTCCCGCCAAGCCGGATCTCTCGGCCATCCGCCGCTTCTGCGACATCGTGCTGGTCAGCGATTTCCTCGATCCGGTCGAGGAAACCATGGCCTGGCTCGACGTGCTCGCCCGCCACGGCGTGCGCGCGCATCTGATCGAGGTGGCCGATCCGGCCGAGGAAACCTTCCCCTATGCCGGCCGCACCGAGTTCACCGATCCCGAGACCGGCGACAAGCTGACCGCCGGCCGCGCGGAGATGCTGGCCGAGGAATATCGCCTGCTTTACCGGGCCCGCCGCGAGGAACTGGCCGCCTGGTGCAAGCGTCTCGGCTGGAGCTACACCGTCAACCACACCGACCGCCTCGCCTCCGAGGCGCTGGTGCGCATCCACATGGCACTGACCGTGGAAGGCGGTCATGCGGCGTCGATTGCCAATCGAGCCGGAAGGGCGGTCGCATGAGCTGGCTGCCGCTTTCCTTCGGGGCGCCCATGGTGCTGTGGGGCCTTCTGGCGCTGCCGGTGATCTGGTGGCTGCTGCGCCTCACGCCGCCCAGGCCGCAGACAGAGGTTTTCCCGCCGCTGAGAATCCTCGCCCGGGTCCTGAGGCGCGAAGAAACCCCGCAGCAAAGCCCATGGTGGCTGACGCTGCTTCGGTTGCTGATGGCAGCGCTCGTCGTGATGGCGCTGGCCGAGCCGGTCTTCAATCCGCGCGAGAAACTGCCGGCGGAAGGCGGTGCCCTGGCGCTTGTCGTCGACAATGGTTGGGCGAGCGCCGCCGACTGGAACAAGCGCGTGGCCACCGCCGAGCGGCTTATCGCCGACGCCGGCTCGAACGGCGTGCCAGTTGTCATCGCCTTCACCGCCGAGAAGCCCAATGCCGAGATCGGTCCTTTCGACGCCTCGGCCGCGCTCGATCACCTGCGCGCCACCAAGCCGCGGCCCATTCCCACCGACAGACCCGCCATCTATGCCCGCGTCGCCGCCGCGTTGGAGCGCCTGCCGGGAGCCACCGTCGCGGTGCTCGCCGACGGGCTTGCCGCCAAAGGCGACGAGGCCGCTTTCAAGACGCTGCTCGAAAAGAACGCGTCACGGCTGGTCTGGGCCACATCGGACCGGCCCGCCGTGACCGGCCTGATCGGCGCCGACAATCAGGTCGACGGTTTCGCTTTGACCGCCATTCGCGCGCCGGGCAATCCGGCTCCGGCGCAGGTCACCGCGGGCGCCTTCGACGACAAGGGCCGCCGCATCGCCGATGCGACGCTGACCTTCGCGCCGGGCGAAGCCGCCGCCACGGCGACGATGGCGGTTCCCTTCGAGCTGCGCAACGATTTCGCCTCGATCGCGCTCGACGGCGAGCACCAGGCCGGTGCCGTGCGCGTGCTCGACGAGAGCTCGAAACGGCGCCGCGTCGGCCTTCTGTCGCAGGCCGAGGCCGACCAGGCGCAGCCGCTTCTGTCGCCGCTCTACTACATCCGCCGCGCCCTGCAGCCCTTTGCCGACCTGGTCGAGCCGTCGAGCGCCGACCTCGCCGACGCCATTCCGCAGCTTCTCGACCAGAAGCCGGCGATGATCATCATGGCCGATGTCGGCACCATCCCGGCGCAGGTCAAGCAGCGTCTGGTCGACTGGGTCGACAAGGGCGGCACGCTGGTGCGTTTTGCGGGTCCCCGCCTTGCCGCGGCCGGCAATGATGACGACCTTTTACCGGTCAGGCTGCGCAGCGGCGAGCGCGCGCTGGGCGGCGCGCTGTCCTGGACGACGCCGCAGGCGGTGACCGAATTCCCGAAGAACGGTCCTTTCGCCGATCTTTCCCCGCCCTCCGAGGTGACGGTGAGCCGGCAGGTTCTGGCCGAGCCGACGCCCGACATCGTCGAGCGCACCTGGGCCACGCTTGCCGACGGCACGCCGCTGGTGACGGGCATGAAGAAGGACAAGGGCACGCTGGTGCTCTTCCATGTCACGCCCGAGGCGACCTGGTCGAACCTGCCGATCTCCGGCAGCTTCGTCGAAATGCTGCGACGCGTCGTGCAGCTGTCGCGCAACCAGGGCGCCGCGATCGCCAATGCCGAGGCCACCGCCGCGTCGCTCGCCCCCTATCGCATGATCGGCGCCGACGGCATGCTGACGCCGCCCTCGCCGGATGCTCGGCCGCTGGTGCCCGGCGCCGGTCCGCTGCCGGTGACCTTGGAAAATCCGCCCGGCCTTTACGGCTCGGAGACGGGCGTCTTCGCGCATAATCTGCTCGACGCATCGAGCACGTTCTCACCGCTGGTCCGCCCTCAGGTTTCGCTGCCGGTGACATCCATCCCCTATGCCTTCGATGAATCGGAGAACCTCAAAGGGCCGCTGGTCGCCATCGCGCTCCTGTTGATGGTGCTCGATACTTTGGCCGTGTTCTGGATGGGCGGCCTGCTGGCGCGCCGGCCGCGCCGCGCGGGCACGGCGGCGACCGCCGCGGCCGTCCTGGTCGTGCTGGGCGGCCTCTTCGGCCATGCCGATCTTGCCCGCGCCGACGATTCGAAGCCGGGCGACACCCAGGCGATCGACGATATTTCGAAGACCCGCATCGCCTATGTCATCACCGGCGAGCCCGGCGTCGATTCGATCAGCCGCGCCGGCCTTGAAGGCCTCACCCGTTTCCTGATCGAGAAGACCGCGCTTGAGCCAGGCCCGCCGGCCGGCGTCGACATCGCCAAGGATGAATTGTCCTTCTTCCCGCTGATCTATTGGCCGATCGATGCGACGGCGCCCATGCCGAGCCAAGCGGCGATCGCCCGCATCGACGCCTATATGCAGCAGGGCGGCACGGTTCTGTTCGACACGCGCGACCAGTTCTCGAACGGCATCGGCGCCGGCTCGGCAAGCCCGGCGACCGAGCGGCTGCGCGACATCCTCGCCAATCTCAACGTGCCGCCGCTGGAGCCGGTGCCGTCCGACCACGTGCTGACCAAGTCCTTCTTCATCCTTCCGGAATTCCCCGGCCGCTTCAACGGCAGCCCGCTCTGGGTCGAGGCCTCGCTCGACGCCAGCAACACCGAGAACCGCCCCGTGCGCACCGGCGACGGCGTCTCGCCGATCATGATCACCGCCAATGATTTCGCCGGCGCCTGGGCGATCGACGAGAACGGCGATCCGATGCTGCCGACGGTGCCGCCGGATCCGATGCAGCGCGTCTACGCGCTGCGCGCCGGCGTCAACATCATGATGTACATGCTGACCGGCAACTACAAATCCGACCAGGTGCACGTGCCGGTGCTGCTCGAACGGCTGGGGCAGTAGGTCATGAACTGGTCTATCTCCTTCGAGCCGCTCGTCTCCTGGCCGCTTTTCGGCCTGCTCTTCGTGCCGTTGCTCTTGCTTGCGCTGGTCGGCCTGTGGTTTCGCCAGCGCGGCTCGGCATTGCGCTTCATCGCGCTGCTCGCGCTTGCCGCGGCTTTGCTCAATCCCGTTTTCCTCGCCGAGGAGCGCGAGGCGCTGAAGAGCGTCGTCGCGCTCATCGTCGACCGCAGCCAGAGCCAGGACATCGGCGACCGCGCCAAGCAGACCGATGAGGCGCTGGCCGGCCTGCAGCAGCGTCTTGCCCGCTTCAAGCAGTTCGATGTCCGCGTCGTCGAGGCCGGCAAGTCCGACGCCGCCGACGACCGCACCGAAACCAGGCTGTTCAGCGCGCTGGAGGGCGCCTTCCGCGACGTGCCGCCGTCGCGCATCGGCGGCGCCGTCATGATCACCGACGGCGAGGTGCATGATGCGCCGGCCGGGGCGCCGGAGTTCAACGCGCCGCTGCACGCGCTGATCACCGGCAACGAGCATGAGAAGGACCGCCGCATCCGCTTCGAGAACGCGCCGCGCTTCGGTCTCGTCGGCAAGCCGCTCGACATGACTTACCGCGTCATTTCGACGGAAGGCGACGGCGCGCCTGTGGACGTGCGCGTCTCGGTCAATGGCGAGCAGGTATCGGTCGAGCACGCGACCGTGGGCCAGCCGATGAAGCTCTCGGTCACGATACCCAATGCTGGCCGCAACATCGTCCAGCTCGGCATCGATCACGAGCCCGGCGAGCTGACCGACGCCAACAACCGGGCGATTGCCCTGGTCGACGGCATACGCGAGAACCTGCGCGTGCTCCTGGTTTCCGGCGAGCCGCATGCCGGCGAACGCACCTGGCGAAACCTTTTGAAGTCGGACGCATCGGTCGATCTCGTCCACTTCACCATCCTGCGCCCGCCGGAAAAGCAGGACGGCACGCCGATCAACGAATTGTCGCTGATCGCTTTCCCGACGCGCGAGCTGTTCGTCGAGAAGATCAAGGATTTCGACCTGATCATCTTCGACCGCTACCAGCACCGCGACGTGCTGCCGATCCTCTATTACGACTACATCTCCGAGTATGTCGAAAAGGGCGGCGCGCTGCTGATTGCCGCCGGCCCCGAATATGCCGGCGAAAACTCCATTGCCCGCACGCCGCTCAACGCCGCGCTGCCGGCCATGCCGACCGGCGAAGTGGTGGATAAGGCCTTCTATCCGCGCCTGACCGATCTCGGCCAGCGCCATCCGGTGACACGTGGGCTCGACGGCTCGGCAAGCGAGCCGCCGCATTGGAGCCGCTGGTTCCGCACCATCGGCGTCAAGAACCCGGAAGGCGAAGTGGTGATGAAGGGTGCCGACAACCGGCCCCTGCTCCTGCTCGACCGCAAGGGCGAAGGCCGTGTCGGCATGCTCCTGTCGGACCAGGGCTGGCTGTGGGCGCGCGGCTTCGAGGGCGGCGGTCCACATGTCCAGCTCTATCGCCGCATCGCCCACTGGCTGATGAAGGAACCGGAGCTGGAAGAGGAACGGCTGACCGCCGACGGCCGCGGCATGGTGCTCGAAATCCGCCGCCAGACGATGAGCGACGATCCGGGTCCCGCTCAGGTCATCACACCGTCCGGCAAGACCGTGACGGTGAAGCTCGAGAAAGCCGAGCCCGGCATCTTCACCGGCAGCCTGCGGACCAGCGAGATAGGCCTTTACCAGATCGGCAATGGCGATCTCACCGCGCTTGCCCATGTCGGTCCGATCAACGCGCCGGAATTCCAGGACGTGGTCTCGACCGAGGACCGGCTGAAGGCGCCAGCCGAGGCGACCGGCGGCAGCGTGCGGCGGCTGGCGCCGTCATCCACGCTCGCCAATCTTGCCGGCGGCGTGGCCCTGCCGTCGATCGTGCCGGTCCGCTCCTCAGCGGCCGCTTCGGGCGACGATTGGATAGGCCTGCGCACGACCGATGACAGCACGCTCAAGGCCGTGTCGCGCGTGCCTCTTTTCGGTGGCTTCCTCGGCCTCGGCCTCTTGCTGCTCGCCATCGGCTCGATGTGGTATCGCGAAGGGCGCTGAGCCTCTTCACCTCTCCCCTTGTGGGAGAGGTCGGATTGCCCCGATTTGTCCTTCACAAATCGGCTGGCAATCCGGGTGAGGGGTAAGCTTGGCGCCAAGCTGGAGCACCCCTCATCCGTCTCGGCGCTGCGCGCCGATCCACCTTCTCCCACAAGGGGAGAAGGGGAACCCTGCCCCTACTCCTCCGGTTCGGTCGTGAACAGAAGCGGATAGCCCTTGGCCTTGCCGGCATCGGTCGCTCGCGCCGCCTTGGTCTCGGCGACGTCGCGCGTGAACACCGCGACGACGCACACGCCGCGCGTATGCGCGGTGATCATGACGCGGTGCGCCTGATCCTCGCTGAGCTTGAATTCGCCCTTGAGCACCGTCACCACGAACTCGCGCGGTGTGAAGTCGTCATTGATGAGGATAACCTTGTAGAGCTTCGGCCGCTCGGTCTTCGGCTGCGTCTTGGTGCGGGGTTTGATGACGGTTTCAGGCATCGGAATCCACCAGTGATGAACTGGGTTTTCACTTCACTCTGTCACGCAGGAACGCGCACGTCCATTTGCCGCGCAACAGCAACGTGGGCCAAGGCAACGAAAGCTTTATGTGGGGAAGCGTTGCCTGCCGGTCAACGGCCCTGGCGCCCGACCGGGCGGCGTATCGCGCTGCCTGATGTGCCCGAGCCGGCGTCACCATCCATGCCTGAGCCACGTTCCATGAAGGCAAACAATATCCAGCCGGCCAGGCCGATCAGCGTAATGCCGGTCAGCACGATCAGGATCCAGGACTGCGTCGGGGTGATATAATCGAAACTCGATGAGATGGCCGGAGCGAACAGCTCGGGCTCGGTCCTGCCGCTGGCGGGATCCGGCACGGGGCTTGCGGCAAAGATGATCAACGATCGCGCGGCGGCGGTGACGATCAGGCCGCCGAGTGTCAGCGAACGCATCAGGGACGAAAGCCGCTTCTTCATGCGGATTGTCCTACAGCACCGGCATTGCAATCAGGTTAAGGGTCGCGTCAGGCGCGGCGGAAACTGCCGGTTGAGAGGCTTTCCTCGCGCATAAGCCGCTCCGGCCGAAATGGCCGGAACGGCTTTGCAAGATGATGCCGAAGCCTGGATCAGGTCTTCGGGGCGTCCTTCTTGTCGGTCTTCTTGACGACCTTCTTGGCAGCCTTCTTGTGCTTCTTGGCGGTCTTCTTGACGACTTTCTTCGCCGGCTTGGCGGTGGCGTCGGCCGGAGCGGTCGTGGTGGTCGCCGTCGAAGCAGCCGGAGCGGTGGTCGTCGTCTGGGCGTTGCCGAGAGCCGGCATCGCGAAAGCGAGGGCAACACCGAGACCGACGGCGGAGAGGATGGACTTCTTCATGGCTTCATTTCCTTTTTTGTTGCAGATCTGGATGAGCGTCACTGAACGGGATCGATCGGCGTCACTCCAAGCAACTTCAAAGCGTTTGCGAGCATCCGGATTCCCTGTGCCTGTTTCTTGTTGGCGCAGAACCGATTTCCCTTTCTTTGCAGTGCTTTCGCCGCGGTGACCTGCGTTGCCGCGGCATGGGTTTCGAGGGCTTCGTCAACCTGACGGCTCAGATTGGTGCAGCGCTCGGTCCGGGTGAGCGGGACGACCTTCGCATTGGAGGCGCCGGCCGCTGCTGTGATGAGCGATATGCTGAGCAAAGCACCCGTCACGCTGATCCAGAACCTCTGCATCGATCTTGTCCGCTACTCCGAAGACTCGCGTCGCAGCCATCACCTGACCGCCACGGCACCGGTTATGGTCTTGAAACTTTTCACCAGTTTTTCTCGAATGTAGAATTTTGTTTCTGGATTGTTTCTGGGGAATCCAGGCGTCGCGGTAATGGCGGCCACTGGCCAAGATGTGGCCCGAATTCTATCGTGTGGGTGTTTCGCGAAGGGATGTCCGGCAAAATAGAATGATAGGTTTCGAGTGAAATCCGATGCGCACATACTGATCGTCGACGACGACAAGGGCATACGCGACCTGCTGCAGGAGTTCTTCCAGAAGCGCGGGCTGCAGACCACGGTGGCCGCCGACGGCACCGAGATGGAAGCGGCCCTGCGTCGCACGCCCGTGGACCTGATCATTCTCGACGTGATGCTGCCCGGCAAAAGCGGGCTTGAGCTTTGCCGCGAGATCCGCGCCAACTACACAACGCCGATCATCATGCTGACCGCGGTCACCGAGACGACCGATCGCGTGGTGGGCCTCGAAATGGGCGCCGACGACTACGTTCCCAAGCCCTTCGATCCGCGCGAGCTTCTGGCCCGCATCCGCGCCGTGCTGAGACGCAACGGCAGCGCCGAACCGCGTCGCCCCATCGCCAAGCAGATCTACCGCTTCGCCGGCTGGACCATGGATTGCGCGCGCCGCCGCCTGACGGCGCCCGACGACGTCCGGGTGGAGCTGACGATGGCGGAGTTCAACCTGCTGCAGACCTTCGTCAAGAGCGCCCAGCGCGTGCTGACCCGCGAGCAGCTGATCGAGCTTTCCGGCGGCGATGCCGGCTACAGCTTCGACCGCAGCGTCGACATCCTGGTGAGCCGCCTGCGCCGCAAGATGGAAGACGACCCGAAGACGCCCAAGCTGATCCTGACCGTGCGCAGCGGCGGCTATCAGTTCCTGCCCGAGACCACGTCCGAATGAGACGCTTCCTGCCGCAGACCCTGCCTGTCTGGGTGCTGCTCATCGTCATTGCCGGCCTCATGATCAGCCAGGTGGCGACGCTTTACATCGTTGCGCGCGACCGCGTGGCAGCCAACAGCGTGGTCGATCTCTACCGGCTGAACGACCGCGCCTACTCGCTGGTGCAGCTGATGCACGACGCCACGCCCGAGGAGCGCAAGGCGACCGCGTCCGGCTTGTTCAACTCGACCTATGCGCTGACGGTCTCGGACACGCCCGCCGTCACCTCTTCGATCGCCGGCGACGACGAACTGGCCGAGCTGGAGGACATACTGGTCGGCCGCCTTTCGAAATTCGGCGTCACCGACGCGCGCGTGCGGCGCGATCCGGCTACCCAGGAATCCGATGTGCCTGACGGCGAGGCGATGAACAAGGATGTCGGCCAGGTCGAGCGGGACCTTCTGGTCCTGGCCGCGGATTTCGCGCAGAGCGACAAGCTGACCGCCTCGCTGCGCTTTTCCGACGGGCAATGGCTGAATTTCACTGAGCCGATCACGCCGCCGGGACCGATTCTGAGCGTCGACAGCCTCCCGCTCTACTCGCTGATCGCTGGTTTGATCGTCATCATGTCGATCTGGTCGCTGCGCCGGCTGACCGCGCCCTACCGGATGATGGAAAGGGCGGTGACGCGCATCGGCAACGATCTGAAAAGTCCGCCGATCGCCGAGAGCGGCAGCCGCGAGATCCGCGCCGCCGCGAAGGCGATCAACGCCATGCAGATGCGGCTGCGCGATTATGTCGAGGATCGCGAGCACCTCGCGGCGGCGCTGGCGCATGATCTGCGCACGCCGCTGACCAGGATGCGCCTGCGCCTCGAACTGCTGCGCAAGTCGCCGGCGCGCGAGGCGCTGGCGCATGACCTGGCCGAGATCGAAAGCATCGCCAGCTCCGTCATCGACTTCGCCAAATTCGAGGTGACCGAGGAAAAGGCCGAGCGGATCGATTTCTGGTCGCTGGTGGAATCGGTCGCGGACTCCTTCGACGGCGCGTCCTTCGACGAAGACGTGGTGCCTTCGCGCGGCCTGATCTGCATCGCGCGGCCGGTGGCGTTGCGCCGCTGCGTTACCAATCTCATCCAGAACGCGGTGACCTACGGCAAGAAGGCGCATCTCGGCGTGCGGCGATCCGGCGACACGATCACGCTGTCGATCCGCGACGAAGGCCCCGGCATCCCGCAGGCGAAGCTGGACGCGGTGTTCGGCTCCTTCGTGCGGCTTGAGGAATCGCGCAACCGCACCACCGGCGGCCTCGGCCTCGGCCTCACCATCGCCCGCAACATCGCTCGTGGCGCCGGCGGCGAGGTCAATCTTTCCAATTACCCCGGCGGCGGCTTGTTGACGGAGTTGATCTTGCCGGTGGCAGCTTGAGTCAGCAGGCGATCGTCCGACCGCTCCGCGCCACTGGATCAGCCGCCTCTTCCTTGTGATAGTGCGGCCCGCTTGGTCACGAGGGAATTCCACCCATGTTCTACGCCGTCCTTGCCTATCACGTGGAAGACACTGTGCAGTCCTGGACGCCCGACGAGGATGCGGCGCTGATGAAGGACCTGCTCGAGGTCAATGACAGGCTGACGCGCGAGGGCAAGCTCGGGCCGGCGGCCAGGCTCGGCGCGACGGCGAATGCCGTGACGCTGCGCGGTCCCGGCGACGGCATGGTCATCGACGGTCCCTTCGCCGAAACCAAGGAGCAGTTGCTGGGGCTCTATGTCCTCGACTGCGCGAACCGGGACGAAGCGCTCGCTGCCGCGCGCGACCTCAAGCGCGTCAACCCCAGCGCCGTCTACGAGATTAGGCCGATCCTGCTATACCGACCTGGTGCTGCGCTGGCTGCCGGCCCTGCATAAGAACGGTCTGCCGAGCAATTCCAGGATCAGCTGCTATGTACCCGACGACCGCGAACCGCGACATCGGCGGGAGCTTCATCCACCGGATAGCCGAGATCCTTCAGTTCCGGCATCGACAGGCCTGCCAAAGCCCTGCGCTGCAAGGCATCATGGTACCGGCGCCGGAGCCCGGCGAAAATGGTCGCGCCACGGGCGGCGAGCGTGCCGGCAAAGCGGGAGGTCGGCTGGAAGGTGCTGAGGCTGATGTAGGTCATTGTCATTCTCCCTCGTTCGAACTCACGAGGGCAATGTCCCATCGACGCGCTTGGCCAATGTTCGTGCAGGCGTGAAACCGCCGAAAAAACCGTGATTGCAGGCGCTAAATCGTCGTTAAGCCGCCGCCGGGACGTGATATTCTACCCAAGGCTTTTTCACGGTGGCCGGGGTGCACATCCGATTGCCTGGCGGCATCGAGGTTGTCTCCGCAGGCGAACAACCTCTGCACTTCGCGACGCGCAAGACGTCGCTGCTCTTTGCTGCGCTCGTTCTGGCCGGCCCGAAAGGGCTCCGTCGCGAAAGGGTAGCGGCGATGCTGTGGGCCGGCAGCGCAGAGCAGCAGGCGCGGAACAGCCTGCGCCAGGCCCTGGTCGACATCAGGCGGCTATTCCCCTCCACCGGTGACGAGGCCATTCGCATCGAAGGTAACGCCGACGCCATCTGGCTGGCGGCGAGCGCCGACGAGGCCGACATCTGGATTTTCGACCAGAAGGTGCGGGCCGAGGACGCCGGGAGCCTTGCGACGGCTGCCGGCCTCTACCGGGGCGACCTGCTCGACGGGCTGTCATCCCCCGGTGAGATTGACGAGTGGCTTGCGCCGCTTCGGGCGAGCTACGCCCGCAAGGCACTGGATCTGGTTGAGCGGCTGAGCCTTTTGCCGGAGCTGGATTTCAGCGAGCAACAGGCCTGCGAGGCGTTGGCCGAGCGGCTGGTGGCGATCGACCCGTGCGCCGAGCAGGCTCACCGTGCATTGATCCGCATCTTTCATCGCCGAGGCAAGACCAACGATGCTTTCCGCCAGTTCCTGGCCTGCAAGGAAGCGCTGAAGCGCGAACTCGGCGTCGAGCCCGAAGAAGCGACACGGGCGCTGGTCGAACGCATAGAGCCCCTCAAGACGGAGCGCCTCAAGGAACCGAAAGCCGAGGAAGATCCGTCCGGGGTCGAGCCGTCCCGGCTGGAAGCGAAGGCGGAACCGCCGCGCGCCGTAGTTTCCGTGCCGGAAAAGCCATCGATCGCCGTCCTACCTTTCCAGAACATGAGCGGCGATGCAGAACAGGAATATTTCACCGACGGCGTAGTCGAGGAGATCACGACGGCACTGTCGCATGTGAACTGGCTGTTCGTGATCGCGCGGAATTCCGCCTTCGCCTACAAGGGCCACACCGTCGACGTGACGCGCGTGGCGCGCGATCTCGGGGTGCGCTACGTGCTGGAGGGAAGCGTCCGCAAAGCCGGCAGCCGGCTGCGTGTCGCAGGGCAGCTGGTCGAAGCGGCGGCCGGAGTGAGCCTCTGGGCTGACCGCTTCGAAGGCGACGTCTCGGACGTGTTCGAACTCCAGGACCTTGTCGCATCCCGCGTCATCGGCGCGATTTCGCCCAAGCTCGAACAGGCCGAGATGGCACGAGCCAAGCGCAAACCAACCGACAGCCTCGACGCATACGACCACTACCTGCGTGGCATGGCCAGCCTCTACCGGTGGACGCGGGAGGGGCTGGAGGAGGCGCTGCCCCAATTCTACAAGGCCATCGAGCTCGACCCCGATTTTGCCGCCGCCGAGGGCGCGGCCGCCTGGTGCTACTTTTGGCGGATGGCGAATGGTTGGATGACCGACCGCCAGAAGGAAACCGTCGAGGTTTCCCGATTGGTCGGCAATGTCGCTATCGCTGGCCAGGACGACGCAGTGGCGCTGGCCTTCAGCGGCCTGGCGCTGGGCTATGTCATCGGCGATTACGAGGCCGGCTCGGCACTTGCCGACCGCGCGCTGGTGCTGAACCCGAACTGCGCCACCGCCTGGAGCGCAAGCGGTTGCCTCAAGGCCTGCCATGACGACCCCGACATCGCCATCGAGCACCTGTCACGGGCAAGACGACTGAGCCCGCTCGATCCACTGACCTTCTTCATGCAATGCTTTACCGCCTTTGCTCATTTCGTTGCTGGCCGGCATGACGCCGCATGGCCACTCGCCGAGGCGGCGTCACGCGAGCAGCCATATTATCTGACTGGCCTTCGCGTGGCTGCCGCCAGCAATGCCATGGCCGGCAGGCTGGATGCCGCTGGAAAATACATTTCGCGCTCGCTGACGCTGGACCCCGGGCTGAGGCTTTCCAACCTTAAACATAGGGTGGGGCAGATCAGGCCGGACTATTTCGACCGATATGTGGAGGCGCTGCGGCTGGCCGGCCTGCCTGAATGACACGTCATGACCGTGTGCCCTCTAGGCCGGTGTCGCGGCAGCCGCGATTTCCTGCCCCAGCCGGAGCATCTCCGCGACCAGCAGGTCGAGATCCTCGCGGCGCGTGCGGTGGTTGGCGATCGCCACCCTCAGGCAGTGCCGGCCGTGCACGGTCGTATCGGACAGAACCGCGATGCCCTCTTCCTGCAGCCTCAGCATCATCTCGGTATTGAACGCCTTGAGCCTTTCCTCCGACGCGCCATCAAGCCGGTGGCGGAAGCTGACGATGTTGATGGTGGTCGGCGCCATCAGCTCAAGCGCCGGCTCCGCCTCGATCAGCCCGGTGAGGTGGCGGGCCTGGGCGATGTTCTGGTCGATCAGGCGGCCGAATTTCTCGACGCCATGCTCTTTGAGCGCCATCCAGATCTTGAGCGCGCGGAAACCACGCGACGTTTGAAGCCCGTAATCGTGCAGCCACTCTCCGGAGGCGAGGCCGCGCGGCGTCGATTCCAGATATTCCGGCGTGACGGCGAACGTGTTGCGGTGCAGGGATGCGTCCCTCACCAGCGCGCAGCCGGCTTCGAACGGCGCATGCAGCCATTTGTGCGGATCGAGCGCGATCGAATCCGCCTGCTCGATGCCGGCAACAAGCGATCGGTTCTCGGGCGCGATGGCGATCAGCGCGCCGATGCAGCCGTCGACATGGAACCAGAGGTCTTCCCCGGCCGCAACGGTCGCCAATGCTTGCAGGTCGTCGACCGCGCCGGTGTTGACCGTGCCTGCTGTGCCGATCACGCAGGCCGGCTTGAACCCCGCCGCCCGGTCCTCCGCGATTGCCCTCTTGAGCCCGGCGATATCGATGCGCAGACCGTCATCGGTCGGGATCCGCCGGAGCGCCCGATTGCCGAGGCCGAACGCCTCCATGGCCTTGCGGTGACAGGAATGGACCTGGTCCGAGGCGTAGTAGCGCAATGGCTTCGGCATGGCGCCGACGCCACGCTCGCGCACGTCGACGCCGGCCTTGACGTTGCGCGCCACCGTCAAGCCGATGATGTTGGCCATCGAGCCGCCGCTGACCAGCGTGCCGCCGGCCGAGGCGGGAAAACCCACCATCTCCTTCATCCAGTTGACGACCTGGCTGTCCATCAGGGCCGCCGCATGGTTGCCACCGCCGAGATTGGAGCCCTGGACCGCGGCCAGGAAGTCGCCGAGCGCGCCGGTGAAGTTGCTGGCCCCCATATACCAGGACCAGAAACGCGGATGGATATTCCCCATCGGATAAGGCATGACATTGCGGGCGACATCGCCATAGACGTCGGCCACCGGCGCCGCAGATCGTGGCATCGGCGCATCGAAGAAATCGCGAACTTCAGCCGGCATCTCACGCCACGCCGGACGCTCCCGGACATCCTTGAGATAGGCGATGGCGTCGTCGACGATCCGGTGGGAAAGCGCTCCCACCTCGGTCCAGTCCGGCGGATCGAGCGTTTCGTCCGCGGCCGCCGCTTCCTGAAAACTGTCCATCCGTGTCTCCCGCCGGCATGTGGGCGATTCATGTGCAAGAATGGCGACGCCGCCGTTTGAATGACGGCGTCGCGCTTCCGTGTTCAGGTTTCGAACTGGCAGCTCGGCGTCGAGCGCGACAGCGCCGTCTCCTCGGCGTCCATATCGGCCTCGATGCCATCGAAGAGCGGCGTCGACATGTAGCGCTCGCCTGTGTCGGGCAGCATGCACAGGATGACCGAGCCGGCCGGGGCGTTGCCCGCGATCTGCCGCGCGACGGCGAAGGTGGCGCCGCCGGAGATGCCGGTAAAGATGCCTTCCTGCTGCGCCAGCGCCTTCGCCCATTTGATGCCTTCGGGACCCGGGATCGGCACCACCTCGTCATAGTAGCGCTGGTCGATCGCCTCCTGCAGCACGTTGGGGATGAAGTCGGGCGTCCAGCCCTGGATCGGATGCGGCTCGAAAGCCGGGTGGCTGGCGGCAGGCGCGCCGCCGGCGCCGCGCTCTTGGCGCGTGCCGCTGCCGATCAGCTGCGCATTCGCCGGCTCGGCCAGCACGATCTTCACCTCCGGCCGTTCCCGGCGCAGCACCCGGCCGACGCCGGCCACCGTGCCACCGGTGCCGTAGCCGGTGACCAGATAGTCGAGCCGCGACCCGGCGAAATCATTGATGATCTCGCGCGCCGTCGTCGCCTCGTGGATGGCAGCATTGGCCTCGGTCTCGAACTGGCGCGCCAGGAACCAGCCATTCGCCTCGGCAAGCTCGACCGCCTTCTTGTACATGCCAAACCCCTTCTGGGCGCGCGGCGTCAGTACCACCTTGGCGCCAAGCATGCGCATCAGCTTGCGGCGCTCGACGGAGAAGCTGTCGGCCATCGTCACCACCAGCGAATAGCCCTTCTGCGCGCAGACCATGGCAAGGCCGATGCCGGTATTGCCGCTCGTCGCCTCCACGACCGTCTGGCCAGGCTTGAGCTTGCCGCTGCGCTCGCCTTCCTCGATGATGTTGAGCGCCAGCCGGTCCTTTACCGAGGCCGCCGGGTTGAAGAACTCGGCCTTCACATAGATCGTCGCATGACCCGGCCCGAGATTGTTGATGCGGATGACCGGCGTGTCGCCGACCGTATCGAGAATGCTGTCGAACAGCCGACCGCGCCCGGCCGTGGTTCTGATTTTCAATTGATGCAACATGGCTTTCTCCTCGATGTCCTCACGAGCCGGTTACAGACCGGCAGCTTTGGCGGCGCGGTTTTGACACCTGGCCGCGATAGGGTGCTTGATCTGCCGCAAAATGCGGCAACGGCGGCGTTCCGGCACGGAACGGGGCTGCCGGCTGCCTCCTGTCATCTTTGGTGATAGAATATGGACCAACTGGCCAGCGTTGGAGAAAGCGTGGAAACATACGTGGAATCCACCCGATCGAGCCTGAATGACCCCGTTGGCCTGTCCGTGAGGCTGCTCGGGCAACTGACGATTGCCCGCGACGGAGTGCCCGTTACCTTGCCATCGTCACGCAAGCTGCGCGCGCTGCTCGCCTACCTCGCGCTGGCGCCCCACCCTGTCAGCCGCGGCCGTCTTTGCGAACTTCTCTGGGACGTGCCAAACGATCCGCGCGGGGAGCTGCGCTGGTGCCTGAGCAAGCTGCGGGCCGTGCTGGACGAACCGGGCTTGCGCCGGATCGAGACGGAAGGCGACACCGTGGCGCTTCGCCTCGGCGATACGAGTGTCGATGCCGTCGAGGCCGCTGCCGCGGTGGCGGAGGGGATCGAGACGCTTGGCCTCGACCGCCTGCGGGCGCTTGCGCAACTGTTCGCCGGCGACTTTCTCGACGGCCTGGAGCTCGATCGCAGCCCGCATTTCGGCAGTTGGCTGACGGCCCAGCGCCGCCGTTTCAGCGCATGCCATGTCGCCGTCCTGGAGCACATCATCGGCCTTGTCCCGCGGGGAACCGATGAGGCCGGCGCCTATATCGACAAATGGCTGGAGCTTGCGCCCTTCGACGGCCGTGCACATGTGGCGCTGCTGGAAAATCTGGCCCGGCGCGGGCAGTTCGGCGCCGGCGAGGAGCATCTTGCCACCGCGGCGGAGCTGTTCCATTCGGAGGAGCTGGATTTCACGCCGTTGCGGGAGGCGTGGCAGGAGATAAGGGCCCGGAACGCCGGCGCAACGCCATGCGCCCGATCCGGGCCGGCTTTCCCGGTCCCGGACTTGCCGGTCACCGCGATCGAATCCGAACCTGCGGCGACGCGCCGGGCTTCGCTCGCGGTGATGCCGTTTACGGAGAGCGCCGGGGGCGTCCGCGGCGGCCTGGCCGACGGCCTTACGCATGACATCATCACGCGGCTTGCCAAGCTTCGCGATTTCTTCGTCATCGCCCGCGGCTCGGTCTTCGCGCTCGCCGAAAGGAACATCGCGCCGGAAGACGCCGGACGCAGGCTGAATGTCGACTATGTCGCGACGGGCTCGGTGCGCAGCGCGCCGGGGCGGATCGTCGTTTCGGTCGAGCTCGTCGAGGTGCGCACCGCGCGGATCGTCTGGGCCGAGACCTTCGAGCACAAGCCCGACGACATATTCATCGTCATCGAGGATATCGGCAACAGCATCGTTTCCTCCCTCGCCGCCGAGATCGCGACGGTGGAGCGTAACCGCGCATTGCTGAAGGCGCCAAACTCACTCAATGCCTGGGAGGCTTATCATCGCGGCCTTTGGCACATGTATCGCTTCACCCGGCAGGAAAACGAGCTGGCGCAGCATTTCTTCGGCGAGGCGCTGAAGCTCGATCCCACTTTCGCGCGCGCTCATGCCGGCATGTCCTTCACTCACTGGCAGAATGCTTTCCAGCGCTGGGGCGACCGCGACCGCGAGACCGCGCTTGCCTTTGAAAGCGCCGGCCAGAGCCTGCTGGTCGATGACCGCAACCCTGCCGCCCACTGGGCGATGGGCCGCGCGTTATGGCTGCGCGGCGAGCAGGATGGCTCGCTGCTGGAACTGGCGAATGCCGTCGACCTCAGCCCCAACTTCGCGCTCGGCCATTACGCGTTGTCCTTCGTCCATTCCCAGTCGGGCGATCCGCAATCGGCGATCGGCTCATCCGACCATTCGCGTCATCTGAGCCCCTTCGATCCGCTGCTGTTCGGCATGATGGGCGCACGCGCCATGGCGCATGCGCGGCTCGGCGAATTCGAAGCGGCGGCCGAATGGGCGCTGAAGGCAGCCGCAAGGCCAAACGCCCATGTCATCATCCTGGCGATCGCCGCCCATTGCCTGGCGCTCGCCGGCCGGCAGGACGAGGCGCGCACCTTCGCCGCCGCGATCCGCAACACGTTCCCGAACTATCGCGCCGACGATTTCATCGCCACGTTCCGCTTCGACCGGGATGGAGAAGCTCTTTTCCGGAACGGCTCGAAGCTGATCGGTCTGAATTGAATCCGATCGGTTGCTAGCGAGCTAGCGGCCCGCTGGCCTTGCGCCAGGCGTCGAGGCCACCCTGGATATGGCGGGCGCTCGAAATCCCGACATCCTGCGCCGCTTGCACCGCCATCGCCGAACGCTCGCCGAAGGCGCAGTAGAACAGGAGCTGTTTGCTGGTCGACTTCGCCAATTCGTGCAGCATGCCGCCAGCAGCGATGTTCTCTTGCAGCCGCGCATAGGGCAGATGGATCGCGCCGGGAATGACGCCGTAGCGCTCGCGTTCGGACTGCTCGCGCAGGTCGATCAGCGCCACGTCGGGCCGCCCGACCAGCGCCAGCGCCTGCTCCGCGCTCACCGCCCAGCCGCGGCTGGCGATGTCGTCCTGATGCAGCCCGACCCGCATATTCGCCGGCACGGCTACATCCATCATTTTCGGGTTGGACAGATTGAGATTGTTCATGATGTTCACATATTCGTCGACCGACTTCACCTGCAGGCGCGGGTTGAAGGCCTTTTCCTCGCCGATCGTCGACACGGTCTCGCCCTTGTAGTCGTGGGCCGGGAAGATCAGCGTCTCGTCGGGCAATTTGAGCAGGCGGCCGAAGATCGATTCATATTGCTGGCGCGGATCTCCATTCTGGAAGTCGGTGCGGCCGGTGCCGCGGATGAGCAGCGTATCGCCGGTGAAGACCCGGTCGGGCAGGATGAAGCTGTAGGAATCGTCGGTGTGGCCGGGCGTGTAGATGACATCGAGCGCCAGCCCCTCGATGCCGAGCTTGTCGCCGTCGGCAAGCCGCATCGACACCACATCGGCCTTGGTCTGCTCTCCCATGACGGTCACGCAATGCGTCCTGTCGCGCAACGCGCCGAGGCCGGTGATGTGGTCGGCATGAAGATGCGTGTCCACCGCCTTGACCAGCCTCAGGTCCAGCTCGTTGACCAGTTGCAAGTACCGCTCGACCTTTTCCAGCACCGGATCGATGATCAGCGCCTCGCCACCCCTGCGGCTGGCCAGCAGATAGGAATAGGTGCCCGAGACGGAATCGAACAGCTGACGGAAGATCATTGGCCACATACCCCGCTGCGTTTCGCACCGCCGGGCACCGTCCGCGCGGTCGCGACAATATCTTACCCCACAGACGGGCAGAATCGGAATGGATTTCGAAAAATATATGCGCCGGTAGACGGCCTTCCTGCAGCCGCGGGAGTGCCGGCCTTCAAATGCGGCGCCGGGGTTCGTCGAGCAGCTCCCTCAGAAATCCTTGCTGAGGCGAGCTACGCCGCTGACGGTGAAGGCATTGTCGGTCCCGTAACCCGCTTCAAAGCCGGCATTGAGCGTCATGCAGGCGCCCACCTCCGCCGCGACGTCCACGCCGGCAAAGCCGCGCAACACAGCCTTTTTGCCGCCGGCGGGAAAAGAGATGTCCTGGCCGAGCAGCGTCGCCGAAACGTCGTCGCTGCTTTGCGCGATAGCGTCGATCCCCGCTCGAAGCGTGGTTTGCCAGGCCTGGCTTGGCGTGCTGACGGGCGCCAGAGCCAGCGCGAGCTGGCCACGCGCCTCGAAGACGTTGACGTTGCGTCGCGCGACCGCGAGATCGCCGTCCGAACCGGCCTCGGCGTAGTCGTCGATGAAGAGCCCGGCGTAACGCAGTCGCACGCTGGGTATCAGCGTGCCGGTCGTGACCGGCAGCCGCATGCCGAACGTGACCGACGGGCTGAGGAAGACGCTGTTGAAATCGGCCCGCGTCGTCTCGACGCCACCGAGCACCAGATTGTTCGCGACGCGTCGGCGACTGCGCTCCTGGAGCACGCCGGCGACGAATGCCGCCTCGGCGAAATGCGCCCCCGCGTCATAGCCGAGATAGCCGCCCGCAAACACGCCGCGATGGACGATCTCCTGCGCGTCGTCGTCGACCTCGGTCGACCCGGCGGCGCCTCCAAGGAGCAAGCCCCCGAGGAACCCGTCGCCCGAGCGCCTTTCAGCGCCGGCGACGACGCCGCCCAGCGCCTCGCTGAACCCGGCCGATGCGCCGGAGCCGCCTTGCGAGCGTATCCCGCCAAATGTCGAGATCCAGGCATCCCGGCCGTTATGCGGCACAGGCAAGTCGCCGCTTGAGGCGGCCATGCGCGCCTCGTCGACACCTTCTATGCCGTCGACGAGATCTTCGATCAGCGGCCCGCTGCTGGCAAAGCCGGTGATGTCCGCCACCGCCACGCTGTCGCCGCTCGTCACGAATGGCCTGCCGCCGGTCAGGACGGTTTGCGGCAGGCCGCTCCCTGAAAAGCTCATGACGGCGTTCAGTCCGGGGCCGAAGGCGACCGTGTTGCCGCCGCCGGAAAGAACCATCGGCCCCTGAATGGCCGTTCCGCCCAACAGGTTCAGCGTGGCGCCGGGCGCGCCGAAATAGATCGCCACGCTCTGGTCGCTGAAGACGCTGCCCGAATTGGTGATGACGGAGTTGCCGCCCTGGGCGGCAATGCCCACGGCGCCCACGCCCTCGACAATGACCGAGCCGGAATTGATGATCGCGGCGTTGCCGAACAGGGTGCCGATGCCGGTTGACGCGGTCCCGAAGACGTCAACCTTGCCGCTGTTGGCAATCGCGATGTCGTTGCCGCTGGCACCGATGCCGACGGAGGCCAGCCCCGACACCGTGATCGACCCGGAATTGTCGAGCCGAAGACCATTGCTCTGCCAGAGAATCCCTCCGGCAGCGATTCCGTAGGCCTCGATCGAGCCGCTGTTGGAGATCGCCAGGTCTGGCCCGTCGCCTATGATGCCGGCGGCGGCCGTACCGGAAGCTCCAATGAAGCCGTGATTGTCCACATGCCCACCGGCGGCGTCGCTGATGACGCCGTATGTGGCGACACCCAGCGCTTCGATCGAGCCGTTGTTGAAGATGCGCGCATTGTCGCCCACGGACAGTATTCCGATCGAGCCGTCCCCGATGGCCAGTATGCCTCCGTCGTTGAGGATGGTCGCATCGGATCCAAGCGAACGCACATTGGCGGCGCCGCCGCCCAAGGTCTCAATCAGTCCGTAGTTGGTGAGCCTCTGGGTCGACTCGAGCATGCGCACGGCATCGGCGTTGGCGGCCAGCGTTTCTATCGCTCCCGTTGGGCTAACGACACCGATGTCGCCGGCATTGATCATCGTCTGCTGGCCTGCGGTGACGCCATTGCCGATGACAAAGCTTTGGGAAAACGCCGCGCCGCCTCCAAGCAGGACCGCAACGAAAATCGACGGCGCAATCGCGCCTGAAACCCTCGTGCGCAACGTTGGCGTCACCCCCTCGGCGCATGGGCATGCAACGCCTGGAGTCTGCGCTCGACGGAAGCGAAAGACAAGCCGCGGGCAGTGCGCCCGGACTGGGCACCCGGGCGCCCGCGAAGACGCCTATCGCCTCAGCACCGCGCTCAGCACGTCGCGGATGCCGATCGCGCCGACGAAGCGCGAGCCTTCGTCGAACAGCGCCACCGGGGCCGTCTGCGAGCGGTGCATGGCGAGCATCACCGTCTTCAGCGGCGTGCCCGGATTGGCCCAGAACACCTGCGCCCCTTCCTCAGGCTGGCGCTCGACATCGGCACAGGAGACCCACACCGCCGGCTTGCCGTCGCGCTCGGCTGCCGCCACAAGGCCATGCTCGTCGATCTTGAAGCGCGTCGTCTTGCGCCGGTCGAGCCACACCCAGCCATTCTCGCCCTGCTCCAGGTCGCGACGGTCGCGCATCACGTTCCAGGCCGTCAGCACCGACAGCGGATTCACATTGGCGATGAAGTCGCGCACATAGTCGTTGGCTGGCCGCAGAACGATGTCTTCCGGCGCGCCGGTCTGGACGATGCGGCCGCCCTCCATGATCGTGATGTGGCTGCCGATCTTCAGCGCCTCCTCGAGGTCGTGGCTGACGAAGATGATGGTCTTCTTCAACTCGGCCTGCAGCTGCAGCAGCTCGTCCTGCAGCTTGGTGCGGATCAGCGGGTCGAGCGCCGAGAACGGCTCGTCCATCAATAGGATCGGCGCCTCGGTGGCGAAGGCGCGCGCCAGACCGACGCGCTGCTGCATGCCGCCGGAAAGCTCATGGGCGTATTTCTTCGACCACTGGTCGAGATGGACGAGCTGCAGCTGCTTCTGCACCCGGGCCCTGCGCTCGGCTTCCGGCACGCCGGCAAGCTCGAGGCCGAAGCCGACATTTTCTTCGACCGTGCGCCAGGGCAGCAGGCCGAACTGCTGGAACACCATGGCCACCTGCTTCTGCCGCAGCCGGCGCAAGGTCGCCTCGTCGCAGGTGACGACATCGACGGTGCGGTCGCCGTCCTTGACCAGCACCTGGCCCCGCGACACGACGTTCAACCGGTTCACGGCCCTGAGCAACGTCGACTTGCCGGAGCCGGACAGACCCATCAGCACCGAGATCTCGCCTTCGTGCACGGTGAGGCTGGCGCCGGCGCATCCGAGCACATTGCCGGTCTTTTCGAGGATCTCGGCGCGCGTGGCGCCCTGGTCGATCAGCGCCAGCGAACCCGCCTGGTCGGCGCCGAAGACGATGTCTACGTTCTTGAAATCAACCGCGACGGTCATTTCTTGCCTCCAACGCCGATGCGGGTCATGCGGTCGAGAACGATGGCGAGCACGACGATGGCAAGGCCCGCCTCAAGCCCGAGATCGATGCGGCGCGAGCCGAGCGCGCGGTTGATTTCCGTTCCGAGGCCGCCGGCGCCGATGAGCGCGGCGAACACCACCATCGACAGCGACAGCATGATCGATTGCGTCAGGCCCGCCATGATGGTCGGCAGCGCCGAGGGCAGCTCCACCTTCCACAGGAGCTGGCGCTTGGTGGCGCCGAAGGCCTCGCCCGCTTCGATGATCGCCTTGGGCACCGAAACCACGCCGAGATGGGTGAGCCGCACGGCCGTCGGGATGACGAAGATGATGGTGACGATGAGGCCGGGCGCGTTGCCGAGCCCGAACAGCGTCAGCACCGGGATCAGGTAGACGAAGGTCGGCAGCGTCTGCATCAGGTCGAGCACCGGCAGCATGACGCGGTAGACCTTCGGCTTGTGCGCGGCCCAGATGCCGAGCGGCACGCCGATGGCCATGGCCATGGCGGCGGCGGCAACCACCAGCACCAGCGTCTGCACCGTCTGCTTCCACAGATTCTGGTTGATGATGAAGATCAGGCCGAGGAAGACGCCGATGGCGAGCGGCCGCGAACGCTGCAAAAGCCAGGCGATGATCGCGATGACCAGCGCCAACAGCACCGGCGGCACCATCAGCAAGAGGTTCACCGCCCCGTCCAGGATGAAATTCAGCCCATTTGAAAAGGCACGGAAGATGGTGTCGAAATTGTCGGTCAGGAAGCCGAAGAACGCCTTGCCCCACGGCCCGATCGGAATCTTGTAATCGGTCAGGAATTTCGAAATCGGATCCATCTTCCCCTCTCGGCTTCGCCGCACTTGCCGTGCGGTCATCCTCTCACAGCTTAACCCATGTCACCCAAAAGTGCGCAGCTGTTTTGGGAAAATGACATGCGTAAAAACAGAGACTTAAAGCGCGTCGCGATCTTTCAGATTCGCTCCATGCGCTTTAGGTTTTTGATTTTACGCATGTCTTTATCCCGAAACCGGTTCCCACTTTCGGGAGACATGCTTTAGGCGCGTCGCACGTATCTGTTTCAGCGCGGCCCGCTTTAAGAAAAAGGGCAGCCTTTTTCCAATGGCTGCCCTTTCCGGATCATCATTCCGGTCTCAAACCCGGCTCAGCCTCCGAGCGCGGTCTTGACGGCCGCGGCCGCGTCGCCGCCATCGAAGGTGGTGACGCCGGCGATCCAGGGCGCAACCGCATCCGGGTGCTTCTTCAGCCAATCGGTCGCGACGGTCTGCGGATCGCCACCCTTGAGGATCGCGTCCATCATCTGGCCTTCCATGTCGAGATTGAACTTCAGGTTGGCGATGAACTTGCCGGCATTCGGGCATTCGGTGGTGTAGCCCTTGCGCACGATGGTGTAGACGGTGGCGGCGCCGAAGCCGCTGTCACCCATGCCGTCGAGATAGGTGATCTTCATGGCGCCCATCACCGGATGCGGCGTCCAGCCGAGGAAGGCGATCCACTCATTGTTCTTCATCGACTGCTCGGCCTGCGTCAGCATGCCGGCCTCCGAGGACTCCACCAGCTCGAAGCCGGCCAGATTGTCCTTCGGGTTCTTGATCATGTCGAGGATGATGCGGTTGCCGTCATTGCCGGCCTCGATGCCGTAGATCTTGCCGTTGAACTTATCCTTGAACTTGCCGAGATCGGTCAGCGTCTTGACGCCGGCGTCCGCGACATAGGTCGGCACGACAATGCCGTAGCCGGCGCCGGTCAGGTTGGTGCTGATCGTCTCGATCGAGCCCTCCTTGGTGTAGTCCTTGATGTCGTTGGTCATCGACGGCATCCAGTTGCCGAGGAAGACGTCGAGGTCCTTGTTCTTCAGCGAGGCCATGGTCACCGGCACCGAAAGCTGAATCGTCTGCGGCGCATAGCCGAGCGCGGTGAGCAGCACCGAGGCAAGGCCGGTAGTGGCCTGGATGTCGGTCCAGCCGACGTCCGACAGGCGAACCGCCTTGCAGCTCGCCGCATCGCCGGCATAAGCGGCGGTCGTGGACAGAAGCGCCGCGAGGCCGAGGCCAGCGACGAAAGATTTCATACGCGACATGAACTTTTCTCCCATTAGAATTTTCGAGGCAAAGCGAAGTCACGGTTTCTTGCGCCCGCCTTGTTTCGTCAGCCAAACACCATTTTGGTGTTGTTTCAAGCGCTTCAACATCACGACGAACGGCGCGCGCTGGCCATTAAGCGACATGACAGGCTTTTGAACGCCATGGAGTTTTGAGGGACGGGGAGTTTTTGGTGGACGGAGCCTTGGGCCCCCTCCCCGTGCGCCGACATGTGCGCTTAGAAGGACGGCATGGCCAAGCTTTACTTCCACTACGCGACGATGAACGCCGGCAAGACGACCATGCTTTTGCAGGCGTCCTACAATTATCGCGAGCGCGGCATGTCGACGATGCTGTTCGTCGCCGGCCACTATCGCAAGGGCGACAGCGGTCTGATCTCGTCGCGCATCGGTCTCGAATCGGAGGCCGAGATGTTCCGCGACGGCGATGATCTTTATGCCAGGGTCGCCGAGCATCACCGGCATGCCCCGGTGCATTGCATCTTCGTCGACGAGGCGCAGTTCCTCGAGGAGGAGCAGGTCTGGCAACTCGCCCGCATCGCCGACCGTCTGGGCATTCCGGTCATGTGCTACGGCCTGCGCACCGACTTCCAGGGCAAGCTGTTTCCCGGCTCGCGAGCGCTGCTCGCCATCGCCGACGACCTGCGCGAGGTGCGCACCATCTGCCGTTGCGGCCGCAAGGCGACGATGGTGGTGCGCCTGGGCCCTGACGGCAAGGTGGCGAAACAGGGCGAACAGGTGGCGATCGGCAAGGACGTCTATGTTTCGCTCTGTCGCCGCCATTGGGAAGAGGAAATGGGCCGCGCCGCGCCTGACGACTTCATCGGTTTTGTCAGCCCATGAGCCGGAAGGCTGCCGGTCGTCGTCGGGCAGCCGGCTGCCACCTTCTTGCAGTCGCGCGATCTATGCTGCCTTTGTTAACGCCGGCGCCCTAAATTCAAGCCCAGCCAGAACCAGCCGGAGAACCCGCAATGCTTCGAGCCATCTCGTCCGCCGTCGTCTTCCTGCTCGCCGGCGGCCTTGCCGCGCATGCCGATGGCGATGCGGCGCTGGGCAAGAAGGTCTTCAACCGTTGCATCGCCTGCCATGAGGCGGCGACGGATCGCGACAAGGTCGGCCCGCACCTGCTGGGCGTTGTCGGCCGCAAGGCCGGCTCGGCGGAAAGCTTTCAGAGCCATTATTCGCAAGCCATGAAGGATGCCGGCGCCGCGGGCCTCGTCTGGGACGAAGCCAACCTCACCGAATATCTCAAGGCGCCCAGGCAGAAGGTTCCCGGCAACAGAATGGCCTTCACCGGCCTGACCAGCGATGACGACATCGCCAACGTGATTGCCTATCTCAAGGCTGACCCCAAGCCCTGATCGGTATTGGAAGAAACCGGCATTACCGCGGTGCAAGAGATTTGCCGGCGCTGTTTCATCGCCTTGGCCGTCCGTAAAAACAAGAACTTAAGGCATATAAGCTGAAGCTTTTCGACGGCGGCGCGCATTACTGGGCGCCATGCGCATGCTTGCCTTGTCTTTCAAGGGCCTAACCAATTCTTTTGTTTTGACATTTCTCCTTGTCTTCCTTCTTTCAATCCCTTGAAGCCCCACATATATTCGCCGCCACGACACGGAAACGGATGCCGAAGCGGGAGGCCCCAATGGCGACATTGCAGAATTTCGATGCCGAAATTGCCAAGACCAAGCAGGTCGTGCAGGACATGCGCACCAAGATCGAGCAGTCCGGCACGGTGCTCGACACGCTTGCTCAGGCCGACAAGAAGATCGGCGACGCCAATTTCGACATCGAGAATGCCCGCATCGAGGACGTGCTCAAGCAGCAGAAGATCATGGAAGGCAACATCGCCGACCTGATCATCGGGCTCGAGGACGCCACCAACGTCTTCGGCGCCGAATTCGAAAGCATGAAGAACTACACCGGCTGGGAAAACTTCGTCGGCGTCTTTTCGGCGCAGCGCAAGCAGCGCATGCGCACCGACCGCGTCCGCAACATGTCGTTGGCCGGCAACCTGCAGGAGCTTTTGGCGAAGTCGGATACCATCGTCGGCATCCTGAAAGCGCAGAAGCAGGTCCTCGACCAGCGCTACAAGACCTCCGAGACCAGCCTGTCTCAGGTGATCGAGCGCCGCAAGACGACTATGTCCAACCTTGAGGCGGTGCAGAAACGCATCGAGGAATTGAACCCTCTGCTGCTCGACATCGAAAACAAGATCGCCGCCTCCACGACCCAGAAGGAGCGCACCGAGCTTGAGGGCGAGCGCTCGAAAATGGCGACCGAATACAACGAAAAACAGGCCAAGGAGCAGGAGCTGCTGGCCGAAAGCCAGACGCTGGAGCGCTACACCTCGATGTTCCAGACCTTCGTCGATTCGCTCAACAACCAGATCGCCGCGCAGTCGACGCTGATCAACAAGCTGACCATCGACACCGAGCAGCGCATCGTCCTCTACAAGGCGCTGGAAGATTCGCTCAAGACCGCCGCCCAGCAGGACGTCGCCCACAAGATCAACACGCTGGGCAGCCAGGTCGACAACACGGCCGAGGAGACGATGGCCGGCATCGGCGCCGCCTCGCAAAAGCACATCGGCGACCTCTTGGAAATGCATGAGAAGAACATGGTGGCTTCAGCCGACATCCAGCGCCGCAAGAAGCTTGCCGACGATGCCTTCGCCCGCCGCTTCGACGATGTGATGAAGAAGCACAATTCGGCAAACTACGTGCAGTCCTAAGCAGGTTCCGCAAAAGTGTCCCACGGTTTTGCGGTCAGAACCTGCGAAAAACAAAGGAATCCAGGCAGCGCCGCTGACTTCATTTCCACGGCAGCCACATGACACCTGAGAACGACGCGGCGACACGCTATTTCTCCGCCATCACGGCAGCGCTGAGCGGGCTGGAAGTGTTCATGCGCGACGACCGCTCGCCGCTTTACCGGCACGGCATCGTCGCCGGGATCGTCGCCGAATATATCGCGCGGCTGGACAAGTCCTTCGCCTGCTGGCGCAACCGGCTGGGCTTCATGGACACCTTCCGCATCTCGCGCGCCGAGAGCGGCTATCCGGTGTTTCAGAACCTGCTCGAGCTGGAAAACGACCGCCAGCAGGCCGATGCCCGCCTGGCCAACATCCCGCAGGCCGGCGAGCTGCGCGAGGAGATGGCCGACTTCATCCTGCGCCACAAGGAGTTTCCCGAAGCGCTGCAGAAGTCGATGGCCGAGCGGCTCTATCTGGAGGACGTCAAGAGCGAGGCGACTTTCGGCCCCTTCACCCTGGCGCAGACGGCCAAGGTCTCGGTCAACCCGAAGACCATGCGGCCCTATTATCTCGTCCATTGGGCGACGTTCGACGGCAGCGCCAACCTGCCGCTGGTCTATATGGTGACTGTGGAGGACTCCTCCGAAAGCATGGTGCGCCAGCTGGTCGACGTTAACGGCAAGCTGAACGAGAAGGTCGATATCCCGCTTCCCGTCGACGGCCTGCTCAACCCGGAGCTTGCGCACCGCTTCGACGACTTCACCGAGAAGAACTCGGCCTACACGCTCTCGCCGGCGACGATCGCGGTCAATCTCGACAAGGATTTCGAGCCGCTGCATCCCAAGCAATTGCGGCGGGTCGTGCTTGGGCCGTTCTACTCGGCCGGTATCACCGACAACAATTCGACCGTGACCGAGGTGCTCGCCAAGGTACGCAAGCCGGAGAATGCCTGGCTGCTCACCTGGACTCTCCAGGAGGTCTTCTCCAAGAGCGAGAAGCCGGGCCGCAAGGGCCTGTTCTCCAGCGAGAAGACGACGCAGGAATTCTTCATCAACACCGACGACCTCGAAGCGGCGCGCCAGGGCGTATCGAGCTATGAGAACCATGCGCTGATTCCGCACGAGGCCTACCAGGCGCTCTATGCCGCCGGCGAAGCGCAGAAGATCTTTTCCGGCTTCAAGGTCCACATCCTGTCCAACGGACAGGTCATCAGCGACGTCTGACCGTCAAACCGCGGAGCATCCTTCATGGACACCGGCCTGACAACGATCTCGGAAGCCGCAATCGAAAAGCACCGCGCGACCGCGCAGAGCTTCATCACCCGCATCGTCGTGCTGGAGGACCCCTCGCGCGAATCCGGCACCGCGCTTGCCGGCACCAACCGACGCTTCGTCTCGACGGTATCGGTCGGCTCGGTGCGCCGCACGCGCGAGGTCGAGCTCTCGAAAACGGTGGCCGCGATCCATCCCGACGACCAGTTGATGACGATCCCGCAGCACACGCTGCTCTATCGCGCCCGGCGCGGCCTGGCGATCGCGCTCGCCATAGCGGGTGTCTTCGCCGAAGGCTCCGACCTCGAAAGCCTGCAGGCGAAAAACGTCCGTGCGCCGCTGGAAGGCGACGAGGCGTCGGCCTTCAAGAAGCTTCTGTCGGCTTCGGCTTACGTCTCCGCCTTCAGTTTCGCCTCGTACCTCTTCCAGCTGATCGACAGCGACGGCGAGGCGCCGAACGACATCCCCGAGCCCGACTTCCTGTTCGACACACCCCAGGACGCGGTGAAGTCGATCGTCGCCGGCCTCGACAAGGCGATCGCCGGCTCGAAGGATGACGCCGAACTGACGGCGCGGGCTCGGGCCTTTGCCCGCGTCGCCATCGACGGGCTTCTGGCGCGAAAAGGCCGCTTCGACGGCATCGGTCCGTTCGAGAACGCGCATATCCGCATCGATGTCGACGACTTCACCCTCGACGGCTTCGATGTCGCACCAGGCAAACGCTCCAAGCCGCTGGTGATGACCTTCAAGACGCCGGAAGAGGTGGTTGGCAACCACATCGCCAAATACCAGTCGGTCAAACTGGCCAAGATGCTGATGGCCTATGATTTCGAGCGCGAGCTGAACCCGTTCGTCGAGCTCGGCGGCTTCCTCTTCACCTTCATCGGTGACGGCGCGCCCGGCACCGGCAAGACGACGCTGATCCAGATGATCGCCGGCCTCGTCAACGGCTACTGCCAGGTCGCCGGCTATCCCTTCGCCTATGAGAATTTCGGCGTCGACCAGATCTCGTCCTACCAGGGCAAGTCGGGCCAGAACTGCCGCCAGTTCATCAACAACGTGCTCAACCCGCGCGTCATCGGCTTCGGCACCATCGACGATATCGACCAGGTGGCGGCGCGCCGGTCCGACGGCCGCGCATCGGCCGGCCAGCAGGAAATCACCGGCGTCCTGATGGACGCCTTCGCCGGCGCCTCGACGGTGGTACGCGGCAATTGCTCCTTCGGCATGTTCTCCAACTATCCGGAAAATGTCGACGATGCACTGCGCCAGCGCGCCGGCGCGCGCTGGCTGGTCGACGGCCCGCAGACCCGCGACGACTATATCGACATCTTCGTGCTGCTTGCCGGCAAGAACCACGAAATCCCGCTGGGCAAGCACGAGCTCTATGCGGCGCAGGAAATCCAGCGCGCCGTGGCCGAGGCCTATGAAGAGCACGAGAAGCCGCAGGAAGACGGGCTGATGAAGGTCTATGAGCGCTACATGAAGGAAAACGGCGCGCCCAAGACCATGGCCGATGTTGGCACCTACCTGCACATGATCAAGGACGCCGAGCCGCGCTTCACCGGCCGCGCCATCAAGAACGTCACCGACGCCATCAAGATGCGCGCCATGGACATCGAGCTGCCGGACGACTGGTTCGAGAAGCCGGAAGCCTTCATGCACAAGAGCTACGACGACAAGAAGGCGATGATCGAGGAATTGCGCGGGCCGTTCTCGATGGACATGGTCATGCAGGAGATCAACCGCTACGCCGATTCCGAGTTCCGCTATTCCGACAAGTCGGACGATGCCGCGGTGGAGAAGCTCCTGCGCGACGCAAGGCTGCGCGAGAGGGCGGTGCGCGAGATGGAGGAGATGAAGAAGAAGGGCCTGTGGAATGCGTAAGCTGCGCCAACCTCCCCTTCTCCCTTTGTGGGAGAAGGTGTCGCCGAAGGCGACGGATGAGGGGTGTTCCAGCTTGGCATTGACGGCACTCCGGCCAACACCCCTCATCCGTCTCGGCGCTGCGCGCCGATCCACCTTCTCCCACAAGGGGAGAAGGGGAGTCCACGCCCCTCATCCGCCCTCCGGGCACCTTCTCCCCGTGAACGGGGAGAAGGACAGGTGAAGAAAAAACCCGACCTCCTGCGTGACAACGACCTGATCTACGGTCGGCTGCTCACCATCGACGAGCCGCACCTCATCCAGCGCTACAACAAGGCGATGGCCGCGTTCGGCCTCGAGCCAACCAAGCTTGCGAGCTTCCAGATCGACCGCACCGGCTTCTCGCCCGAGATCGCCGAGGAATGCGGCGACTATGACTACCTCGATCCCAACGAGGTCAACCGCCGCTTCATCATCCTGACGCCGTCGCAGATCGATCTGCCGGTGGTCCACACCGCCTTCTCCAACACCTCGCAGCTGATGTTCGAGTTCATGTCGAAGAACCAGCGCGCCATCGACGCGCTGACCATCAAGGACGTGATCTATGGCGAGATCGAGGACTCGGTTCCCAAGGTCAACGACATCGAGGACCTGCTGTCGATCAACCAGGTCGAGTTCAAGGTGCTGTCGGCCGAGGACGTGCTCGGCAAGGCGGCCGAGCTCGGCAAGCTGGTCGACCGGCTGAAGCAGGAGCCCGACGCCTGGCGCGACAATGCCATGCTCCAGCGCATGGTCGATCTCGCCAAGGTCTGCGGCGACATCCGCGAGAACGCGCTGGTGCCGGACCAGGTGATCTTCCGCCACAACGCCTACTGGACCAGCCATTTCGGCGGCCTCTATGTCTTCGTCGATCCCGATATGACGACGGTGATCAGCGACCCTGCCGCTCCCGGCTTCCGCCGCTCGCGGCCCTGGCAGGTGAGCTATCTGTCGATCAACGACGCCGACAAGGTGTTCCGCTTCCTGGCCGCCACCGGCCGCCTCGACCTGCCGCGCGCTTCATGGATCGAGGCTTCCGGCTATCTCGAGCATCGCGCCGAGATGATCGTGCGCGCGCTGATCCGCGACGCCGAGCCCAACCGCAACCTGACCGATGTCGACAAGGTCTGGCTGCAGACCTGGATCCACGGCCATGCCGACCTGATCGCCAGCGACGGCAATTTCCCGTTCCTCAACGCCGCCAAGCGCGAGATCGCCCAGCTCGGCCATCTCAAGATCGAGGACGTGCCGCCGCGCCAGCGTTTCCTGGTCGTTCGCGCCAAGCCCGATCATCCCGATGCCTGGCTGACCAACCAGCTGATCTCGGATTTCGTGCCGCAGGACTTCGTTTCGCGCTACGTCTTCAACAAGCCGGGTTTCTACAAGGACTATGACGGCTTCAGCGACGCATGGCGAAGCCATGTTGTGGACGTTCTGAAAACCACATATTTGAAGGACAAGGCGGCGTTCCGCGCGCGCCTTTACGGCTTGACTGACTGAGGGGGTGACGAGAGCCATGCTTGACCCGATCGTGAATTTCTTCACCCTGATTTTTCAATGGATTGGCCGCGGCATCGGCTTCGTCATCGGTGTCATCCTATGGCCGTTCATGTGGGTCGGCCGCTGGTACGGACAGCGCGGCTGGATCCTCAAGGCGGTGGTCGGCCTTGCCCTCCTGGTGCTGATCGGCCTCTACGCCAATTTCTTCTACGCCACCCAGTGGTGGAACAACTTCGATCCGAACTACGTCGACAAATACACCTTCGAGAAGCGCAATGTTTCCGCCGGCGAGCAGGTTTCGGCTGGCACCGGCACCGACACGGCAAAGACATGCGGCAATTCCGGAATTGCGCAGGTCGCGGCTGACCTGACGGACTTCAACGTCAACCAGAACGCCTGGATCTCGTCGATGATCCTCTACAAGCTCGGTCTGTTCGGCATCAACTGGGACGATACGCCATGGATGGACAACAAGGCCTCCTTCCAGCGCGGCATCAACCAGGCGGTTCGGCGCACGGCCACCGAGCTTGCCGATAACCTCGGCCGCGTGCGCACCACGTCTCAGATCGACTCCGATCTCCAGGATGCCCGCGGCAACCTGCAATTCGACGAATACACCTGGTATTTCGGCCTGAGTCCGTTCGGCCCGAAAACGCCGACGCCCAGCTATTACCGCGACGCCATCCGCAAGTTGCGTTCCTTCAATGCCCGGCTGGCCGCATGCCAGACGACATTTGACGCACGCGCCGACAATCTCAAGCAATATATCGACCGCATCGCCAGCGACATCGGCTCGACCTCCGCCATTCTGAAGGAGCGAGCCGAGAACCACAACGCCGGCTGGTTCGACTTCCGCGCTGACGATCGCTTCTGGTTCGCCTACGGCCAGCTCTACGCCTATTACGGCCTGATGAAGGGCGCCCAGGCCGACTTCGAGGGTGTGATCAAGGAAAAGCACCTGCAGAATCTGTGGGATACGATGGACGCCCAATTCGTGTCGGCGCTGCGCATCCAGCCTTTCATCATCGCCAACGGCCGCGAGGATGGCTGGCTGTTGCCGACGCATCTGACGACGATGGGCTTCTATATCCTGCGCGTGCGCTCGAACATGGTCGAGATCAGCAACGTGCTCACGCAGTAGCGCCGTTCGAAGCGACACGGCGATGGTGGATTTGCGCCGTCGCCTCTGTCGCTTTTCGCGTATTCAGCGGCTGTTTTGAGACGGCGGAACGGCCTTCGCTCTGGCTTCTATACGCCGCAAACGACCGGGGCCGAAGACCCGAGCAGGGTCGAGCCGGGAACAGCAATATTCTTTCTTCGTAGGAAACTTAGTTGCATGGAAGTTGACGCCGCGGCTGCGACAGGGTTAGAACTTGCCCTTGCGTCCGCGGGGCGTTTCGAACATGCACAGATGATCAAACCCTCCACCGTCCAATCCAGAGGAAAGCCGTCATGGCCGAAGTGAAGTCCGACATCGAGATCGCGCGCGCCGCTAAGAAGAAACCGATCCAGGAGATCGGCGCCAAGATCGGCATCCCGAATGAGCATCTGCTGCCCTATGGCCACGACAAGGCGAAGGTCTCGGCCGATTTCATCAAGTCCGTGAAGGGCAACAAGGACGGCAAGCTGATCCTTGTCACCGCCATCAACCCGACCCCGGCCGGCGAAGGCAAGACGACCACCACGGTCGGTCTCGGCGACGGCCTCAACCGCATCGGCAAGAAGGCGGTCATCTGCATCCGCGAAGCCTCGCTCGGCCCGAACTTCGGCATGAAGGGCGGCGCCGCCGGCGGCGGCCTCGCCCAGGTTGTGCCGATGGACGACATGAACCTCCACTTCACAGGCGACTTCCACGCCATCACCACCGCCCACAACCTGCTTTCGGCGCTGATCGACAACCACATCTACTGGGGCAACGAGCTCGGCATCGATACCCGTCGCGTCGCCTGGCGCCGCGTCATGGACATGAATGACCGGGCGCTGCGCGAGATCATCTGCTCGCTGGGCGGCGTCGCCAACGGTTTCCCGCGCGAGGCCGGCTTCGACATCACCGTCGCCTCGGAAGTGATGGCGATCCTGTGCCTGGCCACCGACCTCAAGGATCTCGAGAAGCGCCTCGGCGACATCATCGTCGCCTACCGCCGCGACAAGTCGCCGGTCTATGCCCGTGACCTCAAGGCCGACGGCGCCATGGCCGTGCTTTTGAAGGACGCCATCCAGCCCAACCTGGTGCAGACGCTGGAGAACAACCCGGCCTTCGTGCATGGCGGCCCGTTCGCCAACATCGCGCATGGCTGCAACTCGGTCGTCGCGACCACGACGGCGCTGAAGCTCGCCGACTACGTCGTCACCGAAGCCGGCTTCGGCGCCGACCTCGGTGCTGAAAAGTTCTTCGACATCAAGTGCCGCAAGGCGGGGCTGAAGCCGGCCGCCGCCGTCATCGTCGCCACCGTGCGCGCCATGAAGATGAATGGCGGCGTCAAGAAGGAAGACCTCGGCAAGGAAAACATCGAGGCGGTCAGGAAGGGCTGCGCCAATCTCGGCCGCCACATCGAGAACATCCGCCAGTTCGGCGTGCCGGCAGTGGTTGCCATCAACCACTTCTATTCCGACACCGAGGCCGAGATCCAGGCGATGAAGGACTATGTCGCCCAGATGGGCGAGGAGGCGATCCTGTGCAAGCACTGGGCGCAGGGCTCGGCCGGCATCGAGGATCTCGCCAACAAGGTGGTGGCGCTCGCCGAATCCGGCGCGTCGCAGTTCGCGCCGCTCTATCCGGATGAGATGCCGCTGTTCGAGAAGGTCAACACCATCGTCCAGCGCATCTACCGCGGTTCCGAGGCCATCGCCGACAAGTCGGTGCGCGACCAGCTCAAGACTTGGGAGGAAGCCGGCTACGGCAAGCTGCCGGTCTGCATGGCCAAGACCCAGTACTCGTTTTCGACCGATCCGAATCTGCGCGGCGCGCCGACAGGCCATGCGGTGCCGATCCGCGAGGTTCGGCTCTCGGCCGGCGCCGGCTTCGTCGTCATCATCTGCGGCGAGATCATGACCATGCCGGGCCTGCCCAAGTCCCCATCCTCGGAAAAGATCTTCCTGAACGAACAGGGTCAGATCGAAGGCCTGTTCTAAGCATCCTCAGGCTGGAAACGATCAAGGGCGCCGCCTCATCGCGGCGCCCTTTTTGCGTCACCGGCTTTCATGCCACCGTGGGCGAGCCGAACTTCTTGATGCCGGCGACCGACATCGAGACGAACTGGTCGAGGATGGCGAAGAAGATATCCAGGCTGAAGCCGAACAGGAAAGCGAAGGTGAACAGGCTGAAGCCTATGCCGGTGACCTCGCCGCCGAGCTTGGTGCCCGGCGCCATGAACCAGGCGAGGATCATGCCGGCAAGGCCGCCGAGCGCGATGCGGTGGATGAGCCGGGATAACGGTGGATTGGGCAGAAGCGGGTTCAGGATCATGCGCATGTGGAACATGATGCCGCCAAGCGCGCCGTAGAGCGCGGGCAGAACCCACAGCGCATAGGGGCTGAGGACCTCGCTCAGCGTCTTGGCCTGCAATGTCAGCGTCGAAATCGAATTCGGCGTGATGGTGATGACGCCTTCGCATTGCAGGTCGCGTGTCGCCTCGTCGAAATCCGCGTTCACGTCTTCCACCTGGCCGGCCGTGCCGGCGGCGCTGACGGCTTGCACGCCGCCCTGCATGTCGCCGTTGTTCCTGCAATCGAAATCCGACTGCTTGAGCGGCTGGCTGCTCTCGCCTCCGCCTTGCTGTTGCGCCAGCGCGATTTGCTGGCCACAGAACTGGTCTATGGCCATCTGCCTGGGGTTCGAGAAATCAAGCGGCGCGCCCGCTTTTGCCGAGGAGGCCGAAAGCTTGCAATAGGCCCATTGCATGCCCCAGAGCGGAAACGGCGCCTCCTGCGTCATGAACCCCTGCGCCCGCACCAGCAGCGAGGAAAACCGCTGGTCGAGTGAATGCAGGCTGTCGACGGAATTGTAATAGGCGTCTTTCAGCAGCGTCAGGTCGGTCGTCGACGCCTGCTGGGCGGTGGCCGAGCTCAGTTGCTTCTTCGTCGCCCAAACCTGCCGGATCGACTGCCCGAACCGGGCGCTGAAATCATTGTTGTCGATCTCCTGCAGCTCCGCGTTGATCGACACGCCCCTGTTGTAGACATAGGTTAGCTTGCCGATGACGATCATCATCGTCACCGAGAGCGCGATCAGGAAATAGGTCGCCAGCGCGGTTCGGCGCGACATGTCGCCCGGCGACCAGCCGGTGCGGAGCGCAGCCAGCGTGGAAAACGGCACGGTGTTGGAGCAGTCGTTGAGCACCGTCTGAAGTTTGACCACTTCAGGCTGGCTTGCCGTCGCATCACTGAGTTTTTCCGCATCGCCGATCGCGGCGAACAGCGCGCTGTCCTTGAACACGCCGTAGCGGCCGTAGCCGGCAACGAGCTTGGCGTCGGCAAGCAACCCGGAGACAAGAGGATCGTGGGAAGTCGTCATCTCACCCCCCGACGACTAGCCCAGATAGCCCGGCACGAAGCCATATTGCGATGGGCAACCGCAGGGATAGCCGGCCGGCCCGGGCGGCTGTGCCCAGCACCAGAAGAATTGCGTGAAGCAGATCGTGCCTGGCGCATGCGGCGGGACTTGCGCGAAGGCAGGCCACGGCAGCAGCGCCGCGCCAACGGCGAGCGCCAGAAAGACCACGGTTCGTGCAACGCGCGCCTTCAATCCAGCCCCCAAGCCAACCGCGCTTACTCACATGCGCGGTGACTTTCGCAAAATACCGGAGCGGCGTCCGTGAAATGGCTCACGCTCCGCCTGGATATCAGCCGTCAAAGCAAAGGCGCCGCGATCCTGGCGGCGCCCTTGCTGCGCGAAAGGATCCGGGACTAGGCGGCGTTCCGCTGCAAGGCCCGCTGGTTCGATGCATAGATCGTGTCGCGCTCGGGCAGCTTCCCGGTCTTCAGGCAATCGACCCACTCGGCGGTCTTCAGCACCGCGGCGAAGCGCGACTGCAGGACGACGCTCACCACCCGGTGTATGTCCTCGGCCGACGCAAAGCCGGCGCTGTTGGCATAGGGCACCGAGCCGCTGGCATCCGAAAGGAACTCGACGGCAAAGCCCATATGCACCGCGTGGATGATGGTCGACAGATCGCAATTGTGGGTCATGTAGCCGACGACCGCGATCGTATCGATGGCATTGGCGCGCAGCCAGGCCTCGAGATCCGTGCCGGTGAAGGCCGAAGGCAGTGTCTTTTCGACATAGTGGTCGCGGCCGCGCCTGGCGATCTCGGGATGCAACTCGCCGCCATGGCTGCCCTTGGCGAAGATCGGTGAGGTCTCGGGCGCCATCTGCTTGACGACGACGATCTTGATGCCTGCCGCCGCGGCGGCATCCATGGCGCGCCCCACATTGGCGACACTGTCGGCGAAGGGCGGATGCTGGATGGCGAGATTGCCGCCATCATAGTCGTTCTGGACATCGACGACGACAAGCGCGCGGCGTGGCTGGGTGGCGGGTGCTGACATGGCGGTTTCCTTTCGACCGTGTTGATGGACCAAAGCTAGGCAGATGTTTCGGGTCGAGAAAGTGGCCCGATTGACATCAATCGAAAGAATTGGGACATTCGCCTTTCAACGGAATGAAGCTTGCCATGAAGAACCCGATCATCGCCGCTGTCGCATTCGACGGCATCAGCCCGTTCCATCTCTCCGTGCCATGCCTTGTGTTCGGCGCCGATCGAACCAGGCTTGGGCTGCCGCGCTTCGACTTCCGCGTCTGCGCGATGGAAGAGGGACCCATTCATACCGATGCGGGGCTGAGCATCGTCGTGCCACATGGGCTTTCCGCGCTCGAGGAGGCCGACATCGTCATCATCCCGAGCTGGAAGGATCTCGAGGATTCCCTGGCCACGCCGTTCAAGGATGCTCTGCAACGCGCGCATCGCCGCGGCGCGCTGATCGTCGGTCTGTGCCTGGGCACCTTCGCCATCGCCGGCGCCGGATTGCTTGCGGGGCGCAAGGCGACCACCCACTGGGCCTATACGGATCGGTTGCAGAAGCTTCATCCCGACATCGCGATCGACGCCGACGTGCTCTATGTCGACGAGGGCGACATCATCACCTCCGCCGGCGTCGCCGCCGGGCTCGACTGCTGCCTGCACATCGTGCGCGCCCGCTATGGCGCGGAGGCGGCGCTGCGGCTTGCCCGCCATGTCGTGCTCTCGCCGCACCGGCAGGGCGGACAAGCGCAATTCATCGAGCGCCCGCTTGCGCCGACGCCGAGCGCCGACCGCTTCACCAAGGCTCTCGATGACGTGCGGGCCTCTCTCGGCGAAGCGCACAGCCTGGACAGCGTCGCCGAAGCAGCGGGCCTCACCCGCCGCACCTTCACGCGCCGCTTCCAGAAAACCACCGGCACCAGCTTCGGCGACTGGCTTGCCGACCAGCGCGTAGCACTTGCGCAAAGGCTGCTGGAGCAGACGGACAAGTCGATGGACATCGTGGCCTTCGAAGCCGGCTTCGGCAGCGCCACGTCGCTGCGCCAGCATTTCGCCGCTCGGCTCAGAACCTCGCCGAGGCAATACCGGCGCGAGTTTTCCCGAAGCACCCAGGCGCCAGGCGGACTCAGCCTCTTGTGACGACCCGCGCCGGGTTGCCGACGACGGTGGTGTTCGCCGGCACGTCGCGCGTCACAACCGCGCCGGCGCCGACAATGGCGCCCTCGCCTATGCTGACGCCGGCGAGGATCACCGCGCTGCCGCCGATCCAGGCATTGTCGCCGATCGTCACGGCTTTTGCGATCTCCAGTCCGGCCAGCCGTCCGGTGGCTTCGCGATGATGCTCGGCGCAGTAGATCTGCACATTGGGTCCGAGCAGCGTCCCCTTGCCGATGCGCACGGGCGCGGTGTCGAGGATGGTGCAGCCCACATTGAGGAAGACGCCCTCGCCGAGGAACAGATTGAAGCCATAGGCGCAATGGAACGGCGCCTCGATGCGCGCCCCCTCGCCCGCGCCGCCGAGCAGCGCCCGCAGGGCCGGAGCGATATCGCCGCGCTGCCTGGGCGGCAGGCCGTTGTGCTCGAACACCGCATCGCGCGCCGTGACGCGCAGCGCCTCCAGCTCGTCGTCGATGCAGGTATACCATTCGCCCGCCGCCATCTTCATGCGTTCGCTCGCCATCATGGCGGCACCTCCGGATTTCTTCTGCTGCCAAAGCATAATCGCCAAAGCATAATCGATTGTCAGACAGAAGCCTCGTGGCCAAACGCCTGGCTTATGCTAGCCTGCCGTAGCGAGACCGTGCGACGGTCTCATTTGAGGGGGTCGATCATGCTTTACATTCTTGCACTGCTGATAGGCGTCATTGCCGGCCTGCGCGCCATGACCGCGCCTGCGGCCGTGGCCTGGGGTTCTTATCTCGGCTGGCTGCCGGTCACAGGCAGCTGGGCGAGCTTCATGGGCCATTGGATCGCCGTCGGCATCTTCACCATCCTGGCGATCGTTGAGCTGGTCACCGACCAGCTGCCGTCGACGCCGAGCCGCAAGGTCCCACAGCAGTTCGGCGCGCGCATCGTGACCGGCGCATTCTCCGGCGCGGTGATCGGTGCCACTGCCGGCGCCACCATCGGCGGCCTGGTGGCGGGCGCCATCGGCGCGGTGATCGGCACGCTGGGCGGCGCCGAAGCGCGCGGCAGGCTGGCCGCCGCCTTCGGCAAGGATCCGCCCGCCGCCTTCATCGAGGACGCGGTGGCCATCATCGGCGGCCTGCTCATCGTTGCGGCGGTCGCATGAGCGCCAAGAGCTTCGACGCCATCGTCATCGGCGCTGGCCAGGCCGGTCCACCGCTGGTTGGCAGGCTCGAGGCCGCCGGCATGAAGGTCGCGCTGATCGAACGCAAGTTCATTGGCGGCACCTGCGTCAACACCGGGTGCATGCCGACAAAGACCATGGTGGCTAGCGCCTATGCCGCGCATCTCGCCCGCCGCGCCGCCGACTACGGAGTCGCGATCTCGGGCCCCGTCGGCGTCGACTACAAGCGCATCAAGGCGCGCAAGGACAAGGTCACCAACGACTCTCGCGGCAATCTTGAAAAATGGATCGCCGGCATGAAGGGCTGCACGCTTTATCGCGGCCACGCGCGTTTCGTCACCGCCGACACTGTTCGCGTCGGCGACGAGCTGCTCACCGCGCCGAAGATCTTCCTCAACACCGGCGGCCGCGCCTCCGTGCCCAATCTGCCCGGCGTCAACGACGTGCCCTATCTCACCAATTCCTCGATGATGGACCTCGATGTGCTGCCCAGCCACCTGATCGTCGTCGGCGGCAGCTACATCTCGCTTGAATTCGCGCAGATGTTCCGCCGCTTCGGCTCCGAGGTCACGGTGATCGAGAAGGCGCCGCGGCTGACCGGCCGCGAGGACGAGGACACGTCAGCGGCCATCCTGTCCATCCTCGAAAACGAGGGCATCGCCGTTCATGTCGGCGCCGGTGACATCAGCTTCGCCAGGAAGGGCGACGAGATCGCCGTCAGCTTCGCCGCCGGCAAGCCCCCGGCCATCGGCTCGCATGTGCTGCTGGCACTGGGCCGCACGCCCAACACCGACGATCTCGGCCTCGACAAGGCAGGCGTCGCGGTCGACCAGCGCGGCTACATCATCGTCGACGACCAGTTGCGCACCAACGTGCCCGGCATCTGGGCGATGGGTGACTGCAACGGCAAGGGCGCCTTCACCCACACCTCCTACAACGATTTCGAGATCGTCGCCGCCAACCTGCTCGACAACGATCCGCGCAAGGTCAGCGATCGTATCGAGGCTTATGCGCTCTATATCGACCCGCCGCTCGGGCGCTGCGGCATGACGGAGGCCGCCGTGAAGAAATCCGGCCGCCGCGCGCTGGTCGGACAGCGGCCGATGACGCGAGTCGGCCGCGCGGTCGAGAAGGGCGAGACGCAAGGCTTCATGAAGATCCTCGCCGATGCCGACACCGGCGAGATCCTCGGCTGCTCCGTGCTCGGACCAGGCGGTGACGAGGCGATCCACTGCGTGCTCGACCTCATGTATGCCAAGGCGCCGATCTCGACGCTCGCGCGGGCGATGCACATTCACCCCAATGTCTCGGAGTTGCTCCCCACGATCGCCCAGGAGCTTAAACCGCTGACCTGAGGCTGGCCCGTCGGCTGGTGGCGAAGGGTCGCCCTCGCCTTTCTGCATTGCTGCGTTGCAACAATGGCGCTTGCGCGCCGGGAGCGTCTAAAGCCACTCTCGACTTTGAACCGATTCAGTCCGGACATCCCATGCCGCTGCCGATCCTAGCGCTCGCCATTGCATCCTTCTGCATCGGCACCACGGAATTCGTCATCATGGGCCTGCTGCCGGAAGTGGCGGCCGATCTCGGCGTGTCGATCCCTTCTGCCGGCCTCCTCGTCACCGGCTATGCGCTGGGCGTCGTCTTCGGCGCGCCGATCGTGGCCATGGCAACCGCGCGCCTGCCGCGCAAGCCGGTGCTTGTCGGCCTCGCCGCGCTCTTCGTCATCGGCAACCTCTTCTGCGCCATCGCGCCCAACTACTGGCTCTTGATGGCGGCGCGCGTCTTCACCGCGTTCGGCCACGGCGCCTTCTTCGGCATCGGCTCGGTCGTTGCCGCGAGCCTCGTGCCGCGCAACAAGCGGGCCAGCGCCATCGCGTTGATGTTTGCCGGCCTGACGCTCTCCAACATCCTCGGCGTTCCCGCCGGCACGGCGCTCGGCGAAGCCTTAGGCTGGCGCGCCACCTTCCTCGCCGTCGTCGGCATCGGCCTCATCTCGGTCGCGGCCATAGCCTGGCTGGTGCCGTCGGATGTCGCCAAGCCCAGCGGCGGCGGCCTAGTGGGCGAGCTGCGCGTGCTCGGCAAGCTGCAGGTGTGGCTGGCGATGCTGATCGCCTCGCTCGCTTCCGCCAGCCTGTTCGCCGTCTTCACCTACATCAAGCCTTACCTCACCGATGTCTCCGGCCTGTCGACGACGACCGTCACCTGGGTGCTGCTCTTGTTCGGCGCCGGCATGACCATCGGCAACATCATCGGCGGCAGGCTGGCAGACTGGAAGCTGATGCCAACAGTGATCGCCACGCTGCTCGCCATGGCCCTGCTCTTCGCCGTCTTCACCGAGCTCGGCGCCATCGCAAGCGTGGCCGTGGTGATCGTCTTCCTGTGGGGCATGCTGATCTTCATCGTTGTGCCGCCGCTGCAGATCCGGGTCGTCGAGGCGGCTGCCGAAGGACCGAACCTGGCGTCCACGCTCAACCAGGGTGCCTTCAATGTCGGCAATGCCGGCGGCGCCTGGATCGGCGGCCTCGCCATCTCCTGGGGCGTGTCCTACGCCAACCTGCCGCTGGTGGGCGCGGCGCTCGCGCTTCTGGCCGTCGCTGTGGCCGTGCTGTCGCAGGCGCTCGACCGCCGCACGGTGATGCAGCCGCAACCGGCCGAATAGCAGCTTCTGCCCCGACAGCCGGCCCGGCTGGACCACTCGACAGTCCTGCCGCAAACATGCATGTCTGGCCCTCCATTGGAGGTGTCCCATGCAGAAGACGATCGAACGCATCGCTGGCGACAGCGAAGGCGTCGCCTACGAATTTCCGGTCTTGCGCTTCGAGGGCAAGGACAAGGCGGCACCTTCCGCCTATTTGCAGGCGGCGTTGCATGCCGGCGAGTTGCCGGGCGTCGTCGCCATCGACGCGCTGATGCCGATGCTGACTAAGGCGGAGGCCGAGGGCCGCATCAAGGGCCCGATCACGATTGTGCCCTGGGCCAATCCGATCGGCCGCGCGCAATATCATTTCGGCGAGCATCAGGGCCGCTTCAATCTCGGCACCCGCACCAACTTCAACCGCTCCTTCCCGCTGCTTGCCACGCCCGACGCCCGGCTGCTGCCGGATGTCAGCCTCGGCGGCGCCGATCGCCGGCTGAAGAACCGGCTCGTCCAGCTCTCGCTCGGCAACGATATCGTGCTTGACCTCCACTGCGACGACGAAGGTCTCGCCTATCTCTACATCCACACCAGCCTGTGGCCGCACATGGCCGACTGCGCGGCCGCCATGGGCGCCGAAGCCGTCCTGCTGTGGAGCGAGGACAATAGCGGCACCTTCGAAGGCGCCTCGATCATGCCCTACCAGAACGCGCCGGCAGGCGTCGCGCGCTTCGATCGCCGCGCCGTCACTACGGTCGAATATCGCGGCATGCTCGATGTCGACGCTGACCTGGCAGCGTCCGATGCCGCGGGACTCTACCGCCTGCTGGTGACGCGCGTTGTCATTCAGGACTCATCGGTCCCAAAATTCGAGACATTTTCCGGCCCCGTCGTGCCGCTGAAAAACATCGACATGATGCCCTCGCCGAAGTCCGGCGCGATCCTCTACGACGTCAAGCCCGGCGATCGCGTCAGGAAAGGCGACAGGCTGGCGACGATCGTGCATGCGCCCGGCGAGGCCGGCGGCCGCACGGAAGTGTTTGCCCCGCAGTCGGGCTTCATCCTGACCCGCCGCTCTCGCCGCATCATCCGCGCCGGCGAGGATCTTCTGAAGCTCGCCGGCGACGGCAGGAGCACCGACGCGCGCTCCGGCACGCTGGAGGACTGAAGCCCTGCACGCTTCGGCGCCGGCGCTTCCGGTCAGAGGCCGCGCAGGCTCTCCAGATTGTGCACATGGACATGGTCGCCGGCCGCGACCGGCGCCGTCAGCCGGCCGATGACTTCGCCATATTTGCGCACCTTGGCACCGGCCGGCAGATCGCGCAGCGCCAGCTTGTGGCCGGCCTTGAGCGATGCGCCGGCCGTAAGCACGAGCCCTTCGCGGGCGCCGCGTGTCGCGACGCTCGCTCCAGCTTCCACCGGCCCGACCAGCACCGCGACATCGTCGTCGGCATGCAGCACGATGGCGCCTGGCTGGCTCATGCACTTGCCAGCCGCACCTGGACGCCGGCGGCGTCTTCCCTGAGCTTCAGCACCGCGCCGACATCCTTGCCCGCCATGCCGGCGTCCATCGTCTCGCCAAGCACCGCAAGCGTGGCGGCACCGACCGGCGCTTCCAGGCCGAGCGCCTCGTTCATCGCCAGCGCCAGGCGGCAATCCTTGTGGGCCAGCTTGACCATGAAGCCAGGCTCGAAGTCGCCCTTGAGCGCGCGGTTGTGCATGGCGACCGCGAGCTGCTGGTTCCAGGCCATCGTCGTCTTGAGCACGCTGATCATCGTGTCGAGCGTCAGCCCGGCCTTGGCGCCGGCGACGAGCGCCTCCGAGCTCGCGGTGATCAATACGCTCGCCAGGAGATTGTTGGTGAGCTTCATCGCCTGCCCCATGCCGAGCGCGCCGCAATGGATGAGGTCCGCGCCCATTGCCGACAGTACGGGGCGGGCGCGCTCCAGCACCGCCGCATCGCCGCCGATCATCAGTGTCGACGTTCCGGCAATGGCATGCTCGACGGTCTTGCCGACCGGGCTGTCGATCATGTCGACGCCGCGCTGAGCGAGCCATGAGCCGATCTTTTGCGTGGTCTGCGGGTCGATCGTGCTCATGTCGATATAGAGGCTGCCGGATTTCAGCCCATGGCCGATGCCGTTCTCGCCGAGCACGGCCGCCTCGACGTCGGGCGCGTCCGGCAGCATGGTGATGACGACCTCCGACCGCTCCGCCACCTCACGCGGCGAAGCCGCCGCGCGGGCGCCCGCGTCGACGAGCTTCGCCACCGACGCCGGGTTGAGATCGAAGACGGTGAGGCCAAAGCCCGTCTTGAGCACGTTGCGGGCCATCGGGGCGCCCATTGTTCCAAGCCCGACAAAACCAACCTCGGTCATCAATGCTTCCTTTTCACTGTTTCAAAGGAATGCGCCGCCTCAGGAAGGCGCTTTCCACTGGTCGAGCTGCCAGGCCGGCAAGCCGCGCAGGTCCTTGGCGCTCTTGTCGGTGAAGCCGCTTTCGTCCGGCACCTTGCCCGTCCCCTCATAGGCTTTCTGCAGCAGCGGAGCCGCCTTGCCGAAGGCCGCCTTGACCTGATCCCAGCTCAGCGCCTCGGGGATCATCTTGCCGGCGACCATGAACTGGGAAATCTGGCTGACCGCTGCCGCATCGCCTTCGGTCGGCCATATCCAGCCGCGCTGGAAAAGCACCTCGTCGCCGACGACCTTGGCGCCGAGCGCGGGATCGAGGCCCCAATATTTGTTGACCGACTGCGAAATGTCCTTGAGATCGACCTTCTGCAATTCCGCCAGCGCCCGCTGCGCGGCAACCAGGAAGGCCTGGCCGACCGGCGCATCGTCGCCGACGATGCGGTCGCTGCAGATCCAGAAGGAACGGTGCAGATAGTAGCCGTCCGGATAGAATTTCGACTTCTTGACGCCCGGCAGCAAATGCCCTTCGCCCTCGCCCGCCGGTCCGCTGTAGCCGGCCTCGGTATAGCCGAAGGAATTCATGATTCCCGTCAGCCCGGTTTCGGCATTGGCCTTGAGGAAGGCCGGGTAGATCACCACTGACGCGTCCATGCCTTCCGGCAGGGATGCGGCCACCGCCTGGGTCGGCGTGTTGACGATGTTGATGTTGAAGGCGCGCGGATCGGCGTCGCCCAGTTCCTGCAGCAGCATCTGCGACAGCGCGTTGTAGGGATCGCCGCCGACCAGCGCGCCGACGGTCTTGCCCTTCAGGTCCTCGATATTCCTGATCGGCGAGCCCTTGCGGGTGGCGAGCACCATGCGCATGTGGCCCTCGCCCACGGTCAGCATGTTGATCGGCTGCGCCTGCGACAGCAGGCGCACGATCGGCGTGTTGCCCCACATGCCGATGTCGAGATCGCCCGAGACGAAGGCCTCGACCATGGGCAGGGCCGAAGGATAGTCGCGCCAGTCGACCGTGAGATCATAGCCGAGCTCGCTAGCCGCCTTCTCCAGCATCTTCTCGTTGATCATGCGCTGCGTCAGCGGCGAGTTGCCCGCCGCGTAAGGCTGGCGCCCGATCGAGACTTTCGCGGTCTTGCGGTCCTGCGCCCGCACGATCGCGGGCATGGCCAGGGCGCCCGCAGTGGCGCCCGCAAGGAACATGCGCCGGGTGAAAATGCTCTGCGTAAATCTTGTCATGACATTCCTCCGTCCTGTCGTCAGTTCATCGTTGCGCGATATGCTTCTTCTCGGATCAGCTCCCAGATCGACTGGCAGAGCCTCGCGAAATCGCCGGAGCGGCGGGTCGCGTCGCCGCGCGGCCTCGGCAGGTCGATGTCGATGATCTGCTTCAGCCGGCCGGGATGGCTGCTCAGCACCGCCACCCGGTCGGCCAGAAACACGGCCTCGTCGATGGCGTGGGTGATGAACACCACCGTGCGCCGTTCCGGCGCCGGGCGGTCCTGCCCCCAGATCCGCAGCAACTCGTCCTGCAGGATGACGCGGGTCTGCGCGTCGAGCGCAGCCAGCGGCTCGTCCATCAGAAGGATTTCCGGCTCGCTCGCCATCAGCCGCGCCAGCGCCACGCGCTGGCGCATGCCGCCCGAGAGCTCGTACGGATATTTCTCCTGCGAGCCCTTGAGCCCGACCATCTCGATGGTGCGCTCGACGCGCTCGGTGCGCTCGGCCGGCGAAAGCCCATGCCCGGCCGGCCCGTAGACCAGTCCGAACTCGACATTGCCGCGCACCGTGCGCCAGGGAAACAGCGCGTAGTCCTGGAACATCACGCCGCGCTCGGCGCCCGGTCCTTCGATCGGCTTGCCGTTGAGCGTCATGGTGCCGGACGTCGCGGGCTCGAGGCCGGCGAGCATGTTGAGCACCGTCGTCTTGCCGCAGCCCGAAGGTCCGACAATGGCAAGGAACTCGCCGTCCCTGATGTCCAGCGACAGCTTCTCGACCGCGACGACCGAGCCGCCGAAAGACTTGCTGACGCTATCGAGCCGGATCTTCGGCGCGCTCATATCCGGCTCCACGGTACGGTGATGGCGAGCGCCCAGCGCAGGGCGCGGTCGAGGGCGAAGGCGACGATGCCGACCGCGATCATGCAGACGACCATGCCGTTCAGGTCGATCGAGTAGGCGTAGAAGACGAACATCATCTGGCCGATGCCGCCGCTGCTGCCGGACTTGGCGCCGACCGCTAGCTCGGCGGCGATGATCGCCGTCCAGGCGATGCCGAGGCCGATGCGCATCCCGACGAGGATCGACGGCAAGGCCGCCGGCAGCAGCACCACGCGCATGCGGGTGAGCGGCGTGAGCCCCATGGTCAGCGCGGCGCGCATCAGGCTGGGCTCGATGCGCTTCACGCCCGAGATGGTGTTGATCAGGATCGGGAAGAAGGCGGCGTAGGCGACGATCGCGATTGCCGCGCCCGAGCCCGAGCCCAGCCAGAGGATGACGAGCGGCAGGATGGCGAGCGCCGCGATCGGCCGGAACGTCTCCACCAGCGGATCGAGATTGCGCTCGACCGCAGGCATGCTGCCCATGGCGATGCCAAGCGGAATTGCCACGCAGGCCGCGATGGCAAAGCCAGCGAAGACGCGCCCGAGGCTGGTGGCAAGGCCGGCGAGCAGGTCGCCGTCCCGCAGCATGGCGACCGCGGCTTCGACCACAGTGCTGGGCCGCGGCGCCTGGGCCGAGCCCGTGGCCAGAAGCTGCCAGCCGACGATGAGCAGAACCGGAACGACGAGACGGAGCGCGATGCGTTTCATCGCGTCGCTCCCGTCTGCGCCCACGGGGTCAAGACCTTCGAAAGCTGGCGCAGGCCCTTGTCGGTCAGGAAGCCGAGCACGCCGATCGTGACGATGAAAGCCATCACCGTTGGTGTCGACAGCATGCTGCGATAATATTCGATCGCGTAGCCCAGCCCGTTCGGCGCGCCGACCAGCTCGGCGGCGACGACGGCGGTCCATGACGCGGCGACGGCAAGCCGCGCCGAGACCAGGATCGCCGGCAGCGCCGCCGGCACGATGACGCGCCGCATGATCGTCGACCCCGACAGGCCCATCGTGCGCGCCGCGGCGATGAGGCGCCTGTCGACCGCGACGGCGCCCGCGGCCGTGCCGACCAGCAACGGGAAGAACGCCGTGTAGAACATGATGAACAGCGGCAGGCGATGGCCGATACCGAAGAGATAGAGCGCGAGCGGTATCCATGCGATGCCGGCGATCGGCCGCAGCATCTCGACCGGCAGTTCGAGCAGGTCGTTCCACAGCCGGCTGCGGCCCATCAGCAGGCCGAGCGGCACGGCGATTGCGGCAGCGGCGAGCAGGCTGGCCAAAAGCCTGGCCAGGCTGATCAGCGCATTGCCGAACAGCTCGCCGTTAAGCGCGGTGTCGCGGAGCGCGGCGGCAACCGCCAGCGGCGACGGCAGCAGCAGTTTCGACGGCACCAGCAGCGATCCGGCGTACCAGGCAAGCACGAACAGCGCCATCGTGCGCAGATAGACCAGAACGCCCCCAAGCCGCGTGGGGCTGGCCGCCTTCGCGCCTGTCGAGGAAACCGCGCTCAAAGCGAGCCTCGTATCCGGGTCGGAACTTCCAGCCCCTCTCCCAATATCTCGCCGAAAGTCAGCGTGCCGCCGGCGACCTCGAATATCGTCGCGAGCAGCCGGCGCGCGGCGCCCTCTATCGTCTCGGCCCCTTCCCCGACCGGGCTGGCATCGAAATCGATCTGCTCGGGCAGCCGGCGCGCGGTCTCGCGCCTGGCCGTGATCTTGATCGTCGGCGCGAGCGCGCTCGCCGTGCTGTTGCCGGGCCCGGTGGTGAACAGCATGAGCTGGGCGCCGGCAGCGGTGAAGCCGGTCATCGATTCCGGCGAGAAGGACGGGCCGTCCATCAGATAAAGCCCGCCGGCCGGCGGCGGCTCGGCGACCGAGAGCATCCCGTCGATCGGGCAGCTGCCTGTCTTCGCCACGGCCCCGAGCGACTTCTCCTCGATCGTGCTCAGCCCGCCGCGAATATTCTCCTCGCCGGGATTGTTGCCCGTCAGGCTGCGGCCCGACGCGCTGGCAAAGCTTTCCCTGCGTTCCACCGCCTGCAGGATTCCTTGCGCGATCGACGGATCGCGGGCGCGGCCGGCCAGGATATGCTCGGCGCCCAGCCACTCGACGGTCTCGCCGGCGATGACGGTCGCGCCGCGCGACACCAGAAGGTCCACTGTGGCGCCCACGACCGGGTTGCTGATGAGCCCCGACGTCGCGTCGGAATGGCCGCATTCGACGCCGACGACCAGTTTTGTCCCCGGCAGTATCTCGCGACGGGCGCGAGAGGTTTCGCGCAGCAGCGCGGCGCCTCGCCTGATGCCCTGCTCCAGGACCGAAAGCATATCTTCCTCCTGCTCGGCGAAGGAGACGCTGGCGACGGGCTTGCCGCCTTCCGAGATGCGAGCTGAAACCATCGCGGTCGTCGCCGCGTCGACCCCGACGACCAGCACCGCGCCAACATTGGGGTTGCGGCCAAGGCCCACGAGTTGATCAACGTGCAATCCGAGATCCGGTTCGACATGTCCCCTGCCGGCGCTCGTGGCCGCCAGCAGCGCGCCCTCCAGGCTGGCGGCGATCCGCTCGCTCACCCGCAGCGCCAGCCCGTTGATGCACAGGACGAGCACGTAATTGCGGATTCCGACGCTGCCATCGGCTCGCCTGAAGCCGAGAAACGACGGCAGGCGATCGATTTCCCCGTTGTCGGAGGCAAGTGGCGGCATCTGGCGTTCCCGAACCGTCGCTGTAAGGCGATCTCTTGGTAAATCTCATATTTGATCAAATGTTCCATTGGCAAGGGCAAAATTGACTTCTCTTGGTGGCCATGCGAGCAATATTTGCTCAAATCCGGGTAGCGGGGACATATGGCGCGAATTCCCGACGTTCAAAAACTGCTTCGTGACGACATCGTCTCAGGAGCCATTCCATTCGGCTCGCGGCTGAGGATCGACGAGTTGGCGAGCCGATATGGCGTGAGCCATATGCCGGTGCGCGAAGCCCTGCGCGCGCTGAGCGGCACCGGTCTGGTGGTGCTGGAGCCCAACCGCGGTGCCCGCGTCAGGACGGTCCATCTGTCCTTCGTGGTGGACCTTTTCGACATCCGCAGCGCCATCGAGACCATGCTTGCGCGGCGCGCCAGCGAGCGCCGCACCGCTGAGCATCTGCGCGACTTGAAAGCGGCCGAGGAATTGCTGGAGACACGGGTAGCGAGCGAGGACTTTCTTGCCGTCCCCCACGCCAACAACATCTTCCACGGCGTCATCAACGAGGCCGCCGGCAATCCCGGCGCGCTGTCGATGGTGGATCGCAACTGGCTTCTGGTGGCGGCGATCTGGCAGCGCTACGGCTATGACGAGGGGCGCTTCCACGGCGTCATTGACGATCACCGCCACATCATCCGCGCCATCGAGCGCCAGGATGCCGGCTCGGCCGCGGTTCTGATGGGGGCGCATATCGAGAAGGCCAAGCATGACCTTCTGGACAGGATCGCCGTCGATCCCAAGCCGGACATCGGCCTGCAGTGACCGTCGCCACCGAGTTCGACGTCGCCGCGAGGACCGGCGACATTCTGGGCGAATCGCCGACCTGGCATCCGCGCACCGGCGAATTGTTCTGGGTCGACCTGCGCCGTCCTTGCCTGCACAGAATGCAGCCTCGAAGCGGGAACGTGACCTCATGGCCGATGCCCGACCTGATCGGCTCCGTCGTGCCGCGGGCGAAAGGCGGCGTGGTCGTTGCGCTCAGGCAAGGCCTGCGCGTTTTCGACCCGGACAGCGGCCAACTCACCCCGCTGACGACGGTCGAATATGGACCACCGCAGCATCGCCTGAACGACATGAAATGCGATCCCGCCGGCGGCATCATCTGCGGCAGCATGTGGGATTACGGACTGCATCCGTCGGGCGCGCTCTATAGGGTCGACGCGACAGGGCGCCCGACCCTGTTGCGCGAGCGGATCGCCGTGCCCAACGCGCTCGCCTTCAGCCCGGACGGGCGCGCGCTCTACTTCACCGATACCAGGAAAGGCGACATCGAGCGCGCGGATTTCGACCCCGCGAGCGGCCGCGTCGGCCCTTGGTCGACATTCGCCACGGCCCAGGCGGCGCCGGGCCGGCCCGACGGCGCCACCGTCGACGCCGAAGGCTTCCTGTGGAATGCGCGCTACCAGGGCGGCGCCCTCGCCCGCTTCGGGCCCGACGGCACGCTCGACAGGCTGGTGCGGCTGCCGGTCAGCCAGCCGACCTCCTGCGCCTTCGGCGGCGAGGGTCTGAGAACCCTTTATGTGACCACCGCGACCCAGACGCTGAACGCTATGGAACGGGCCGAGCAGCCGCTTGCCGGCGCGCTTTTGGCGCTCGATGTCGGCGTGGCTGGCCTGCCGGAGCCGATGTTCGTCGGCTAGAGCAATTCCACGAAGATTAGCCGCGCCGTTATTGCCACCCGAGGTGACGCCCGCCCGTCGCCTGCAGGTCGATGCCGGTGATGAAGCTGCCGGCATCGGAGCACAAAAGCAGCGCCGCTCCAGCCATCTCGCTTGCCTCGCCCGCCCGCTCGATCGGCGCCGAATTCTTCTGGATGTCGGCCCACTTCGCCGCATCCTGGCGTCGCCAGCGGTTGCGCTCGGTGATGACAAGGCCCGGCGACAAATTGTTGATCGTCACGCCGTGCGGCGCGTAGTCCTTGGCGAGGTTGAATGACAGATTGTGCTGCGCGCTCTTCAACGCGGCATAGACGGCAAGATCGGATTCAGGCCGCGTCTGGTTGATGCTGCCGATCGTCAGCACCCGACCCCAGCCATTGTCCTTCATGCCGGGCAGCGCTGCCTGGAGAAGCTCGATCGTCGCCCTGAAATTGATCTGGATCTGGCGCTCGATCTGGTCGGCCGGCAATTCGAGGAAAGGCGTGCGGTACTGGATGGAGGCGCAAACGACCAGCACATCGACGCCGCCGAGCGCCGCGATCGCATCATGGACGCAGCGCGTCGCTTGGCCGGGCTCAGCGAAATCGGCGTCGATCGCAACCCCGCGCCGGCCTCGTTCATGGACTTCGCGCACCGCATCGGCGGCGGCGTTGGGTTGCCCGAACGCGATGTCGGCGGCGCGGGCCGAATGGACGGCGACGTCGGCGCCGGCCTCCGCGAAAACCCTTACGATCTCGCGGCCAATGCTGACGCTGCCGCCGGTGACGAGCGCGCGCCGCCCGGCCATCGAGAAGCGATGCGCCAGGAGCAAGGCGTTTTGCGTATCGATTTCGTCATGCGGCATTCCAATGGCCCTCAATTGATTTGATCATACCGGATCACTGAGCGTCACAGACGCCTCTGAAATGTCAAGGACGTAGCTTCTAAACTTTTCAGTTTTTGATCAAATTATGCCTCTCTTGAGTTTACACACAATCGACTGCCGGTCCCCGCCGTGCGGATGGCGAACCCCGCCTGCGGCTCGCACAGGGGCCCGCGGACGACTTGCTCCATCCGACGCGTTCCCCGATTCCGCTTGCCGATCCGGTCATTCGCCGCTATGGGAGTCGCCATGAACATGCGTTCGAACAAGACCATTTGGTGGTGGGCCTGCTGACAGCGGCCTGTTCGTGCGTGTGCGCGTGAAAGTTAGAGGGTGGCCGCAACGGAATGTCCGGGCGGCCATTTGTTTTTAGAGCCATTCCGGGTCCGTTGCCCAAAACGCTGATGGAGACGGCAATGACGACTAAAGTTCTGGACAACGGGGCGGAGCGCTTCGTCACCGCGGGCGGCGTGACGATCACCCGAGAGCGCCACGACCGGCCCTATGAAGGCGCGATCGACGCCTATGTCGAGGGCCTGAATTCGCGCCGTGGCGCGGTGTTTTCCTCCAACTACGAATATCCGGGCCGCTACACGCGCTGGGATACGGCCATCATCGATCCGCCGCTGGTGATCTCCGCGCGGGGACGCACGATGCGCATCGAGGCGCTGAACAAGCGCGGCGAAGTGTTGTTGCCGGTGATCGGCAAGGTGCTTGGCGAGCTCAGCGAAGTGACGATCGCCGAGACCTCGAAGACGCTCATCCGTCTCGATGTGGCAAAACCCGGCCGTGTCTTCACCGAGGAGGAGCGCAGCCGCGTCCCGTCCGTCTTCACGGTGCTGCGCGCCATCACCGCGCTGTTCAAGACCGCCGAGGACGCCAATCTCGGCCTCTACGGCGCCTTCGGCTACGACCTCGCCTTCCAGTTCGACCCTGTCGACTACAAGCTCGAGCGCAAGGAAAGCCAGCGCGACCTAGTGCTCTTCCTGCCCGACGAGATCCTGGTCGTCGACCATTATTCGACCAAGGCCTGGACCGACCGCTACGACTATTCCGGCGAGGGTTTTTCGACCGAGGGCCTGGCGCGCGACGCCCATGTCGAGCCGTTCAAGACCGCCGACCGCATCCCGCCGCGCGGCGACCATGAGCCCGGCGAATACGCCAATTTGGTGCGGCGCGCCATGGAGAGCTTCAAGCGCGGCGACCTGTTCGAGGTCGTGCCCGGACAGATGTTCTACGAGCGCTGCGAGACCCAGCCTTCCGACATCTCGCGCAAGCTGAAATCGATCAACCCCTCGCCCTATTCCTTCTTCATCAATCTCGGCGAGAACGAATATCTGATCGGCGCCTCGCCGGAGATGTTCGTGCGCGTCAATGGCCGCCGCGTCGAGACCTGCCCGATCTCGGGCACCATCAAGCGCGGCGACGACGCCATTTCCGACTCCGAGCAGATCCTCAAGCTGCTCAACTCCAAGAAGGACGAGTCCGAGCTCACAATGTGCTCGGATGTCGATCGCAACGACAAGTCGCGCGTCTGCGACCCGGGCTCGGTGCGCGTCATCGGCCGCCGCCAGATCGAGATGTATTCGCGCCTGATCCACACCGTCGATCACATCGAGGGACGGCTGCGCGAAGGCATGGATGCTTTCGACGCGTTTTTGTCGCATGCCTGGGCCGTCACCGTCACCGGCGCACCGAAACTCTGGGCCATGCGCTTCATCGAGCAGAACGAGAAGAGCCCGCGCGCCTGGTATGGCGGAGCGATCGGCATGGTCAACTTCAACGGCGACATGAACACCGGGCTCACCTTGCGCACCATCCGCATCAAGGACGGCATCGCCGAGGTGCGCGCCGGCGCCACGCTGCTTTTCGACAGCGTGCCCGAGGAAGAAGAAGCCGAAACCGAATTGAAGGCATCCGCCATGCTCTCCGCCATCCGCGACGCCAAGACCGGCAACGCCACCGGAACCGAGCGCACCACCGCGCGCGTCGGCGACGGCGTCAACATCCTGCTGGTCGACCACGAGGACTCCTTCGTCCACACCTTGGCCAACTACTTCCGCCAGACCGGCGCCAACGTCTCCACCGTGCGCACCCCGGTGCCGGAGGAGGTCTTCGAGCGGCTGAAGCCCGACCTCGTCGTGCTGTCGCCCGGACCGGGCACGCCGACGGATTTCGATTGCGCTGCCACCATCAGACGGGCGCGCAGCCGCGACCTGCCGATCTTCGGCGTCTGCCTCGGCCTGCAGGCATTGGCCGAGGCCTATGGCGGCGAGCTGAGGCAATTGCACATTCCGATGCACGGCAAGCCGTCGCGCATCCGCGTCTCCAAGCCCGGCATCATCTTCTCAGGCCTGCCCAAGGAAGTGACCGTTGGCCGCTACCACTCGATCTTCGCCGACCCGGTGCGCCTGCCCGACGGCTTCGTGGTCACCGCCGAGACCGAGGACGGCATCATCATGGCTTTCGAGCACCGCAAGGAGCCGATCGCGGCGGTGCAGTTCCACCCGGAATCGATCATGACGCTCGGCCACAATGCCGGCATGCGCATCATCGAGAACATCGTTGCGCATCTGCCGCGCAAGGCCAAGGAAAAGGCCGCGTAGGAACCGATGACGGAAGCGCGGGGCATAACGACGGCCGCGGCGAAAGCCGCGACCAGACAGAAGGTCGCAAGGCTGGCCTTCTGGTCGATCATCATCTCTGGCGTCGTGCTCGCCCTAAAGCTTGTCGCCTGGTACATCACCGGTTCGGTCGCGCTCTATTCGGACGCGGCGGAATCGATCGTCAACGTGATTGCTTCGGCTGCCGCTTTCTGGGCGATCCAGGTCAGCTACAAGCCCGCCGATCAGGATCATCCCTTCGGCCATCACAAGGCCGAATACTTCTCGGCCGTGCTCGAAGGGGTGCTGATTGTCGTCGCAGCCCTCCTGATCCTCAACGAGGTCTGGCGGTCCTGGCAGCACCCCGCGCCGCTGGAACAGCCCTGGAAAGGCCTTGCCGTCAACGGCGTGGCGACCATCATCAACGCGATCTGGGGCTGGATCCTGATCAGCTCCGGCCGGAACGCGAAGTCGCCGGCTCTTGTCGCCGACGGCCAGCACATCATGACCGACGTGGTGACGTCCGTCGGTGTGTTCGGCGGCCTTGTCGGCGCCGTGCTCACCGGCTGGCAGATCCTCGATCCCGCTCTCGCCGTCATCGTCGCGCTCAACATCCTGTGGCAAGGCTGGCATGTCATCGGCTCGTCGATGAACGGGCTGATGGACCGCGCCGTCGACACCCAGGAGCATATGCAGATCCGCGACATCATCTCGGCCAATTCGAAAGGCGCGATCGAGGTGCATGACCTGAAGACGCGCATCGCCGGGCGCGCCACTTTCATCGAGTTCCACCTTGTCGTCGACGCCGACATGACGGTCGGCGCCAGTCACGTCATCTGCGATCGCATCGAGGATGCGCTGAAGGCCGAGATCCCCTCGGTGCGCGTCACCATCCATGTCGAGCCGGACGACGAGGCGAAGCTGCCGAAAGGCACGACCGCGGTGCCTTTCGCGTAGCAGAGCGCGAAGGTCTGTCGAGATTCAGGTCAGGCCGAGTCGAGAACGGTGGCTTCCGAGAACCGGAGCGGAACGTACTTAAAGTACGTGAGCACCGGAAGCGCAGGAATCCACCGTTCGCAGCCGGCCTCACCTGAATATCGCCGGACCTTAAGGTGCGCAGGCCGATTGCGGCATGGGCTGCAGCCGATAGACCTTGTCGTCGGACCTGGTCTTGCCATCTGCCATCTTCGAGCAGAGATCGACGACCGCAACCGCATTGTTGGGGTTCGCGACCATCATCGTGCCGTCGGCGCCGCGCTTGAGGAAAATCTCCTTCTGCGAGATGTCGCAGGAGAAATCGCTCATTTTCGCGCTGGCCGAGCAGCGCCACTGGTCGGCCTCGCCCTGGCAGGAATAGGTCTGCGTGACCTTGGTGCCCTTCTGCCTGGTCGTCACCGAAACGGCGATATCCGCGCCGTCAGGCCAGTTCGCGGCATCGCCGCCGGCGGCAAAGGAGGCGAGCTCTATCGGCCCGCGAAAGACGCGGATCGATTGCGTCAGCTGGTTGGGATGCGACTTCAGATGCTGATCGTCGTAGTCGCGCCCGAAGCAGAAGGGCTGGTCGGGCTTCAGCCGCACGCGCAACGGGTCGCCAAGCGCCGGGTCGATCGGATCGATGCGCGCGAACTCCGCCTTGCAGCTATCGGCCGGCATCGGGTCCAGCTTGAAATTATCGTCCTCGCTGCCCAGCGCCTGCTTGGCATACTCTGCCTTGCTCATCGACTCCGACGCATCAGGGTCGAGATAGACGTCCGGCGACAGGCCGGACAGAAGCAGCTTGCCCTTGTCGTCGACCTTCAGCGAGGCCAGCGTCCGGTCGCAGTCCATGCCGCAGCGGATGCCGCTCGCCTTGTCGCTCGGATCTTGCTTGTTGCACCAGCTGCTCGCCCATTCCGGCTTCTTGGCGCCACGCACCGTGGTGGTGAGGAAGCCGTTATAGGAAGTATCATGGTTTGCGGAGGGCTCTTCATTCGGCCGGCTGACCGGGTCGTGGCCGTAGAAAAAGAAGATGCGCGCCACCCTCTGGTGCGGATGCGCCTTGAGATGGGCGGCGTCGTAGACACGGCCGAAGCAGGCATCGGCGCCGGTCGGGCTGAGCTCGGGAAGATTGGGCGGCTGTTCCGCGCGCGCCGGGCCGGCAAAAGCGGCAAGTACAGCGCAAAGGGCCGCGCCCGCCATGGTCCTCGCTACCATGGTCCTCGACGTCATGTGATCCTCCTCCCACCGACCGGCCTGGCATATGCTAGTCTAGAGCAATTCCAGGAAAAGTGCGTAGCGGTTTTCCGTCCGGAATTGCGTAAAAACAAAGAGCTAGGGCGTTTCGCCGGTTCCGTGAAACGGTGAAACGCACTAGGAGTGCCGCCCGGACCATGCAAAATCATGCGAGGCGGCGAGGCAAGGAGGATACGATGCTGCGCCGTGACATTTTTCGTGCCGGCCTCGCAGGCGCCGCGGGCCTGTTCGGCCTGAGCCGCGCAAAGGCGGCAATACCTGAGGGAAGGCTGAAGGTCGCCTATCACCTCAGCGACGCCGACAAGGTCAACTTCGTCCTCGGCAACATCAAGAACCACTACGAAGGCACCGGCGGCAATGTCGATATCGTGCTTGTGGTGCACGGTCCGGCCCTGGCCGCCTTCAAGGCCAAGGGCGCTTCCGGCGCGGTTTCCAGCCGCTTTGCCGGTCTTGTCCAGCAGGGCCTTGTCCCGCAAGCCTGCGGCAACACCCTGCACGGCATGGACATCACGCTGACCGATCTGCTGGCGGGCTTCGAGCTTGCCGAGAAAGGCGGCGTCGTGAAGCTCGCCGAACTGCAGCACCAGGGCTATGTCTATCTCAGGCCCTGAATGCGCGCCGACTTGAAGGTCAGGCCGGCAATGGCCTACGAAGAATGGTTACCCGGAGGCCAGCCGACATGACGACACTTGCCATCCCCGATCTCGCCGGCAAAGCGGTGCTGGTCACTGGCGCTTCGACCGGCATAGGTGCCGCCCTTGCCCGCGCCTACGCGGCGCAGAAATGCCGCGTCGCGCTGCATTACAATGCGAGCCGCGAAGCCGCCGAGAACCTGGCCACATCCGTCCGCGACGATGGCGGCGAGGTGTTTCTGGTCCAAGGCGATTTTTCGACACCCGCCGACGTCGAGCGTGTCGTCGAGGAGAGCGCCAACCATTTCGGCCGGCTCGACGGCCTGGTCAACAATGCCGGCGGCATGCTTGGCCGCGTCGCCTATGCCGATCAGGACGAGGCGCAGTACGACGCGGTTATGGACCTCAACGCGCGCTCGGTGCTGACCGCCTCGCGCAAGGCGATACCGTGGCTGAAGCGCCAAGGCGGCTTCATCATCAACACCACCTCGATCGCCGCACGCAACGGCGCCGGCGGCGGCGCCGGCTTGTATGGTTCATCGAAAGCCTTCGTTTCCAACGTGACGCGCGGCATGGCCAAGGAGCTGATCGGCTTCGGCATCCGCGTCAACGCGGTGGCGCCCGGCACGATCCTGACGCCCTTCCACGAACGCTATTCGAACGCCGAGCAGATCAAGGCCATGGTCGCTACAATACCGCAGGGCCGCGCCGGAACGCCTCAGGATTGCGTCGGAGCCTATCTGTTCCTGTCTTCCGACCTCTTGAGCGGCTACATCGTCGGCCAGGTGATCGAGGTCAATGGCGGCCAGTTGATGCCGTGAGCTGGCGATTGCATACTTGATGCAGCGTGCAACCTGGAGGGAGAGCAAGGAATGTTCGGACTGATCGGCAAGATGCGGGCAGCACGCGGCCAGCGCGACGCGGTCATGGATGTGCTGCGCGAGACGACCGGCGCCCTGCCCGGCTGCCTGAGCTACATCATCGCAATAGACCCAGTCGACGCCGACGCGATCTGGGTCACCGAAGTGTGGACCGACCAGGCGAGCCACAAAGCCTCGTTGCAACTGCCGCAGGTCCAGGCGGCGATTGCCAAGGCGCGCCCCTTCATCGCCGGCTTCGAATTCCAGATCGAGACCCAGCCCGTCGGCGGGTTTGGCCTTCCGACGCCCGATAAGGCTGGCTGACCTCCCGCACGCGCATTTTCCGCAAAAAGCGGGTTCGCATTTGTCTGCGTCCCGTCTAAGAGCGGAACATGGACTCCTCGCCAGAGCAACCATCACAGGACCCTGCGCCCATCGAGCGCATGGCGCGCCTGCGCCCGCCGCAGCAATGGCTGGTGCTTTTGGTGTTCTCGCTCCTCTTCGCCGGCGCGCTGGAACTGGCCGCCCTGCCGGCGGCGCTGCTGATCGGCCCGATGCTTGCCGCGATCCTGGCCGGCACCAACGGCGCCACGGTGCGCGTGCCGCGACCGCTGTTCGGCGCGGCACAGGCGATCGTCGGCTGCCTGGTTGCCGGCTCGATCTCGGCCGACATCTTTCCGGTGTTTTTTGCTGAATGGCCGCTTTTCATCGCTGTGGTGGTCGCCACCGTCGCCGCCTCCAGCCTGCTCGGATGGCTGATCAGCCGCTGGCGCATCCTGCCCGGCACCACCGCGGTCTGGGGCTCCTCGCCGGGCGCCGCCACCGCCATGGTGCTGATGGCCGGCGCCTTCGGCGCCGACCAGCGTCTCGTCGCCTTCATGCAATATCTTCGCGTCATCTTCGTCTCGATGACGGCCGCGATCGTCGCCAAGATGTGGGTCGACACATCCGGCGTCGAAGTGCCGCCGATCGTCTGGTTTCCGCCGATCGATGCCTTCGCCTTTGCGGCCACGATCGGCATTGCGGCCGTGGGCGGCCTGGCCGGAAAGCTGGTCAGGCTGCCCTCGCCGTCTTTTCTCGGCACCTTCATTTTCGGCGCTGTGATCCATCTCGGCCTCGGCGTGCCGATGCAACTGCCGCCCTGGCTGCTGGCGATCAGCTACGCCATGGTCGGCTGGTCGATCGGGCTGAATTTCACCCGGCCGATCCTGCGCCATGCGGCGCGCGCCCTGCCGCAGATCATCGGCTCGATCGTTGCGCTGATCGCCTTTTGCGGCGGCATGGCCTTCGTCATCAGCCGCCTGCTCGGCATCGATCCGCTGACCGCTTACCTGGCGACCAGCCCGGGCGGCATGGACAGTGTCGCCATCATCGCCGCCGCGGCGCAGAACGTCGATATCTCCTTCGTCATGGCCTTGCAGTCGGCGCGCTTCCTGGTCGTGCTGCTCATTGGGCCAAGCGTAGCCAAGCTGGTGGCGCGAAACGTCAGGGCCTGATCCGGGCTATCCAGTGCCAGGGCAATTCCAGGAAAAGCGCTCGGCGGTTGGGCTCGGCGCCTTCGCCGTAGCCTTCCGTCCGGAATTGCTTAAAAGCAGAAAGTTAGAGCAAGGGGAATTGCCGATGAACCGCCGTTTGAACGCCGTCGATCTTTCTGGCCGCGTCGCCGTGGTGACGGGCGGCGCGCAAGGCATCGGCCTTGCGGTCGCGCGACGCCTGTTGTCGTCGGGCGCGAGCGTCGCCATCTGGGACGTCGACCAGGCCGCAATGAGCAAAGCTGCCGCCGAACTCGCGTCGCTCGGCCGCGTCGAGGCGATCCTTTGCGACCAGTCGCAGATCGAGGCCGTCGATCGCGCCGCCGCCGAGACCGAGCGGACGCTTGGCCCCGTCGACCTCCTCGTCAACAATGCCGGCATTGCCGGGCCGGCGGCGACCGTCGTGGACTACGACCCCGCCGCCTGGCGCCAGATCGTCGATATCGACCTCAACGGCGTCTTCTACTGCTGCCGACGCCTGGTGCCCGGCATGGTCGCGCGCAATTACGGCCGCATCGTCAACATCTCCTCGGTGGCCGGCAAGGAAGGCAATCCCAACGCCGCCGCCTATTCGGCCGCCAAGGCCGGCGTGCTGGCGCTGACCAAGTCGCTCGGCAAGGAGCTTGCCGGCCACGACATCGCCGTCAACGCGCTGACGCCCTCGCCCGCCCGCACCCGCATCCTCGAGCAGCTCACCGAGGCCCAGGTTGCCTATATGCTCGGCAAGGTGCCGCGCGGCCGCTTCGTCGAGGTCGAAGAGGCCGCTGCCATGGTCGTCTTCATGCTGTCGGACGAGAACTCCTTCACCACTGGCGCCACCTTCGACCTCTCCGGCGGACGCACGACCTACTGACCGCACGCCGCCCACGCGAACCTATCGCCTGGTCGCAAGCCGCTCCGGCAGGAAATCGACGAAGACGCGGACCTTCGGCGAAAGGTGGCGGTTGGACGGCCACAGCATGCGGAACTGGCCGCGGCCGTCGACATGATCGTCGAGCACGGTGCGCAGCCTTCCGTCATCCAGCGCCTCCCGCACCAGGAAATCGGGCATGCAGGCGATGCCGAGACCAGCAAGCGTCGCGCCCTTCAATGCCTCCATGTTGTTGCAGATCAGCATCGAGCGTATCTGCGGTGCGGCACTGCCGGTGATGAACGGCCAGTTGAGCAGCCTGCCGCTGTTGAGGAAGCGGAAATGTATGCCGAAATGCGCCGCGAGACCCGCCGGCGTACCGGGCGTGCCATGCCGATCGAGATAGGACGACGCGGCGCACAAGATCATGCGAAAAGGCGCGACCGGCCTCGACACCAGCCGTGAATCGGGCAGCTCGCCACTGCGGATCGCAACGTCGATACCCTCTTCGATGACGTCGACGATGCGATCGTTGAAATCGATGTCGAGCTCGATTTCCGGGTATCGCGCCATGAACTCCGACAGCACCGGCAAAAGCAGGTGATAGGTGACGATCGGCGTCGAGATGCGCAGCCGCCCATGCGGCGTTTCGCGTGTCCGCGACAGCATCGCCTCCGCCTCGTCGATATCGTCGAGGATGCGGCGCACCCGCTCGTTGAACAGCTTGCCTTCCTCGGTCAGGCCTATGCGCCGCGTGCTGCGCTGCAGGAGCCGCACGCCGAGCTCCTGCTCGAGCCGGGCGACGCTCTTGCCGACGGCGGAGGCGGAGATGCCGAGCGCCCGTCCGGCGGCGACGAAACTACCGAGCTCCGCGGTGCGGGCAAAAGCCAGAAGGCCGTTGAGACGATCCATGGCGTAGAACCTATTCGAGCGTTTCAGTCCAGGATGACTGGAGATCTAATACTATTTTGCCGGAAATGTCGCCGCCCTATCTTGTCGTTGCGATCGGCGCCGCCAGTGCGCGGCATGCCGGAAAATCCCGCCTCAGATAGGAAAATCCATGACTTTGATGACCAGAACCGGCCCGACCGGCAGATGGCTCGTGCTGCTGTCGGTTTGCCTTGCCGCCATGACGATGCCGTTGAGCTTCACCGGTCCCGCCGTGGCGCTCGCGCGCATTGCCGCCGATCTTGGCGGCAGTCCGCTCGCGCTCAATTGGGTGACCAACGCCTTCATGCTGACCTTCGGCGCCGGCCTGATGGCGGCTGGAGCGTTGGCCGACAACCATGGCCGCAAGCGGATCTTCCTCGCCGGCCTCGCCACCTATCTCGTCGCCGCGCTGGGCTGCATGCTGGCGCCAGGCATCGTCTGGTTCGATTTGTTCAGGGCCCTGCAGGGCGTTGGTGGTGCTGCCGCCTTCGCCGGCGGCGCCGCAGCACTAGCCCAGGAATTCGACGGGCAATCGCGGTTGCGCGCCTTCAGTTTCCTAGGCACCAGCTTCGGCATCGGTCTTGCCTTCGGCCCGGTTGCCTCCGGCCTGCTCATCGACGCATTCGGTTGGCGCGCGATCTTTCTCCTGGTGGCGGCGCTTGGCGTTGCCGCCGCCGCTCTCGGTCTGCGCACCGTCGCCGAATCGAGCGACCCGGATGCAACCGGGCTCGACTGGGCGGGAGCCGGCACCTTCACCATCGCGCTTGCCGCGTTGACTTACGGTGTGCTGCAGGCACCGCAGAGCGGCTGGGCCAATCCCTTCGTTATCGCGCTCCTCGGCGTGGCTGCAATTTGCTTTGCCGCCTTCGTCATTGTCGAGCGGCGCGCGCGCCGGCCGATGCTGGACCTGACGCTGTTTCGCTTCCCGCGTTTCGTCGGCGTGCAATTCCTGGCCGCGGCGCCCGCCTATGCCTTCGTCGTCCTGCTCGTGCTCCTGCCGATCCGCTTCATCGGCATCGAGGGGATGAGCGAGATCAGGGCGGGGCAGTTGATGATCTGCCTCTCCGGGCCGCTGCTGATCCTGCCGCTGCTGGCCGGCCAGGCGGCGCGCTGGATCGCCCCGGCGACGATCTGCGGTGTGGGCCTGCTCATCGCGGCAGCCGGCCTTGTCTGGCTCAGCCATGTGCCCGCAGCGGACGGCGCGCTGGTGGCCCCGCTGATCCTGATCGGCATCGGCATCGCCTTGCCCTGGGGGCTGATGGACGGACTTGCCGTCAGCGTCGTGCCGAAGGAGCGCGCCGGCATGGCGGTCGGCATCTTCAACACCACCCGCGTCGCCAGCGAGAGCGTGGCGCTGGCGATCGTCATGGCGACCCTGTCGGGCTTCATCGCTGTGCGGCTCGGCGCTCAGGGACTGGCCTCGCCCGCCGAAGCGACCGCGGCGGCGCAGCTGCTGGCAACCGGCAATATCGCGGGGACGGCGCAACATCTGCACCTGGCCGACGCCAGTGCCCTGATTCAAGCTTACGAAATGGCCTTCGACCAGCTGCTTGTCGTGCTGGCGACCATCACGGTGCTTACCGCCATTGTCGTCTTCCTTGGCCTGCGTCGCGGATCAGCGCCGGAACAAGAGGTCGCTCCCGTCCCGGCCTGCCAGGAAGGTTGACGCCACGTGACGCCATCGAGTCCGGCGCCGGCATCAAAAAATACTTGACTAACATACTCATATTTGAGAGCGCGTGGGGCGCAATCAAACATGAGAATTGGAGACAGGTTAATGCCGAAGCGGTCAAGGACGTGGCGCCGGGGATTATCTTTGCTGGCGGGCAGCGCCATCCTCGGCCATGCCTGGCCGGCAATTGCCCAGGATGGCGGCGACGCCACCGTTCTTGACCGGATCGAGGTGACCGCCGAGAGCAACGAGATCCTGAAGCAGGATGGCTATGTCGCCAAGAAGGATCGCATCGGCACCAAGACCGACACGCCGATCGCCAGGATCCCGCAGGCGGTTTCGGTCGTCACGCAGAAGCAGATCGAGGACCAGAAGCCGCGCACGCTGAACGATGCGCTGGGCTACACGGCCAGCGCCAATCCCAACAGCTTCGGTTTCGACACGCGCTACGACGCCTTCTTCCTGCGCGGCTTCCAGGCCTTCTACAACGGCATGTTCCGCGACGGGCTGCGCCAGTACAACGGCCCCTCCGCCTGGTTCAAGACAGAGCCTTACGGCATCGAGGGTGTCACCATCCTGAAGGGGCCGGCCTCGTCGCTTTACGGCGTCAGCGGTCCGGGCGGCATCGTCAATGTCGTCACCAAGCGCCCCAAGGACGAGCCGTTCCACGAGATCGAGCTGCTGGCCGGCGAGCACAACCGCTTCCAGGCGGCGCTCGACGCCTCCGGGCCGGTCAATGACGACGGCAGCATCCTCTATCGCTTCACCAGCCTCGGCCGCCTAAGCGAGACCGGCCTGCCCGACTATCCCGACGACAAGCTCTATCTGGCGCCGGCCGTCACCTTCAAGCCGGACGAGGACACCAGGCTCACCATCCTCGGCGAGTATTCCAAATCGGTCACAGGCGGCACCGCGGCCTTCTACAACTCCGCCTATGGCGTGTTGTCGAACGTCTATGAAGGCGATCCGGCCTGGAACGATTTCACCCAGGACCAGGGGCGCATCGGCTACGAGTTCGAGCACCGCTTCAACGACTGGCTGACCGTGCGCCAGAACCTGCGCTACAACGCCGTCGATTCAGATATCGAATATAGCGGCCATTACTCGGTCGGCGCCGACCAGCCGCTGCAGCGCTACTGGGGCCACTACACCGAGGCGATGAAGAACTTCGTTGTCGACAACATGGCGCAGCTCGAATTCGATACCGGCGCGGTCAAGCACACAGCGATTGCCGGCATCGACTACGCCTGGTCGGACTATGACGCTGGCGACGGTCTCTCCTATGTTTCGGTCGGCGACATCGAAGCCGCCCCCGTCCCCCATTCCGGCGGGCAGGAGATGAACCAGCTCGGCGTCTATCTGCACGACCAGATGGAATGGGATGATTTCACCCTCTTCACCAGCGGTCGCTACGACTGGGTCGACACCACCTCCACCGCGGCGGATTTCAGCCAGTCGAAGCAGAAGGACAGCGCCTTCTCCGGCCGCGTCGGCCTGTCCTACCGGACAGAATGGGGCATCATTCCCTACATCAACTATTCGACCTCGTTCTCGCCCAATATCGGCTTCGTCTATGACGCCGTCTCCAGTTCTGTCGGCCGCGTCGCCCGCCCGACCATCGCCACACAGAAGGAGATCGGCGTCAAATACGAGATCCCCGACCACAACGCGACCGTCAGCGCCGCGCTGTTCGACATCGACCAGAAGGACGGCGTGGTCTTCGACGCCTCGACCGGCGTCAACAAGCAGCGCCAGCTCGACCTCAACTCGCGCGGCGTCGAACTGGAAGCCAATGCCTCGCTCGACAATGGCTTCAGCGTCATTGCCTCCTACACCTATCTGCGCGTGAAGATCGAACGCGGCGCCGAAGGCACCGCCGGCAAGGAACTGTCGGCGACGCCGAACCACATCCTTTCGCTCTGGGGCCTTTATCAGTTCGAGAACGGCACGTTGGAAGGTCTCGGGCTCGGAGCCGGCGTGCGCTTCGCCAGCGCGAGCTATGGCGACGACACCAACACCTTCAAGAACGACGCGCGCGCCTTCGTCGACGCCTCGCTGTCCTACGACTTCGGCTACCGCAACCCGAAGCTCGAAGGCGTCAAGCTGCAGATCAACGCCAAGAACCTGTTCGACAACCAGCAGACGATCTGCTCCGCCGGCTATTGCTACCGTGACGAGGGCCGCTCGCTGTTCGGCAGCCTGCGCTACCGTTTCTGATGTCGGTTTCCGTCTCAAACCGGGCCGCCTCGTCGCCGGCCGCCGTCGTCGCGGCGATCGGCGGCCTCTATGTGACGCAGAGCGTGATCGGCGGCATCACCTGGACAGGGCTGCCGGCCGTGATGCGCGATCAGGGCCTGCCGCTCGACCGCATCGGCCTGCTCACCCTGATCGCCTTGCCGTGGGCGCTGAAGTTCCTGTGGTCGCCAGCGGTGGAACGCTACCGGCTTCCGCCGGCGGGCAGGAACCGCACCGGCACGATCGTGCTCATCGGCGGCCTCGTTTCCATCGCCGGACTGCTGGCCGTCGCCCAGCTCGGCCCGGCTGCCTTCTGGCCGGTCGTCGCCTGCCTCACGGTGGTCGCCTTTGCGGCCTCCACCGTCGACATCGCCTGCGACGGTTTTGCGGTGCAGAACCTTGCCGGCAGGAATCTCGGCTGGGGCAATGCCGCCCAGGTCGGCGGCGCCTATCTCGGCTCGGCGATCGGTGCCGGCCTGTTCCTCTATCTGGTCGAAATCCATGGCTGGCGCGCGGCGGTCTCGGCCATGGCCTCGCTGCTGGTGCTGCTCGGCCTGCCCTTCCTGCTCGGCATCGCCGGTCAATCGCGGATCGAAGTGCGTGAACACGTCCCTGCGCTCGCCACGGCGCTGCAACGCCCGCAGATACGCCGCGGCCTCGCGGCGTCCGCGATCTATGTCCTGGCGCAGAAGGCGGCGCTGGCCATGCTCGGCCCATTTCTCATCGATGCCGGGCTCAGCCTTTCCACGATCGGGCTGGTGAACGGCGCCGGCAGCATGATCCTCGGCGTCGCAGCCGCGCTTGCCGGCGGCGCGCTCGTCCGATGGCGGGGCACGCGCAGCGTGCTTGTGCTCGCGCTCGTCCTGCAGGCCGGATCGCTGTTCATCCTCGCCGCCTTCGCTTTTTCGGGCGTTTTCCCGACAGGTCCCCTGGTAACCGTCGCGATGCTGAGTTCCTCTGGCATCATGGCGCTCGGCTTCGTGGCGCTCTATGCGCAGTTCATGCGCTGGTCGGATCCGAGGCAGGCGGGCGTCGATTTCACGCTTTTCCAATGCATGGACGCGTTGGTGAGCATGTCGGGCGGCATCCTGGCCGGCTATGCGGCGCAGCATCTCGGCTATGGCGCGCTGTTCGGTGGCGCCGGCGTGGTCGCGCTGCTGGCGGCGCCGGCGATCGCCATGGTCAGCGACCGCGACTGAAGACGGCGCTATTCCTCGCCGCCCGCGGCCTCACCCTGCGCGCCGCGACGCCAATAGGCGGTGACCAGGTGCCGGTCGCGCGGCAGGCCCCACTCCTTGCGCACGATGCCGCGGATCTCGCGGAAGTCGGCGAACTCGCAGCCGGCCCAGACAAATAGGTCATCGGCCGCGGGGCCGCGCTCACGCAGCGCTTCCGGCAGCAAGCCGGCGCGGCCTGCTTCGCGGCCATGCCGGTAAAGCCAGCGGACGGCGATGTTCTTCCCCTCAGCCAGCGCGATCCGGTCTTGTGGACCGTCGACCTCGATCAAGGCCTCGGCGCGGGCGGACGGCGCAAGCTCTTCCAAAATCCTGCCGATCGCGGGCAGCGCCGTGTCGTCGCCGGCGAGAAGCAGGTTTCGTGCCTCCGGCACACCGCCGCCGCCGGGGCCGATCACGCCGATGATGTCGCCGGCTCGCGCATTCTGCGCGAAGGTCGCGGCCGGCGTCTCGGCGCCGGGATGCAGCACGAAGTCGACATCGAGCCAGCCCTCGGCTACGTCCAACGCGCGGATCGTGTAGACCCGTACGGTCAGCGCATCCTCGCCCGATGGCCAGACGATCAGCCCGTCCGCGCCCATGGTCGGCCAGACCGCCTGGCGTCCGGCCGGCGGCAGCAGAAGACGGACATGCAATCCACCATGGGCGAAACGGCCGAGATCGCGGCCAAAGAAGCGGAGGCTCTGCATATGCGGCGACAGCCGCGTCGAGGACACAACCGAAATCTCGCGGAAGAACACCGGCGTGCCGGCATCCGTGCCGTCGCCTTGCCAACGCAACCCTTCGGTGGTGCTGAGATGCGCGGCGATATGGCCGGCGAAGATCATCTTCATGTAGGAGAGGCAGGTCTCGTCTTCCGCCGCGACACGCACCAGCACGCCGCTGTCCTCGAACGAGGCATTTAACGAGCCGTAATGCATGCGGAATTCCCATCGGCCGGCATCGCCTGTGTCGATCTCATGCTCGCTATGCTCGGCGCGCAGCCTGTCCATCACCGCGCGGATGTCATCGTTCTGGATACGGGTTTGCGCGCTCAAAAGATTCATAGCCGGGCCCTTCGATGCCGAGTGCGGCGGCACCGGCCGAAGTCCGATATCGCCAGGCGCCGGCATGCCACAGCGCAAGCGGTATTGCCACTAAAACATGATTATGAAAGTCATATTTTTAGGCGAGACTGCACGAAAGCCCGCGACGCGTCCGGTTTCAGCTGATGACCAGGCTCGCGATCCGGTCGCCGTCGAGTGTGAAGGCCATGTCGCCCTCGCCATTGAAGCCATTGCCGGTCACGGCGACGCGGGCATGGTAGACGCCGTCGCGCTCCGCGACGTGGACGATACGAAGGTTGGACTGGACGCCGATATTGTCCGACTGGTTCCACCGCGCGACCCCATCGCGGCCATGGAAATCGCGACCCCAGTCGCTGAGGAAAGCCTTCTCGGTGAACGTATCGAGAAAAGCCTCTGTATCACCGGCGTTGGTGGCTTCGACAAAGCGGCGGATCGGATCGGGTGTGGTCATCAATCTAGCCTATGCATCAAATCATCATCCAACCAGCGGCCGAAGAAGTAGATAAGCTGCTTGTGCCACCACGGCCAGTCATGGCTGACGTCGCCGCCCCAATAGTCGACCCAGGCCGGGATGGACTTGCCGCGCAGCACCTGTTCCAGCTCGCGCGTCTCGACAAGCATGCGCTCCTCCCAGGCGCCTTGGCCGCAGCAGAAGATCAGCCTGAGCGCCCTGAGCCGCCCGAGCAGCTTCTGGTCGACGATGCCTGGCAGGTAATCGAGCGGCGAGTTGAAATAGATGTTGCCTTCAAGCGTCCTGCCGAAGAAGTCGCGGGCCGAATAGACGCCGGAGAGCGAGATCACGCCGCTCGCCAACTCCGGGAAGCGGAACACGAAATTCGACGAGTGGTAGCCGCCCATCGAGCAGCCGCAAAACAGCGGCTTCAGAGCGCGGCCACCGTTCGCCTTGGCGGCGACCGCCTGCAGCTCCGGCAGCGCTTCCTCGCGCACATAGCGGAAATAGGCCTCGTGGCGGGCGATGCGATGCGCCGCGTCGGCATGCTTGTTGAAGAAGGATTCCGAATCGATGCCATCGAGCGTGAAGAGCTGGATGCGGCCGGTGTCGATGAAGTCGGCGAGCGCGCCGACGCCGCCTGAATCCTCGAACTGGTAGAAGCGCCCCTGCGAGGTCGGGAACACCACCACCGGACGCCCGGCATGGCCATAGCGCTTGTATTCCATGTCGCGGCCGAGATTGCGGGCATGGCCCTTGTGATAGGAGACGTCCATCGGCTCAGGCCTTTTCCGCGTGGATATAGTCGACCGCCTGGCGCAGCGCCTTCTGGTCCTTCGAACGCATCTGGTAGGCGTAATTGCCCATGGCGCGGCTGAAGACCTCTTCGATGGCCTGGTGATGGACGATCTTGTCGCCGTGCGCGGCTAGCACGTCCGCATGGCTGTGCAAATAGTCGATGTGGCGCTTGCGGCTGGCATAAGCGGTGAAATACTTGCCCTTGTAAGGGCCGCTGGCGGCATCCTTGACCACCATGTCGGCCCAGGCGGTATAGACGTCGGTGTCGAACGTGTAGTTGATGGCGTCCGTCATCCAGGCGCCGGGCGGGCGCATGTTGACCTCGAGCGCGATGATGCGCCTGTCCCTGGTTTCGAACAGCTCGATGTGGAAGAAGCGCTCGCGCACATCGAACGCCTTCAGTATCTTGCGGCCCGCCTCCTCGACCTCCGGGCTGATCTCGGGAAAGCAGGTGTAGCTCATGTGGCGGTCCTTGTTGACCGCCTCCATGATGCTCTGGTCGTAACGGTGGCTGGCCGCCAGCACCACCTCGCCGTCGCGGTTGACCAGCCCGTCGAAGGTCACCACCAGCCCCTCGATGAACTGCTCCATGACGAAGGTGACGCCCTCGGGCTTGTCCCTGAAGAACTGGTCGAGTTCCTTGGCGTTGGAGATCTTGAAGGTGTTCGAGGCGCCGGAGCCCGAATCCGGCTTGACCACCACCGGGTAGCCGACACGGCGGATGAACGTCATGGCGCCGGCGCGGTCGGAGCATTTGCGCTGCGGGATGGTCTCGACGCCGCTCTTGCGGAAGAAGGCGCGCATGCGACTCTTCCGCTTCAGATTCTTCACGAAATCGACCTTGGTGCCAAAGATGTTGAAGTCGGTGCGGATATTGGCCTCGAGTTCCAGCCAATGCTCGTTCAAGGATTCGAACCGGTCGATGCGGCCCCATTTGTGGATGAAATGCCCCATCGCGCGGAAAACCAGGTCGTAATTCTCCATATCGGCGATGCGGTAATATTCCGACAGCGCCGCCTTCAGCTTGCCGCTCAAGGTCTCGTAAGGCGCATCGCCGATGCCCAGCACCGTGGCGCCCGCCTTCTTCAGACGGTCGCAGAACTCGGCGCCATTGGCGGGAAAATGCGGCGAGAAGAACACGAAGTTCATGGATGACCCCTCCCCGGCGGCTGCCGCCGATGGCTGAGTCTGGCGCATTTGCGGCGCGCGGGGAAGTCCATCTCGCGATCCCGCCATGCGTCCCGCTTGCCTCTGCCGGGCCACTCCTGTAAGAGAGCCGCCATGACCACGCGCGTCCGCTCCGTCGCTTCTTCTCGCACCGGCTTTGCCGGCGAGACCGCGCGCGCGCTCGCTTCGACCCTGCTTCTTCTCGGCCTTATCGGCGATCGCCGGGTTCGCTGAAGGAGCGCCCGGCGGTCGATACCCGCCGCCTCAGGCGCATGCTCCTTGGCAAAGTCACAATCAAGCGAATGAAATTCTGGTAGAGGCGACGCTCGCCATCAATCCGCCCAAGGCGAACATGCGAGCCGCCCGGAGAAGAGACGATGAACGCACGAGAAGAAATCCGCGCCGGCGAGGCCGAAGCCGGGAAGCGCGCGGCCGGTCACATGCCGGATGCGGCGCGCAAATACCAATCCTACCCCACCGTCGGCCTGACCGACCGCACCTGGCCGAACAAGATCATCGACAAGGCGCCGATCTGGTGCTCGGTCGACCTGCGCGACGGCAACCAGGCGCTGATCGACCCGATGGGTCATGAAAGAAAGGCGCGCATGTTCGCGCTGCTCCTCGACATGGGCTTCAAGGAAATCGAGATCGGCTTCCCCTCGGCCTCGCAGACGGATTTCGACTTTGCCCGCTGGTGCATCGAGGAAGGCGGCGTGCCCGCCGACGTGTCGCTCCAGGTGCTGGTGCAGTGCCGGCCCGAGCTGATCACGCGGACTTTCGAGGCGCTGAAGGGCGCACACCGGCCGATCGTGCATTTCTACAACTCGACCAGCGAATTGCAGCGCCGCGTCGTCTTCGAAAAGGACGTCGCCGGCATCAAGCGCATCGCCACCGACGCCGCCAAGATGATCACCGACATGGCGGCCAAGGCCGGCGGCGGCTATCGCTTCGAATATTCGCCCGAAAGCTTCACCGGAACCGAGCTCGACGTCGCGCTGGAGATCTGCAATGCCGTCACCGAGATCGTGAAGCCGACGTCCGACAACAAGCTGATCATCAACCTGCCCTCGACCGTCGAGATGTCGACGCCCAACGTCTATGCCGACCGCATCGAGTGGATGTGCCGCAATCTCGACAACCGCGAGAACCTGATCATCTCGCTGCACCCGCACAACGACCGCGGCACCGGCATCGCCACCACCGAGCTGGGCCTGATGGCCGGGGCCGACCGCGTCGAAGGCACGCTGTTCGGCAATGGCGAGCGCACCGGCAATGTCGACATCGTCACGCTGGCGCTCAACATGTTCACCCAAGGCGTCGATCCGGAGCTCGATTGCTCCGACATCAACCGGATGAAGGATGTCTACGAGTATTCGAACCAGCTGAAGATTCCGGAACGCCATCCTTATGTCGGCGAACTGGTCTACACGGCTTTCTCCGGCTCGCATCAGGACGCCATCAACAAGGGCATCAAGGCGCTGAAGAAGGCCAACACGCCGCTCTGGGAAGTGCCTTATCTGCCGATCGATCCGGCCGATGTCGGCCGCACCTATGAGGCGATCATCCGCATCAACTCGCAGTCGGGCAAGGGCGGCATCGCCTATGTGCTGCAGGCCGATTACGGCCTCAACCTGCCGCGCAATCTGCAGATCGAGTTCAGCCAGGCGATCCAGGCGATCACCGATGCGGAAGGCAAGGAAGTGCCTGCCAAGCGCATCCACGAACGCTTCCTCGAAACCTATATCGACCAGCCCGGCGCGCGGCTGAAGTTCCTCGACCATCGCACCTTCCCCGACACCGAGGTGAAGGGCCGGCGCATGGTCGAAGCGGATATCATCGACAACGGCAAGGAAATGACCATCACCGGCTCAGGCACCGGCCCGATCGACGGCTTTGTCGATGCGCTCTCGCGCCATGTCGGCATCGACATGTCGGTGCTCGACTATTCCGAGCATTCCTTGCAGCGCGGCTCCAACGCCTCGGCGATTTCCTATGTCGAGATGGAATATCCGGGCGGCAAGCTGTTCGGCGCCGGCATCAACACCAACATCGTCGCCGCCTCGCTTGAGGCCGTTGTTTCGGCCGCCAACCGTATCGTCGGCCGCCGCAGCAGTTGATGTGAAACGGTCCGGCTCGGCGACAGGCTGACCTGTCCGAAGCGTGACGCATTCCAATGGCGCCACGCTTCAGGCACAGACGTGAGAGCTGCCATTCGTTAACCGGCGGAGGAATTTCCAGTGGCTTACGCGATCGCATAATAGAAGCATCCTTGTGCGACGGCGCGGGCGCTATATGATCGCGTCCTAACCTGTGCCGACTTCGGAAGGATCGACACTTGGAGCATGCCCCGCCTGCCGCCCCCGCAGTGCGCGAGACATTGGAGCGACTGCTTGCCAGCGAAACGTTCGGACGCTCCGAGCGTGCCCGCAGGCTGTTACGCTATCTGGTGGAACGCGAGCAGGCCGGTGAGGCGGACAGGCTGAAGGGCGTTTCCATCGCCATGGACGTCTTCGGCAAGGACGGCGATTTCGACGCCTCCACCGATGCCGTGGTCAGGGTCCAGGCCGGTCGGTTGCGCGAGCTCCTGGAGCAGTATTTCGCCAATGAAGGTGTCGCCGAGCCGGTGCGCATCGCGATCCCGCGCGGCGGCTATGTCCCTTCCTACGAGCTGAATGCGATTCGGCTGCCTGGCAACGCCAAGCCCGCCGGCAACGCTATGCAACGGTCCGACGCATCGGCCGAAGCCGCTCCGGCTGTGTCCGAGCATCTCGACAGCTCCGTGCCGGACGAGCCTGTGGCGCTGACGGCGCCGGCGGCACCCGCACAGTCGCTCACGCGGCAGCTGCGATTTTTCTGGGCCGCCATGGTTCTGGTCATCATTATGCTCGGCGTGCTCATCGTGCGTCAAAGCAACGCTTTCCTTGGCGGCAGCGAATCGGCCGCAACGGTCGAAACGGCGGGCGCGGCGAGCACCGCTGCCCAGCCGACATTCGACTCCCTGCCGCTGATCTACATTGCGGTGAAAGCCAATGGGCCGGAGGCCGCTCGCGTTGCATCGTCGTTGCGTGCCGGCCTTGCCGGTTTCGACACCATCGATTTCATCGGGCGAGATGCGGATTCGACGCGCGATCAGGCCGCCGATCCGATCAGTTTCGTCTTCGAAATTGTTCCCGGGCCCACTGCCGGCGACGTCACGGTGGAATTGCAGAGCGTCGCGACCGGGCGGGTTCTCCTGTCGCGAAACCTGACATTGGCCGAAAGCGCCTCCGGTGCTGTTGAAAGCAACATCGCCAGCCTCCTCACCTCGACCGTTCCCGCTTCGGGCGCGATCTACAGCTACATTGACCAGAGCGACATCCGGACCAGCCAGATCGGATGCCTGCTGCTTGACGACCGCTATTATCTCGACATGAGCGCCCAGACGCACGAGGCCGCGTATCGCTGCCTGGAGAAGCTGGTCAGCGAAGGCACCAAATCGTCGCTTGTCTACGCGGAACTGGCCTCGCTTCATACGGAAGCCGTCAACAACCACTATGCCTATCCCGCCGACGCGTCGCTCGAAAAGGCCATGTCTCTGGCGCATCGCGCCGTCCAGATGGGGCCGATGAGCCCGCACGCGCATCGCGCCTTTGGCTACCTCAACTCGCGCCTCGGCAACTCGGACGAAGCGACCCGCTTGATGCGCAAGGCCTACGAGCTCAACCCGTATGATCTCGGCATGGCCGCCGCCTATGGCTACGGGCTGATCTTCGCCGGTAAGTATGACGAGGGAACGCCGATCCTGGGTCACGCGGTCGAAGCCTTCAGCGGCCATCCCACCTGGTGGGATTATGGCCTGTTCATCGGAGCCTTCATGCAGGGCGATATGAAGCAAGCCGCGATCGCCAGCGAGTCGCTGCGCACGACGGCATCCAAGTCGCACTATCTGGCCGCGCGCCTGATCGGCGCCAAGATTTCAGGGCGCAACAAGCTGGCGGGCGAGCTTGCCAACGAGCTCACCGCCGAATTCCCGGACTTCGTCGCCGACCCGCGCGCGACATTCGTCGAACGCAAATACCCTGCCGATCTCGTCGACCGGCTGGTCCAGTCCTTGCGAGCCGCCGGGATCGGCAACCCAAGCTAATCCAGCCTTATACTCGTGTTTGGGCCACACGATTACCGGAGCGCAAAAGTGTGACGCTGTGATCCGGCGAGTCTAGCGCATGCTTGCGTGTCAGGCACCTTACGGGCGCTCCGGTCGCGAAAATTTTACTGGCCATGGGTCTGGATCGGGAGCAATCCAGCCACAATTTCGAATTGCTGCCTGTCTTCTTCACCGTTTCATTTTCATGCTTCCATTCCCCTATGCCGTCGAGGGCGGCGCTGGCCCGAAGACGATCGTCTTTCTGCACGGCTTCGGGGCCTGCCGTGAGATTTGGCGTGACGTCATGGCATCGCTGGCGCCCGAAGCGAGAATGTTGGCCTACGATCTGCCTGGCCATGGGCAGTCCCTGGAATGCGAAGGCATTGGCGGCGCCAAGCCGGCCGCGCAGGCCATCCTCGCCGATCTTGCGGCGCGCCAGTTGGGCAAGGTCCACCTCGCCGGTCACTCCATGGGCGGCGCGATCGCGACATTGATGGCGCTTGCCGAGCCCGACAAGGTGGCCTCGCTCACTCTGTTGGCGCCCGGCGGCTTCGGCCCGGAAATCAACGCGGCCTTGCTGCGCCGCTACGCCGCCGCAGCCGGCAGAACAGAGGTCCGCACCAGCCTTGCGGCCATGTCGGGCCTGCGGAGCGTGCCGCCCGACCACGTGGTGGATGCATTGTGCCGGATGCGCAGACAGCCGGGCCAGTTGCAAACTCTGATCGACATGGCGGCCGCGATGACAAAGGATGACCGGCAAGGCGTGATCCCCCGCGCGCAGCTGGAGACGCTCGACATGCCGGTGATGGTTGTCTGGGGAGCGGAGGATCCGCTCCTGCCTGTCGCGCAGACCGAGGCTCTGCCGCCGCATTTCCACCTGCATCACGTTCTTGACGCTGGCCATATGCTGGTCGAGGAGGCCCCGGCCCTGGTTGCCGAGATCGTGCGGCGCAACACGCGACGGCGCGCCAGGCGGTTGCGTCCACCGCTGGGCGCCGCGGCGAGCTGATTGCTGAGTACCCCTTCGGGATTGGCTTTCCCGGACCAGCCTCGAACGCATCCGTACCTGCTTGATGCGGGCCGGGCGGCCGCGCCGCTCGCCGTCGGCAGTGCATTTTGCCGGCGATTGTGTTAACTCGCTGTTAACCAACAACGAGGCAGCCGCCCATGAAGGACGCAGGCGACAAGATCACTCCGATAGAGCCGTCGCAAAAGCTCTCGGATGCCATACGCGACGTCAAGAATGCGTTCGCCGACCGCGATGACGTGGTCGTCGACATGCGCGAGGCGCATCGCATGCGGCTCGATCTGCTGGCGACCGAGCTTGCGCCGGTCTTTGCCGATGTCCCGGCCGACATGGACAGCTTCGACTTCGCCGTCTCGTCGGGCCTGCAGCCGCGGCTGTGGATCGACGCGGTGAGCCATGTCGCCATGGGACGCGACCGCCGCACCTACCGCTTCCTCAAGGATACGCGCGTCGGCCGTGTCGTGCTTGCCGAGACGACCGAGATGAAAGCGGTCGCCGACGCCGTGACGCGCTACGTGGCCGAACGGGTCGTCGAACGGCAGCACATGATGGAGGGCGGCATGGAGAGCGCCGTTCCCGGCCTGCATCGTCCCGTGGTGCGGGAAGCGGAGCCGCCGATTCAATCCGAAAGCCGCCTCAATGGCTGGACGACCTTTTTCGCCGGCCTCGGCCTGATAACCGCCGGTGCGCTTGTCGGCCTGGCGGTTTCGCTGGCGATGTTCTGGGATCGCATCATGCACATGAAGATCAGCTTCTGACGAGCTCGCGGTCCTTCACGGCCGGCACGTCAAGATCCGTCGTTTGCAGATCCGAAGGCGGCAGCGCCGGTCCGGTTAGGCCGCGCCGCGTCAAGCGCACGCGCCAGGCGCCCCTTTCGCCGTCGATCTCGAACAGATTGTACTGAGCGGCCGGATGCTTGCCGCCCGGCGCCTGGCCGGCGGCGGCAACCCCGACCACCGGCACTTTGGCGCCACGTGCGCCGATGCTGAACAAGGACGGCAGATGCGAATGGCCGTGCAGGACGAGCTCCGCGCCATGCCGGCGAATGACTTTGTGAAAACGAGCGATGCCGAACAGCCGCTTATGTTGCTGGACGGCGCCGCGCACCGGCGGATGGTGGATCATGATGGCGCGGAACAGCCCTTGTTTGGCCGCGTCGTCGAGAACCTTGCCGAGCCGCTCGGCCTGCCCTTCCATGAAGAAGCCATTGGCCATGAAGGGTGCTGTGGCGCGCGCCGTGGTGACGCCGATCAGCGCGACATTGCCGCGCACACGCAGATACGGAAAGGAATTGCGGTCGACTGGAGTGTTGACGCCGTCGCCCGTCATCCAGGGAGCCCACGCCCGGCAGACCTTGTCGAAGGCGCCAGGCACATAGGCGTCGTGATTGCCTGGCACCACGGAAACGTCATGCGGCGATCCAAGCGTCTCCAGCCAGTGCTTCGCCATCTCGATCTCGCCGTCGAGCGCCAGGTTGACCAGGTCGCCGGTGACGGCGAGATGGTCCGGCGCGTTCGCCTTGATGTCGGCGACGATGGCGTCGATGACGGCGTCATGCATATGGCGGCGCCGGTTGCGCTGCCAGTTGACATAGCCCAGCACGCGCTTGGACGCGAGATCGCGATAGGTTACATCGGGAAGCGGTCCCAGATGAGCGTCGGAAATATGCGCGAGCCTGAACATGGTCTCTTCTTAAGCGACGCTGGCGAGGCTTTCCACTCACCCTTTGCTGTTCGCCCAAGCGGGTTCCGCAAAAGTGTCCCACGGTTTTGCGGCCAGGACCTGCGACAAACAAGGAAGGCCAGGCAGACGTTCGTGGGGCAACCCTCGAACATCTGCTTGGGGATCATCCGATGAACCGCCGAGCCGATCCGGAAGAGGTGTTCCGCCAGACCGGCTGGCCGGGACTGCGGGCAAGGCTGTTCCATTTTTACTTCCTGCTGCGCCGCCCCATGACGCTTGGCGTGCGCGGGCTGGTTTATGACCGCGCCTCCAATTCCGTCTTCCTGATCCGCCACACCTATGTTCCCGGTTGGCAATTGCCGGGCGGCGGCGTCGAGATCGGTGAGACGCTCGAGGAAGCGCTGGCTCGCGAGCTGGCCGAGGAAGGCAACATCGCCCTGACGGCTCCGCCGGTGCTGAAGTCGATGCATTTCAACCGCCGCTCCAGCAAGCGCGACCATGTCGGCCTTTATCTGATCGAAGCTTTCAGCCAGACGGCGCCGAAACGGCCGGACCATGAGATCGCCGAAGCCGGTTTCTTCCCGATCGACCGCTTGCCGGAGGGCACGACGCCGGCGACGTTGCGGCGGATAGCAGAGATTTTTGGCGGCGAGCGTATCTCGGCTTACTGGTAATCACGCCGCCTTCCGGAACCTGTTTCGGTCATGCGGCGCGGCATAATCGAGCTCCGGTCCCGCCGGAACGATCCCCGTCGGGTTGATCGATTTGTGGCTGCCGTAATAATGCGCCTTGATGTGGTGCAGGTTGACCGTGCCCGAAACGCCGGGCACCTGATAGAGATCGCGCAGATAGTTGGACAGGTTCGGATAGTCGGCAGTGCGGCGCAGGTTGCATTTGAAGTGGCCGACATAGACCGGATCGAAACGCACCAGCGTCGTGAACAACCGCCAGTCCGCCTCGGTTATGTGCTCACCGGCCAGATAGCGCCGCTTCGAAAGCCGCTCCTCGATCGTATCGAGCGCCGCGAACAATTCGCCGAACGCTTCCTCATAGGCTTTCTGCGTGGTGGCGAAGCCGGCGCGATAGACGCCGTTGTTGATCGCCGGATAGACCAGCGCATTGATCCTGTCGATCTCCGCGCGCCGCGCCGCCGGATAAAAGTCGAGACCCGCATCGCCCCATTCGTCGAAGGCGGAATTGAGCATGCGGATGATCTCGGAGGACTCGTTGTTGACGATCGTCTTTTCTTGCTTGTCCCACAGCACCGGCACCGTCACGCGGCCTGAATAGTCGGGATCGGCCTTGGCATAGATCTGGTGCAGGAAATCGAGGCCGTAGAGCGTGTCCCCAGTGGCGCCGTCCTCGGCTTTGAAGGTCCAGCCGTTCTCGCCCATGAAATGGTGCACCACGGAGACGGAGATGATGCGCTCCAGCTTCTTCAGGGCACGGAAGATCAGCGTGCGGTGTGCCCAGGGGCAGGCGAGCGATACATAGAGATGATAGCGGCCGGCTTCCGCCTTGAAGCCGCGCATGCGCCCTTCCGCCGGCCTGCCGTCACGCGTGATCCAGTCGCGCCATTGCGACTCCGTCCGCACGAAGCGCCCAGCGCTGTCGGTGTTCAGCGCGCGATCCTGCCATTTGCCTTCAATCAGCAATCCCATGCGAAAAAATCTCCCTGTGGCTGAACACATATCTAGACCGATAACCGGACTGGCGAAGCCTTCGGGCACTGAACAGTTCGTCAAACGACGAGCCGTGGAGCAAAGAAAGGCAAAGGCACCGATTGCAGCGACACAAAATTGGTGCTAGCGGAGGCGCCCATGTTCGACTTTGCCTCGATCCGGTTCGACCGACGACGAAAGGGCGCCCGCGCTTAAGAAGCGCTGATTGGCGAACGCTGCCGCTTTGCAGCAAACCTTCCTCGCATACCGGAACGCAAAGACCATGAGCCTTGCCGACGTGAAATACCTGCCGGAAACCCCGGCGCATGATGCCGAAATCGAAGCCATCAACGACGAGACCTTCGGCCCCGGTCGTTTCGTTCTTGCCGCCTACAAGATCCGCGAGGCCGGCGGGCACGACCGCTCGATGTCCTTTGTCGCCGTCAAGGACGACACGGTGATCGCTTCGGTGCGCATGACGCGCGTGGCCGCGGGCGCCGGACGCGCCATGATGCTCGGCCCGCTTGCGGTGCGTCCCGCGTTCAAGAATCTCGGCATCGGCCGCAAGCTGGTTGCGATCGCGCTGGAGGCGGCCAGGAAGGCCGGTGCGCCTGCCGTCATTCTGGTCGGCGACGAGCCATATTATGGACCGCTTGGCTTCAAGCGCTTTCCGCGCGGGCAGATCACCATGCCGCGCCCGGTCGACCTCGACCGGCTGCTGCATCACGAGATCAAGCCGGGCGCCGTCGCACGATTTGCCGGCGATGTCTGTCACGCCAGCACGGCAAGGGTGGCGGAATTTGCCCCGGCTGTGTCGCGTCCGGCCGCCAGTGCGCAGCCGTCGATCGACCCGCCTATTGCGGTTGCGCCTCCTTTGCGCGCTTCGTAGCATAATTAAAAACCCTGGGAGGCTTGCATGAACCCGAACGGCCAGACCGCGATCGTCACCGGCGGGGGATCCGGCCTTGGCGAGGCGACGGCGCGCGCCTTGGCGGCCAAGGGCGCCCGTGTCGCCATCCTCGACGTAGGCATCGAGCGCGCGGCGAAAGTCGCGGCCGACATCGGCGGCATTGCCGTCCAATGCGATGTCAGCAGCGGCGACAGCGCGACGGCCGCGATAGCCGAAGTAACTGAGAAGCTCGGGCCGCCGCGCATCCTGGTCAATTGCGCCGGCATCGCCATCGGCGTGAAGACGATCGGCAAGGACGGACCGCATCCACTCGACCAGTACCGCAAGGTGATCGAGATCAACCTGATCGGCACCTTCAACATGATCCGCCTCGTCGCCGACCGTGCGGCGAAGCTCGATCCGCTCGCCGGCGGCGAGCGCGGCGTCATCGTCAACACTGCCTCCGTCGCCGCCTATGACGGCCAGATCGGCCAGGCCGCCTACGCGGCGTCCAAGGGCGGCGTCGTCGGCATGACGCTGCCTGTGGCGCGCGACCTGGCGCGGTCCGGTATCCGCGTCTGCACCATCGCGCCCGGCATCTTCAAGACGCCGATGATGGCCGGCATGCCGCAGGAGGTGCAGGATTCGCTCGGCGCCTCCGTCCCCTTCCCGCCCCGGCTCGGCGAGCCGTCGGAATATGCATCGCTCGCCCTCCACATCGTCGAGAACCAGATGCTGAACGGCGAAACCATCCGCCTCGACGGCGCCATCCGCATGGCGCCGAAATAAGCGGAGATGACTGGCTCGCCGACAGGCGCCGGTGCCTCTACCGAAAAGACAGGCCCGCTCGCCGGTCTGAAAGTGATCGAGTTCGCGGGGATCGGTCCGGTGCCGCTTGCCGCCCTGATGCTGTCCGAGATGGGCGCCGAGGTGCTGCGCATCGAGCGCGCCGACGCCGGCCAGCCGCTTCTGAACCTGCCGGAAGAATACGATCTCGACCGCCACGGCCGTTCCATCCTCAAGCTCGACCTGAAGCGTCCTGTGGGCGCGGAACTGCTGCTGCGCCTTTCGGTAAGGGCCGACCTGCTCGTCGAAGGCTTCCGCCCCGGCGTGATGGAGCGGCTCGGCCTCGGGCCCGACGTCGTTCTCCGGCGCAATCCGGCGCTGATCTATGGCCGCCTGACCGGGTTCGGCCAGGAGGGGCCGCTATCCGGGCGAGCCGGGCACGATATCACCTATCTCGCCTATGCGGGCCTCCTGCATGCGATTGGCAGGCAGGACGCGCCGCCAGTGCCGCCGCTCAACCTCGTCGCCGATCAAGGCGGCGGCGCCATGATGCTGATCGCAGGCGTGCTCGCCGCCCTTTTCCAGCGTTCCCTGACCGGAAAGGGCCAGGTGATCGATGCCTCGATGATCGAGGGAGCCTCGACGCTCGCAGCTCCCATCCACGCCTATATGGCGGCGGGTCTCTGGAGCGACAGGCGCGGCCAGAACCTGCTCGATTCCGGCGCGCCGTTCTACGATACCTATGAGACGGCGGACGCAAGGCACATTGCCGTCGGCTGTCTCGAGCCGCGCTTCTTCGCCGAATTCGCCAGGCTGCTGCCGCTCAACGGTCATTTTGTCCGCAGCCAATACGATAAGTCGTCCTGGCCCGCGATGCGCGCCGCCATTGCCATCCGGATCAAGGCGAGGACGCGCGACGAATGGGCCGCGCTTTTCGCCTCGACCGATGCCTGCGTGGCGCCCGTGCTGTCCCTGTTCGAAGCCAGGAACCATCCGCACAATCGCGCCAGACAGAGCTTCGTGAAATCGGGCGGACTCGACCGCCCGGCGCCCGCGCCGCGTTTCTCGCAAAACCCGCAGACGCTTGCCGCGGCGCCTGCCGACGCCGATCGCGAGCCCGCAAACATATTGACCCGCTTCGGTTTGAGCGAAGAGGAAATCGGAGCGCTTGCAAAGGCGGGTGTAATCGGCCGATAACCGGAGAGTAGAAATCAACTTATCTCGGGTGAGCTTGTGACCGAACCGAAAAAAGACGTCATCCGCGAAACCGACGCCGAAGCGGTCAGGCTGGCGAAAACCCTGATCCGCTCGGCGCGTTTCGGCGCGCTCGCGGCGATCGAGCCTGGCACCGGCGCGCCGCTGGCGAGCAGGGTTGGCGTCGCCACCGACATCGACGGCGCGCCGCTGATCCTGATCTCGATGCTGTCCGCGCACACCGGTGCGTTGCTCGCCGATCCGCGCTGTTCGCTGCTGCTTGGCGAACCCGGCAAGGGCGATCCGCTGGCGCATCCGCGCATCAGCCTTGCATGCCGCGCCTTGCGGCTGGAACGGGGATCCGCCGATCAGATCCGCGCCGAGCGCCGCTACCTCAACCGCAATCCGAAAGCGAAGCTCTATGCCGGGCTCGGCGACTTCTCGTTCTTCCGGCTCGAGCCCGAGCGCGCGAGCCTGAACGGCGGCTTCGGCAAGGCCTTTCTTCTCGACCGCGACGATTTCATCACCAGCGCCGCCCGCATCGAGGAGTTCGCCGACAGCGAGCAGGCGGCACTCGATCACATGAACGCCGATCATCGCGACGCGCTTGCCCTTTATGCCCGCCATTTCGGCCGTACCGAAGGCGACGGCTGGATCGCCACCGGCTTCGACCCCGACGGCATGGATCTCGCCGCCCCGGATGCGACCTGCAGGATTTTCTTTCCCCAGCCTTTGCAAAGCGCGCGCGAATTGCGTTCAGCGCTTGTCGAGATGGCAAGGGCGGGACGCGCCGCAGAGCAAGAGCGATAGTTGATCGCGCGCCGGCGAAAGCAACGCTTGAGATTTAAACAAAATCATCTACCCTCGTTGTGACGCTGATTCAGCAGCGCCCATCGACATCTGAACATTGTGGAATCAGGCGCCATTGCCCCCTGGCGCCAGGATGATCCAGGACCCTTGGGGGATCTATGATCTCAAATAGACTAATCGCCAATGCGGAATCGGCGGCCGCCTTTCTCACCCTTATGGGCAACGAGAAGCGCTTGCTGATCGTGGCCCATCTGATCGACAACGAAATGTCGGTCGGCGCCATCGCCGAGAAGGTGCAGCTCAGCCAATCCGCGCTGTCGCAGCATCTCGCCAAGCTGAGGGCACTCGATCTCGTCGAGACGCGGCGCGACCGCCAGATGATCTACTATTCCTGCAAATCCGAAGCGGTGCGCGAATTGCTGCGCATGCTGGAAGGCATTTTCGGCGAAGGCGATCTCTCCCAGATGGCCCACCGCTTGCGCCGCGCCGGGGCTTGACCCACGGTTCCAGTCGCTCATACCTCGCCGATCAGTCTTCGGCGAGGCATGCATGAACCTCATCCCTATCGACGATCCCCAGGACCTGCGTGTCGCCGCCTATCTCGACATCCGCGAGCGCGATCTCGTCGGACGGCACGGTCGCTTCGTCGCCGAAGGCAAGGTGGTGCTGGATCTCCTGTTGTCGACCGGACGCTTCACTGCCGAGTCTGCCCTCATCCTCGAGAACAGGCTGACTGGCGTGCAGGGGATCTTGCGCAAGGCGCCGCCGGATTTTCCGGTCTATGTTGCCGCCGGTGAGGTCATGGACCGGATCGCCGGCTTCCACATGCACCGCGGCATCCTGGCGATCGGCGTGCGAGGCGCGGCGGCGCCCGCCGAAATTCTGGTGGAAACCTTGCCTCGCCGCGCGTTGGCCGTCGTCCTGGTCGGCATATCCAATCACGACAATATGGGGGCGATCTTCCGCAATGCCGCAGCCTTCGGCGCGGACGCGGTGCTGCTCGACCGGACGTGCTGCGATCCGCTCTACCGCAAGGCAATCCGCGTTTCGGTCGGCGCCGCGCTGAAGGTCCCCTTCGCGTCCTTCGGCGATACCGCAGCCTTCATCGCGACGCTCGATCGGCTTGGCTTCAGCCAGTTCGCGCTATCGCCGCGTGGCGCAACCGACATCCGCGCCGCCGACCATTCGGCCAGGCTGGCGCTCTATCTCGGCACCGAAGGCGAAGGCCTGCCGCGGGATTTGCTGGCCAGGCTGAACACGGTGCGGATCGGCATGGCGAAAGGTTTTGACAGCCTGAACGTCGCCGCGGCGTCGGCAATAGCGCTGCATCATTTTTCAAACCGGTAGCAGTCCGCAGGGGGCGCCCTGCAATCGTCTTCCTCAGTTGGACGAGCCGGCTTTCTGCAAAGCCCTCACCCGGTCGGCAAGGCTGACGCCCCGCCCATTCTGCTGCCCCTCGCCCGCCAGCGCCTTGGCGATAGGGGAATCCGGCCCGTCGAGCTTCATCGTCAGATTGACGACCTCGGCCGCCAGTTCGTTCATTTGTTCGCGAAGACCGGCGCCGGAGCGTGCGTCGCCGGCCGCTTCGGGCATCGTCGCCCCCGATGCGGCAAGATCGGTTTTCAGCCGCTTGTTCTCACGCGCCAGCGCCGTCAGCCTTGCCTCCAGCCGTTCCCGGTCGCCCTCGAGCTTGGCGATTGCCTTATCGACATCGTCACCTTTCGCATCCGCGCCGGCAGCCAGCCGCGCGACGCCGTTTGCCGCGACGCTCTCCTTCGAGCGTTCGCGCATTTGAGCGAGGTCCTTCTCGCGCCGGTCGAGCTTTTCCTCGCGGTCCGCAAGCGTGGCAAGCAGCCGCTCCACCTTCTTCTCCAGCTCGGCCGTCTTCTTCTTCTCGGCCTTCAACGCTTCGCGCGCGGCCTTGCTGTCCGACGCGATTTCCTGGTTGCGCCGGTCCGCCTCCTTGCGCTGGCCTTTGAGCAAGGCGATGTCGCTGGCGAGCTTTTCCAGCTCGGATTCGCGCGCAACCAGCTCGATCTGGCGGTTCGAGGACGAGAAGCTGGCGTCGTCATACATCTGCTCGAGCTTTCGCAGCTCCAGCGCGCGCTTCTCCAAAGCCCGCTCCGACTGTGCGAGCTTTTCCGACAGGCGATGCAGATCCTCCTCGCGCTGCCTGAGCTCCGCATTTTTGGCCTGCAGATCGGAGAGCGCCTGGTTCTTGTCCTTCGTTTCGACCGCGAGCCCCTTCAAGGCTTCGCGCCCGCGACCGATCTCGACCAGCTGTTCGGCCACCTTCTCGTGCAGGTTCTTGACGGTTATCTCCAGCCGTCGCGTCGCCATGGCATATTCCGCACGGACCCGGTCCTTGTCCGCCTGGATCTCGGCGGGCGTCAGCGGCAACGAAGCCTCCAGGCGCCTGCGCGTCAGGACAACGGCCCGTCGCCAGACCGCCGGCGCGACCAGCGACACGAGAAAAACGGCGCAAAGGAAACCGAGTACGAAGAACAGGACCGACTGGACCAAGGCGTGCTATCCACGTTTACAAAGCGGCAATCGCAGCATTGTGCCACGTTGGCATGGCGGAAATTCAACGCCGCGGCAAGAGCTTGCCGCGGCGCGATCATCATTGTCCGAGCGATTGTAGCGGGAGCAAGCCGATCAGAACGGGTTCCAGGTCGGCATTTCGGTGAGCTTCAGATAGCCGAGATTGACCCCGAGGCGGGCACCGACACCGGTGCGGATCGGCACGATCAGCACGCGGTTGCTCTGCAAAACGTTGAAGCCCACGCCCGCAATGACATAGGCGGAGCCGGCAACGCCGCCGAAGCGATTGTAGAGGCTGCTGATGTCGTCGAGGTTGTAGACCAGCATCATCACCCGCGATCCCTCGCCGCCGAAATCCCAGCCGAGCGACGGACCTTGCCAGAACACCTTATGGTCGCCGGCGTTCTTGGTGTAGAGCGTCCCCTCGCCATAGGTCAGGCCGCCGATCAGGGCACCGGATCCTTCCTCGCCGAGCAGGTAGCCATTGGGCAGGCCGTAGGAGGCAAAGATCTTCTCGACGACGGTGGCCAGACCGCCCGACGTCTCGCCGAAGAATTTATGACCGGAATCGACGATTTCCTGAGCGGTGTACTGCTGGGCCCGCGACGCCGAGGTCGAAAGGACCAAAGCCGCCAGGAGTGTGATGGTCATGGTGAGGACACGGACGAACGTCCGGTCGTAGTATCGGGAAAACATGCTTCCAATCTCCGTCAGGGAGCACTTTCGCCGACGCCTCGCACCCCTGCGGCTCTTGCCGGCCGTTCAGGGTGGCTATCACAGGCAAACTATGCCGTAATCCTTTTTCAACCATTAAGCTCCCACACGAAGATGGCGGTTCGAAGGCTGCGCTTGCGCCTCCGCAGCGGGTTTCCCCCGCGAACACACCATTTTCGCCGTCGAAAATTTGGGATTTGTTGATGCGCGCTCGGGCCCTGTGTATTCAGAAAGCCTTGGAAAAGAGCGTGATTCGCGTGGGCAGGCGCGAAAACTGTCGCTCGGCCATGAACAAGTGACTTAAGCAGGGATTTCGCCGATGGCCGAGCTTTTCACCCTTTCCGCGCCTGATCTCGCTGCGCTGCTTTGCAGCCGCGTCTGCCATGACATCATTTCGCCGGTGGGCGCAATCAACAACGGCCTCGAACTGCTCGACGAGGGCGGCGCCGACGAAGACGCCATGAAGCTCATTCGCCAGAGCGCCAGGAACGCCTCGGCGCGGCTGCAGTTTGCCCGCATCGCCTTCGGTGCCGCGGGCTCGGCCGGCATGATGATCGACACCGGCGATGCCGAGGCCGTGGCCATCGCCTTCCTGAAGAACGAAAAGCCGGAACTGGTTTGGAACGGCCCCCGGGCGCTCCTGCCCAAGAACAAGGTCAAGCTGCTGCTCAACCTCATCCTCGTCGCCAACGCGGCCATACCGCGCGGCGGCAAGCTGGTGATCACGCTGGAAAACCTCGAAACCGAGCCGCGTTTTTCGCTGTCGGCCAGCGGCCCGATGCTGCGCGTGCCGCCGAAATTCCTCGAACTGCATTCCGGCCACAAGCCGGAGGAGCCGATCGACGCCCATTCGGTCCAGCCTTACTACACGCTGCTTCTGGCGCGTGAGGCCAATATGACGATCTCGATCCACGCGACCCCCGACGAGATCGTGCTGACGGCTGCATAAGAAACGCCGAAGTATCTTTTATCGCTGATATTTGTGCTGGCAGTGCAGGCCGAGCAATGCCGGCTGCAATCCATGTAACGGCGCCGCGGGCCAAAACCGCGTGGTACGCCCGTTTGGAAAAACTTTACCTAACGGCTTTTCGGCTTCTTTACCAGATTGGCCTATGGTGCTTTTCGGTTACCCGGAGGTTGCCGGTTCGGCAGATGGCAAAGAGGACCCGGACATGAAGCGCTGCCTGTTCGTCGATGATTCGAGCGTCATCAGGAAGGTCGCAAAACGTATTCTTGGCGGCTCGGACATGATTGTCGCCGAGGCGTCGACCGGGGTCGAGGCTGCCGAAATCTGCGCCGACGACATGCCGGACGTGATTGTCATCGATGGCGGGCTGACCGACATCCAGGCTGTCGATCTCATTCGCCGCATCCGCGCCATCGAAAGTCCCGTCAAGCCGCAGATCCTGGTCTCGCTGGTCGAGGTCGATGTGGCTGCGATCATGCGCGCCAAGCGCGCCGGCGCTCAAGGCTATCTGCTGAAGCCCTTCAACCGCGCGCAACTGCTCGAAAGCTTCCGTTTCCTCAAAATCGCCGCCTGATTCGCTGGAAGCGTTTCAAACAAAAAACCCGGCCGAGGCCGGGTTTTCGTTTGAAATCAAAGGGATCGTCTACGCGCTGACGCGGATATCTTCCGGCTCGCGCAGCACATAGCCGCGGCCCCACACCGTCTCGATGTAGTTCTGGCCGCCGGACGCCGCGTCGAGCTTCTTGCGCAGCTTGCAGATGAAGACGTCGATGATCTTCAGTTCCGGCTCGTCCATGCCGCCATAGAGATGGTTGAGGAACATTTCCTTGGTGAGCGTGGTGCCCTTGCGCAGCGAGAGCAGCTCCAGCATCTGGTATTCCTTGCCGGTCAGGTGCACGCGCTGGCCGCCGACCTCGACCGTCTTGGCGTCCAGATTGACCACCAGGTCGCCGGTGGTGATGACCGACTGGGCATGGCCCTTGGAGCGGCGCACGATCGCATGGATGCGCGCCACCAGCTCATCCTTGTGGAAGGGCTTGGTCATATAGTCGTCGGCGCCGAAGCCGAGGCCGCGCACCTTGTCCTCGATGCCGGCCATGCCGGAAAGGATCAGGATCGGCGTCTTGACCTTGGAGAGGCGCAGCGTGCGCAGCACCTCATAGCCCGACATGTCGGGGAGATTGAGGTCCAGAAGGATGATGTCATAATCGTAGAGCTTGCCGAGATCGACACCTTCTTCGCCGAGATCGGTCGTATAGACGTTGAAGCTCTCCGATTTCAGCATCAATTCGATGCTCTGTGCGGTTGCACTGTCGTCTTCAATCAGCAGAACACGCATTTCATTCCCCTTTTCTGCTGCCGGACCATCTCACGACCCGTCCGGGACCCGGAGCAGTGATTGCCTGAACAGAAGGTGCCACCGACTGGTTAACAAATCCTAATTTCGTGTCATCCACGATACCAGATTTTTTAACCCCTTTCTACACCCACTTGAATCTAATAACGAATCACAGACCAAAACCGCTAATGCACCACATTAATAAGTCAGCCTAAGTGACTCCAGAGACTCGCAGGCCGGGGCTTCCGCCGAGAGCCGGAATTTTTACCCGGCCTTAAGTCCTCGCCCGTATGATTAACAATGCCCGTAAACGAATGGTTACCGCCGGCAAAAATCTTTAGGGCTTTGTTTCCCATAGCCCAGGGAAAGCCGGGGGAAACGGGCGGCGCTTGGATCGTTCCGGGCGGACTGGGCGGTATTGCAAGTGTGCGTTTACGGAGTATCGAGTCATGAAGTCACGTGAAAACCTCGTTCGACTGAAGCAGTTTCAGGTGAATGAGAAGCGGCGGCAGCTCTTGCAGCTGGACATGATGATCGCCGAGTTCGAACGCATGGCCGTCGAGCTGGAAGCGCAGATTATCGCCGAAGAGAAAAAAGCCGGCATCACTGACATCAACCATTTTGCGTATCCGACCTTCGCCAAGGCGGCGCGCCTGCGCCGCGACAACCTCAGGAACTCACAAAGCGACCTCGCCCAGCAGCGAAGCACCGCCGAATCATTACTCGGCGAAGCTGAAGCGGAGCTTTCCAAGGCAGAGATGCTGGAATCGCGCGACACCAAGATCCGCGAGGCCGAAACAGGCGGCCGCAGCGCCATGATCGGCTGATCGCCGGGCGTATCAGCAAGCATGCCGGCGACCTGCCGGCACCTTCATATCGGGCAATCGGCAGAAATCGGCCTCGCGGTGGTCAGGGCACAGCGGCCATCTCGTCATGGTCGGCCGATGCCCGGGCCCGGGCATCCTTGATCTCCGGTGCATGCTCTTCCGCCCAGGAGCGAATCTGGCTGAGCAGCCCGGCAAGGTTCTGACCAAGCTCCGTCAGCTCATACTCCACGCGCGGCGGGATGACCGCAAACACCTCGCGCCGCACAAGGCCGTCGCGCTCCAGCATACGCAGCGTCTGGGTCAGCATCTTGGGCGTGATGCCCTCGAGCTTGCGCGCCAGCTCGCCATTGCGCAGCCGGCCGCGCCGCAGCGCGCAGACGGTGAGATAGACCCATTTGCTGGCCAGCGTCTCGAGCACGGTATGCGACGGGCAACTGCGCCGGAACGCGTCGTAGCCGAATGGCGATCTGCTCTCACTATCCATAAGGTGTCTATATATCGAAAAGGTACATACTCGACAATCACATATTACTATCCAAATGATAGCGGCATATCCACTCGAACAGGAGGCGTTCATGCGTGCCGTTATCCAGACTTCCGTCGGCGGACCCGAGGTCCTTTTCGTCGCCGAGCAGCCCGACCCCGCGCCCAAGCCCGGTCAAGTGCTCATCCGCGTCAAGGCGGCGGGCATCAACCCGGTCGACGGCGCCGTGCGCGGCGGTTCCTATCCTCTGCTCGGCGAGCCGCCTTTCATCCTCGGCTGGGATATTTCGGGGACCGTCGCGGCGCTGGGGGACGGCGTGAGTGCCTTCAAGGTCGGCGACGAGGTGTTCGGCATGCCGCTCTTTCCCAAACAGGCTGGAGCCTATGCCGAGCTTGCCGCGGCGCCGGCGGACGAGATCGCCGCGAAACCTGCTGCCATCGATCATGCGCACGCCGCGGCCCTGCCGCTGGCCGGCCTGACGGCCTGGCAAGGCCTTGTCCGCCATGGCGGCCTGCAAGCCGGGCAACGCGTGCTGGTTCATGCCGGCGCCGGTGGCGTCGGCCATCTGGCGGTTCAGATCGCCAAGGCACGCGGCGCCTGGGTGGCCTCGACCGCCAGCGCGGACAAAACCGACTTTGTCCGCTCGATCGGCGCCGACGAGGTCATCGACTATACGAAGGGCGAATTCACCGGAAAGGTCGGCGATCTCGATCTGGTGCTGGAGACGGTCGGCGGCGACCATGCCGCGGGTTCGCTCGAGGTGCTGCGCGACGGCGGCGTCCTGGTGTCGCTGCTCGCCGTCCCCGACGCGGTCAAGGCAAAGGCCAAGGAACGCAACATCCGTGTCGAGCGGATGTCGGTCACGCCCGATCGGGAAGGCCTTATCGAGCTAGCCAGGCTCGTCGATGCCGGCAAGCTCGTGCCGCATGTGGCGAAGGCCTTTCCCCTCGACCAAGCGGGGGCCGCCCATGCTTTCCTAGCCACGCGGCCGATCGGCAAGGTCGTGCTGACGGTCTGAGGCATGTCTCCCGAAAGTGGGAACCGGTTTCGGGATAAAGACATGCGCAAAATCAGAAAGCGCATGGAGCGAATCTGAAAGATCGCGACGCGCTTTAGGCTTTTGCAGAAATGAAAAGGGCGCGGTGTTTCGCGCCCTTTTCATTTTATGGCTGTCCGGCCTAGTGCCGGTATTGCTGGATCCGCGTGGTGCGCAGCCCGGCAAGGCCGTATTCGTCGATCGATGCCTGCCAGGAGAGAAATTCTTCAGTGGTGAGCTTGTAGCGCTGGCAGGCCTCTTCAAGGCTGAGCAGGCCGCCGCGCACCGCCGCGACCACTTCTGCCTTGCGCCGGATAACCCAGCGCCGCGTATTCGTCGGCGGCAGATCGGCGATCGTAAGAGGGCTGCCGTCGGGCCCAATAACATACTTGACTCTAGGTCTAACCAGATCGGTCATCGTACTCTCTACTAAAAACTCAAAGACCCAATCCCCGCCACAGTACCGCCACAGCTTTAAAAATTGCCTAAGCGAACCCTAATCACTAGGTAAGGATCATGAACGACCGGTTAGGATTTCGTTTAGAATTTGAAACACCGGCCTCCAGGCCTTGAAATTGCCGGTAAACTCGTCTCGGGCCGCAAGCTGGCGCATACGTGGCGCTTGACCTATATTCCAGCCATTGGCATTGAGCGCCGCACAGTGAAAGCACCATGAACAGCCTAGACCTTCCCCGCCGTCCCGAAGAAACCCGCGTCGTGGTCGCGATGTCGGGGGGTGTCGATTCGTCCGTGGTCGCCGGCATCCTGAAGCGCGAAGGCTATGACGTGGTCGGCGTGACGCTGCAGCTTTACGATCACGGCGCGGCAACGCATCGCGCGGGCTCCTGCTGCGCCGGACAGGACATCGACGATGCACGCCGCGTCTCGGAGACGCTCGGCATCCCGCATTACGTGCTCGATTATGAGGAGCGCTTCCGCAAGGCCGTCATTGATCCCTTCGCCGAGAGCTATGTCGCCGGCGAAACGCCCATCCCTTGCGTGTCCTGCAACCAGACGGTGAAGTTTGCCGATCTTCTGGCGACCGCCCAGGATCTCGGCGCCGACGCCTTGGCCACCGGCCATTACATCCGTTCCCGCGCCAACGGCGCGCATCGCGCGCTCTACCGGCCGGTCGATGCCGACCGCGACCAGAGCTATTTCCTGTTCGCCACCACGCAGGCGCAGATCGACTATCTTCGTTTCCCGCTCGGCGGCCTGTCCAAGCCGCAGGTCCGCGCCATCGCCGAGGAAATGGGACTGACCGTCGCCGCCAAGCAGGACAGCCAGGACATCTGCTTCGTGCCGCAGGGCAAGTATTCCGACATCATCGCCAAGCTGAAGCCGGCTGCGGCCAATCCCGGCGACATCGTCCATATCGACGGCCGCGTGCTCGGCCGCCACGAAGGCATCCTGCGCTACACGATCGGCCAGCGCCGCGGCATCGGTATCGCCTCCGGCGAGCCGCTCTATGTCGTCCATCTCGACGCCGATCGCGCGCGTGTCATCGTCGGCCCGCGCGAAGCGCTGGAGACGCACAAGATCTACCTGCGCAACATGAACTGGCTGGGCGACGGCCCGCTGTCGGACGTTCCGGCTGGCGGGATCGAGCTCTTCGCCAAGGTCCGCTCCACCAGGCCGCCGCGTCCGGCCGTGCTGCGTCACCGCGACGGCCTGACCTCTGTCGAGCTGGCCGACGGCGAGTCGGGCATCGCGCCGGGCCAGGCCTGCGTGCTCTATTCCGACGACGGCAACGACGCGCGCGTCTTCGGCGGCGGCTTCATCGAGCGCTCCGAGCGCGGCGCGGAAGCCGAAGCCATGTTGTCCAGGCTTGCCGCCAAGCCGGCGCAGATTCCCGCCGAGTAAGTTCTCAGTCTGATTGGCTATACGGACGAGCCGGTGTGGATCACCGTGCCGGCGGTCAGGATGCGCAGCACCCTGATCGCTTCCTCGCCATCGGTGCGCGGCTCGGCGCGCGTCTGGATGCATTGCATGAAATGGGCAAGCTCGCGCGTCAGCGGCATGCCCTCGCCGACGGCCACATAGGAAGGCTCGTTGGCGGTGAAGGCCCACTGGCCGCTGTCTTGCCACACCGCGTGGCGGTAGACGGCAAGCTTGCGCTCCCAGGGCTCGACGTCGTCGAACACCGCCATCGCCTTGGTGCCGACCACCGTCAGCCGCCGCTCGCGGTAGGGATTGAGGCGCGAGGCGAAGAGATGGCTGCGCAGGCCGTTCGGAAAGCGCATATGCAGATGCGCGAAGTCGCTGAGATTGTCGAGGAGTGCTGCCCCCTCGCCCCTCACCTCGATCGGCTCCGTGCCGGTGATGGCAAGGATCATCGACAAATCGTGCGGCGCAAGATCCCAGAGCGCGTCGTTCTCGGTGTGGAACTTGCCGAGACCGAGCCGGTGCGAGTGGATGTAGCGCACCTCGCCGAGCTCGCCATTGTCGATCAGCGCCTTCAGCGTCTCGAAAGCGGGATGGAAGCGCAGCACATGGCCGACCATGAAGATGCGGCCGTTGTCCTTTGCCGCCTTCACAGCGCGCTCGGCGTCGGCGACCGTCAACGCGATCGGTTTTTCCACCAGCACATCCTTGCCGCTTTCGACGGCGCGCACCGCGGTGTCGGCATGGAATTGCGGCGGCAGCGCCATGACGATGGCATCGATGTCGGCGCGCTCGAACAGTTTGTCCGGCTCGATCGCCAGGCAATCCTGCTCGCTGGCGAAACCTTCGGCGCGGGCGCGGTTGACGTCGGAAACGGCATGCAGCGCGCCAAGCGCCTTGAGGGTGCGGATATGGTTGCTGCCCCAGTATCCGCAACCGAGGACGGCGATGCGCGGCTTCATTCGCTCAAACTCTAGAATTTCATGGCCGAGACATAGCGACGTGCCCCGCCGAACTCAACCCCGGGACATGAGCTGAGTGCCTGTCCGGCAAAGCTTTTCTGGGATGATATTAGGCCGGCCCGATTATGCCGGCATGTCGGCCTTATCCAAGCTTGACAGGCACTCCCTCGCAACCTTATATCCGCGCGACCTTGGCGAACGCCTCGAGACGCCCGTCCATTCAGGACGGTTTTCCGGGCCATTTGCCACCCTGGCGGGGTAGCTCAGTTGGTTAGAGCACGGGAATCATAATCCTGGGGTCGGGGGTTCAAGTCCCTCTCCCGCTACCAGCCCCTTGAGGGCAACCAAAAGCTTAAAAAAATTAATGGGCTTAAGCGTCGTGTCCTGATACGTGCCGATGCATCCCTCCGGAGCCCAGATTCGAGCTTAATTGAATTCGCCTTGGCGGCGGCCTATAGGTCGAGGCCATGGAAACCATAGCCAGCGCCCAGAAAAACATCACTCCGCTGTCCGGCAGCAAGCCTCATGCCGGACGGGCGGCGCCGTTCCTGCCGATGAGCCGCGCCGAGATGACGGCGCTCGGTTGGGACGAATGCGATATCGTGCTCGTCACGGGCGACGCCTATGTCGATCACCCGAGCTTCGGCATGGCGATCATCGGCCGTCTGCTCGAATCCCAAGGCTTCCGGGTCGGCATCATCTCGCAGCCCGACTGGCAGTCGGCGGAGCCGTTCAAGGCGCTGGGCAGGCCGAGACTGTTCTTCGGCGTCACCGGCGGCAATATGGATTCCATGGTCAACCGCTATACCTCGGACCACAAGATCCGCCGTGACGACGCCTACACGGCGGGCGGTGAGGGCGGCAAGCGGCCGGACCGCTGCACGATCGTCTACACACAGCGCTGCCGCGAGGCTTACAAGGACGTGCCGGTTGTGCTGGGCGGCATCGAAGCCTCGCTGCGCCGCATCGCCCATTACGACTATTGGTCCGATAAGGTGCGCCGCTCGATCCTGGCCGATGCCAAGGCCGACCTTTTGATCTACGGCAATGCCGAGCGCGCCGTCGTCGAGGTGGCGAGCCGGCTTGCCGCCGGCGAGACGCCGCGCCAGCTCGATTCCGTCAGGGGCGTCGCCATGTTCCGCCGCGTGCCCGAGCACTTCATGGAACTACATGCCGACGATCTCGATTCCGCCGACGAGGGCGCCAGCCGCAAGCCCGGCGACATCGTGATCCGGCTGCCGTCCTTCGAGCAGGTCGAGGACGATCGCGATGCCTATGCCCGCGCCTCGCGTGTGCTGCATCGCGAGGCCAATCCCGGCAATGCCCGCCCGCTCGTCCAGCGCCATGGCGACCGCGACCTGTGGCTCAATCCGCCGCCTATCCCGCTGACCTCCGAAGAGATGGACGCGGTCTACGACCTGCCCTACGCGCGCGCCCCGCACCCGTCCTATGGCGATGCCAAGATCCCCGCCTGGGACATGATCAAGTTCTCGGTGACGGTGATGCGCGGCTGCTTCGGCGGCTGCACGTTCTGCTCGATCACCGAGCACGAAGGCCGCATCATCCAGAACCGCTCCGAGGGCTCGATCCTGCGCGAGATCGAGAAGATTCGCGACAAGACCCCGGGCTTCACCGGCGTGATCTCCGATATCGGCGGGCCGACCGCCAACATGTACCGGATGGCCTGCAAGGACCCCAAGATCGAGGCGGCCTGCCGGCTGCCGTCCTGCGTCTTTCCCGACATCTGCCCCAACCTCAACACCTCGCATGACGACCTGATCCGGCTCTACCGCAAGATCCGCGAGGTCAAGGGCGTCAAGAAGGTGATGGTCGCCTCCGGCGTGCGCTACGACCTGGCCGTCAAGAGCCCCGAATATGTCAAGGAACTGGTGACCCACCACGTCGGCGGCTACCTCAAGATCGCGCCCGAGCACACCGAGCGCGGGCCGCTCGACAAGATGATGAAGCCCGGCATCGGCGCCTATGACCGCTTCAAGGAGATGTTCGACGCCGCGGCCAAGGAGGCCGGCAAGAAATACTATCTCATTCCGTATTTCATCGCCGCCCATCCCGGCACGACCGACGAGGACATGATGAACCTCGCGCTCTGGCTGAAGAAGAACCGCTACCGCGCCGACCAGGTGCAGACCTTCCTGCCTTCGCCCATGGCCACCGCGACGGCGATGTACCATACCGGCGTCAACACGCTGAAGGGTGTGAGGCGCGGCGCGACCGACAAGGTCGAGACCGTTCGCGGCGGGCGGCAGCGCCGGCTGCACAAAGCATTCCTGCGCTACCATGACCCTGACAACTGGCCATTGCTGCGCGATGCCTTGAAGGAGATGGGCCGCGCCGACCTCATCGGCCCTCGCCCCGACCAGCTCGTGCCCGCCCACCAGCCGCCCGGAACCGGCAAGGCCGCCGGCACGAAGCGCCCCGTGCGCCCGATCGGCAGGGGACAGAGGTTCACCACGAAGGGCGTGCCGCTGCCGAAGAAGTGAGGGCGCTCGGGGCCGGCGGTCTCTATACCGCTCCGTCAGCATCGCTGACCTGCCGGGTGGCGATCCGAGCCACAAGAAGATTCGATTTCGCCTGCAGCTTGGCGCCCCATATCGGTCATTTGAGGCGACACTGGAAGCCGCCTAATGCGGACGTAGGTTCGATCGACGAGGCGCCATTCCAGGTTGGCGATAGAACCGACAAGAGGCGGGGCCTGGCTGCCGAACTGGGCATCGTCTCGATGCCGAACCTCTCGAATTTGTCGGTATCCGCCCCGGAGGTGTTGCCGATGTCGGTCGCCGTCGCGCCCATCTCTGCGCACGGAACCGACAGCTCACATTCGTCGGTTTCGAGCAGAGCTCTAAGGTTGTGATCCCATGGACCGATCACGCAGCCGACCAGCGGCGGCACGTGCTTCACCATCAAGTGAAATCCCATAGTCGTCACATTGGGACCGTCTGCTCCGCAGGTCACCGGAAGAACCGGTCCGGGCTCTATCAGGCGGAAGGTGATTTCGACGTCGATTTCCTGCATGGAGTCTCCAGCCCGGAAAGAGCCGCCACCGGTCCGACCGGCGGCGGCAAAGGCGCTTACCAGCCCTGTTCGGTGGGCAGTACGAACAGCTCGGCAACATCCATGCGTGCGGGCGCGTTCAGCGCAAACAGGATGGTGTCGGCAATATCCGAGCCTTCCAGGAACGTCATCGACGACGCCAGGTCGTTCATCTGCTTGCGGTAGGTAAAGCTCCGACTTCACCGCGCCAGGCTGGATGCAGGTGACGCGGATATTGTGCTTCGGTCCGATCTCCATCCTAAGCCCATCGGAGAAAGCTGCGACCGCCGCCTTGGTCGCGCAATAGACGGTGAGGCCGGTGAAGACCTTGCGTCCGGCGATCGAGGACATATTGAAGATATGCCCCGAATGCTGCGCGATCATCTGCGGCAGAACAGCGGCTGTAGCGTTGAGAACGCCCGAGACGTTCACGTCGACCATGCGCTGCCATTCGTCCACTTTCAGGCGGTCGACATCCGAAAGCGGCATCAATCCAGCATTGTTGACCAGCACGTCAATCCGGCCGAATCGGGCTATCAAGGCGTCCACCGCAGCCTTGCAGGACGCGCGATCAGTGACATCGGTTTCAAGCGCCACCGCTTTGCCGCCGGCAGCGGCAATTTCGGCGACCAGTGTTTCCAACCGGTCCTTGCGCCGGGCGGCCAGTCCGACGATGACGCCTTCTGCTGCGAGTTTGCGCGCGGTTGCAGCCCCAATGCCGCTGGAAGCGCCGGTAACGAGGGCGACCTTGCCTTTAATATCCATGATGTTCTCCGTTTGCTTGGCCGCCATATGACGGCTGTGGTTACGGAGGCGGATTTAGGGGTAGCGGGTTTTCGGTTCGCTCGCGGCTTTGCCAAAACTATCGCGATCTTGCGCAAAAGTGCAGCGGCATCGCTGATGGTTCGTTGCAGCGTGGCTCCAGGCGGTGATACGGAATGTGTCTTCTTTCAGTGCTGAAAGGTCAGCAATTCAAGTGCGCCGTTCATCTCCACATTCTGCCAGCCGTACCTTGGAACAGCACATTCGTGGCCGGAAGATTGTGCAGAGCATGGGCGATGCCTGGAAGGATGTCGAAGCGCAGATATTCCGTCGTGCGCAACGCGAGGATGAGGTCTTGGTCCCGGCCGTGGCCGAACCACTGCTCGTCTGGGTGACGTCGGGGGAGGCGACAGTCGAGGAGCGCGAGCTCGATGGCGACTGGCATGGTGGTGTCGTCAAGGACGGCTCATTCTACCTGACACAGACGGACGCGCCTTATCTCATACGCTGGCAAGCAGCGCCGGAGCAGCCGTTTGAGGTGATGCATCTTTATCTCGGCCAAGATCTCGTGACCCGCGCCGCCCTGTCTCTGGGCCTCAATTCTTCCCGGCTGCGCATGCACGATGTGTCTGGTGGGCAGGATGTACTGATAAGCGGAATCCTCACCGGCCTGGTCGATGAGTTGCGGGCCTCGCACGAGGCTAGTCCAATGTTCGTGAAAGGACTGATCGAAAGCCTGACCATCCACCTTTTGCGCGACTACGCTGATGTCGTGTCCGCCATCGGCCGTAAACCTGCGCAACTCCCGGCATGGAAGCTGCGCAAAACGCTCGAACACGTGGATGCTCACCTGGCCGAGCCGTTCGACCTGGACCGGTTGGCCGATCTGTGCGGGATGAGTCGATTCCACTTTAGTCGAGCGTTTCACAACACCATGGGGCACAGCCCATCACGCTGGTATATCCTTCGCCGGGTCGAGCGTGCGAAGGACATGCTGCGCGACGTGGACAAACAGATCATCGAAGTCGCCGCGGGTGTCGGCTATGACAGCCCCAGCCACTTCGCCAAGGTTTTCAAGGCGGAAACCGGCCTCAGCCCCAAACAATATAGGGGAGGTGGCCCGGCAGTTCTGCGCAAGCCTCCAACCGCATGATCTTGTCGGCGAACGAGGAAACGGCGCGGGACTGATGGCTGATCAAAAACGATCGCACATCCCGCTGGTCACGAATTGAACCGTGAAGCTCAAAGACGTCGCGCCGGACGATCGGCGAAATCAGCTTTTGAAAGGCTCGGGTCAAAAAAGGTGACAGTCCGCTCCCGGCCCCAAAACTGCCAGTCGGCAACGCGCCGCATATCATTCGTTCCGGCGGTCTTAACTGCTACATGAAACCAGACATGCTAATCACCGGCGTTGGAAACAAGAGTTGCTCAGGTCAGGACCGTCGATCCGTGTGACGCGATCGGCGGCCGCTTCACTTCGGCTTCCAGCATAGCGACAAAGGCAGTCACTTTTGGTGGACGAAACCGGGCGGCGGGATAGACCACGTGGATGCCGCCCGATGGCAGCGACCAGTCGGTTAGAATCTGGACGAGCGCACCTGTCTGCAGCGGGTCAGCGACCAGAAAGTCCGGCAGTACCGATAGGCCACCTCCGGCTAGAGTCGCGGCAAGTACGGCCGGCGTTGCGTTGATTGTCATTGCCGGCCGCATGCGGACTGTGCGGCGGTCGAAGTCGGCGCGCGAGAAATGCCAAACCAGCGGCTCGCGCAACGCGCCGTTGGCGATGAAAGGGTGCTGGTCAAGATTGTCGGGGACGTCGGCGGAAATCATGCGAGCTAAGTCTGGCGCGGCGACAAGCAACTGCCGGAATGCGCCGATCCGGCGCGCCTGCACGCTGGAATCGGCAAGCCAACCGACCCGGATCGAGACATCGATGTGGTGGGCGATCAGGTCAATCTTGGCGTCTGACAAGACGAGGTCGACCGTGCAGGCAGGATAGGTCCGACAGAATTTTGCCAGCAGCGGTGCAACGGTCGATGTACCGAAGTCGTTCGGCGCGGCGATCCTCAACGTCCCGATCGGGTTCGTCGTTACCTCGGCAACTTCGCCGAAGGCATCCTCGGCTTCGCGTAGGATAATGACCGACCGCGCGTGCAGCAACCGCCCAGCTTCAGTGGGCTCGACACGGCGGGTCGTCCGAAGGAGAAGGGTCGTGCGCAGGTCCGCCTCCAGCCGGGCCACCTGCTGGCTTACGACGGTCTTGGTGATGCCGAGCCGAGCGGCGGCACGCGTGAACGAGCCCGCGTCGACCACGGCGACGAAATAGGCGAGCCGATTGAGATTGATCGCCTCCATGCCGTGACTCCAGATTGTAAGCGAATAGCACACAGTGATTATAGTTAGTCGATATATTCTGTGCAATCTCGATCACGTATCTTGCCGTCAGACATACGGGAAGACGGATATGCGGATCACTTACCTTTTCGACCCCCTTTGCGGCTGGTGCTATGGGGCCAGTCCTGTGGTGGAGAAACTGTCGCAGCTCGACGGCGTGACGCTCAACCTGGCGCCGACCGGCCTGTTCGCCGGCGACGCTTCGCGTCCGATGGACAGCCATTTCGCCGCCTACGCCTGGCAGAACGACCAGCGCATCGCGCGGCTTACCAGCCAGCCCTTTTCCGAGGCCTATCGCGAACAGGTGCTCGGCTCGACGGGTGGCCTGTTCGACTCCGCGCCTGCCACGCTTGGCCTGGTCGCGGCCGGTCTGACGGAACCGGCGCACGAACTCGAAGCATTGAAGGCGCTACAGCGCGCCCGTTATCAAGATGGCCGCAACAATTCCGACCTCAAGGTGGTTGCCGAAATCCTCGCAGAACTTGGCTTCACCGAAGCCGCTCGGCGCCTCCAGAGCCCGGATGAGGAGCTTCTCGATACCTATCGGAACCGAGTTTCGGCGGCGCGCGCTGACATGGCACGCTTCGGCGCCGAGGGCGTTCCCGCCCTGATCGTCGACCGCGATGGTGACCAACGGCTGATGCGCGCCAGCGCCCTGTTCGGCGCCTTCGACGCGCTGGCCTCCCAGTTGCACGCGGCCTGACAAATCGCGGCTATCGCGACACGCGCTGAATTCGACAGAACAACGAACCGTTCGACATCAAGGAGTCTGATATGACCACCAATACATCCAAGCTTACCTGGAAGCATTTCCCTGCCGGCCAAACCGGCTTCTTCCGCGCCCCTGTGTTGCTAGCCGGTCCGACCGAAGCGCTGCTGATCGATGGCGGCTTCACCTATCCGGATGGCCGCGCTCTTGCCGAAGCGATCAAGGCGACGGGCAAGCCGTTGACAACCATCTACGTCAGCCAGTCCGACCCCGACTACTATTTCGGCCTGAAGCCGATGCGTGAAGCCTTCCCGGACGCAAAGGTTATCGCCGCATCCGATACGATTGCCGCCATCAACGGCAATGTCGAGAAAAAGCTCGCCGTCTGGGGACCGCAGTTGAAGGAGAACGGTCCGCAGACGCTCGCCGATGTCGTGCTGCCCGAAGCCTTCGACGGCCCGACGTTGACGGTTGACGGCGAGTTGGTCGAGATCGTAGCCGCGGAAGGGCTGGCTAACCGGCGCTATCTGCGCGTTGCCATGCTCGACGCGGTATTCGGTGGTGTGCTGATCTTCTCGGGCGTCCATGTCTGGACGGCCGATACGCAGACCAAGGAGTCCCGCGCCAGCTGGGTCGCCAACCTCGACAAGATCGCCGCCCTAAAGCCATCGGTCGTCGTACCTGGCCACCTCGATCCGCAGGCGGCAACCGATCTGAGCGCCATCGCTCACACCAAGGCTTATCTCCTTGCTTTCGAAGAGGAACTGAACAAGGCTGCGGATGCTGCTGCGCTGAAGGCTGCGATGGAAGCACGCTTCCCCGGCCTCGGTTTGGGCGTCGCGCTCGATATCGGCTCCAAGGTCGCCATGGGCGAGATGAAGTGGGGCTGACATGACCAGCAATCTCGACCTGATCCGTTCGACCTACGAAGGCTCATCCGAGCAGAACGGCCGAAATCTCATGGCCGTTCTTCATCCGGATGTAGAGTGGACCGAGGCGGAGGGATTTCCCTACGCCGGCACCTATGTCGGCGTCGATGCCCTGTTGGCAGGCGTCTTCGCCCGGCTTGGCAGCGAGTGGACCGACTACCGCGCCGAAGTTCACACCTACCTCGCCGATGGTGACCGCGTTGCCGCCTTCGGCGTCTACTCCGGCACCTACAAGGCGACCGGCAAGTCGATGCGGGCGCCCTTTGCCCATCTCTACGAGGTCCGGGATGGCAAGATCCGGCGTATGACCCAGTATGTCGACACCGTCATGGTGGCGAAGGCCCTTTCCTGACGAAAGAGAAAGCCGAGAAGGAAATCATGATGAAGATGAAGAAGATCGCCGTGGCCTTGCTGGCGTCCGTGCTGGCGGCGTCGAGTGCAGCCGCTGACGGCTCAAAGCTAGACAAGAAGGCAGTCCTGCAGCAATACGAACTCACCCAAGCCAACAAGGCGCTGGTCCTCAAGGCCTATCAGGAGTTGTTCGGTGATCACGATCTGACGGCGCTCGATCGCTACTGGGCGGTGAATTACATCCAGCACAATCCGACGATGACCGACGGACGCGACTCGGTACGCCAGCTGCTCGAGAAGATGGGCATTACTCATTGGCCGAAGCAGAAGGTCGAATTCAAGCGGGTCATCGCCGAGGGCGACCTTGTCATGACGCAAGTCGTGCAGCCGAAAACGGATGCCATGCCGGAAACCGCAATCGTTGACATGTTCCGTGTCGAGAATGGCAAGATTGCCGAGCATTGGGATGTCATCCAGGCGGTTCCGGCCGACGCCGTCAACAAGCGGTCGATGTACTGAAGCTGAAACTTCATCGCCAGCGTTCGGCGGTGATGCCGCCCACGTCACGTTGTTCAGCCAGTCGGCGGGGGGCGGAAAGCGTTGCCAATGCTCATGTCGCCGAACACCGAGGGGGTTTAACGCCATTTTGCGAAGCTCGCCGATGCAGGCGATGGCCAGTGCCTACGCCACGCGGCTGAGCCGCCAAATTCGCCAACGGTCATTCCAAGATTGAAAACACGGTTCGATATCTTGGTGTCGACGTGGAGGGTGCGCTGCTCTTAGCTGAACGGGCTGAAATCTGACTTTGGGCGGTCAACAGAAGTGGCGCAAATGGCCGCCTTAGACTCGGAATGTGCGGCCTGTTCGCTGGTTTAGGGTAGGCTGCGGAACGGCATCTATCCGCGCCGCTGCACCCAAGAGCAGTCCGGTTACGGCCCCGTTCCAGCCGTCAAGGGTTCGGCCGGTAAGAGCGCCCGCTAAACTTGGTCGTCAAAGCCGCGTTCGCCGATCTGCTCTCCGCATTGAGCGAGCTCCGATTGCCGCGACGCTCATAACTCGACTTACCGTACCCGCCCTATACCCTCGACTGGCCGGGGGGCTCTCGTGCCGGCGCCGAGCCGGAGCACTGTCCGGCGGACAAGGACGCCAGGGGCGGTCACAGCCCCAGTGCCGCAGCGACCCGCTCCTGGAAATACTGCACTCCCCGCTCATGCCGCCCCGAGAGCGGGCCGGAGCTATAGGCCCCTGTGGCATAGTTGCGATGCGTATCGGCGCAGATGGTGTAGTCCTCGCGTACCACGGCCAGGGTGCCTTGCACAGATTTCGCCCTGCTCTCGGATGCTTCTGCAGAGGTGTCGGCAAAGAAGAAATGGTAGTGCTGGTCTGTGTGATGCGGTGAGGTCGGATTGATCCGGCTAACGTTCATGCCGCCATCGAAAAGCGACAGCGTCCAGTTCGGCCACATCCAAAGCCATTTGCCGCGGTAGAACAGACCGTCTTTCGGCGGTGCGGTCATCCGGACATAACCGGGATGGGCGGTGGTCTGGAAAGCTTCGAAGTCGATGGCGGCATAGAATGAGGGATGCGTGCCAGGGATGTGGTAGCCTTCGACGAAATTGTCGGTGTAGATCTTCCAGTTCGCCGCAAAGCTGACAGTGGCCTGATCGGTGGCGGCATAGGTCTCCAACGGCTCGTCCGCCAGTTCGGCGGGCAGAGAGCCAAGTTGATCCAGAAGACTTTCCTTCGGGTCGAGTGCCGCGAAGAGCAGCCCGCGCCATTCGGACAACTGCACCGTCTCCAGCGGCCAGTCTTCGGCGATGATCGCGGGATCCTTGCCATACCATGGGGCCTGCACCAGCCGTCCGGTGTCGGCAAAGGACCATTTGTGATAGGGACAAACGATCAGCCCACATTTGCCCGCGCCATCGGCCAGAAGTTTCGCCCCCCGGTGGCGGCAGACGTTCTTAAATCCGCGCAAGGTCCCGTCCCGGCCCCGGATGGCGAAGATCGGCGTGCCGGCGATGTCGATGGCAAGGTATTGACCGGACGTCGCGACCGAGGCGACAGGCCCCATGAACTGCCAGGTGTGCGCGAAGATGCTGCGCCGTTCCTGCTGCCAGATATCATCGCGGACATAAAGCGACGGGTCCAAGTTCAGGTATTGCACGGGCGGAGTGTCGAGTGGCGGGTGGTCGGGTCGCAAGGTATCTGGCGTCATAGGCTAAGCTCCAGTTGCGGCAATCCTGTCGTAAGCGGGGCGACATCGCAAGGCAATTGGCTCCGCTGCGCGCAGCCTGTAAGCCGGCGTGCAATTAGCCACCTGACGGCCTTGAACATCAGCTGCCGATCAACCAACCACACTACCATCATCCCATCTCAGCCACCCCTGGCGCCGCCACCACCTCCCGCTGCATCACGGCGGCAAAGAAGCCGTCGGTGTCGTTGCGAGCCGGCGTAAGCGACAGGTAATCCGGATGGGCCGAACCCGTCAGCCGCGGCGCGGCCTCGTTGAGCGGCACAGCACGAAAAGCCGGATGGGCCGCCAGGAAGGCGGCCACCTGCTCCTCATTCTCCTCGGGCAGCATCGAACATGTCGCGTAGACCAGCCGGCCGCCGGGCTTCACCAGACGCGCCGCGCTCGCCAGGATCCGGGCTTGCAACGACACGACATTGTCCAGACCCTGTTCCTCGGGTGCCCGCCAGCGTGCGTCGGGATTGCGGCGCCAGGTGCCGGTGCCGCTGCATGGCGCGTCGACCAGCACACGATCGAAACCACCCTTGTGGCGCTTGACCCACTGATCCGTTTCGCTGGCCAGAAGCCTGGTCTGTATGTTGTGCAGCCCTGCCTGCCGGAAGCGCTCGGCGGCGCGCTTCAAGCGGCCGTCCATGACGTCGCAGGCGACAACGTGGCCCTTGTTGTTCATTTGCGCTGCGATGGCCAGTGTCTTGCCGCCGGCTCCGGCGCAGAAATCGACCACGCGGTCACCCGGCCGGGCATCGACCAGCATGGCGACAAGCTGCGAGCCCTCATCCTGGATCTCGACCTCACCGGTTGTGAGCATCGGCAGGCTGGCCAAGGATACGCGTTCATTCAGGCGAATGCCGTAAGGAGCCATGGCCGACGGCTGCGCCCGCAGGCCAAGGTCCTTCAACGCGCCAAGCATGGCCTCGCGCGTCGACTTGATCGGATTGACGCGCAGGTCAAGCGGCGCCGGCGTCAGAAGCGCGGCCATCTCCTGCCTGAACGCTTCCTTGAAACGGCGCCGTAACGGATCGGCCGCCCAGGATGGACATTCGAGGCGCACCTCTTCCGGCATGCCGGGATGGTCGATCGTGGATCCCTGCAATTTGACCAGCAGCCCGTGCTCGTGGGCCGTCAGCATGGCGGGCGCGAATTTCGCGCCGTTGAATAGGCGCTTGATCTGATCGGGCGTCCTGCCTTCCTTGAGCGTCAGCCATACAAGCAGCCGGTTGCGGGGCCTATCCTCGCGCCCGTGCTTGGCCAGCCACCAGCCGAGTCGTGCCTGGTGCCGCAGGAGCGCATAAAGCAACTCCCGAACCTGACCACGGTCGCTATCGCCGATATGGCGTCGGGCCCGAAACCAGGCCGAGACGACAGCATCCGCGGGGCGCGGAACGCTGTCGACTTCATCCATAAGTTCGATTGTGGCTTGCAGGCGGGCGGCAGGGGTCACGGAACGACGGTCAAGCTGGAAAAACGCCTATATAGGCGACAGAGCTGCTCCTGACCATTGCTCGCGCGACCCAGTGCTCATCCCTTGCGTTCCTGCAGGATGTTGCCGCCGTCCACGACCAGAACGGCGCCGTTGACATAGCTGGCCGCGTCGGAGGCCAGGAACAGCACGGCGGCCGCGACTTCCGCGGGGCTGCCGGCGCGGCCAAGCGGCGTGTTGCGCGCGGCGACCAACTCCTCCGGCGTCGAGGCGCCGGTCGCGATCCAGCCCGGCGCCACGGCGTTGACCGTGACGCCGCTGCGGCCGACCTCCAGGGCAACCGCGTGCGTCAGCCCGATCATGCCGGCCTTCGCCGCCGAATAGGCCGCCTCGCCTTCATTGGACACATATGGCCCTGTCACCGAGGCCATGTTGACGACGCGGCCATGGCCGCGTTGCACCATGCCGGCCAGGAATCCGCGCGTGCTCAAGAAGGCCGTCTTCAGGCTGACATCGATGCCGCGATCCCAATCGCTTTCGCTGAGGTCCAAAAACCGCCGCTGTAATGCCGGCTGGGCCACGGTGCCCATCCCTGCATTGTTGACGAGGATGTCGATCTCGCCAGCCTCGGAGCCCAGACGCTCGACATCGCCGGAGAGCGTCAAGTCGGCCACGACAGCGCGGACATCGAGCCCCTCCGCCCGCAATTCCTCCGCCCGTTGCTCGACGCGTGCCGACGAAGCGGTGATGATGACCGAAACCCCGGCCTCGCCCAGTGCCCGCGCAGTGGCCATGCCGATGCCGTCGGCGGCGCCCGCGCCGGTCACCAGCGCCCTGCGAGACTTGCGGAACACGATCATTTCCTCTCCACGGTTAGAATGCCGGCATGCCGGCGCGAGCAATCGCGATGAAACCGATCCCTTGGTTCAATAACCGGCGCTGACGCCGAAATCGATCGAAAGCGCGGCTCCGGTGATGGGCGCCGCGCCGGGCTGGCAAAGATAGTGAATGAAGGAAGCAATCTCCTCCACCTGGATGAACCTTGCTTTGTCGCCCTGCGGGTAGTGCCCGAGGAGCCGGCGCTTATACCCGTCGGGATCGTCTCCGCCATAGGTTTTGGCCTGATGTTCGATCATCGGCGTCGCCGTGTCGCCGGGGCAGACGGCGTTGACCCTGATGCCTTGCGGGGCAAGTTCCAGGGCAAGGGCCTTGGTCAAAAGCACCAGCCCGCCCTTCGAGGCGCAATAGACGGAAGCCCCGTTGTTGCCGACAATGCCGGCGTCGGAGGCAATGTTGACGATCGCGCCTTGCGCCGCCGCCAGATGCGGGATTGCCGCCGAGATCAGGAAGAAGGCGCCCTTGAGATTGACATCCAGCACCAGGTCCCATTGCTCTTCCTCGACCTCGTTTGCCGGCCCTTCGAGCCAGACGCCGGCGGCGTTGACGAGAATGTCGATCGCGCCGCCCCAGTCCCTGGCCTTGCCCACCACGTCGCGGCAAGCGGTGACGGAGCGGATATCGAGCGGCAAACCGATCACATCAGCCCCCGTCGCGGCAATCTTCGCCACGGCATCGTCGAGCTTGGGGCCGGCAAGATCGGCGAGCGCTATCCGCTCGCCGTCGGCCGCGAAATGCAGCCCGGTCGCCAGACCCATTCCCCCGGCGCCGCCGGCGATCAGAACCGTCCTGCCAGCCATTCGATAACCTCCGCGAAACGCAGCCCGGCAAAGGCAACCACGTCATTGGGCCATGTCGCATGGACCAGCCAGGCAAACCAATGATCTCAGCGCGTCGTGCCGTCTGCGATCATCCCAGCTCGGGTTTCCCGAACCGGTGCAAAGAGTTAGCAACGAATTCACCGCCTAATCGTTCGTTGTTCCAATAGGTAGCTGGACATGACCGGCCAAGACTGGAAATCTTCATTTGTCGTTGCTTGGAATCGCATGGAGTATCGCAGGAAATGCCGCTGAGCGCCGCAGAGATCGCCCGTCATCCGGCAGCGCTTCGCGGTGTCCAGGAACAGTCCAGGGCGCTCATCCATATTTATGAGACGAGCCCGCGGCTGGCCGCCGTGTTTGCCACCCAGCAGCGCTGGCTGCTCGGCCATGTCGGCCTTGCCCTGCATTTCCGGCGCGATCCCAACGACCGCCGCACCGAAATGACGATAGCGCGTTTCATCGAGGTCGTGCGCCGTAATTCCGTGGCAAGCCGCAACACCGCCGAGGCCTTCGTCAAGGAGATGCTGCACTATAACATCGCCGAATATATTTCGGCCAGCGGTGACGGCCGCGCCCATCCCTTGCGGGTCACCGCGGGCACCGTCGAGACCTTCACCGGCTGGATTTACGCGCATCTGAGGACGCTCGACCACATAGACGGCGGAACCCGGCTGGCAACCTTCCTCGATCGGCCCGAGATGCTTCCCATCCTGCAGCCGCTGATCGCCGACGGATTGCTGACCAGCGAGGGCGTGCGGGAGCCCGGGCCGACTTTCTCGTTATTTATCTGGCTAAATAACGGCGGAATCGTCATGGATTGGCTGATGTGCGGCATCGATCCGGAGGACGTCCATCTCGAGAGGATTCCGACCGGCGTCATTTCGGTCAGCGAATTCGCGCACTGGCTCAAGCTCTCGCGCACCCATCTGGCGCGCAAGCTCCATGATGCCGAAGCGCTCGGCAGCATCGGCTGGGTCGGGCAGCGCGGTCATTCCGTGATGTGGGTCTCGCGACAGTTCTTCGACGAATACATGACCGTCCAGGCGTCCAAGCTCGCCGTCGTCGACGAAGCCTTCGAAGCCTGCCTCTCGGCTCTGAAAGGGCGCTGACCCACCGCAAAGGCCGCAACGGCGCAGCCCGTGGGCCGGTCCCCGCTGGCGAGTGCCGGCCAAAACTGCTATCCGCAACTTGCGAGAGTATAGCATCTTTGGGTGGAAGCTGGGAGGATGCGTTGACCTATGAAGACATTGCCGGTCACCCGGCATTGCCTGCTTGCGTGCGCGCGCAAGCCCTGGCGATGCAGCAGGCCTATCAAGGAAACCCGCGGGCCTCTTCGGTGTTTGCCACCCAGCAACGCTGGCTGATGGCTCATATCGGTCTTGCCCTGCATTTCCGCAGGGATCCCAGCGACTATCGCAAGGAACTGACGGCGGCGCGTTTTGCCGACGTTACCGTTCAGCATGCGGTGGCGAGCCGGAACACGGCTCATGCCTTCATCAAGGAAATGCAGCACTATAATTTCATCGAGACCGGGCCCGCGGGCGACGACGGCCGCATTCGCCCCCTGCAATTGCCTGCCGTGACCTTGGCGCCGTTGATCAACTGGATTCATATCCATCTGGACACGCTCGATGCTCTTGACGGCGGGAACCGGATGAACACATTCCAGGCACGGCCGCAAATGCTGCCGCAACTGCAGCCGCTGATCGCCGACGGGCTGCTCTCCTCCGTGCCGGTGCGCGAGCCGAAGCAGACTTTCTCGCTGTTCACCTGGCTCAACAATGGCGGCGTTGTCATGGACTGGCTGATCTCCAGCGTCGACCCCGACGATGCCGGCGAGGAACGTATCCCGACCGGCGTGGTGTCGATAGGCGATTTCGCCAAATGGCTGAAGCTGTCGCGCACCCACCTTGCGCGCAAATTGCGCGCTGCCGAGGCGCTTGGCAGCGTCGGCTGGCTCGGGCAGCGCGGCCATTCCGTCATGTGGATCTCGAACGGATTCTACGGCGAATACCTCAGCGCGCAGGCGGTCAAGCTCGCCATCATCGACACGGCTTTCGCCGCCACCGCGACGCAAGCGACGGGCTGAGCAATTCCAGGAAAAGTGTGAGCGGTTTTCCGTCCGGAATTGCGTAAAAACAAAAGGATAGAGCGGTTCGCCGTTTCCGTGAAACGGTGAAACGCTCTAAGCGCGTCTATCCGGCCTTCAAGATGGCGGAAAAGCGCGGATCGAAGGCCCGGCTGATCGGCTCCGCCGCGGCGCCCACCGCGATCGCCCAGGGGTCGGTTGTGCCGAGTTGCAGCCGAGGCAGGCGCCGGGCGGGACGATCCGCGATCGAGGGCAGCAGCGGATGCATGGCCTGAAGCAGAAGCCGGGCCAGCGCCTCGGGCGCGCTGCTGGTGAGGATGACGGTCTGGGGATCGAAGATCGTTTCGATCAGATGCACGCTCCAGCGCAGGTCGGACGCGGCTTTCCCGACCCAGCCCATCACCCTCGGATCCTGCGCAAGCGCCAGCGCGCCAAGCTTCTCGTAGAGCCCCCTCTCGGTGGGGTCGAGGCCGAGATGCTGGTAAAGCGAGGCCAGCGACGCGCGGTGTTCGAGCGGCGTCGAGCCCGGGCCGCTTGGCGAAAGCAGCGCCATGCCGACCTCGCCCGCATTGCCGTGGCCGCCGCTGTAGAGTTCGCCGTTGAGGATCAGCCCGGCGGCTATGCCGTACCCGACATAAAGGCAGACGGCGTGATCGACGCCATGCGCCGCGCCGACGATCCGCTCCGCCGTCGCGCAGGCCGCCGCGTCGTTCTGCAGGCCGACATTAAGCCCGGTGCCGGCCGCCAGCGCCTCCACCAGCGGAAATTGCTGCCAGGCCGGCATCATCCATTTGTTGTCGGGGTTCTTCAGCCCGAACGGCCCCGGCATGGCGACGCCAAGCCCGACCAGCCTTCGTTCGGATTGAGAGAACATCCCGGCCAGCTCGCCTCTGACACGATCGACCAAGCCGAGGATAATGTCCACGCCCGCCGAAGGCTCGTCGAGCGGCAGACCCGCCTCGGCGCGCGCGATCACCTTGCCGACGAGGTCGACCACCACCACGCGTGTCAAATGCCGGTCGATCTGCAGCCCGATGGCGAAAGCCCCTTCGGGAACCAGCCGGTAGGGCGTGAAGGGCTGTCCCCTGCCCTTGCGCACCGCATTCAGCGCCACAACCAGCCCGTCGCCTTCGAGGTCCTCGATGATGTTGGAAACCGCCTGCTTAGTGAGCTGCGTCGCCCGCGCAAGGTCGGCGCGCGAAAGCGCGCCGTTGAGCCGCAGCGCCTCGATCATGACGCGGCGGTTGTGTGCGCTGGTACCCTCCTGGTTGGTGCCGCTCTTGGCACGGATCGGGCTGATGTCGTGCACCGTCGCTTCCCCCTTGACTCGATTAAAGGATTGATCGACTAATTAAGTCAAGCGAATTGACTTAATAGGTAAGGCCCGCGCGGTTCGACAAAAAGACGGCAAGGCTTTCGGGCTCCGCCGCACGCCGTTGGGGACGGATCCGGTCATACGCGATGCGAATTCGAGGAAGCGGCTCGCCGCCCACTCGCAGCTGTCGAAAATGGGAGAAGACAAATGCTGAAATCGATCGGTAAGACACTTCTGGGCGCGGTGTTCGTCGGCGGACTGTTCGTCCCTCACGCCTTTGCCGAAACCACCTTGAACGCGCTCTTCATGGCTCAGGCCGCCTATAGCGAGGCCGATGTGCGCTCCATGACGGAAGCCTTCACCAAGGCCAATCCGGACATCAAGGTGAACCTCGAATTCGTCCCCTATGAAGGTCTGCACGACAAGACCGTGCTCGCCCAGGGGTCCGGCGGCGGCTATGACGTGGTGCTGTTCGACGTCATCTGGCCCGCCGAATACGCGACCAACAAGGTGCTGGTGGACGTATCCTCGAAGATCAGCGACGACATGAAGAAGGGCGTGCTGCCCGGCGCCTGGACCACCGTCCAGTATGACGGCAAGTATTACGGCATGCCGTGGATCCTCGACACCAAATACCTGTTCTACAACAAGGAAATCCTGGAAAAGGCCGGCATCAAGGCGCCGCCGAAGACCTGGGAAGAGCTCGGCCAGCAGGCCAAGATCATCCAGGACAAGGGCCTCTTGAAGACGCCGATCGCCTGGAGCTGGTCGCAGGCCGAAGCAGCCGTCTGCGACTACACCACGCTGGTCAGCGCCTATGGCGGCGACTTCCTCAAGGACGGCAAGCCCGACTTCCAGAATGGCGGCGGCCTCTCGGCGCTGAAATACATGGTCGACAGCTACAAATCGGGCCTGACCAATCCGAATTCCAAGGAATTCCTGGAGGAAGACGTCCGCAAGGTGTTCGAGAACGGCGATGCCGCTTTCGCGCTGAATTGGACCTACATGTACAACATGGCCAACGATCCGAAGGACTCCAAGGTCGCCGGCAAGGTCGGCGTGGTGCCGGCGCCGGGCGTCGCCGGCACCAGCGAGGTCTCGGCCGTCAACGGCTCGATGGGCCTCGGCATCACGGCGGTGTCGAAGCACCAGGACGAAGCCTGGAAATACATCGAGTTCATGACCTCGCAGGCGACGCAGAACCAGTATGCCAAGCTCTCGCTGCCGATCTGGGCTTCGTCCTATGACGATCCGGCCGTCACCAAGGGCCAGGAAGAGCTGATCGCCGCCGCCAAGCTTGGTCTCGCCGCGATGTATCCGCGCCCGACCACGCCGAAATACCAGCAGCTCTCGACGGCGCTGCAGCAGGCGATCCAGGAATCGCTGCTCGGCCAGACGACGCCGGAAGACGCGCTCAAGACCGCTGCCGAAAACAGCGGCCTCTGATCTGGCGTTTCCCGACAGGCGGGCGGCCTCAAACAAGAGTGCCGCCCCTGCTATTTCTGACCGGATGAAGGGAGAGAGGCGCCTCCGATGTCAGGCACCTGGATGACGACTCGCGCGTGGCTGTTGATGCTGCCGCTTCTGGTGATCATGGTCGCCGTCATCGGCTGGCCATTGGTCGATACCGTCAGGCTTTCCTTCACCGACGCCCAGCTGGTCGGCACGGCGGGCAACTACGTCGGCTTCGACAACTACACCAAGATGCTGACGAGCTCGAATTTCACCCGCACCTTGATCACCACCACCTGGTTCGCCGTCATCTCCGTCGGCGCCGAGATGGTGCTCGGCGTGCTTGCGGCCCTCCTGCTCAACCAGGAATTCCGCGGCCGCGCGGTGTTGCGCGGGCTGATGATCCTGCCCTGGGCGCTCCCCACCGTCGTCAACGCGACGCTCTGGCGGCTGATCTACAACCCCGAATATGGCGCGCTGAACGCGGCGCTGACGCAGCTCCATCTCATCGATGACTATCGCTCCTGGCTGGGTGAGCCCGGCACGGCGCTCGCGGCGCTGATCGTCGCCGACTGCTGGAAGAATTTTCCTCTCGTGGCGCTGATTGCGCTCGCCGCCCTGCAGGCCGTGCCGCGCGATATCAATGCCGCGGCGCTTGTCGACGGCGCCGGACCGTTCAACCGCTTTCGTTTCGTCATCCTGCCCTATCTCGCCGGTCCGCTGATGGTGGCGCTGGTGTTGCGCACCATCGAGGCCTTCAAGGTCTTCGACATCATCTGGGTGATGACCCGCGGCGGCCCGGCCAACAGCACGCGCTCGCTGTCGATCCTCGTCTACCAGGAAGCCTTCTCCTTCCAGCGCGCCGGCTCCGGCGCCTCGCTGGCGTTGATCGTCACCCTGCTCGTCACAGTGCTCGCCGTCGCCTATGCGACGCTGGTCAAGAAGACCGCCGGGAGCGCGGCCTGATGGAACGCAAGAGCCCGGTCTTCACCGCCTTCGTCTATGTCTGCGCCATCCTGCTTGCCGCCGTGATCCTGGCGCCGCTCGCCTGGCTCTTTGTCATGAGCATCTCGCCGGCGGCCGATCTTGCCGCCAAGCCGCTGCGCTGGTGGCCGCAGGCGGCCGACTTCTCCCGTTACGCGCAGCTTCTGTCGAGGGCCGAGAACAGCGCCGGCGCCGCCTTCACGTCATCGCTGCGCAACAGCCTGGAAGTCGCCGGAATGGCGACGCTCGCAGCGGTCCTGCTCGCCGTGCCCGCAGGCTGGGCCGTTTCGCGCACGCCTTCGGTCGGCTGGTCGCTGTCCATGGTGATCGCCACCTACATGCTGCCGCCGGTGGCGCTCTCCGTGCCGCTTTACATGGGCCTGTCCTGGCTCGGCCTGCTCAACAACGTCTTCGGCCTGGCGCTGATCTATCTGACCATCCTCGCGCCCTTCACCACCTGGCTGATGAAATCGGGCTTCGATTCCATCCCGCGCGAGATCGAGGCCGCGGCGATGATCGACGGGGCGGGACTGTTGCAGACCTGGCGCATCATCACCTTGCCGCTGGCCGCGCCCGTCGTGGCGACATCGGCGCTGTTTGCCGTGCTGCTTGCCTGGGACGAGTTCTTCTACGCCCTGCTCTTCACCTCGGACCAGCGGGCAAAGACGCTGACGGTCGCCATCGCCGATCTCGCCGGCGGCCGCGTCTCCGATTACGGACTGATCGCCACCGCCGGCGTGCTCGCGGCCTTGCCGCCCGTGCTGATCGGCCTCGTCATGCAACGCGCGCTGATCTCGGGACTGACCAGCGGCGGAGTGAAAGGATAATCATGACTGCAGAGAAGAAACGCCCGGCAGGGCTCGTCGCGATCGACCGCGAGATGGCGCGCCAGCATGAGGACGCGCTTGCCTCGTTCGAGAGCAATCGAGTGGCAGCCGCCGAGGTGGCCGCCTCGATCAGGAAGAACGGCCGGCTCGTCCTGCTCGGCATGGGCGCCTCGCATGCCGTCGCGCGCGCCGTCGAGCCGCTCTATCGCGCGCACGGCATCGATGCCATCGCTCTGCCGCTGTCGGAACAGCTTGGACAGCCGCTGCCGCTTGAAGGCAGGACGGTGCTCGTCACCTCGCAGTCCGGCGAAAGCGCCGAAGTGTTGCGCTGGTTTGCCGAGACGGGTAATCGCGCGGAAACCTTCGGCCTGACGCTGGAGAAAGGCTCGTTCCTCGGCCGCAGGGTGCCTTGCCTCGTCGGCGCCGGTGGCACCGAGCTTGCTTTTGCCGCGACCCGCAGCCTGACCGTGACCTTTGCCCTGCATCTCGCCATCCTGGCCGCGCTTGGCGACGATCCCGCCGCCGCGCTTGCCGCGCTCAAGGCGCCTCAGATGGTCGAGATCGATGCCGCGCTCGCGGCGCTGAGGACGGTCGCGACCATCGTCACGTCCGGCCGCAAGCTTCAAGGCGTGGCTGAAGCCCTTGCGCTCGGCTTCACCGAACTGTCGCGCCTGCCTTGTTTCTCGCTCGAAGGTGGCCAGCTGCGCCACGGGCCGATGGAGATGCTGGGCCCAAGCATTGGCGTCGTGCTCTTCCGCGGCAACGACCCGACCGCGGAGCTTGTCACCGCCATGGCCGTTTCAGTGATTGAGACTGGCGCGCCTCTGATCGTCTTCGACGCTTCGGGCAAACCGCCAGTCGCGGGCGCCGTGACACTCGCCTTCAAACCCGCCACGGGCCTGGGGGCGATCTTTGCCATGCTGCCGGTGGCGCAGCGCCTGATGATCGCCTTCGCCGATTCCCGCGTCGAGAATGCCGGAACACCGGTGCGCACCACCAAGATCACCAGGAGCGAGTGATGCGGCCGCTCGCGGTGATCGGCAACGTCAATGTCGACCTGATCGTCGGGCCGGTCGCACCTTGGCCGAAGGCCGGCACGGAGACCGTCGTCGACCATGACGACCTGCGGGTCGGCGGCCAGGCCGGCAATACGGCGCTTGCCTGGCAGGCGCTGGGCATCGATTTCGACATCGCCGCCAATCTCGGCGACGACCAGTTCGGGCGCTGGCTGCGCGAAGCCTTCGGACACCGGGCGCAGAAATGGCCGGTTCGTCCCGAAGGCACGACATTGTCGGTCGGCATGACCCACCCGGACGGCGAGCGCACCTTCTTCACCACGCGCGGCCACCTGCCCCGCTTCGGCTTGGGCGACGTGCTTTCGGTGCTGGACGGCAGTCGGCTTTCCGGCGGCTATGCGCTGCTCTGCGGCTCTTTCCTCACCGACGACCTGGCGCGCGATTACGACGCTTTCTTCGACTGGGCCGAGGCGAACCGCATCGCCGTCGCGCTCGACACGGGCTGGCCGATCGACGGCTGGACGGAAGCGAACTGCGCCGCCGCGCGCGGCTGGCTGTCGCGCTGCGAGCTGGCGCTCTTCAACGAGGTCGAGACGACCACACTGGCCGGCCTGGCAAGCCCGGCGGAAGCGGCGCGCAAGATCCGTGACGGCATGAGGGACGGCGCGACGGTCGTCGTCAAGCGAGGACCGGACGGCGCGATCGCCATCGGCGCCGATGGCGGGCTCATCGAAGCGGCGGCGCCCCGCGTCACCGTCGTCGACACGATCGGCGCCGGCGATGTCTTCAACGCTGCTTTCCTGGCATCGCTGGCACAGGGGCGACCGCTGGAAAAGTGCCTGTCCGCCGCCATCCGGGTGGCCTCGCGCGCCATCTCAACCCTGCCCCGCGACTATGGCGGGCCGATCCAATTCGAGGATGCCGCCCATGAGCGCGCTTGAGATCCGCGATGTCCGCAAGAATTACGGCAGCGTCGAAACGCTGAAAGGCATCGACATCGCGCTTGAGAACGGCGAGTTCCTGGTGCTGCTCGGCTCCTCGGGCTGCGGCAAGTCCACCTTGCTCAACATCATCGCCGGTCTCGCCGAAGCAACCAGCGGCGACGTCAAGATCGGCGGCCGATCGGTGCTTGGCGTGCATCCAAAGAACCGCGACATCGCCATGGTCTTCCAGTCCTACGCGCTCTATCCGAACCTCACCGTCAGCCGCAACATCGGTTTCGGCCTGGAGATGCGTAAGGTTCCCGCCGCCGAGCGCGACCGGGCGGTGCGCGAGACCGCGAAGCTCCTGCAGATCGAGAACCTGCTCGACCGCAAGCCCGGCCAATTGTCCGGCGGCCAGCGCCAGCGCGTCGCCATCGGCCGGGCGCTGGTGCGTAAGCCGCAGGTCTTCCTGTTCGACGAGCCGCTCTCCAATCTCGACGCCAAGCTGCGCCTGGAAATGCGCACCGAATTGAAGCGCCTGCATGAGATGCTGCGCACCACGGTCGTCTACGTCACCCACGACCAGATCGAGGCGATGACGCTGGCGACCCGCATCGCCGTCATGCGGGATGGCCGCATCGAACAGTTGGGCACGCCGGAAGAAATCTACAACCAGCCGGCGACGCTCTATGTCGCGGGCTTCGTCGGCGCGCCTTCGATGAACATGCTGGAAGCGACGGTCGAGGACGGCAAGCTCGCGATCGCCGGCACGAATGCGCGGCTGGCGCTGCCCGCGCGTTACGCGGGAGCGGCCCGCAACGGAGCTTCGGTTGTCGCCGGGATCAGGCCCGAGGCGCTCCGCCTTGGTCCGGACGGCGCCGCCGAATTGTTGCTGCCGGTCGAGATCGACGTCGTCGAACTGACGGGACCAGAACAGGTCACCACCGCCCGGGTCGGGACCCAGCGGCTGACCGCGACCTTGCCGCCGCAAGCCCGGCTCGCCAAGGGCCAGTCCTGCGCCTTTGTCTTCGACGCGGACGCGCTTCGCCTGTTCGATCCGGCAACCGGCAAGGCTTTCTGAGGAGCAATATCGAGCGGTTCGGCTTCTCCAAGCCGAACCGCTCGCATGTTTCAGTCGATGTCGAACGACACGCCCTGCGCGAGCGGCAGCGCCTTGGAGAAGTTCACCGTGTTCGTGGCGCGGCGCATATAGGCCTTCCAGGCATCCGAGCCGCTCTCGCGGCCGCCGCCGGTCTCCTTCTCGCCGCCGAACGCCCCGCCGATCTCGGCGCCCGAGGTGCCGATATTGACGTTGGCGATGCCGCAATCCGAGCCGTCGACGCCCAGGAACCGCTCCGATTCCTGCAGGTCGCGCGTGAAGATCGACGACGACAGGCCGGCGCCGACCGCATTGTGCTGCTCCAGCGCCTCGTCGAAATCGGTGTATCTCATCACATAGAGGATCGGCGCGAAGGTCTCTTCCGTCACGGGAGACACCTGCTTCGGCATCTCGACCAGCGCCGGATGCACATAATAGGCGTCCGGATGGCCGTTCTCGACGCGCGCGCCGCCCGTCACCTTGCCGCCATGCGCCTCAGCTTCCTTCAGCGCCTTCTGCATGTTGTCGAAGGCCGCCTTGTCGATCAGCGGACCAACCAGCGCCTTGCCTTCCAGTGGATTGCCGACCGAGACGGTCTCATAGGCCTTCTTCAGCCGCGGCAACAGCGCGTCATAGACGCTGTCATGCACGAACAGGCGCCGCAGCGTCGTGCAGCGCTGGCCGGCCGTGCCCATGGCGCCAAAGGCGATGGCTCTCAGCGCCATGTCGAGATCGGCGGTGGGCGTCACGATGCCGGCATTGTTGCCGCCGAGCTCCAGCACGGCGCGGGCGAAGCGCTTGGCGAGCCGAGGACCGACCTCGCGGCCCATGCGCGTCGAGCCGGTGGCCGAGACCAGCGGCACCTTCGGATGGTCCACCAGCACCTCGCCGGCGACCCGGTCGCCGATCAGCACCTGCAGCAGGCCTGCCGGAGCGTCGGCGCCGAAACGCTTCGCGGCGCGCTTGAAGATCGCCTCGCAGGCAAGCGCCGTCAGCGGCGTCTTTTCCGAAGGCTTCCAGACCACGGCATCGCCGCAGACGAAGGCAAGCGCGGAATTCCACGACCACACCGCGACCGGGAAGTTGAAGGCCGAGATGACGCCGACGACGCCGAGCGGATGCCAGGTCTCCATCATGCGGTGTCCGGGGCGCTCGGTGGCGATGGTGAGGCCATAGAGCTGCCGGGAAAGGCCGACGGCGAAATCGCAGATGTCGATCATCTCCTGGACTTCGCCCAGCCCCTCGGACGGGATCTTGCCGACCTCGATCGACACCAGGCGGCCGAGCTCGTCCTTATGCGTGCGCAGTTCCTCGCCGAGCAGGCGCACCAGCTCACCGCGCTTCGGGCCCGGCACCAGCCGCCAGGCCTGGAAGGCCTTGTGCGCGGCATCGATGGCCTTGCCGGCGTCGGCGGCCGAGATCGACTTCAACGCCGCGATCTGCTCGCCCGTCACCGGGCTGCGCACGATGAGGTCGCCTCCGACGAGCGCGTCCTTGGCAACGCCCAGTTTCTCAAGAAGTGAGGCCGTTTCCTTCGCTAACGTCATTTTTGTCCCTTTCAGGTCCCGCCTCTCATAGGGCGGGAATGGAGCCATTCGCCATGTCTTGGGCGTGCCGTCGGACACGCCAAGGCGCTTTGATGGCGTGGCATTACTCGTTTCAGGGAAAAACCGCCACCCCGGCATGGTCCAAGGCAGGAGCACGAAATTGGGCCAGACCGCGAAAGCCGAGACGAAGGCGTGTTGAGATTCAGGTCAGGTCGAGTCGAAAATGGTGGTTTCCGAGAACCGGAGCGGAGCGTACTTAAGTACGCGAGCACCGGAAGCGCAGGAGACCGCCATTTGCAGGCCGGCCTCACCTGAATATCAGCGCGCCTTCTGGATCGACGACTTCTCGGCGCTCTCCTTGATCAACCGGTCGATATGCATGCGGATATGCGCCGCCTCGGCCGCGGTGTTGGCCAAAGCGATGGCGCGGTCGAAGGCGACGCGCGCGTCCTCGTTGCGGCCAAGCTGCATGAGCAGCCCGCCCTTCAGCCCGAAGAAGTGGAAATAGCCCGACAGTCGCTCTTCCAGCGGCTCGATCATGGCAAGCGCGGCTTCCGGGCCGCGCACCTTGCTGACCGCGACGGCGCGGTTCAGCGTCACCACCGGTGAAGGCTGCATCTGCTCCAGCAGGCCGTAGAGCAGGTCGATCTCGGTCCAGTCGGTTTCCTCGGCCGTCGCCGCCCGCGCATGCAGCGCCGCGATCGCCGCCTGCACCTGATAGGGACCGGGCTTGCGATGGCGCAGCGCCTTGTCGACCAATGCCAGGCCCTCGTCGATCATCTTGCGGCTCCAGAGCGAGCGGTCCTGATCCTCGAGCAACACGATCTCGCCATTGTCGTCGAAGCGCGCCGGCGCTCGCGCATGCTGCAGCAAAAGCAGCGCGGTCAGCCCCATGATCTCCGGTTCCTGCTGGAAAAGCCTCAGCAGCAGGCGGGCAAGGCGGATCGCCTCTTCGCACAGCGGCGCGCGGGCCGGCGCCTCGCCGCCATTGCTCGAATAGCCTTCGTTGAAGATCAGATAGACCATGGCGGCGACCGCGGCGAGCCGTTCCGAGCGCTCGACCGCGCCCGGCGTCTCGAATGGCACGCCGGCATCGGCAATGCGCGCCTTGGCGCGGGTGATGCGCTGTTCCATGGCGCTCTCGCCGACCAGGAAGGCGCGCGCGATCTGCTTGACGGTCAGGCCGGAGACGATGCGCAGCGCCACCGCGATCTGCTGCGTCGCCGGCAGGTCCGGATGGCAGCAGATGAACAGAAGCCGCAGGATGTCGTCGCGATAATGCGCGCCGTCCAGCCGCTCGGCAATGTCGCTCTCGGCGTCCTCCATATCGGACACCTGGTCCTCTTCCGGCATCGGCGCCTGCTTGGCGCGCTTGCGCACGGCGTCGATGCCGCTGTTGCGGCCGACGAAGATCAGCCAGGCCGCCGGATCGCGCGGCGGCCCGTTCTTCGGCCAGTTCTTGAGCGCCCTCAGGCACGCGTCCTGGAAAGCCTCTTCCGCGGCGTCGAGATCGCGGAAGTAGCGCAGCAGCGCGCCCATCGCCTGCGGACGGGCGTTGCTGATCGCGGTGCTTATCCAGGCGAGCTCCGTCATACCGCGACCTTTGTGGGGTTGAAGACCGAAACCGGCCGGATCTCGTAGGAGCCGCCGCTGGGATTGACCTCGGAGAGCTCGCGCGCGAATTCGACGGCTTCGTCGAGATCGTTGCATTCGAGCGTGTAGAAGCCGAGGAATTGTTCCTTGGTCTCGGCGAATGGGCCATCGAGCACCACAGGCTCCCCCTTGACCTTTCGCAGCGTCGTGGCCGCCGTCGTCGGCAAAAGGCGCGCCACCGGCCCCAGCCGGCCGGCCTTGGCGTACTTGTCCTGCACGTTGAGGAGCTTTGCCATGACCTCGTCGTCCTGTTCCTTGCTCCAGGAGCAGACGACGTCTTCGGAGGCGTAGCAGAGGATGGCGTAGAGCATGGTGCGTCCTTTTCGTATCAAAGGACGCGACACTAGGACCCTTCCCGACACGAGGTCGATAAAAAAATTCCGTATAGCAATTCCAGGAAAAGTGTGAGCGGTTAGGCTCGGCGACTTCGCCGTAGCCTTCCGTCCGGAATTGCGTCAAAACAAAGAGATAGGGCGGTTCGCCGTTTCTGTGAAACGGCGAACCGCCCGAAGGATCACGGACTTGGCGGTCTTCGCGACCGCCTGTCAGATGTCGTGCGCCTGCAGCCATCTGAGCACCAGCGTTTCTTCCTCGTCCAGGCCCGATATCAGGCGTTTGCGCTTGTTGGCCTCCGCCATTTCGTCGAGCAGGCAGCCTTTGCTCCACGCCTCGAACACCAGCGGATGGATGTAGCATCTGCGGCAGACCGCCCGGGTATTGCCCAACCGCTTCGCGACCTTGTCGACGACACTGTTGATCACCCGCTTTTGCTGCGTCTTGCTTTCCGGCAGCTCGGTCTCGGCAAACAGCGACGCCGCATGGATCGTGCCGCCCCAGGTGCGGAAATGCTTTGAGCTGAATTCGGCGCCGGATGCCTCGCGAATATAGCGGTTGACGTCCTCCGAGCGCACCGGCCGCCGGTCGCCGTCCTCGTCGAGATACTGGAACAGCTTCTGTCCGGGCAGATCCTGGGCGCCGCGCACGGCCTTGGCGATGCGGCGATCGACCAGCTTCAGCTTCCATTCCTTGCCCGACTTGCCCTTGAAGGCGAAGCGCAGGCTGGATCCGGTGATCTCGACATGGCGGTCGCGCAACGTGGTCAGCCCGAAGCTCTTGTTGTCGCGTGCATAGGCCGCGTTGCCGATACGGATCATGGTGTTGTCGAGCAACCAGACCACCGAGGCGACGACGCGCTCCAGAGGCAGCCCGTGCCGGCGCAGGTCGGCATCGATCTGCCGCCTGAGCGCAGGCAGGCTTTCGGCGAAGGCGACGAGGCTTGAATATTTGACGTCGTCGCGCTCCTCGGTCCATTGCGGGTGATAGCGGTATTGTTTTCGGCCGCGCTGATCCCGGCCGGTAGCCTGGATATGGCCATCCGGATCGGACGATATCCACACGTCCGTCCAGGCCGGCGGAATGACGATCGCCTTGATGCGGGCAAGCGTCTCGGCGCCGACTGTGCGCCCGTTCGGCCCGACATAGGAGAACCCCTTGCCTTTTCTCAATCGTCGGACACCGGGATCGGCGTCGCTGACATAGCTGAGCGACGCGCGCTCGGCCGAATCTTGAGCGCCGTTCCTCACGCTTTCCTCGTTCCGCGTTGAACGGTCCGGGGACGATTGTGACTGCTGCAACATGCCGGCTCCGCGAATTTGTCGTAGATAAAGCCGCGCGCTGGTCACTGGTTCCGAACGAGCTTTTCAGTCCCGTCAGCTGTCGGACGGATCCGCCATCTCAATCGGCGCCCGCCAGCGAAGCGAGCGTCCGGGCGATCGTCCGGGCCGCATCATGAGCCGGAATGATGACGCTTACCGCTTCCAAATCCATCTCCGCGCTGCCACGCGATTCGAAAGCAGCCGATCCCAGTGCTCAAGATACCGGGCGCACCTGTCCTTGAGAAGCGTTTCCGGGCGACCGGTCTGCTATCACACCTTTTCGACGGCGACCGGAATGACGTCGACCGCCTGCTCCCCGACCTGGCCGCCGGTCGTCTTCAGCACGCCGACGATCGGCGCCACGTCGGAATAGTCGCGGCCATAGCCCACCGTGATATGGTCGTTGCTCGCCCGCATGCCGTTGGTCGGGTCGAATTCCTGCCAGCCGGCATCGCGCCCGCACCAGGCCTTGACCCAGGCATGCATGGCATCCGCGCCTTCGAGCCTCGGCTTGCCCTTGGGCGGGATCGTGCGCAGGAAGCCGCTGACATAGCCGGCCGGAATGCCAAGCCCACGCAGGCCGGCGATCATGATATGCGAGAAATCCTGGCAGACCCCGCGTTTCAGGGCGAATGCGTCGCTCGCCCGCGTCTGCACGGTCGTAGCCTTGCCGTCATAGGTGAAATCGCGATGGATGCGGTTGCAGAGGTCGGACGCCGTGGCCAGGGCCGAGGACGCCAAGCTCTCCCGCGCATAGGCCGTGATCGCCGGGTCGATGCCAACATGATCGCTGGCAGCGAGGAAATGATGCGGCGCGAACGGCGACAGCGACCGCACCAGATCGAGCTCCGACCTCAGCCCGTTTATATCGGGCGAGACATCGAGACCCGGCTCGGGCCGCGAGACCGAAACGCGCGCGCTCATGCGGATGTCGAGCGTCTCATGCGCGTCGCGAAAGGCGATCGAGGTGACGTTGTTGCCGAAGAAATCTGAAAAATCGGCACGCTCGGCCGGCGACGGCTGGAAGGACAGCGAAGCGGCGATCACGCGCTGCACGCCGGCGATCGTCTGCGGCATGACGCGCACCTGGTGCCGGCCGCCGCCGGCGGCCGCAGCGTAGTCGTAATGCAGATGGAGTTTGATGTCGTAGAGCATCTAACCGAAATAAGCCTTGGCAAGGCTGTTGTAGAGGTCGCCTATCTGGCCGGCGAGGTCGTCGAGCACCTTGGCGCTCATATCCGACGGCTCCATCACGGCGATTGCCGTATTGAGTTGCAGGATTTCCTTGGCGGCGGGCGACATATGCCCCTCGCCGCCGATCGAAGGCAGCATGCCGATCTCGGCCTTCAGCCGCTCGAGCTGGAACAGGATCGAGCGCGGATTGAGCGGATCGAGCGCGAGCAGGTCGATCACCGTGCGCCGCCCCGCCTGCACCGGATACTGGCGGCGGTGGGTCATGACGCTGTCGCCGATCTCCAGCATCATGTCGAGCGCCCCTTCCGGCGCACCGTTTCCTGTCAGCCGGCTGAGCGTGCGGGCGATCTGGATGCCGCGTTCCAGCCTGCGGCCGATCTCCAGGAAGCGCCATCCGGCGAAGCGGTACATGTTCTCGTGCAGCAGGCCGGAAAAGCCGGCGAGCTTGCGCAGCATCACCGTCATCGCCCGCGTCGCATCGTCTCCGGGCGCCACCGTGTCGGCGAATTTGTGGATGGTCTTTGCGAGATCCTTCAGCGCCAGCCAGCCGTCCGGCGAGAAGCGGTCGCGGATCTGGCCGGCGCTGTAGACCGCGCTGTCCAAAGTGGCGATCAAGCCTAGAGGTATAGCCGTTTCGACCTCGATGCCGAACGGCTCGAGATAGTCCTTGATATCGGCGAGCAGCGGCATGTCCGGATCGGAGGTCTCGGCAAGCCGCACGTGATAGGCGCGCAACACGCGCACCGTGTCTTCCGAGCGCTCGATATAGCGTCCGAGCCAGGTGAGGTTCTCCGCGGCGCGGCTGGGCAGGCTGCCCGGCATGGTGCGGGTGAAGCCATCATGCTCCTGCGGCAGCAATGTCTCGCGCTCGACCGGCCTATCGCTGACCACCCAGACATCCGCCGCCTGCCCGCCGCGTTGCATGGCGATCGCTGTCGGGTCGAGCGAGAAGCCCACGCGGGCGAAGCCGCCGGGCATCACCGTCCAGCCTTCCGGCGTTCGCGCCAGATAGACCCGCAGACTGGCGGGCCGAGGCTCCAGCCCACCGCCGACGAACACAGGCGTGGTCGACAGCGTCACCGCTTCCTGGCCGACGAAACCGGCGCCGTCGGCCTCGATCCGCGCCACGAGCTCGGCCCGCTCGCCGGCCGAAAGGGACGATCCCAGCCGGGTCACGCCATCGTCCTCGAAGGCAAGCCGGGTCGACAGGGCCGGGCCGACCACCATGCGGTCGATATTGGCAAGCACATGGGCGCGCTCGGCCTCCTGCCCGCACCACCAGGTGGCGATGCTCGGCAGCTTGAGATCGTCACCTTGTAGCTCCCGAGCGGTCCTGGGCAGGAACGACAGCAAGGCACGCGTCTCCATCAGGCCTGAGCCAAGCGCGTTGACCGCCGAAACGGAGCCGCGCCTTATTGCCTCGACCAAGCCCGGCGTGCCGATCTGCGAGTCTGGCCTGAGCTCCAGCGGATCGGCGAAGACGGCGTCGAGCCGTCGCCACAGGACGCCGATCGGCAGCAGGCCCGAAACCGTGCGCACCATCAGCCCGCCGCCGGAAACGGTCAGATCCTCGCCCTCTAGCAGCATGATGCCGAGATAGCGGGCGATATAGGCGTGCTCGTAATAGGTTTCGTTGAGCGGTCCCGGCGTCAGGATGGCGACGCGGCCGCCCGACTCCTTGGCCATGCCGTTCAAGGCATCGCGGAAGCGGCGGAAAAAGCCGGCGAGCCGATGCACATGCATCTCGCCATAGATGTCCGACAGCGCGCGCGTGGTGGCGACGCGGTTCTCCAGCGCGAAGCCGGCGCCGGACGGCGCCTGCGCGCGATCGCCCAGCACCCACCAGCGCCCGTCCGGACCGCGGCCGAGCTCGAAGGCGACCATATGCAGGAAATGCCCGCTGGCCGGCCGGACGCCGGCAATGGGGCGCAGATATTCGGGACTCGCCGCGATCAGCCCGGCAGGCAGGATCCCCTTCCCGACCAGCCGGTTCGGCCCGTAGATGTCGGCCAGGATCGCCTCGAACAGGTCGGCACGCTGGACGAGCCCGGCGCTGATCTCGGCCCATTCCTTCTCGTCGATCAGCAGCGGGACATGCGCGAGCGGCCATTCCCGCTCATTGGCCCCTGCCTGTTCGTAGACGCGGTAATAGACGCCGGCGTCGCGCAGATACTGGTCGGCGCGGGCAAACCGCTGCCCAAGCCGCTCCGCCCCCAGATCGTCGAGCGCGTCGATGAAGAAGCGCCAGGCGGGGCGCGGACTGCCCGACGCGTCGACCATCTCGTCGGCGACGCCTTCGATCGGCCGGTAGCGTTCCAGCAGGCTCTGCGCCCGCGGCCTGCCGCCCGCCCGTCTCTGATTCCCCTTGGCCATTGTTGATCAGAATCTCGCCGGCCGCCTGAGGTCAAGGGTCATGGGGAACTCTTCAGAGGCTTCTTCGTCACGCAACACATAGCCGCCCGGCGTGTGGCCGCGCGGCTCGAACCGGGCTAGCCGCCGCGCTTCCGCCTCGTTGCCGTTGACCGGGAAGGTGTCGTAATTGCGACCGCCGGGATGCGCGACATGGTAGACGCAGCCGCCGACCGAGCGGCCCGACCAGCGGTCATAAATGTCGAAGACCAGGGGCGTGTTGACCGGCAGGGCCGGATGCAGGCCCGACGCCGGTTGCCAGGCCTTGAAGCGCACGCCCGCCACCGCGACCTCTCTGGTGTCGGTGACCTTCATCGGCACGATGCGGCCGTTGCAGACGATGGCGTGGCGTTCCGGATTGAGGCCTTCGGTCCGCACCTGCAGCCGCTCGACCGAGGAGTCGACGAACCGGACCGTGCCGCCGATCGCGCCCTGCTCGCCCATCACATGCCAGGGCTCCAGGGCCTGCCGAAGCTCCAGCTTCACGCCGGCATGCCGCACCTCGCCGCAGAAGGGAAAACGGTATTCGAGCTGGGCCGCGAACCATTCGGGGCGGAAGTCGAAGCCGTTCTGCTTCAAATCCTCCAGCACATCGAGGAAATCGGCCCAGACATAATGCGGCAGCATGAAACGGTCATGCAGCGACGTGCCCCAGCGCGCGAAACGGCCGTCCAGCGGGTTCTTCCAGGCCCGCGCGATGATCGCGCGGACCAGAAGCTGCTGCGCGAGCGACATGCGGGCATTGGGCGGCATCTCGAAACCGCGGAACTCGACCAGGCCGAGGCGGCCGGTCGGCCCATCCGGCGAGAACAATTTGTCGATGCAGATTTCCGAACGGTGCGTGTTGCCGGTCACGTCGGTCAACAGATTGCGGAACAGCCGGTCGACCAGCCAGGGCAAAGGTGCTGTGCCCTTGTCCGGATGCGGCACCTGCGCCAGCGCGATCTCCATCTCGTAAAGGGAATCGTGCCGCGCTTCATCGATGCGTGGCGCCTGACTGGTCGGGCCGATGAACAGGCCCGAAAACAGGTATGACAGTGACGGATGCCGCTGCCATTGCAGCACAAGGCTCTTCAGAAGATCCGGCCGGCGCAGGAACGGGCTGTCATTGGGCGTGCCGCCGCCGACCACGACATGGTTGCCGCCACCGGTACCGGTGTGGCGGCCGTCGATCATGAACTTGTCGGTGCCGAGCCGCGATTGCCTGGCTTCCTCGTAAATGGCCGTGGTTGTCGCGACGCATTCCCGCCAGTTGGCGGCCGGGTGGATGTTCACCTCGATGACGCCGGGGTCCGGCGCGACGCGGATGACGTTGAGGCGCGGGTCGTGCGGCGGAGCATAACCCTCGATATGCACCGGCAGTCGAACCGCCTTCGCCGCGTTCTCTGCCGCCGCCACCAGTTCGAGATAGTCCTCCAGCGCTTCGACCGGCGGCATGAACACGCAGAGCCGGCCGTCGCGCGGCTCGACAGTAAGCGCGGTGCGCACCGCGCCGCCGATCTCCGTCAGTCGCTGCTCGACGCGGTCCTGCTGCGCCGCAGCGGCGGTAAACGAAGCCTCGGCCTGCTGCCGCGCCATTTCGTCGGCGCCGCCGGCCGGAGCTTCCGGCAGGATCGCGTCGCGCGCCGGCAGCGCGCCGCGCGGCACGGATGGATCGACCGGCACGATATAAGGAAATTGCGCCGGCGGCACGTAAGGCAGCGCGCCGAGCGGCAGGCGGTAGCCGACCGGGGAATCGCCGGGCACAAGGAACAGCCGGCCCCGCCGCGTCTTCCATTTCTCCGAGCGCCAGCGCTGCTCGGTGGCCTGGCTGTTCCAGCGCTGCACCGGCAGCACATAGCCGGACGGCTTGGTCAGCCCGCGCTCGAAGACGCGGGCCATGCGGCTGCGCTCTTCCGGGTCTTCCAGCTTCGAATTGGAGGGATCGACATTGTCGGGCAGCTTGCCTTCCTTGAGCAGCCACTCGCCCGGATCCTCATAGGCCTCGCTGACCATCGCCTTGTCGATGCCGAGCTCGCCGGCGATCGCCTTGAGCAGGCTTTCGGCCTGTTCGGGTCCGACCGCGGCGCTCCCGTTCTCGCGCGCGATCAGCGACGGGTCGCGCCACACAGGCTCGCCGTCCGTGCGCCAGTAGAGCGAGAAGGTCCAGCGCGGCAGGCTTTCGCCCGGATACCACTTGCCCTGGCCGTAATGCAGGAACCCGCCCGGCGCGAAGCGCTCGCGCAGCCGGCGGATGAGCTGGTCGGCCTTGTCGCGCTTGGTCGGACCGACGGCCGCCGTGTTCCATTCGGCGGACTCGAAATCGTCGATCGACACGAAGGTCGGCTCGCCGCCCATGGTAAGCCGCACGTCGCCGTCTTTCAGCGCCGCGTCGACCTTTTCGCCCAGTTGATCAAGCGCCTCCCAGCTTTCGTCGGAGAACGGCTTGGTGATGCGCGGATGCTCGGCAATGCGGTCGACCCGCATGTCGAAGCCGAAATCCACATTGGCGAAGCTGGCCATGCCGGAGATCGGCGCGGCGTTGCGGAAATGCGGCGTCGCCGCCAGCGGCACATGGCTTTCACCGGTGAGCAGGCCGGAGGTCGGATCGAAACCGATCCAGCCGGCGCCTGGAATATAGACCTCGCACCAGGCGTGCAGGTCGGTGAAGTCGACGGCGGTTCCGGGCGGTCCGTCGAGCGAGACGAGATCCGGCTTCAGCTGGATCAGATAGCCGGAGACGAAGCGCGCGGCGATGCCCAGATTGCGCAGGATCTGCACCAGGAGCCAGCTGGAATCCCGGCACGAGCCTTTGCCGGCGGCAAGCGTCTCTTCCGGCGAATAGACGCCGGTCTCCATGCGCACGATATAGGCGATCTCGCGCTGCAGCCTTGCATTGAGGCCGACCAGGAAATTGACAGTGTTTGCCGGGCTTCGGTCGACGCTTTCGAGGAAATTGGACAACAGTGGCCCCGCCGGCTCCGGTTTCCGGTAGATGGCGAGGTCTTCCCTGATCTCCTCAGGATAATCGAATGGAAAATTCTCGGCGCTTTCCTCGACGAAGAAGTCGAATGGATTGTAGACCGTCATGTCGGCGACGAGGTCGACCTCGATCTTCAGTTCGCTCACCGGCTCCGGAAAGACGAAGCGGGCGAGGAAGTTGCCGTAGGGGTCCTGCTGCAGGTTGACGAAGTGGTTTGCCGGCTCGACCTTCAGCGAGTGGCTGAGCACCTTGGTGCGCGAATGCGGCGCCGGCTGCAGCCTGATCACCTGGGGACCAAGCGCCACCGGCCGGTCATATTTGTAATGGGTCAGGTGATGGACGGCTGCCAGAATTGCCATGGTGCCCCGGAGAATGGCGTTTTATCGCCAGACCCTGACACATCTGACAGCCATTCTCCAAGCGGATGTTGCGGCGCACCCAGCGTTGCCGGCTCAGAAAAAGGCCTGGATACCCGTCTGAGCACGCCCGAGGATGAGCGCGTGCACGTCATGCGTGCCCTCATAGGTGTTGACCGTCTCCAGGTTCTGCGCGTGGCGCATCACGTGGTAGCCGATCTGGATGCCGTTGCCGCCATGCATGTCGCGGGCCTGGCGGGCGATGTCGAGCGCCTTGCCGCAATTGTTGCGTTTGAGGATGGAGATCATTTCCGGCGCCATCTTGCCTTCGTCCATCAGCCGGCCGACGCGCAAGCTACCCTGCAGGCCGAGCGCGATCTCGGTCTGCATGTCGGCGAGCTTCTTCTGGAACAGCTGCGTGCTGGCGAGCGGCTTTCCGAACTGCTTTCTGTCGAGACCATACTGCCGCGCCCGGTGCCAGCAATCCTCGGCCGCGCCCATGGCGCCCCAGGAGATGCCGTAGCGCGCGCGGTTGAGGCAGCCGAACGGACCTTTCAGGCCCGAGACATTGGGCAACAGCGCGTCCTCGCCGACCTCGACGCCTTCCATCACCACCTCGCCGGTGATCGACGCGCGCAGCGAGAGCTTGCCGCCGATCTTCGGCGCCGACAGCCCTTTCATGCCCTTTTCCAGCACGAAGCCGCGGATCTGGTTGTCATGCGCGGCCGACTTCGCCCAGACGACGAAGACGTCGGCGATCGGCGCGTTCGAAATCCACATCTTGGAGCCGGAGAGCTTGTAGCCATTCGCCGTCTTCTCGGCGCGCGTCTTCATGCCGCCCGGGTCGGAACCCGCGTCCGGCTCGGTCAGGCCGAAGCAGCCGATCCATTCGCCCGACGCCAGCTTCGGCAGGTATTTCTTGCGCTGCGCCTCCGAGCCATAGGCATGGATCGGATACATGACCAGCGACGACTGCACGCTCATCATCGAGCGATAGCCGGAATCGATACGCTCGACTTCCCGCGCGACCAGGCCATAGGTCACGTATCCGGCGCCAAGCCCGCCATATTCCTCCGGAATGGTGATGCCGAGCAGGCCCGCCTCGCCCATCTCGCGGAAGATCGATGGGTCGGTTTTCTCGTCGGCATAGGCCTCCTCGATACGCGGCGCCAGCTTGTCGGCGGCGAAGGCCGCCGCGCCGTCACGCACCATGCGCTCGTCCTCGGAAAGCTGGTCCTCGATGAGGAAAGGATCGTTCCAGACGAAGGCGTTCTTCTCGGCTGCCATGGCCTCGCTCCCGGTAAAAATCTTGGATTGCCCGGCTTATCCGCCTGCGCCAGCGAAAAATCAAACAAAATTGCATCACGGATCAATGAGCGTTAGTAATGGATCATGAACGTCCAGCGTCGCCTTTTGCCGAACACCGCCGCGCTCGCCGCCTTCGAGGCGGTGGCGCGCCTAGGCTCCTTCACCGCGGCCGCCCGCGAACTCGACCTGACGCAAGGCGCCATCAGCCGGCAGATCGGCCTTCTTGAGGAGCAGTTTGGACGTCGGCTGTTCGAACGCGACAGCCGCAATGTACGGCTGTCGAGCGCCGGTGAGATCTACGCCGAAGCGGTGCGCTCGGCGCTCGGCCAACTACGCGACGCAGCACTCGGATTGATGAGCAATCGGCATAGCGGTGTTCTCAACCTTGCCATCCTGCCGACCTTCGGCACACGCTGGTTGATGCCGCTGATCCCGGATTTCGTCGCCCGCCATCCCGATATCACCATCAACTTCGCTACCCGCATCGGGCGGTTCGACTTCGCCCGCGAGAGGCTGGACGCAGCAATCCATCACGGCATGCCCGACTGGCCGGACGCCGACTGCACGCTTCTGATGCGCGAGACCGTGATGCCGGTGGTGTCGCTCGAATTCCTCGCAACCCGCGCTATCGCCACGCCCGCCGATATCAGCCGCCTGCCGCTGCTGCACATGGCAACCCGCCCCGGCGCCTGGAGCGAATGGTTCGAGCATCTGGGGTTGGAGGCGCCGACCGGTCCAGGCATGCAGTTCGAGCAGTTCGGCACGGTCGCCCAGGCCTGCATGGCGGGGCTCGGCGTGGCGCTGCTGCCGGAAATCCTGATCGCCGGCGAATTGCAGCGCCGCCAATTGGTGCCGGCGCCGGGCACGCCCATGCAAAGCCGCAGCGCCTATTATCTGGTCGTCCCGCACGATAAGCGCGGCCACCCGCCGGTCGCCAGTTTTCGCGACTGGCTGCTGGGCCAGATCGGCAAGGAGCCGGCCGTCCTGGCGTGGTAGCTACTTGCGCTTCATCGCCTCGGCTTCCGGCTGTAAGCGTCGCGTCATTGCGACCCGCGTTTCGACAACTTTCGCATCGAGCTTACTTTTGATCCGGGCGAAAGCCTGATTTCCATCGAACGAACTGCCACTTGCCATGCCCTCGTCCCAAAGACGCCCCAACTCGTGGACGCTCACTTCCTCGGAACTTGCCATATCGCGCGCCCTCTCTAGACACGGTTGATAACGCTCTACCGATTGCAAGGAACCAGTCGGGGCTACTTCCGCTTCATCGCTTCGGCGAGTGCCGCGCCGAACGCACCCTGCGAAGGCTTTCCCGGCTGACGCTGCGGCGCCGGCGAGCGTGGCGCAGGCTTGTCGCCGTGATCGCGCGGACCACCGCGAGGCGCTCCACCCTCGCCGCCGTCCTTGCGCATCGAAAGCCCGATGCGCTTGCGCTTGATGTCGACATCGACGACGCGCACCTTCACCACGTCGCCGGCCTTCACCACCTCATGCGCGTCCTTGATGAAACGGTCGGCCAGTTGCGATACATGCACCAGCCCGTCCTGGTGCACGCCGATGTCGACGAAGGCGCCGAAGGCGGCTACATTGGTGACGGTGCCTTCGAGCAGCATGCCTGGCTTCAGGTCCTTGATGTCGTCGACGCCCTCCGCAAAGGTCGCCGTCTTGAAGCCGGGGCGCGGGTCGCGTCCGGGCTTCTCCAGCTCGGCGATGATGTCCCGCACCGTCGGCAGGCCGAAACGCTCGTCGACGAAGACGCGGGGGTCGAGCGCCTTGAGCGCTGCGCTGTCGCCCATGAGCGCGCGCACGTCACGGCCGCAAGCGGCGACGATCTTCTTCGCCACGCCATAGGCTTCCGGATGCACCGATGATGCATCGAGCGGCTCGGCGCCGTTCGGGATGCGCAGAAAGCCGGCGCTTTGCTCGAATGCGCGCGGCCCGAGCCGCGCCACCTTGAGCAGGTCCTTACGGTTGGCAAACGGCCCGACCGTATCGCGATGCGCGACGATCGCCTCGGCGAGCGACTGCCCCAACCCCGACACGCGCGCCAAAAGCGGCGCCGAGGCCGTGTTGAGGTCGACACCGACCGCGTTCACCGCATCCTCAACCACCGCTTCCAGGGAACGGCCAAGCCGGTATTGGTCGACATCGTGCTGGTACTGGCCGACGCCGATCGACTTCGGCTCGATCTTGACCAGCTCGGCGAGCGGATCCTGCAGGCGCCGCGCGATCGACACCGCGCCGCGCAGCGAAACGTCCAAGCCCGGGAATTCAGCGGCCGCCGTGGCCGAAGCGGAATACACGGAAGCGCCCGCTTCGCTGACGATCACCTTGAGCGGCTTCGGCCCTGCGCCTGCGGGCAGGTCCGACAGCATGTCGGCCACCAGCTTCTCGGTCTCGCGGCTGCCGGTGCCGTTGCCGATCGAGATCAGCTCCACCTTATGCTGGCGGATGAGTGCTGCGAGTTCGGCCTGCGTGCCGCGCACGTCGTTCCTGGGCGGAAACGGATAGACGGTCGTCGTCGCGACCAGCTTGCCGGTGCCGTCGACCACCGCCACCTTGACGCCGGTGCGGATACCCGGGTCGAGCCCCATCGTCGGCCGCGAGCCGGCAGGCGCGGCCAACAGCAGGTCCTTGAGGTTGCGGGCAAAGACATGAATCGCCTCTTCCTCGGCCCGCTCGCGCAGGTCGCGCATCAGGTCGAGCGTCAGATGCAGCGACAGCTTTATCCGCCAGGTCCAGCCGGCCACCTCCATCAGCCATCTGTCGCCGGGAAGGCTGCCGCCGATCGCATAGGCATTGGCGATCATGCGCTCCACCGGCTTCACCGGCGAGGTATCGTCCGCATCGACCTCGATATCCAGCGACAGCACCTCTTCGTTGCGGCCGCGCAGCATGGCCAAGGCACGGTGGCTGGGCACGCCGGCCCAGCGCTCGACATGGTCGAAATAGTCGGAGAACTTGGCGCCCGCTTCCTGCTTGCCGTCGACGACCCTGGCACGCAGGAAGGCGCGTTCCTTCATATAGGCGCGCAGCTTTCCAACCAGATCGGCATTCTCGGCGAACTGCTCCGACAGGATGTCGCGAGCGCCCTCGAGCGCCGCCTTGGCATCGGCCACCTCTTCCGTGACATAGGCGAGCGCGAGCTCGGCCGGCACCGCCGAGCGGTCGGCCAAGATTGCCTCTGCCAGAGGTCCGAGCCCACGCTCCTTGGCGATCTCGGCCTTGGTGCGCCGCTTCGGCTTGTAGGGGAGATAGATATCCTCGAGCTCGGCCTTGGTGCCCGAGGCGGCGATCTTCGCCTCGAGCTCCTCGGTCAGCTTGCCCTGCTCGCGGATGGAACCGAGGATCGTCTCGCGCCGCGCATCGAGCTCGCGCAGATAGGCGAGACGCTCGGAAAGGTCGCGCAACTGTGTGTCGTCGAGCCCGCCGGTGACTTCCTTGCGGTAACGCGCCACGAACGGAACCGTCGCGCCTTCGTCGAGCAGTCCGATTGCCGCCGCGGCCTGCTCCGGCCGCGCGTTGATCTCGGCCGCGATGATTGCTGCGATGCGCTTGATGTCCGATGCCATGCTGGTCCCTGCAGAAAAGAGCGGCGACCATAGGCCGGGATGCCGGCCGCGCCAACCGCGCCGGCTTCATCCGGCGAGGAAGGTCCACAGGAAAGACGCTGAGCCCGGCCGCGAAGCCTGCTCAGACTATGGCGCCCAACGCCTCGAAGAACGCGACAAGGTCCTCATCCAGCTTGTCCTCCACCGGCTCCGGCTGCGACGACATCTTGGCGATGACCACTTCCGACTTCGGATTGACGTAGAGCCACTGGCCGTGGATGCCGATGCCGCAGAAGGCGCCGCTGTCATGGCCGGTCTGGTACCATTTGTTGCGGTACCGACCCTTCGGGAACAGGAACGCCATCGTGCCGCGCTGCCAGGCTTCATGACTGCCGCCATTGGCGACCGTGTCGCGCACCCAGGCTTCCGGCACGATGCGGCGGCCATTCGCCGTGCCGCCCTGCCGCATCATCTCGCCGATGCGGGCAAGATCGCGCGGCGTCATCGACATGCCGCCGGCAGTGCGCGCCGTGCCTTCCATGTCGACCGTCACCGACATGTCGCTTGCGGCCCCCAGCGGCTGCCACAGCTTTTGGGCGAGCAAATCGGTGACACGCATGCCCGATGCTCGCTCGACCAAGATGCCGAGCACATCGGAGTTGGGCGAGCGATAGCGATAGGTTTGGCCGTGCGGCTCGGCAAGGCGCTGGATGATCATCAGGAAGGCGGCGAGGCTCTCCGTTCCACCGCCGGGATTCCACAGCGTCGAGCGGCGGTAGCGGGCGAAGGCGCTTTCCGGATCAAGATAGGCCTCCTCGAAATCGAGGCTCACCGTCATGTCGAGCACGTTGCGCACGCTCGCGTCGCCATAGGCCGAGCCCTTGGCTTCGGGAATGTATTGCGTCACCGGCGCGTTGGGATCGAACACCCCCTCGCCTTCCAATATGCCGGCAAGGATCGCCGTCACCGACTTGCTGATCGAAAAAATGATGTGGCGGGCTCCGAACGGCATATGCGGCGCCGACCAGTCGCCGATCAGCTTGCCGGCCCTCAGGATCGTCAGCCCGTCCGTATCGGAACGCTTGAGGAAGGCCTCGACGGTCTCATTGCCACCGGCGAGCGATATCTTTTCCCCGAGCAAAGCACCGAGCGATTTCGCTGGCTCCTCGCCGCCGGGCGCGGCGGCGACATGCGCGCTCGGCACCAGCTCACCGACATTCTGGAAGGACCATCGGTTGAACGGCGCCAGCCGCCAGGTTTCGAGCCGCACGTCGTTGCGGGCGAAGCCATATTCGGCTTCGAACGCCGTCTTGCCGGTCATCATATTCTCCAGGATCTATGCGTGGTTTCAGGCCAGCGCGGCGGCGATGGCATGCACTGCCTTCTGCGTCGCCACCGAATAAGCGGAGTTGAGGAAATCCGGATAGGTCGAGAGCTTCACCACGACCATCCTGTGTTCCCAGCTCATATGGATCAGTTGGCCGAACACGCCGCGGCACATCAGCGAGCGCGAGCGAGAATCCTCGATCCAGAACTGGTTGCGGTAGCTGCCGTCAGGAAGGCTCGGGCTGAAATTCGGCCCGTGCTTGCCGCTGCGTGTCGCCTCGATCCAGTCGGCCGGGATCACGCCGCCACCATTGTCGAGGATCAGTTGCCCGAAGCGGCCATAGTCGCGCAGCGTAGCGTTGAAGCCGCCATCGGCCAGCGCATAGCCTGCGCTGTCGACGGTGAAGCAGGCGCTCTCATCGGCGCCGAGCTTTTGCCAGAGTTCTTCCGAGACCAGCTGCGCCAGGCGCTTGCCGCTGACCCGTTCCATGATGAAGGCGAGCACGTCGGTCTCGATCGAGCGGTACTCGAACGCCTCGCCATGCGGGCGTGTTTTGTCCTTCAGCCGCAGGATCAGCTCGAACAGATGCGACGGCCACGCGAAGTCCGGATCGCTGCCCGGCGGGATCGGCTTCCAGCCGGTGGCGACATCGACCTGGCCGATCTCGGAGTAGCGATCGGTGTATTCCTCGGAAAAGCGCACACCCGTCGTCATGTCGAGCACTTGCTGCACCGTGGCGCCGGCCCAGCCGGTCTCGCCGAACTCGGGGAGATAATCGGTTACCAGTCTCTTCGGATCGATCAGCCCGCGCCCGACAAGGATGCCGCACACCGATCCGGTGACCGATTTCGCCATCGACTGCGACAGATGCAGCGTGCGCTCGTCCATGCCGTTGAAATAGCGCTCATAGGCGATCCTGCCGTCCTTCAGCACCAGGAAGCCGTCGGCGTAGGTTTCGTCGAGCAGGCCGGCGAGCGTCGTCGGCGCCCCGTTGCTGTCGACCACCGGCAGGCCGTCGAGATCCACCTCCGCGCGCTCGAAGCGATGGCGATGGCCGTTGCCGCGCCAGACTTCGACCGTCGGCAGGAACTCGCGGATGTGCTGGAAGGCCCAGCGGTTCCACGGCGGCCGGTCCCAATCGAGCCTAGGCGGCACCATCTTGGGCGGCGAGCCCTGCATGATCGGCGGCCGCGGATCCGAGTTACGATAGGACGACAAGATTTCCTCCCCGATGCATGTCGCTCAAAAGGACGTGAGCGGCCCTCGTAGAGCGATATGCACAGAAACAGTCATAAGAAAGGGAGGCCGGAGCCTCCCCTCCTTTCATGCGTCGCGCTGATTTATTTGCGCAGGTTGGTCCAGATCTTGTTGTAGATCTCCACCACGTCCGGCGGGCACGGCGGCACGAATTCCGGCGTCGGCGAGCCGGCGGGCGGAGTGATCTCGGGCGAGTTGGCGAACTCCGGCGACAGGAACTTGTGGCTGCCCGCGATGCCGTTGTCATAGCCCGCGAACTCGGAGATCAGCGCCGCATTTTCCGGAGCCATCACGAAGTCCTGGAACAGCTTGGCGTTCTCAAGGTTCTTTGCGCCCTTCAGCACCGCGACATTGTCCATCCAGCCTTCGACGCCTTCCTTCGGATAGGCATATTTGATGGCCGGGATCTTCTGACGCGAGCGATAGGCCGCGCCGTCCCACTGCTCGGTCACGATCACGTCGCCCGAAGTGATCTTGGTGATGGTGTCGTAGCTGAAGGTCTTCCACGACGGCTTGGCGGCCGTCAGTATGTCGTTGATCTTCTTCAGATTGGCCTTGTCGGCGCCGCAGCGCGGCACGCCGGCATAACGCTCGGCCGCATGCATGACGGTGTTGACATCGTCGAGCATGTTGATCTGGCCCTTCAACGCATCCGGCGGGTCGAACAGGATCGCCAGCGTGTCGATGTCGCCTTTGAACTTGTCCATATTGACCGCGAACGTCGTCGTGCCGAACTGCCAGGGCGCGGTGTAGTGGCGGCCGTCGTCCCAATAGACGTTGAGGAAGCGCGGATCGATGTTCTTGCCGTTCGGCATCGCGTTGGGCTCGGTCTTTTCGAGCAGGCCCTCTTCGACCATGATCTTCACGGTGTAGTCGGACGGCACGACGATGTCATAGCCGGAATTGCCGGCGCGCACCTTGGACAGCATCGTTTCGTTGGAATCGTAGTCGTCCAGCGTCACCTTGATGTTGTACTGCTTCTCGAACTTATCGATCAGCTTGGGGTTGGTGTAATCGCCCCAATTGTAGATATGCAGCTCGCCGTCGGCGAGCGCCGGCACTGCCCATAACAGAACGGCCGCGGAAACAGCCGCCATCAATTTTCCAGACATTTTATGTTCTCCTTGCCTTCCCATTGTTGTGTTGGAGCTCGTGGATCATTTTGCGCGTCGCCGCGCGATCAGGAACGAGACCGAGACGAACAGGATCGACACCAGGAGCAGGATGGTCGAGATGGCGTTGATCTCCGGCGTCATCGGCCGCCGTATCTGGTTCCAGATATAGAGGGGCAGCGTCGTCTGGCCGGGGCCGGCGACAAGCTGCGTGATGGTGAAATCGTCGAAGGAGACGATGAAGGCGAGCGCCGCGCCCGACATGATGCCGGGAACCAAGAGCGGCAACGTGATGCGCTTGAAGGCATTCCACGGCGTCGCGTAGAGGTCCGCCGCCGCGGATTCCAGCGTCAGATCCATGTCCTCGAGTCGCGCCCTGATCGGCATATAGGCGAAGGGGATGCAGAATACGGTGTGGGCGAGGATCAGATTGCCGATGCCGAAGTTCAGTCCGAACACGCCGGCGATCAGCGCGAAGAAGGACAGCGTCGCCACCGCCGTGATGATCTCCGGCACCATCAGCGGCAGGTTGATGACCATGAAGGCCGCGGCAAGCCCGCGCCACGGCTTCACGCGGGTCATGCCGATCGCGGCAAGCGTCGCGCAGATCGTCGAGACGATCGTCGCGGTCACCGAGATGATCAGCGTGTTCTTCGCCGCGCTGTGGAACTCCTCGTTGAGCAGCGCGCTGCCGTACCAGTTGAGCGTGACGCCTTCCCAATGCGTGACCAGCGATCCGCTGTTGAACGAGAAGATCATCAGGATCAGCACCGGCACATAGAGCACCAGCAGGCAGATCACGGCGATCGAGCGGAAACCCGGCTGGTCCTTGATGTCCATGACGCGGGGCTCAGCCATGCTGCACCTTCCCCGACGTGTTGCGGACATAGAAGAACAGCGCCACCAGCACCGCCGCCATCAGGATCAGCGCCTGCGCGCAGCCGAGCGGCCAGTTGCGGCCCGAACCGAATTGCTGCGCGATGAGATCGCCGATCATCAGGTGCACGCCGCCGCCCAGGATCAGCGGCGTCACATAGGCGCCGAGCGCCGGGATGAAGACGAGCAGGCAGCCGGCGATGATGCCGGGCTTGGACAGCGGTATGATCACCCGCCACAGCACCTGCTGGCGCGTCGCGTAAAGGTCATACGCGGCTTCGACCAGTCGGAAGTCCAGTTTCTCCAGGCTCGAATAGAGCGGCAGCACCATGAACGGCAGGAAGGCGTAGAGCAGGCCGAGCTGGATGGCGAAATTGGTGTAGAGCATCGTGATCGGCTTATCGATCACGCCGAGCGCCAGCAGCGCGTCGTTGATCAGTCCCTCGTCGCGGATGATGAACATGATCGCCAGCGTGCGGACCAGAAGGTTCGACCAGAACGGGATGGTGATCAGGAGCACCCACCAGTTGCGCTGCGCCGGCGGGCGCGTCGCCATGAAATAGGCGGTCGGGAAACCGAGCAGCAGGCAGATGATCGTCGTCACCACCGCGAACAGGAACGAGCGCAGGTAGATGATCAGGAAGTCCGGCGTGAACTGCAGCGTGTCGTCGAAAATGTCGCGCTGGAAAAGGAAATTGAAATAGGCGTCGGTCGAGAACTGCCACTGCACGCCGCCATAGGGCGCGGCGACGAGGAACGAATAGACGCATATGATGATCAGCGGCAGCACGCCGAAGATGCCGATGATGATCAGCGCCGGCAACGACAGCAGCCGGTTGCGCCGCGCACTGGTTTTCACCGCCTGGGCTTCGAACAAGGCGGCCTTGGAGAGCGGCGCTGAGGAGAGAGCAGCTGTCGTCATCAGTCTTTCAGGACGCGGGCGGCGTCCTCCTCGAACTGGATGCCGACCTTGGCGCCGGTCTCGTAGGTCACCGCGCTCGAACTGTTCTGTTGGCGCACGATGAAATTCTCGCCGCCGCCGTCAAGCTTGACGTGATAGTGCGTGTCGGTGCCGAAATAGACGATGTTCGAGAGTGTCCCGGCGATCGTGCCCTTGGCCGGATCGGGAACCAGATCGGCATGCTCGGGACGCACCACCAGCGTCACCTCGCCGGTCGGATTGAAGCCTTCCGGATAGCCGGCGCTGATCGTCGCGTTGCTGGCGAACTTGACCATCGCCACCCCGGCCTGCTTCGACACCACCGTGCCCGGCAGGAAGTTGGTCTCGCCGATGAAGTCGGCGACGAAGCGTTCGGCCGGCCGGTCGTAAATGTCGCGCGGCGTGCCGACCTGCAGGATCTTGCCGGCCGACATCACCGCGATGCGGTCGGACATGGTCAGCGCTTCCTCCTGGTCGTGGGTGACGAAGATGAAGGTGATGCCGGTTTCGTTCTGGAGCCGCTTCAGCTCGATCTGCATTTCCTTGCGCAGCTTATAGTCCAGCGCTGACAACGGCTCGTCGAGCAAAAGCACCTTCGGCTGCGGCGCCAGCGCCCGGGCCAGCGCCACGCGCTGCTGCTGGCCGCCCGAAATCTGGCTGGTGCGGCGCGCCTTGAGCGCTTCCATCTTGACCAGCTTCAGCATCTGCGCGACGCGCGCCTCGATCTCCGCTTTCGGCTTGCCGAGCATCTCCAGCCCGAAGCCGATATTCTGCGCCACCGTCATGTGCGGGAAGAGCGCATAGCTCTGGAAGACGGTGTTGACCGGGCGTTTGTAGGGTGGCAGCGGCGCGATGTCATGGCCGTGCAGCAGAATCTCGCCGGCGGTTGGGAAATCGAAGCCGGCAATCAATCTCAGCAGCGTCGTCTTTCCACATCCGGACGGGCCGAGCAGCGTGAAAAATTCGTTCTCGCGGATGGACACCGATACAGTGTCGAGAGCGGCTACCTGGTTTTCGCCGGTCCCAAAGACCTTGCGAACACCGCGTACTTCGATCGCGTTCTTACCCGGTTGCTCCGGCACGATAACCCCATTGAGAGAGCCTGCTCTTGTCGGCAGGTGTGTTCCTGTTTGATTGTCACCATAAGCCGGTCGGCTTGGCAACTGCGCAGCAGTGACTCGATCCGAGTCCCTATTCAATTAAGCAATTCCTATGCCATCGTTAGGCTTGGTAGGTGATCTTCCCCCCGCAGATGGTGGTCACCGGACATACGGTGTGCAAGGCTTCCGGTACGGTCGCCTCGATATCGGCCGACAAAACGACGATATCGGCGAGATATCCGGTTTTGAGGCGGCCCTTGCGATGTTCCATGAACTCCGCATACGCGCCTTCGACCGTGTAGCCCTCTATTGCCTCCCGCAACGAGAAGCTCTGGTCCGGCATGCCTTCCGCCCAAGGTTTGCGCATCACTGCCGCCTGGATGGACAGGATCGGATCGATCGGCGAAACCGGCCAGTCCGACGCGAACACCACGCGAGCGCCGGCGTTCTTCAGCGTGCGCCAGGCGTAGCTCAACGGCCACTTGTCGCGGCCGATGCGCGAGATCGTCGGCTCCATCGGGAAGTTCAGCGCGCCCGGCGGATGCGCCGGCTGCATCGACGCCAGCACGCCGAGTTCGGCGAAGCGCGGCACGTCGGAGGCCGTGGTCACCTCGATATGCTCGATGCGGTGCCGGCTGTCGCGTCGGCCGTTCTTCTTCAGCGCCGCCTGGTAGCCGTCCAGCACCGCCCGCACGGCGCCGTCGCCGATCGAATGCACGGCGATCTGCAGGCCGCGCCTGTCGGCCTCGACCGCCACCTCCGCGAAATGCTCCGGCGAAAACAGCGGCTCGCCGCGCCATCCGGGCCGGTCGGCATAGTCATCGACCATCACCGCCGTCCAGGAATCCAGCACGCCGTCATAGAAGACCTTGACCATGCCGGACGACAGCCATTCGGAATTGTAGGTCGCGGCCATCCGCGAGGCTTTTTCCAGCATGTCCAGCTTCATGAAATTCTTGAAGTGGAACGGGATCTTGGTGCGGCAGATGAGCCGCCCCTCTTGTTCCAGCCCGGCCAGCAGCTCGAGCTGGTAGAGGTTGCCGTCCATGTTCTGGATCGAGGTGATGCCGTGCCTGGCGCACCATTCAAGGCCGCGATGCATCAGGTCGCGATCGTGCGCCAACTCCTTCGCCGAAGGATAGGGATCCGGCTCGGCGCCCTCAAGGCCGAGCCGCGTCCGGTTCGCCCCGTAATGGTCGAGGACCGGTCCGAAGGCCTCGCCTTCGCGCAGCTCGCCGGCGGCAAGTCCGTCGGCGCCCATGACGACCTCATTGCCCTGTCCGACCTGCCTGCCATTGAGCAGCCCGGCCTCTTCCAGCGCCTTGGTGTTCGCCCACATCGTGTGGTGGTCGGACGCGGACATGACGAAGGGCCGCTCGGGAATGATGCGGTCGAGATCGTGGCGCGTCACCGGCTCCGGCAGGATGGCGTAGTCGACGCCGGTGCCGATCAGAAGCCTGGCGTCCGGGCGCATCGCCGCGAAGCCCTGGATCGCGTCGCGCAGCGCGTCGAAGCCATGCACGCCCGAAAGATGCAGGTTGTCGAGCTCGGCCGCGCCGCCGAACAGATGCATATGCGCTTCGATGAAGCCCGGCAGGATGGAGCCGCCCTGGGCGTCGACAATTTTTGTCGCCGGTCCTTTGAGGCCTTCGATCGAAGCGCGGTTGCCGATGGCGATGATGACGCCGTCCTTGACGGCAACAGCTTCTGCGGCGGGATTGTCGTCGTCCATGGTCAGCACACGGCCGTTGACGACCACCAGATCCGCACCACCACCCGCAACTGACATCGCGACTCCACATTTTGCTGAGGGATCGACAGCGCCAAGTCCAACGAGCAGCCGCTCCACCGGGGCGACGCTATGGGACAAAAGTCGATGCCGATGCGCCGTCTTCGAAATTCCCCTTGTTATCGTGGAAGACAGCGTGGATAAAGAATGCGACTGTTTATTCGCGTTTGTCAACAGCCGGAATTTGAGCTGGAATTTGGAATGTTCAGTGAACTGCACCGCGCGCCGATGGTGAGGCCGGGCGGGGAACGGGGGCAACGAGCAGTGAAGCGCAGTCTCGACCGCAAGACCAAGATAGCGCTCGAACCGCGCAAGCAGCCGCGGCAGCAACGGTCAAGCAAGGTGGTCGACAGGATTCTCGATGCGGCGCTGATCCTGACGCGCGAGCAAGGAACCAGAGCGCCGACGACGCTCGCCATCGCGCAGCGCGCGGGCCTGTCGGTCGGCTCGATCTATCAGTACTTTCCCAACAAGGAAGCCATTCTTCTGGACCTGGCCCGGCGCTGGCTGTCGTCTTTTCCTGAGGTGGTCCAGAAGCGTATCGACGCCCCCCGGCCAACCAACCGTGACGAGTTCCGGCGCGAAGTGCGCAAGCTCTTCATCGACACGTCCAGGCTCTATCTCGACAACGCCACGTTGATGCCGGTGATCGAGGCCATATCCGGCAATGCCGACCTGAGGCCGATCCAGGACCAATATGACAAGGAGATCATCGCCCTCTACGCCGCGTGGCTGCAGCATGTGAATCCAGCTCTCGAAGACAAGATCGCCAGCCGGCTCGGCGTTTTGATGATGGAAGTCGGCCATGTCTGCCGGCTTGTCGGGCTGAAGAGGGACCGCAGGACATTCGACCTCATCGAGGACGATGTGGAAGCCATGTGGCTCGCTCTGGTAACCCCTCATCTCAATCTCGAATGATTTCGCACCTCCAACTGATTTCGCACTTGCAGGGGAATTTCCATGAAAACTGTCTATTCGCCACTTCACGCCGGCCACTCAGGCCAGATGGAACTGGTCACATCGGCGATCGTGCCGGGTTTCGAGAAGCCGTCGCGAGCCGAATTCATCAGGGCACGGGTGGAGAGCGAGAAGCTCGGGCCGATCATCGGACCGGTCGAGCACGACCTCGCCGCCGCCAAACGCGTGCATGAGGCCCACTACATCGACTTCCTGCCGACGGTGTGGCCGGAATGGGTCGCCGCCGGTTTCACAGGATCGGCCATGGGCTTCACCTGGCCGACGCGCGGCCTGCGCGGCGACGTGCCGCCGAAGCGCATCGATGCTTTGCTCGGCTACTATTCCTTCGATGCCGGCGCCACCTTCGTCGAAGGCACCTGGGCGGCGATCAAATCCTCCTATGACGTCGCGCTGACGGCGGCTGCACTTGTCAAGGGCGGCGAGCGCACCGCCTTCGCGCTCTGCCGCCCGCCCGGCCACCATGCGGGTGCTGCCTTCATGGGCGGCTATTGCTTCATCAACAATGCCGCCGTCGTCGCGCAATGGTTCCGCGACCAGGGCGCCAAACGCGTGTCGATCCTCGATGTCGACTACCATCACGGCAACGGCACGCAGGAGATCTTCTATCGCCGCGGCGACATCCAGGTCCTCAACCTGCATGGCGATCCGATGGTCGAGTATCCGTTCTTCCTCGGCCATGCCGACGAGCGCGGCGAAGGCGACGGCGAAGGCTTCAACATCAATTACCCGATGCCCTTCGGCACCAATTGGGACGGCTGGGGCGCGTCGCTTGAGGACGCCTGCGCCAAGCTTGCGGCCTACGCCCCCGATGTCGTCATCGTCTCGCTCGGCGTCGACACCTTCGAGAAAGATCCGATCAGCCAGTTCAAGCTGAAGAGCGTCGACTATCCCAAGATCGGCCGCCGTATCGCCAGGCTTGGCCTGCCGACGCTGTTCGTCATGGAAGGCGGCTACGCCGTGGAAGAGATCGGCATCAACGCCGTCGGCGTGCTGACGGGCTTCGAGGATCGCTAAGCCATCTTCTGTTCAAGGCCATACGCTCCCGGATGCAACCGGGGGCGTATTTTACGACCTCGCCGCGAAATCATCGGCTCAATTCAGCTCTGAAGTCACCGCCAAGTAACGCGAAGACCGGCTGCTGAGTCGCAAAGCGAGTCCATCGGATTCGATTTTGTCAAATCGCGTTTGATGTCGGATTCATCTGCGGGTAGATTAGACCCGAATCAGCCGGTCCACGGGGGGCGCGGCTACCACCCAAAGTCTCAAGTTCCGGCGCCAGGCCGGTACCAGACGCGGACGGTTTCGCGTTCCCTAGAGGGATTCGGCGCGGTTGGGCGCCGTTCGCGCCCGTGAGTGTGTCTTCGTGAACGTGACGCGTTTCGGGTCCGGCCGTTGGTTTCGCCAGCACCGGGCACAAGGATCGATTCCGGCAAGAATCCAAGAATTAAAATGAGCAGTTCCGCCGCGCTTCTCCAACCCGATGCTTCAGGCTCGCGCCTGACGTCCCGCGGCGATCTCACCAGTTTCTTCATGCAGCTTGCCGCCGATATCGGCGCCGACAGCTATATGCTGGTCGCCATCGTGCATGACCAGGACCGCAACGATGCGCGCATCGTCTCCTCGAACTGGATTTTCGACGCCATAGAGCTGATAGGCAAAAGGCTGATTGCCAACCTGGCGCTAGGCCCCTTGACCGTGGCGCCGGGCGTACGCCCGAAGCCGTTGGTGGCGGCGCACGCGCCCGACGCCGGTGCATTGCTGACCGGCGAGGAAGCCCGCCTGCTCGACGTGCTCGGCCACGCCGAAATCTATTCGCTGCGGCTCAATGTCGGCCGGCAGCGCCTGTTCGTGCTGTTCTCGGCCGCCGAGGCCGACAAGATCGACCTGGCCGCGCTGATGAAGGCGCAGATCAAGTGCTGCTATGCGCTTTCCGGCATTCCGCAGCTGATCGCGGCGGCATCCATGCAGGATCCGCTGTCGGACCGCGAGCGCGAATGCCTGTTCTGGGTCTCGGAAGGCAAGACCACCGACGAGGTGGCCGTCATCCTCGGTGTCTCGTCGAACACCGTCAACAGCTACATCACGCACGCCATACAGAAGTTCGCGGCCAGCAACCGCGCGATGGCGATCGCGACGGCAATCAGGAGCGGCATCATTTGAAGCACGCACAGGTCAGAGAGGCAGCCGCCCTTTTCAACGATCAGCGCAACCCGTTCGGCGCCTTCTCGCTCGGCTCGGAGACGCATCAGACCGCCACCATTCCGGATGCCGTGCGCCGCTGCCGCTGGATCGCCGTCGATATCAATGCCTCGGCCTTCGGCCTCTATTTCGTCAGCCCCTCGCCGGAGCGCGCGCGTCTCGTGGCGTGTTTCGATTCCGACTACCCGGGTACCGCGATCACGACCAAATTCATCTCCGGCGCCAATGGCGAGGATATGGTGCGCCACAGCCGCCTCTCGACGATGCCGCGCTGGTGGGCCGATGACGGCGCCGCCGGATCGCGGCAGGGCTTCCGGTCGCTCGCCTGGGCCGAGCCGACCGCGCCGCTGGCGCCCGGCACCAACGGCATCGCCTTGCCGGTGCATGCCGATGGCGGTCAATGCGGGCTGGTCGTCTTCCTGGGCTCGGAGATCGCGCTGTCCGACGACACGCTATGCGAGATCCACGCCCGCTCCTTCGCGCTTTTCGCGGCCGTCGCCCGCATCCGCCCCGGCGACACCGGCCGGACGCGCTCGATCTCCAAGCGCGAGCTCGAATGCCTGAAGCTGACCGCCAACGGCAATACCAGCGAGGAGATCGCCAAGCTCCTCAAGCTCTCGGTGCACACCGCCAACCAGTATCTCACCCAATCGACGCAGAAGCTCAACGCGGTCAACCGCAACCAAGCCGTCGCCAAGGCCTTGCGGCTCGGCCTGATCGAGTGACGTCACACCCGCGGCGCTGAACGTGCCGCGGCGAGGTCGGCTCGGCACAATCAAATCATTGGAGCATGTCTCCCGAAAGTGGGAACCGGTTTCGGGGCAAAGGCATGCGCAAAATCAAAAACCTAAAGCGCATGGAGCGAATCTGAAAGATCGCGACGCGCTTTAGGGGAATACCAGCGGCTCGGTCCTTCGGATGCGAGCCTCTTCGATCGCGTCCTCGAGCAAGGCCGTGTTGTGCTCCGGCGTCTCGCCGGGCTTCTCGAACGACACGTAGTTGACCACCACGGATGCCTCGTGCTCGGTCAGCGTCAGCTGGAAATAGACCGTCACGCCGCGCGGCCGCAGCTCCAGGTCGAGCACGATGCGCGGGTTGCCGCTCCAGTCGACATGCGCCTCCGCGCCATGGCCGAGCCGCAGCGTTCCCGGCCGGAAGTAAAGCTCGACCGCCGAATCCACCAGGTCTGACAGGCAGGCGAGATGCTCGAGCCGGATGAAGGCGATATAATCTGCAACGTCGATGAGCCTCAATTCGCCCACCACGGGCTCGATGGCGCTGGCGACGATCAGCTCGCGGGAGTTGGCGTGTGGTTGCCGGTCCATGGATTAGCGGCGTCCGTTCATTGGGTTGCTTTGCGCGCGGCCTTCTTCGAGTAGACGATCCGCACCAACTCGGCGACCGCCTGGTAGAATTGCGACGGGATCACGCTATCAACCGAAACTTGCTTGTACATGGAGCGCGCAAGCGCCACGTCCTCGAAGATCGGGATGTTGTTCTCCCGGGCGATCTCGCGGATCTTGAGCGCCACAAGGTCCTGTCCCTTGGCCAGCACGATCGGCGCGGAATCCTCCTCGCGCACATATTTCAGCGCGATCGAATAGTGCGTCGGGTTGGCGATCACCAGCGTCGCGCGCGGCACGGCCGTCATCATGCGTTTGCGCGCCCGGTCGCGCGCCAGCGAGCGCAGCCGCGACTTGACGATCGGATCGCCTTCCGACTGCTTCAACTCGTCTTTGACTTCCTGCTTGGTCATCCGCAGGTCGCGCCGCCAATGGAAGCGCGACCAGACGATGTCGGCCACCGCGATCAGCCCCATGACGAAGACGATCGCCACGAGGATGTCGACGAAGATGCCGCGTATGACGAGGCCGAACGAGACCGGGTTGGTGATCATGCCGGCGAGCAGCTTGCGATGGTCTTGCGAGAGCGTGAAGCTCAGCACCGCGATGGCGAAGCCGAGCTTGGCCAACGACTTCAGGAACTCGACCCAGCCCTGGACGCCGAACATCCGGCTCCAGCCCTTGGCGATCGAGATGCGCGACAGCTGCGGCCTGATCCGTTCGCCGACGATTTGCGGCATGTTCTGGAAGACCGAGGCGCCGATGCCGGCAACCGTCAGCAGCACCAGCAGGCTGACGACGGCTCGGCCGATCTCGGTCATCACCTGCTTGTAGAGCGAGATGACGTCGGTCTCGGTGTCCATCGGCCAGGCTTCCGGCTTCTCCAGGAACGTCGACAGGAACATGCCGAGATCGACGATCGCGTCCTTGGCGTAAAAGACGGCGAAAACCAGAATGGCGAGAAAGGAGGCAAAGATCGCGGTCTCGCGCGAATGGGGCAGCTTGCCCTGCTCGATCGTGTCGCGGATCTTCTTTTCGGTGGCTTCCTCGGTTTTGGAATCCTTGTCGACCGCTTCAGACATGGCGCTCCGACCGGGTGGTTATCGTCAGGCGGCTTCGGCGGTGGCGGTCTGCATCGAAGGCAGCTCGAAAGCTCCTTCGCGCGACAGCCGGATGGCTGCGACCGATACGCTCTTGCGCGCCGCCATGATGTCGGCGAGCGCAATGCCTTCCGAGCCTTGTCCGAGCTCGGATTCGATCATGCGGCGAGAGCGCGCGCCGATCGCCGACAGCGCCGATTCGGCGAGTTCCGGCGAGGCGCCGCGCAGCGCCAGCGTGACGAGCTCGGTCGACAGCCCATCGAACAAAAGGACCCGGGCTTTCTGCGGCAGCAACGGCAGATCATCGAAGGCGAACAGCCGCGACCTGACGCCGGCGAGATCAGGCGTGCCGACTTCCTCCAGGTCCTGCATCAGTTCGTCCAGCTCGGGCTTCTCCATCTCGTTGAGCACGCTGGCGACGCGCTCCTGGCCGGCCGTGGTGTCCCGGCTGGCCTTCTGCGACAGCACGCTCACGCGCAGCTGGTTCTCGACGATCCTGGATGCCGCGTCTGGGATGTTGGCCATCGTCACCATGCGCTTGATGATCTGGCTGCGCATCGGCTTTTCCATCGTCAGCAGCACGTTGGCGGCTGTCTGCGACGCAAGCTTCGACAGCACCATGGCCGACGTCTGCGGGTGCTCGCCGGCAAGGAAGGAGCCGAGCCGCGACGGCTCAAGCTTCTCGAGGTCCGGCCATATCGGCGGGGGCCCCTCCAGGACCGGCTCGAACTTCTTCTCGCCCATGATGGCGCTCATCTCCTCGGGCGACAGCGATTCGTTCAGGATCGTATCCATCCGGTCGGCTGAATCGAGCAGGCCGGCGCCCTCGGTGAATTCGGCTTCGAACTCGGCGACGATACGCTCCAGATCGGCCTGCGGAATGGTGCGCAGGAGACGTGCGCCCTCGATCAGCGCCTTCAACTCGTCCTGCTTGAAGAATTTGAGCAGGCGGCTGGCCGCGGGCTTGCCCATGGCCACCAGTATGGCTGCCGCCTTTTGCGGGCGTGTCAGCGCCAATGCCGTCGTCATGCGTGTTGCCCTCGCTGCCGATTGGTCCGCCCGCCGGCCATTCTCAGGCGCTCTTCGTCGCTGCGATGATTTCGGTGAGCCGGATGCCGAAGCGCGTCGGGTCGCTTTCCAGCACCGTGATCTCGCCGCGTGCGATCTTGCGGCCGTTGACCACGACGTCGACCGGCTCGCCGATACGGCGATTGAGCGCGACGGTGGAACCCTTCTGCAGCGCCATCAGCTCCGACACCGGCATCTCCGTGCTGCCGAGGATGATCTGCACGTCGACCGGAATGGTCATGATGATGGAGGAATTGGCCCCAGACCGAAGCGCGGCATCCGGACGGCCCTCCTCTTCACGGAGCACGCCGCGCAGTTCTTCGATAGCGCGATCCAGTTGCTCGTTAGGTTGGCCGGTTTCCGTTTCGGCCTCGGCTTCCACATTTGTCGCTGCCATGCTTCGTCTCCATGAATCCCGGGCCTGGCGTCAGCCCGGCATCAGTCCGTCGATGAAATCCTGCCCGGCATCATGCGGATGGCTGATACGGACGGTGTAGTTCTGCCCCAGCTTGCCGAACTCGCAGACAAACAGTGTCTTGTCGCGGGCGCTGAGCCTAGCGTTGAGCTGGGCATTTTCCTCCAATTCGATCACCTGGCCGGGCTCGAACGCCGCGAGGTCGCCGAGCGTCAGCCGGGCGAGCGGCATCGTCGCTTCGAGCCGGACGGTCGAGCGCATAACCTCCTCGGAGAAGCGGGCCCGCCAGTCGAATTCCGTGGTCTCGCCATTCTCGCCTGTGATGGCCTCGCCGCTTCGCGAGGAAAGCAGCAGGCGCTGCGGGATCATCACCGTGAGCGTGCCGCTGTCGGACGACGTCGACAGGCCGTAGACGATGCGCACGGCGGCGCCGTCACGCAACACGCGCCGCCTCGCCTCGTTGCCGGACATTGCTTTCGGCACCGGCAGGCGCAGGTCGAGCGAACGTTTGCCGGATCCGTTGAGAGCCGTCGCGATCTCCTGGAACACGGTGGTCGCCACATCGGCCTCGATCTGCGACAGGTCGCGCTCGATCGGCGCCACCGGCTGGTCGGGATCGCCGCCGAACAGGGCGCTAACCATGACGGCGACCGCATGCGCATCCATCACCAGCGTCATGGCGTCGGCCGAGGTCGGCGAGGACACGACGGTCAGCGCAAAGGCATCGCCGGCGCGTGAACGCGCCTCGGGAACGCGGCCAACCTCCACCACTTGCAGGTCGACCGTCACCGGCGCGCCGAGCTCTGCGGCAAGCGCTTTCTGCAGCAACGGCAGCGCCCGCTCGGCCATGCCGCGGCCGACGCCGATCACCTGCGCCGCCTCGCCGCTGTCGCCGACGAGCCGCTCGAGGATCAAGGCCCGTGATTCTGACGGACTGGCCGGACTGGTCATGACGGCAGGCGGCCCTGTCTCGGATGCTGCATGCTCAGGCCGCCTTCTTCTCGGCGGTGCCGGCGCTCATGGTGCTCTGCTCCACCGCATCGATCGTCGGACGTTCGTAGGAGGATATGGTCTTGCGGCCGAATTCGATCGCGACCTGCGGCAGGGCGCCGTTCATATACGCAAGCAGCGTCTGCTTGACGATGATGTAGAGGCGGTTCTTCTTTTCGCGCACCGTCTTGATCTTGGTCGCGACCGGACCGACCACCGCATAGGACAGGAAGATGCCGAGGAAGGTTCCGACGAGCGCCGCGCCGATCAGGCCGCCGAGGATTTCCGGCGACTGGTCCAGCGCGCCCATCGCCTTCACCACGCCGAGCACGGCGGCCACGATGCCCAGCGCCGGCAGGCCGTCGCCGACCGCGACCATCGCGTGATAGGCCTTCAGCTTGTCCGTGCGGATCGTCTGGATCTCTTCGTCCATCAGCGCCTCGATCTCATGCGAGCGGGCATTGCCGATGATGATGATGCGGCAATAGTCGCAGATGAAATTCGTCAGGTCATGGTTCTTGAGCACGGTCGGAAAGGCCTGGAAGATCGCCGACTCTTCCGGATTGTCGATATGCGCCTCGACCTCGCTGCGAGACTTCGAGCGCAGTTCGCGCATCAGGCTGTGCAGGACGCCCAGCGTCTCGAGATAGTCGCGCTCCTTCGGCACCGCCTGCTTGAAGGCTTCGAGAATGCCCTTGCCTGTGTCCTTGACCGTCTTCATCGGATTGGCGACGAGGAAAGTGCCGAGCGCGGCGCCGCAGATGACCACCGCTTCCCACGGCTGCAGCAGCACATGCAGGTGCCCGCCCATGGCCATGAAGCCGCCGAGAACGCAGCCGAGCGTCACCACAAGTCCGATCAGAATGCCCACGGCAGGTCCTTCCGCATGTCACGTCGTGATCAGGGATAGTCTCCGTGCCTTGTGTGAGGCTTGAATGGAAGGCCGCGGACGCGATTCAGCTTCGCGCAAGGAAGTGACGCTATTGTGCGGAAATAGCTTCGGCCGGAGGCGTGTCCTTGCTCAATACCTACACCAGCTACCAGTTGATCGCGAAAGACATCAACAAATCGATCGCCCAGGTCGAGCAACAGCCGACGGTCGATCGCGATACGCAATATTATCTTGCCAATATCGGCAAGGTTACATCGATCGACGATTTCGTAAACAACGACCGCCTGTTCAAATACGCCATGAAGGCTTACGGGCTGGAGGATATGGACTACGCCAAGGCCTTCATGGTCAAGGCGCTGAAGGAAGGCGTCTCCGACCCCAACAGCTTCGCCAACAAGCTGACCGACAAGCGCTACGCCCAGTTCGTCGCTGCCTTCAACTTCGCGGCCGATGGCACCAGTGCGACGGTCTACAACCCGACACAGCAGCAGGTTACGGCGAACTACGCCACACAGGCCCAGATCGCAGGCCTCGATCCGAATTCGGACTATGTGAAAGGCGAGACGACCTACTATCTCGCCAACATCACCAAGGTGAAGTCGATCGACGATCTGATGTCGAACGACCGGCTCTACACTTACGCGCTGGCCGCGTTCGGCCTGGATTCGGCCACCGAGGACAAGGACCTGATCAAGTCCGTCCTGCAAGGCGGCGTGAAGGATCCAAACAGCGTCGCCAACCAGCAGACCAACAAGGCCTATGCCGGGCTGGCCTCCGCTTTCAACTTCGCGCAGTACGGCGATACGACGACCACGCGCGTTGCCGCGCAGCAGCCGACCGTCGACATGTATCTGCGCCAGACATTGGAAGAGAATGCCGGTCAGACCAACGAAGGCGTCCGGCTGGCGCTCTATTTCCAGCGCAAGGCGCCCGACATCACCAGCTGGTACGACGTGCTCGCCGACACCGCTTTGGCCAGCGTGGTGCGCACCGCGCTTGGTCTGCCCGATTCCTTCGCCACGGCCGACATCGACAAGCAGGCGCAGTTGTTCGAGCAGAAGCTCGACATCAAGGACTTCACCGACCCGGACAAGCTCAGCAAGTTCCTGACCCGCTTCACCAGCATGTACGAGATCAACAACCCGACCTCGACGGCGGTGACGTCGGTCAGCGTGCTCTTCGCGCAGCCGACCACTGTCGGCATCTCCACCGATCTGATGATGGCCATGCAGCAGTTGAAGTTCTGAGAAGATCATGCAGGACAGTCTTTACGTCGCCCTCTCCTCTCAGATCGCTCTCGAGCGCCGTCTCGACACCATCGCCGACAACGTCGCCAACGCCTCGACCGTCGGCTTTCGCGCCACCGGCGTGAAGTTCGAGGACGTGGTTTCGGGCACCGGTCCGAAGTCGGTTTCCTTCGCCTCGTCCGGCAAGACCTATCTTTCCGGCGCGCATGGCGCGCTGACCGAAACCGGCAATCCGTTCGACTTCGCCGTCCAGGGCGACGCCTGGTTCGCGATCGACACGCCGGCCGGCACGGTGATGACGCGCGACGGCCGCTTCTCCATGAACGAGAACGGCGAACTGATGTCGATCGAAGGCTATCCGGTGCTGGATGGTGGCGGCGCCCCGATCCAGCTCGATCCGCGCAACGGCCCGCCCAAGGCAGGCGCCGACGGCTCGCTCAGGCAGAACGACCAGCTGGTCGGCGCGCTCGGCCTCTACAATTTCGACCCCGGCGAGAATTTCGTCCGCTATGGCAATTCGGGCATCGTCCCGGCGCGTACGCCCGAACCCGTCACCGATCGCTCGGACGTCGGTGTCGCCCAAGGGTTTCTAGAAGAGTCGAACGTCAACCCGGTGCTGGAAATGACCCGGCTGATCCAGGTGCAGCGCGCCTTCGAGAACACGGCGGCGCTGATGCGGCAGACCGATTCCTCCACCGACGACGCGATCAAGACGCTCGGCTCGAAGTGACCGCATGACGACCGGCTCGTCCCTGTTGCGCGCTTCCGAGAGCCCGCCGGATATTGGACGGACCGACAGGCTGGCCGCGCTCGAACGCGTCTGGCGGCGGTTCGACGATCCGCAGGCGCTGCTTGCACGCGGCGGCCGCATCGCCGAGATATCGCCGACGCATTACAAGGTCCGCGGCCTGTCCGGAATTGCCAGGCTCGGCGACATCGTCGAGCAGCGCGGCAAGGCCGGCGCGCGGCGCGGCGAGATCGTCAAGATCGGCAGCGACGAGGTGGTGGTCGCGCCCTTCGAGCGCAGCGCCGATGCCGGCATCGGCGACGCCGTCTTTCGCCGTGGTCCTCTCGCCGTCACGCCGCATGTCTCCTGGCGCGGGCGCGCCATCGACGCCTTGACCCGCGTCATCGACGGTGGCCCGCCGCTGATCAGGCCGAATGCTGCCGAGGTCGCGCATAGCGCGACGCCGGGCGCCCTGGCGCGCCAGCGCGTCGGCACCGGTTTCCTCACCGGCGTCAGGGTGATCGACATCTTCACCCCGCTTTGCTTCGGCCAGCGGCTCGGCATCTTCGCCGGTTCGGGCGTCGGCAAGTCGACGCTGCTTGCCATGCTTGCCGGCGCCGAGGCCTTCGATACGGTGGTCGTGGCGCTGATCGGCGAGCGCGGCCGCGAGGTGCGCGAATTCCTCGAGGACACGATCGGCGCCGACAGCATGGCCAAGACCGTCGCCGTCGTCGCCACCAGCGACGAGAGCGCCATGATGCGCCGGCGTGCGCCCGACACCGCCATGTGTGTCGCTGAGCATTTCCGCGACCAGGGCCATCGCGTGCTGCTGGTGCTGGATTCCATCACTCGTTTCGCCCACGCGCTGCGCGAGGTGGCGACCGGAACCGGCGAACCGCCGGTCGCGCGCGGCTATCCGGCCTCGGTCTTCACCGATCTGCCGAAGTTGCTCGAACGGGCCGGACCTGGAGCCGAAGGCAAGGGTTCGATCACCGCCATCATTTCCGTGCTGGTCGACGGCGACGACCACAATGATCCGGTCGCCGATTCGGTGCGCGGCATCCTTGATGGCCATGTCGTGCTCGACCGCTCGCTCGCCGAGCAGGGCCGCTATCCGCCGGTCAATCCGCTGTCATCGATCTCGCGCCTTGCCGACAAGGCCTGGAGCGCCGAGCAGCGCATGCTGGTGACAAAGCTGAAATCGATGATCGCGCGTTTCGAGGACACGCGCGACATCCGCCTGCTGGGCGCCTACCAGAGCGGCGCCGACGCCGAGCTCGACAATGCGGTGCGCCAGGTGCCGCTGATCTACGAAGCGCTCACGCAATCGCCGAGGGACCGGGCGTCGGCCGATCCGTTCGCCGACCTCGCCCGCCATCTCAAGGGGAAGCTGAATGGCGATCAAGGAGACTGAGCTCCAATACACCGAGCGCATGCTGCGCGACATGCTTGCCGAGGCCGAGGCGGCGGAGAGGGCCGAGGCCGACGCGGCAAGGATTGCCAAGGGCAAGGCCGCGGATGCCAAGACACAGAAGACATCGGCCCTCCTGACCAGGGCCGACAGGCCGCATCCGCCGCGGACATCCACCGCCGAGACCGCCGATGTGGCGCAGGCCAGCCGCGATTCCTTGCTCGACGGGCTTTTTCCCCGCACCGAATGGCCGGAGCCGCCGAAAGCCCAGTTCCCGCGCCTGGCCGACAGGAGCGCCGACCGCCGCAGCGATTTCGTCATCGCCGCGCTCGGTATTACGCTCGGCCTGATCTGCGCGTTGTTTCCCTGGTACATCTTCTTCAACCAGGAGCAGTTCGGCGTTCAGACGATCAAGTTCGGCGGCAGCGGCAGCAATGCCGGACGCGAAGGCGGCGGCATCGTGGCCGAACGCAGCGGGCCGCTGACGGCCAACGATGTTCCCAATGCCGATATCGACCTGTTTGCCACCGGGACGATTGAGAACGATCCCGCGCCGCCGCCCGGTGACCAGCCCTTCCCGGCCGCAGCTTCGGAATTCAAGATGGTGCATGTCGCCAACGGCCGCGCCATGATCGAGGACGATACCGGTCTGTGGATCGTTCAGCGCGGCTCGGTCCTGCCCGATTCCAGCCGCGTCGCCTCGATCGAGCAGCGCGGCGGCAAGTGGGTTATCGTCACCAGCACCGACAAGGTGATCCAGCTCTCCAAGTAATTATGCCGGGCCATGAGGCCCGCCCCGCGCAAGGTCCGCGCAAGACTGGCCGCCTAGTCTTGCGCGTACTTGCCCGGGAGATTCCCATGGAACCCGTAAATCTTTTCGATCTCGCTACACGACAGTCGCAATGGCTGGCCGTGCGCCAGTCGGCGATTGCCTCCAACATCGCCAATGCCAACACGCCGGGCTACACGGCCAATGACGTCGAGCCCTTCGAAAAGGTGCTCGACCGGACCGCAGTGACCCTTGCCGCCACGCAGGCCGGCCATCTCGGCGCCGAAACGGCCACTGCCGGCTTCAACGTCAAGCCGGAGGATCCTGACGGCGCGATCATGCCGTCGAAGAACACCGTGGTCCTCGAGCAGGAGCTGATGAAGGCCGGCGAGGTGCGCCGCTCCTTCGAGCTCAACACGGCGATCGTGAAAGCCTTCCATTCGATGATGACCATGGTGGTGAAGAGCTGACCATGGACGCGCTGACCGCAGCCCTCAAAGTCGCATCATCCGGCCTAGGCGCCCAATCGGAGCGCCTGCGCGTGGTGTCGGAAAACCTCGCCAACGCCCAGTCGACCGGCACCACGCCAGGCGCCGATCCCTATCGCCGCAAGACGATCACCTTCCAGTCCGAAGTCGACCGCGCGACCGGCGGCTCGCTGGTGGAAGTCAGCGCGATCTCTCGCGATCCTTCAGACTTCCCGGTCGAATTCCAGCCCGGCAACGAAGCCGCCGACGCCAAAGGGTACGTCAAGATGCCCAACGTCAACACGTTGGTCGAAATGGCCGACATGAGCGAGGCGAACCGCTCCTATGAAGCCAACCTGCAGGTCATCAAGCAGGCTCGCGATCTGATTTCCATGACCATCGACCTGATGAGGAACCAGTAATGATCGGCGGTATCGGGGCAATACAATTCAAGACGGCAGTGGATGGAGCGGAACAGGCTTCACCGGGTCTGCTTCAGGGCGGTGTCGGAACGCAGCCCGGCGAAAGCGTCGGCAGCAGCTTCGCCGAAGTCCTCAGCCAGGCGGCGACGAAAACCGTCAACACGCTGCAGGGCGCCGAGCAGATGTCGATACAGGCGATCAAGGGCGACGCCGACACGCGCCAGGTCGTCGATGCGGTGCTGAGCGCCCAGCAGGCGCTGCAGACCACCATCGCCATCCGCGACAAGGTCGTCTCGGCCTATCTCGAAATCAGTCGCATGAGTATCTAGGACCGCGTCATGAAAGCCCTTGCCATCGCCGCCACCGGCATGAACGCCCAGCAGACCAACCTGGAAGTCATCGCCAACAACATCGCCAACATCAACACCACCGGCTACAAGCGGGCGCGGGCCGAATTCTCCGACCTGCTCTACCAGGTCGACCGAACGCAGGGTGTGCCCAACCGCTCCAACACCTCGCTGGTGCCGGAAGGCGTCTCGATCGGTCTTGGCGTCAAGACGACGGCCGTGCGCAACGTCCACACGCAAGGTGAATTGGCCAGCACCGGCAACAGCTTCGACCTGGCCTTGACCGGCAGGGGCTGGTTCCAGATCCAGGGAGCCGATGGCGGCACGCTCTACTCGCGCGCCGGCGCCTTCAACACCAACGCCACCGGGCAGTTGGTGACCGTCGACGGCGCCGAGGTCATTCCGGCCATCACCGTGCCGACCAACGCGGTCGAGGTCATCGTCAACAAGACCGGCCAGGTCTTTGCCCGCCTGGACGGTCAGACGAATTTGCAGCTGCTCGGCCAGCTTCAGATCGCCAACTTCGCCAACGAGGCGGGACTGGCCCCGCTTGGCGACAACCTGTTCCAGGAAACAGCTGCCTCAGGCCCGGCCAATGTCGGTGTTCCCGGCGACCCCGGCTTTGCCACGATCCAGCAGGGTTATCTGGAATCCTCCAACGTCGATCCGGTCAAGGAAATCACCGAGCTGATCTCGGCCCAGCGCGCCTACGAAATGAACTCCAAGGTCATCCAGGCCGCCGACGACATGGCCTCGGTGGTCTCCAAGAACATCAGGTAACGGACGATGGCCTCGCCGATCTCCTCCGCACTCCGTCGCGCCGCGCTGGCCACCATCCTGGTGGCCGCCGGCATGCCGGCCTTCGCGCAGGACACGACCGGCCAGTCGGCGAACCAGATCGCCGCAGCCCAGCCCGTCGGCGAGGCCGTGCTGATCCCCAATCGGGTCATCTATCCTGGCGAGACCATCGAGCCCGGCGCGCTCAAGCAGGTGATGCTGATCCCCGGCAAGCATAAGCCCGACGGCATGGCGACGCGCTCCGAGGAGCTTCAGGGCAAGGTCGCCAAGCGCACGCTTCTGCCCGGCCGCTACATCCCGGTCACCGCCATCCGTGACGCCTGGTTGGTCGAGCAGGGCGCTTCCGTGCAGGTCTATTTCACCGCCGGCGCGCTTACCATTTCGGCGGCCGGCGTCACGTTGCAGCCAGGTGCTGCCGGTGACCAGATCAAGATCCGCAACATCGACAGCGGAAAGATCATCTCGGGCACGGTGATGGCCGACGGCACCATCAAGGTCGGCGCTTCGTGATGCGTGCTTTTGTTCTTCTGCTGAGCACCGCCATCTGCCTTCAGCCGGCATTGGCCGACGGGCTGACGCCCAAGGCCAAGCGCGAGCTCGCGCAGAAGAACGGCGGCGTCTACGACGATCCGGAATATGATCCGGCCACGACCCAGCGCATGTTCCGCGTTTCCACGGGACCGAGCACGCTGCCGCCCGGCGAGGTCGCCGCACGCATCAAGGATATCGCCCAGCTGCAGAGCGCGCGCGATAACCAGCTCGTCGGCTACGGCCTGGTCATCGGCCTTGCCGGCACCGGCGACAGCCTGCGCAACTCGCCATTCACCGAACAGTCGATCCGCGCCATGCTGGAGAATCTCGGCATCGCCACCGAAGGCGGCAGCGCGCGCGCCAAGAACGTGGCCGCCGTCATCGTCACCGCCAACATGCCGCCCTTCGTCCAGTCGGGCGCCCGCATCGACATCGACGTCTCCTCGATGGGCGATGCCACCTCGCTCGCCGGCGGCACCCTGGTGATGACGCCGCTGAAGGCGGCCGACGGCGAAATCTACGCCGTCGGGCAGGGCTCGGTGATTGTCGGCGGCTTCACCGCCCAGGGTCAGGCCCAGCAGCTGACGCAGGGCGTGCCGACCGCCGGCCGCGTGCCCAACGGCGCTATCGTCGAACGCGCGGTGCCGGCCGAGTTCGACGACCAGGGCGTACTGACGCTGCAACTGCGCAATCCCGATTTCTCGACCGCCATCCGCATCGCCGACGCAATCAACGACTATACTTCGCAGCGCTTCGGCATGCGCGTCGCCGCCGAACGCGATGCGCGCACAGTTCAGATCAGGCGGCCCAAGAATGTTTCGGCCGCGCGTTTCTATGCCGAGGTAGAGAATCTCGTCGTCGAATCGGACGCCCCTGCCCGCGTCGTCATCGACGAGCGCACCGGCACCATCGTCATCGGCAACAATGTGAGGATCTCGCGCGTGGCGATCAGTCACGGCACGCTCACCGTGCGCATCACGGAGGCGCCGAGGGTGGTCCAGCCCGAACCTTTCTCGAAAGGCGAGACCGCTATTGAACCGTTCACCGCCATCCAGGCTTCGCGGCCCGACGCGCGCGTCGCCGTGCTCGACGGTCCCGATCTTGAAACGCTTGTCTCCGGCCTCAATCGTCTGGGCGTGAAGCCAGACGGCATCATAGCCATCCTGCAAGGCATCAAATCGGCCGGCGCCTTGCAGGCCGATCTGGTTCTCCAATAGGCACGCCGATGATCGCGCTTCTCTCCTCGAAGACACGCCGCCCCCTCACGACGATCGCCGCCGCGGCAGCGGCCGTGCTGCTTGGCAGCGCATCCGTCGGCGCGGAGGAAATTCGCCAGGTCCTGCCCGGCGGACAGGCGCCGGCACAGCCGGCCGACGTCACCCGCGAGAAGGAGCCGGCACAGCCGGCTGCGCTCGCAGGCGGCAAGGCGCCGGACGAAAGCGAGATCCAGCGCTTCTGCTCCAACATCGCGGACGCCGCGCGCGACCGCCGCTACGCGCTTCAGGCCGAGGAATTGAAGCAGCTGCAGGCGGGCATCGACGAGCGCATGAAGGCGCTGGAGGCAAAGCGAGCCGAATATGAAGAATGGCTGAAGCGCCGCGAAGTGTTCCTGGCGCGCGCCGAGGACGGCGTCGTCAAGATCTATGCCGGCATGAAGCCCGATGCCGCCGCCGAACGGCTGGCGATGGTCAATGCCGAACTCGCGGCGGCCATCCTGATGAAGCTCGATTCGCGCAAGGCCGGCGTCATCCTGAACGAAATGGACCAGAAAGCGGCGGCGACGCTCACTGGCATCATGGCCAGCGCGGCGCGAAGGGTTGATCCGTCATGAAGTTGAAATTCCTTGTCCTCGCCGCGGTTGCGGCGCTGTCCGGCTGCGGCACCAATTTCAAGGAAATCGGCCGGGAGCCCGCTCTGTCGCCGGTCGGTTCCGGCATCGGCGAAGGCGGTTCCGGTCCCTACAGCTATCCCGAGCCGCCTGCCTCGCGGCCGAAGAAATTCTCGCTGTGGGACGACCGCCAGAGCCGGCTCTTCACTGATCCCCGCGCGCTGCGCGCGGGCGATATCCTGACCGTCAACATCAAGCTCAGCGACAAGGCCAATTTCAAGAACCAGAACGATCGCAGCCGCACCGCGGCGCGCAAGCTCGGCTATGACATCACGCTCGGATGGGACGGCAGGAGCACCAGCGGCAAGGGCGACGCCGGCTTGAGCTCCAGCACCGAGACCAATGCCGACGGCGAGATCAAGCGCTCGGAGGACATCGATCTCAACGTCGCCGCCGTCGTCACCGAGGTGCTGCCCAACGGCAATCTGATGATCAGGGGCTCGCAGGAGGTCCGCGTCAACTATGAGCTTCGCGTGCTGACCATCGCCGGCATGGTTCGTCCGTCCGACATCGGCGCCGAGAACACCATCCCCTACGAGCGCATCGCCGAGGCGCGCATCTCCTATGGCGGCCGAGGCCGTGTGAGCGAGGTCCAGCAGCCGGCCTATGGCCAGCAGGTCCTCGACCAGGTTCTTCCTTTCTAGGGCCGGGAGAGCGCTGCCGTGGCCAATGTCGAGCAGGTCCAGCCCAAGAAGGGACCTTCCCTGGTGATCCAACTCGCCATGCTCCTGGTCATGACGGGCGCGGCCATCGGCATGGGCTGGCTTTCCGGCGGCTATCTCAAGCAAGGCGAAACACCGGCGCCGGTGCCCGCGGCGCCGGAAAACGCCGGCACCGCCGAAAAACCCGCCGAGGGCGGCAAGGCAGCGGCCGGGCCGACGCTGGTGCAGCTGGCGCCGATCACCACCAATCTCGCCTCGCCGTCGGACGTCTGGATCCGGCTCGAGGCGTCGCTGCTCTACGATGCTCCCCAGCCGCCGGAAATGGCCGAGCAGGTCCATCAGGATTTGCTCGCCTTCGTGCGCACGCTCAAGCTGCACCAGATCGAAGGCGCCAGCGGCTACCAGCATCTCAAGGCTGACCTCGAAGAGCGCGCGGCGCTGCGCAGCGGCGGCCACGTCAAACAGGTTCTCGTCAGGACGATGCTGCTCGAATGAGAAAGTTCCTCATAGCCACGGCGCTCATCGTCGTCACCACCTCCGTCGCCGCGGCTCAGCAGCTCGATCTTGGCGGCATCGGCAAGGCCGACGGCACGACCGTCGGCTACCTGATCCAGATGTTCGGCCTGCTCACCGTGCTTTCGGTGGCGCCGGGCCTCCTGATCATGGTGACGAGCTTCACCCGCTTCGTCATCGCCTTCTCGATCCTGCGCGCCGGCATCGGCCTGCAATCGACGCCGGCAAACCTGATCCTGATCTCGCTGTCGCTGTTCATGACCTTCTATGTCATGGCGCCGACCTTCGACCAGGCCTGGAACACCGGCGTGAAGCCGCTGATGAACAACCAGATCACGCAGGGCGAGGCGTTCGAGAAGATCTCAGGCCCGTTCCGCGACTTCATGCTGCACAATGTGCGCGACAAGGATTTCGACCTCTTCGCCGACCTCGCCCGCGAGCGCGGCCAGACCGTGTCGCGCGAGACCGTTGATCTGCGCATCCTGGTGCCGGCCTTCATGATCTCGGAAATCCGGCGCGGCTTCGAGATCGGCTTCCTGATCGTGCTGCCCTTCCTCGTCATCGACCTCATCGTCGCCACCGTCACCATGGCCATGGGTATGATGATGCTGCCGCCGACGGTGGTGTCGCTGCCGTTCAAGATCCTGTTCTTCGTGCTGATCGACGGCTGGAATCTCCTGGTAGGCAGCCTGGTGCGATCCTTCACTTGATCGTTCCCTGACCGGACGCGGGTGGCCGCGCCACCTCCGGCGCAAGTCCACCCATATTATTTTCGATTAACCGTCCGATTTAGCTCTTTGGTAGGGACTTCCCGCCATAGTCGCTCGCAGATGGCGGGTGACCCAACTGAGCGGTCATTGGCATGATGCCGCACCGTCATACCGGACATGCCGGTATGTAAAAAAAAATCCGTGTAAAAATAGGTACGAGTAGCCATGGCCAGTATCATGACCAACAGCGCAGCGCTGACCGCGCTGCAGAGCCTCAACAATACCCAGAACCAGCTCCAGACCACCCAGACCCGCATCTCCACCGGTTACCGCGTCTCGCAGGCTTCGGACAACGCCGCCTATTGGTCGATCGCCACCACGATGCGCTCCGACAACCAGGCCATGTCCACCGTTTCGGACGCGCTCGGCCTCGGCGCCTCGAAGGTCGACACCGCCTACACCGGCATGGACAGCGCGATCACCACCATCAACCAGATCCAGCAGAAGCTGACCGCATCCTACGGCCAGACGGACGCTTCGAAGGAAAAGACCCAGGTCGAAATCAAGGCCCTTCAGGACCAGTTGAAGGCCTATGCCGACGGCGCCACCTTCTCCGGCACCAACATGCTGTCCGTGTCCACGGCCTCGGGTACCGCTGCCGACGTCAAGATCGTCTCGGCCTTCAACCGCAGCGCCACCGGCTCGGTTTCCATCTCGACGATCGACGTAAACGTGGAAAGCATCAAGCTCTATGACTCGGGCGCTGCCCCGACCGCGAAAGGCATCCTCGACACGGATCGCCTCGGCACCACCGGCGCCGCTGTCACCACGGCCTCGGCCCCGACCCTGGGCGCCGCCGCCGCCGCCACCGACACCTATTCGGTCGCTGGCCTGACCATCTTCTCGGGCACCACCGCTGCAAGCGACAGCCAGATCCAGCAGATGATGAACGTCGTCGATGCTGCGCTTAAGGACATGACGAACGCCGCGACCAAGCTCGGCGCCGCCAAGAGCTCGATCGACCTGCAGAAGACCTTCACCTCGAGCCTGATGGACTCCATCGATCGCGGCGTCGGCCAGCTCGTCGATGCCGACATGAACAAGGAATCGACCCGCCTCCAGGCGCTGCAGGTTCAGCAGCAGCTCGGCGTCCAGGCGCTGTCGATCGCCAACGGCTCGTCGCAGTCGATCCTGTCGCTCTTCCGCGGCTGATCGCTCTATACAGACAGGCTAAAGCATCGGGCCGCGCCAAAAGCGCGGCCCGATTTGCGTTTGCTCAAGGCCCGCGCAATCTTCGTTTCTTAACTTCTCCAAAGCCTACTTTTAACAGGCCATTAACCATATCGCGCTAGGTATGGTTAACCAATGACTTACGACAGGTTGTCGACTCGGCCCGACCGGCACGATCGCAACCGATGGGCAGGTCGAGACACGGCCTGTGTGGCATGCCGGCTTTTGAGAAGGAGCGAGTTTCTTGGCGAGCATCATGACGAACGCTGCGGCGTTGACTGCACTTCAAAGCCTCAACGCCACCAACAAATCGCTCGAGCAGACGCAGGCCCGGATCTCGACCGGCTACCGGGTCTCCGAGGCCTCCGACAACGCCGCCTACTGGTCGATCGCCACCACCATGCGCTCCGACAACTCGGCGCTGTCGACCGTGCAGGACGCGCTCGGCCTCGGCGCCTCGAAGGTCGACACCGCCTACACCGGCATGAACAACGTCCTTTCGACGATCGGCCAGATCAAGACCAAGCTTTTGTCGGCCGTGGGCCAGTCTGATGCCAACAAGGCCAAGACGCAGACCGAAATCACCGCGCTGCAGGCGCAGATGAAATCCTTCGCCGACGCCGCCACCTTCTCCGGCTCGAATTATCTTTCGGTGACGTCCAAGCAGGTCGCTGCCGCCAATGATGGCGTCCAGCCCGACGCCCAGATCGTGTCGTCCTTCAACCGCTCCTCGTCCGGCGCCATCTCGCTCGGCACCATCGACATCAATGTCGAGAGCACCAAGCTGTTCGATTCCGGCCTCCCCACGGCCGTCAAGAACCAGGGCATTCTCGACCGCAAGACCTCCATCTATTCCACTGCCGCGGACCAGGCGGCATATGACGCCGCCTATGCGACCGCGATCGCCGGCGGCGCCACCGACATCGCCGCCAACACCACCGCCCAGGGCGCGGTGACGGGCACGCCGGTCAAGATCGACAACGTCTCCGCCTTCAATCTCGACATCACGGCGACGGGCGTGACCGACGACATCATCACGCAGATGGTCACCAAGATCGACAATGTCATGAGCCAGCTTACCGACGCTGCCACCGTGCTGGGCGCCGCCAAGAGCTCGATCGACTTGCAGAAGACCTTCACGCAGAGCCTGATGGACTCCATCGATCGCGGCGTCGGCCAGCTCGTCGATGCAGACATGAACAAGGAATCGACCCGCCTCCAGGCCCTGCAGGTCCAGCAGCAGCTCGGCATCCAGTCGCTGTCGATCGCCAACAGCTCCTCGCAATCGATCCTGACGCTGTTCAAGAACGCCTAAGCGGCCGACTATCCAGGCTGACAAAAAGGCCGCGCTCAGGCGCGGCCTTTTTTGCGTTGGTGGGAAGAAGATAGCCGTTCAATACTTTGCAGGCTCCTCGGCGACGCCGCCCTATCATCCTCGCACAAGCTTCGCGGTCTAGTCTTCCGGCGGACAATCATGCTGGGAGCGGTTGAATCGTGCCGGAACAGATCCAGGGCCTCATCGCGAATTTGAAGAGCTTCGGCGTGAAGCGTCTGGCGCTCATGGGCGGCATCGCGGCCCTGGTCATGGCCGTCATTGGCATCGCCTCAGTCTATCTCAACCGCCCGGCCTATGAGACGCTCTATGTCGGCCTCGAGCGTTCCGACGTCAACCAGATCGGCCTGGTGCTGGCCGACGCCGGCATCGGCTTCGATGTCGGCTCCGACGGGACCTCCGTTCTGGTGCCGGCCGGCACCACCGCGCAGGCGCGCATGCTGCTTGCCGAGAAAGGCCTGCCGACCAGCGCCAACGCCGGCTACGAGCTGTTCGACAATGTCGGTTCGCTCGGCCTCACCTCCTTCATGCAGCAGATCACCCGCGTGCGCGCTCTGGAAGGCGAGATCGCGCGCACCATCCAGTCGATCTCCGGCGTCAAGGCGGCGCGTGTCCACATCGTCATGTCCGAGCGTGCCAATTTCCGCCGCGACGAGCAGCAACCCTCCGCCTCGGTGGTCATCCGCTATGCCGGCAACGATGCCGAGAAAAGCGCCATGTCGATCCGCCACCTCGTCGCCGCGGCCGTTCCTGGCCTCTCGGCCGACAAGGTCACGGTGCTCGATTCCAACGGCAACCTCTTGGCCGCCGGCGACGATCCTTCCAACACGAGCGCCGCGCGCACGCTCGGCGTCGAGCAGACGGTCGAGGCGCAGATCGGCGACAACATCCGCAGGGCGCTGACCCCTTATCTCGGCCCGGACAATTTCCGCGCCAGCGTCAAGGCCGACGTCAACACCGACAGCCGCCAGACCGAGGAGACGATCTTCGATCCGAACTCACGTGTCGAGCGTTCGGTGCAATCGGTGAAGACCAACGAGGCCAGCAACCAGAAGCAGGCCTCGACCCCGACCAGCGTCGAGCAGAACCTGCCGGAGACGCAGACGACGACCACCGAGGGGCCGCAATCCTCCTCGCAGAACGACCGCAAGGAAGAGATCACCAACTACGAGATCAACTCGAAGAAGATCGCGACCGTCTCGAACGGCTACACGGTCAACAAGATGTCGATCGCGGTCGTCGTCAACCAGGATCGCCTGAAGACCATCCTCGGCAAGGACGCTACCCCTGAGCAGATCGCCAAGCGCGTCACCGATATCCAGAAGATGGTCGCCTCAGCGACCGGCTTTGACGACAAGCGCGGCGACATCATCGACGTGTCGGCGGTCGAGTTCATCAACGGCCTCGACGGCGAGCCGATCGACCAGCCGGGCATCCTCGCTTCGATCGGCACCTATACCGGCACGCTGATCAATGCCGGTGCCTTCATCGTCGTCGTCTTCCTGGTTGCCTTCTTCGGCCTGAAGCCGATGGCCGCAGCGCTGACGGCGTCGGCGAAGCCCGCCGCCATTGCCGGCCCGAGCTTCGACGACGTGCAGCGTTCCTTGCCGACGCCCGACGCGCCTGTCGCCGCGATCACCGCCGAGACTCCGGCAGGCGCCCTGCCTGGCGCACGCGCCGGCGCAACCCCGCTCGACGACCTGCGCCAGAAAATCCGGCCGGCGCCGCAGGAGCGGCTTGCCCGCATGGTCGACCTCAATGAGGAGCGTACCGCGCAGATCCTGCGCAAATGGGCGGCTGCCCCGGAAGCCGTGGGTTAAGCCATGGCTTCAGCGGCCCTCTTCGATCTCCTGCCCGATTTCGGGTCGCGAACCTCGGCAGCCAGCCAGGCGCCGAAGGACCGCGACGCCCAACACAAGCCGGCCGCGCCGGTGCCGCAGGCCGATATCGGCGCGCTGATCGCCGAAGCGGTGGCCGACGCGGAGGCGGCGCTCGAGGCACGCCTTGCGCTTTCCCATCAGGCTGCGCTCGAGGCCGAGCGCCAGGCCAATGACGACGCCGCGAAAGCTTTCCTTGAAAGCTTCGGCGGCGATCTCGGAACTGCCGTCGCCACGCGGATCGAAGCCATGGAACGGCGTGTTGCCGAGCTTGCCGGCGCGACCGTCGCCCGCATCGTCAGCGGCCTTCTCAGCGACGACCTGCAGGAGCGTTCGCTCGCCGCCCTTTCGCAAACCATCAGCGCCGCGGTCGCCGACGGCGAGGCCGTGCGTATCGGTGTCCGCGGGCCGCTCTCGCTGTTCGAGCCGCTGAAGGCGGCGCTCGGAACCCGCGCAGCCAATCTCGACTTCACCGAGGCGCCGGGCTTCGACCTGACCGTTACTATTGACGAAACGGTGTTCGAGACGCGTATCGCCGAGTGGTCGGCGTCCTTGTCGGAGGTCCTGTCATGAGCGCCGTCGACCACGCCGACCCCCGGCACGAGATCATCATCGTCAAGCGCAATCACGACGGTCATGACGACGATCACCATGGTGGCGTGTGGAAGATCGCCTTCGCGGACTTCATGACGGCGATGATGTGCTTCTTCCTCGTCATGTGGCTGATCAACGCCGCCAACGAGCAGACCAAGGCAGCCGTTGCCAGCTATTTCAATCCGGTCGAGCTGATCGACCGCAACTCCAGCCGCAAGGGCCTGGAAGATCTGGGCGACGGCCCGAGCAAGGTCGGGCTGACCGCGGACAACCCGCAGCAGGGCGCGACCAAGGCGGGCGATAACGGCAAGGGCGGCGCCGGCTCCTCCGAACGCCGCCAGACGAAGGACGGGGCGCAGGATGCCCAGCTGTCCGATGAAAAACTGTTTGCCGATCCTTATGCGGTGCTGGCGGAGATCGCCGCCGACACGGGCGTGATGCAGAACGTCAGCGCCAAGGGCGAAGGCGGCGCCCAGACGGCCGGGCCGGCGACCGGCGCCTCCGGCGGCGAATCCTATCGCGATCCGTTCGCCCCGGATTTCTGGTCGCAGCAGGTGGCGGCGCCTGATGCCGAGGCAACCGCCGAGCGCGCCAAGATCGAGGGTGATCCGGCCAAGCCAGGCGAGAAAGTCGCCACGGTTGCGGTACCGAAGGTGAAGGCCGTTCCGGCTGCGCCTCCGCTCACGGCCGCGCCGCTCGAGCCGCTGGCACCCCCGGAAAAGACCGACGCCAAGAGCGGGCAAAAAGCCGCGCAGGGCGAGTCCGAGAAGCCATCGAGCGAGGGCAGCAAGACCGAGAAGGCGCAGGGCGGGAAAGCCGAAACCGACAAACGCGAGGCAGCAGCCGGCGACGCCAAGGCTGAAGCGGCGAAGGCGGAAAAGATCGAACAAGAGCAAGCCGCGGACAAGGGCGACAAAGCGCCGAGCAAAGCCGACCTACAGGAAGCGGCGGATATCAAGAAAGAACTCGCCAAGGCATTCCTGCCCGGCGAAAAGCTTGCCGACGGCGTCTCGGTCGAGGCTACCGACAAGGGTGTCGTGATTTCGATCACCGACCAGCTCGATTTCGGCATGTTCGAGATCGGCTCGGCCATGCCGCGCCGCGAACTGGTGCTAGCGATGGAAAAGATCGGCCACATCATCAACCAGAAGAAGGGGACCATCACCATCAGCGGCCATACCGACGCGCGGCCGTTCCGCAGCGACACTTACGACAACTGGCGGCTGTCCACCGCGCGCGCCCATTCGGCCTATTACATGCTGGTGCGCGGGGGCGTCGACGAAAGCCGCATCACCGAGGTCGCGGGCTTCGCCGACCGGCAGCCCAAGATCGCCTCCGATCCGATGGCGGCCGCGAATCGGCGCATCGAAATCCTGATGACGGCCGGCGGATGAAAGGCAGGAGCGTCATCGGCGGCGCGATAGCGCTGCTATTGCTCGCGGCAGGGTCGCCATCGGCCGCCTTCGCCCAGGACGCGCTGCAGCCCTATCAACTGGTGCGTTCGCTGCAGCTGATCCAGGACCGTATTGCCGGCGGCGATCATGCCGCGCTGCCGATGCAGGCAAAACTCCTCGAAATGATCGACGCTCGGATGCGCGATGCCGATGCCGAGGACTTCAAGGAGCCGAAGAACTTCCGCGCCCTGCTTGTCTACGGCATGAGCGGCGGCAATCCGGTGACGGTCGCGGCGGCGGCTTCGCGCGCGATGACCGACCCGCAAAGCCTCGCCATCGCCAACGGCGTCGTCGCCTATCTGAACGGCCGGCCTGCAGAGGCGATCGACATGCTGAAGCCGATCGATCCGATGGGCGTGCCCGCCGACATCGGCGCCTTCCTGGCGCTGGTCAAGGGCTCGCTGCTCGCGACCGATGACCCGGCAACGGCGCTTAGACTGCTCGACGAGGCGCGCCTGCTCAGCCCCGGCACGCTGGTCGAGGAGGCTGCGCTCCGCCGCTCCGTGGGCATCGCGGCCGCGCAGGGCGACGCCGCCCGCTTCGCGCTGGCTTCGACCCAGTATGTCGCGTCCTATCTCTATTCGCCCTATGCCAGCCAGTTCGCCGATGCCTTCGTTTCCGGCGTCATCACGCTGCATATGGCCATCAGCCAGGACAAGATCGCCGACATCACCTCGATGATGGATCCCGAGCGCGAGAAAGTGATCTACCTGCGCATCGCGCGCCACGCCGCGATCGACGGCATGACGGAGCTCTCGGCTTTCGCCTCGGCCAAGGCGGAGCTGGGGCGCAACGGCAAAGGCAACCAGGATGATCCGCGCACCCAGCTCTATTCGGGCCTTTCCACGATGACATCGGCCAATGTCGATGAAGTGCGTGCCAAGCTCGGCAAGATCGACCGCGGCAAGCTTTCGCAAAGCGACCGCGACCTGCTCGACGCCGCGCAGGCCGTCACGGGAGAAGTTGTGGCGCCGGTGAAGGCGGCCACGAAAGCCGACGCTGCACCGGCAACCGCCGCAAAAGGCGAGGACGCGAAATCCGCGGCTGAGGCCTCGGCCGATCCGGCCAATTCGGACTTGCCTCCGGTGGAAGGAGCGATGCCCGACCAGCCAGCGGTCGCCGCAGGCGATCCGCCGGTCGCGCCGAGCGACCAGGCCAAGAACAACCCACTGGCGGCTTCGCCGCCGCCGGCCTCGCAGCCGGCGCAAACATCGGCTGGAACGCCTGCGGCCGCTCCCGCCCTGACCGATACCGCGCCGGTGGTGCAGGCATCCGCGCCGGCGGCCTCGAATACGCAAGACCCGATCGATGCGGCGGTGACCAGCACGCGTCGTCAGCTAGACCAGATCGACCAACTCCTCGGAGCCGCCCCCAAATGACCAGCGTCAGCCAGACCGTGCCGGGCTTTGCTTCGACCCAGTCCCAGCCCCGTCAGCACGCCACCGGCGGCAAGGACAAGGATCAGAATTTCGGCGAGATGGTGCACGGGACGGAAAAGCCCGATCGGCCCCAGGACAAGCACGCGACCGGGCCGGTATTGCCGGACGCGCATACGGCAAGGCGTGCATCGGCCAACAGCGGCAATCAGGAGCCGGACCGCGCCCCGCAGGACAAAACCGGCTCGCAGAAAGCGGCCGCGGGAAAGTCCACGAAGACCCAGACAGATCAGGCGAAGCCGGCGGCGGACAAAGATTCCGCGGCGCAAACCGACGATTCCGCGCCGTTGCAGGATCGCCTGCCGTTGCTGATGGCGCTGAGCGACATGAAGCATTTCGCGCAGTCGTCGGGCACGGGTGGCAAGAGTTCCGCCGACGGCGAAGATGGCGCCGGCGAGCACGGATCGCTCGAATTGCCACTGCGCCCGGGCAAGCGCGCGGCGGTCGACAATTCTGCCGGGCCGCAGTCGCGATCCACCCATTCGACCGCGGCTGAAGATCACGGGCCTGACTTCGGGCAGAAGCCGGTGAAGGCGGACATGGCTATCGGCATGCCCGGCCGCGGCGATGCCAAAATGGTGCCGGCGCACGGTAATGAACCACAGGCCGACAAACCGGTACCGCCGCGAGGCTGGCGGCCGTCTTCCGCCTCCAAGGCATCGCAGCAAACACAGTCGGCCACGCAGCAGACACCGGCCAAGCCATCTTCTTCCACCACACGCATGGAAGTCGTCAGCCAGCAGAGCTTCCCGGCGCCGGCGCAAAACCCGATCGGCCAGACGGCATCGGCGCTGGTTGAAGCGCTTGCCTCCGACAATGGCGTCCAGCAGGCCTTTGCAAGCGCCTCGGCGGGCTCGCAGACGACCAATTCTGTTGCCGTTCCGACACATGTGCTCAAGATCGAGCTCCACCCCTCGGAGCTCGGATCGGTTACCGCCAGCCTGCGGCTCTCGGGCGAGCAACTTTCGATTGAGATGAAGCCCGAGACACACGAGGCATACCGCCGTCTCACCGCCGACAGCGATGCCATCGTCAAGTCCATGCGCAGCCTCGGCTTCGATGTCGACAAGGTCACGATCCTGCAACCTTCGATAGCAGCGCATGCGGCCGGCCGCGCCGACGCAACCAACGCCATGCCGATGTCGATGGGTCGGGACCAGCCTTCGTTCCAGCCCGGGAATTCGGGCGGCAATGGCGCGGGCGGCGACCGGCAACCGGGAAGGAACGATGGCCATGGCGCACAGGAATTCAGCCGCGCTGTTTCGCCTCTTCGCGAGCGCGCTGGCGACGATATGTATATCTAGTTTCGCGGCCGGCGCCGCCACCAACCCCTGCGAACCTGAGATCCTGCGCGCCGCCGACCGCTACGGCGTGCCCGCCGGCATTCTCTATGCGGTCGGCTTGACCGAGACTGGAAAGAAGGGCAGTCTTCAACCTAACGCCTTGAACATAGAAGGAAAAGCTGTCTTTCCCCACAGTCGTGGCGAAGCGCTCGCCGCATTCGAGAATGCCCGTCGCGAAGGCAAGACACTGATCGATCTCGGCTGCATGCAGATCAACCATCGCTATCACGGCGCGCAATTCCGCAGCGTCGAGGACATGCTCGACCCGCATCAGAATGTCGACTATGCGGCGCGCTTCCTGGCCAGCCTGCATGCCAGGCACATGAGCTGGTCGATGGCCGTTGCCCGCTATCATGCCGGTCCCGACAACGACCCGGCGCAGAAGGTCTATGTCTGCCGCGTCATCGCCAACATGGTCGCGACCGGCTTCGGCAAGTGGACGCCGAATGCCAGCGCCTTCTGCAACCAATAATTGTCAATATCCGAACGCCGACCGACCGCCAACGGCATACTCGCAGGCGCCAATATCGTCAGCCGGCAGTTCGGCGCGAATACACCCGCACAACCGCCTTTATTACGGTCTCCAAAAAAACTCCCAAGAAAATAGCTACAAGAAATGATGGTTTTTCAGGATTCGCCGAGCCGGGTACCCCTTTCCGCACGGGGCAAGTGAATTGATTCGGAGGGCGGGCCGATGATCGTGATCGTTGACGAGCGAGAGCTCGTGACAGAGGGCTACTCTTCACTTTTCGATCGCGAGGGCGTGGCCACGGCCGGCTTCGCGCCATGCGAATTCGGCGAGTGGGTGAGTTCGGCCGCCGACACCGATCTCAGATCCGTCAGGGCCTTTCTCATCGGCGACTGCCGCGACGGCGCGATATCGCCTCGCCAGATCCGCGACCGCACCGGCGCGCCAGTGATCGCGCTCAGCGAACAGCACTCGCTCGAGCATACGTTGCGGCTGTTCGAAAGCGGCGTCGACGACGTCGTGCGCAAGCCTGTCCATATCCGCGAGATTCTCGCCCGCATCACCGCCATCCGCCGTCGCGGCTCCGAAGAAGCCGCCTACACCGAAGTCGGCTCGATGCGCATCTTCATGGACGGCCGCGATCCGGAGATCGACGGCGAGCCGCTGCCGCTGCCGCGGCGCGAGCGGCGCATCCTGGAATATCTGGCCAGCAACCGCGGCCGGCGCGTGACCAAGACGCAGGTCTTCAACGCCATCTACGGCATCTTCGACGAGGAGGTCGAGGAGAACGTGGTCGAGAGCCACATCTCGAAGCTGCGCAAGAAGCTGCGTGAGAAGCTCGGCCACGATCCGATCGATTCCAAGAGGTTCCTCGGCTATCGGCTGGTGTTTTGATGGCCGCTCAAGGCACGTCCCGCGCCAGCCTCGCGCAAGACACGAGGCCTAATTTCATGGCCTCCTACCCAGGCACTGCGGAGATCAATCGATGAGCCTCTACGGAATGATGCGGACCGGCGTTTCCGGTATGAACGCGCAGGCCAACCGCTTGTCCACGGTGGCCGACAACATCGCCAACTCCGACACCACCGGCTACAAGCGCTCTTCGGCCGAGTTCTCGTCGCTGATCATGCCCGGCACCGGCGGCGCCTATAATTCGGGCGGCGTGACGACGACGATCCGCTCCGCCGTCAGCACACAGGGCGTCATGACCTACACCACCTCGGTGTCGGACCTTGCCGTCAACGGCGACGGCTTCTTCGTCGTCCAGGATGCCAGCGGCACGCCCTATCTCACCCGCGCCGGCTCCTTCGTTCCGGATGCGCAAGGCCGGCTGGTCAATGCAGCGGGCTACCAGCTCATGGCCTACAGCTACGCCAATGGCGACCCGGCCGCGACCGCCAACGGCTTCGAAGGTCTCGTGCCGGTGCAGATCTCCGACCAGGAAATGACAGCGGCGCCGAGCACGGAAGGCTCCTTCAGCGGCAACCTGCCGGCAGGCGCCACCCCGCCTGCCGGCCCGCTGCCGTCCAGCAACAGCGCAACCGCCGAATACACGTCGAAAACCTCGCTGGTCGCCTACGACAATCTCGGCAACAAGAAGCTGCTCGACGTCTACTTCACCAACACTGGCGCCGGCACCTGGGAGGTCTCGGTCTTCGACCAGTCGAAGGCGACGCCGGGCACATCCTTCCCCTATGCCGGCGGCGCGCTGGCATCGACGAACCTCACCTTCGACACCACCACGGGCAAGCTCACCGGCGCGACGAACAGCATCTCCTTCACCGTGCCGGGGGGCTCGGCGCTGAACCTCGATCTCTCCAAGGTGACCCAGCTCGGCACCGGCTTCACCGTCGCCGACGCCAAGGTCAACGGCAACGCGCCGAGCTCCATCCAGAAGGTGCAGATCGGGCAGGACGGCGTCATCTACGCGCAGTTCGCGGACGGCTCGACCAAGGCGCTGTACAAGATCCCGCTGGCCGACGTTCAGAGCCCCGACAACCTCACCGCTATGCCCGGCAACGTCTATGTGCAGAGCACCGACTCCGGCGCCGTGCACATCGGCTTTGCCAATGAGGGCAAGCTCGGCTCCATCGTCTCCGGCGCGCTTGAGAACTCCAATGTCGATATCGCCGAGGAACTGACCAACATGATTGCGGCGCAGCGCAGCTATACCGCCAATTCCAAGGTCTTCCAGACCGGTTCGGACCTGATGGACGTCCTCGTCAACCTGAAGAGATAAACGACGGGCGCCGCCCGTGAAAGATCAGCATGTCGCTTTCCTCCGCACTAAGCATTGCCCAGTCGGCGCTTCTGGCCACGTCCAAGCAAACCAGCGTCGTATCGCGCAATGTGGCCGATGCGTCGAACCCGGACTACACCCGCCGCATCGCCGTGGTGACCAGCACGGCTCCCGGCGCCCGGGCGGTGGAAATCCAGCGCACCGCCAATGATCTCCTGTTCCGGCAGAACCTGTCGGCGCTGTCGGCATGGAGCGGCCAGAGCGCGCTTTACAACGGCATGGATCAGCTCGATCTGTCGGTGAACGGGGTCGACAATGCGTCGTCCCCCTCCACCGCTATCGCCAACCTGCAGAAGGCCCTGCAACTCTACGCCACCACGCCGTCGAACCAGAACCTCGGCACCAGCGTCGTCGACGCCGCCAAGCAAGTGGTGAACTCGCTGAACAGCGGTACCAAAGCGATCCAGGACTTCCGCACCCAGGCGGACAGCCAGATCGCCACCGCAGTCAACGATCTCAACTCGCTCCTCAGCCAGTTCCAGGACGCCAACAAGGCGGTCATCTCGGGCACCCGTTCCGGCACCGACGTCTCCGACGCGCTCGACCAGCGCGACGCGATCCTGAAGAAGATATCGGAATATGTCCCCGTCTCGACCTTCACGCGCGGCGACAACGACATGGTCATCACCACCAAGGACGGCACGACGCTGTTCGAGACCGTGCCGCGTTCGGTGACCTTCACGCCGTCGTCCGGCTATTCGGCCGGCACCGCCGGCAACACGATCTATATCGACAATGTGCCGGTCTCGGCCGGTACCGGCGACAACACCACCGCCGACGGCAAGCTTGCGGGCCTTCTGAAGCTGCGCGACGGCGTCGCCTCGACCATGCAGAGCCAGCTCGACGAAATCGCGCGTGGCCTTGTCACGGCATTTGCCGAAACCTCGTCGTCGCAGCCCAATGCGACCGGCCTGTTCACATGGTCAGGCGCTCCGGCGATACCGGCCGCCGGCACGCTGGTCGACGGCCTCGCCGGCTCGATCAGTGTCAACGCCGCCTTCGATCCGAGCGCCGGCGGCAACCCCACGCTGTTGCGCGACGGTGGCGCCAACGGCGCGGCCTATGTCGCCAACACCAGCGGCGGCGCATCCTACGCGGACCTTCTGATCGGCTATTCCAGCAAGCTCGATCAGCCAATGGCCTTCGACAGCTCCACCGGCATCACCGTCAGCTCCGGCGTCTCCGACTACGCGGCCAATGCCATCGGCTGGTTCGAAGGCGTGCGCCAGCAGGCCTCGACCAATGCCGACAGCAAGCAGGCGCTGGCCGCGCGCACGGCCGAGGCGCTGTCCAACGACACCGGGGTCAATGTCGACCAGGAGATGTCCCTGCTCCTCGACCTCGAGCACACCTATCAGGCCTCGGCGCATATGATGAAGACGGTAAGCGACATGCTGGACGCCCTGATGAGCGCGGTGGGATAATTCATGAAAGCGACAGGCGTCTCCTCAGCGGCCATCTCCAACGCGCTGCGTTACCAGCAGGCGAAGATGCAGGCCGACCTCGTCAAGGCGACGAAGGAATCGCAGACCGGCACGGTCGCCGATGTCGGTCTGGCGCTTGGCAGCCGCACGACCCAGGCCGTCACCTTCCAGCGCGATCTCGACCGGCTGAACGGCATCGTCGATTCCAACGCGCTCGTCTCGGCCCGCCTGACATCGACCCAGGATTCGCTCGGCCAGATCGCCGATACCGCGCAGAGCTTCCTGTCGGCGCTGACAAGCGGCGTCTCGGGCGACTCCTCGACCAGCATCCTGCAGACCGCCGGCGCCTCGGCGCTGCAGCAGATGACGGGCATCCTCAACACCAGCGTCAACGGCGAATATCTGTTTGCCGGCACCAACACCGACGTCAAGCCGGTCGACGATTTCAACGCCGCCGGCTCGCCGGCCAAGGCGGCCTTCGATGCCGCCTTTTCGAGCTATTTCGGCTTCACCCAGACAGATCCGGCGGCGGCCAACATCACCGCCGCGCAGATGAACGACTTCATCACCACACAGGTTGAGCCGCAATTCCTGGGCGCCGGCTGGCAGGCCAACTGGTCGAGCGCCACCGACGATCAGATCACCAGCCGCATTTCGCTCAACGAGACCACCCAGACCTCGGTCAGCGCCAACGAGCAAGGCATCCGCAAGCTCGCCATGGCGGCCGCCATGGTCAGCGGCCTGGTCAACGGCAACATCAGCGAGGCCGCCCAGAACGCCGTCGTCAGCCGCGCCCAGACGCTGGTCGGCGAAGCCATCGGCGGCATTACCCAGATACGGGCCGAGACCGGCATCGCCCAGCAGCGCGTGTCCGACGCCAGCGACCGAATGAAGACCCAGGTCGACCTCTTCGAGAAGCATATCGTCGATCTCGAAGGCGTCGATCCGGCGGAGGCCGCGACCCGCGTCGCCGACCTGACGCAGCATATCGAGACCTCCTTCGCCTTGACCGCGCGTCTTCAGCAGCTCAGCCTGCTCAAATATCTGACTTGAACACCTAAACCGGAACGCCAGAGCGCCGACGATGTATCAATTCTCCTACGCCGACATCCAGACCGACTCCGTCGCCGATGCCAAGGACCGGGAGCGGCAGCTGCTCACCCGCTCGATCGACATGCTGGCGGCGGCAGCTGCCGTCGGCACCGATTCCATGGAGGCGGTCGAGGCGCTGCATTTCACCAATCGCATCTGGACCACCTTCGTCGAGGATCTCGGCTCCAGCGACAACGCGCTCCCCAAGGAGCTGCGCGCCAACCTGATCTCCATCGGCTTGTGGCTGCTGCGCGAGACGGAGGACATCCGCCAGGGCCGCACCAACAATTTCGAAGGATTGATCGAGGTCTCCCAGATCATCCGAGACGGCATCCAATGACCAACACGCTGAAGATCTCGCTGAAGCCCAACGAGAAGATCTACATCAACGGCGCGGTCATCCGCGTCGACCGCAAGGTCACCATCGAGCTGATGAATGATGTGCAGTTCCTGCTGGAAAGCCACGTCATCCAGGCCGACCAGGCCTCGACGCCGCTCAGGCAGCTTTATTTCATCGTGCAGATCATGCTGATCAACCCGGCAGGCGCCGCGGAGGCGCGCGACATGTTCCGCCGCTCGCTGCCGATGCTCATCGCGAGCTTCGACAACCAGGACATCTGCAACAGTCTGAAGCAGATCGACCGCATGGTCGGCGAGGACGAGATCTATGAGGCGCTGAAAGCGATCCGCGCGCTCTATCCGCTCGAGCGCAAGGCGCTCGAGGGCAATGACGACATTCCCGAAACGCCGCGCGCACTGGCTGTAGGAGCATAAGATGGCTGTCGACATGACGACAACGATCCCGGTTGGCGCCAACCAGGCCAGCCAGCAAACGTCGAAGACGGCGGTGGACTACCAGTCGTTCCTGAAGCTCCTGATCGCCGAGATGAAGAACCAGGATCCGACCAAGCCGATGGATTCGACGCAATATGTCGCGCAGCTCGCGACCTTCTCCCAGGTCGAGCAGTCGGTGCAGACCAACACCAAGCTCGACCAGATCATGCAGTCCTCGGCATTGTCGCAGGCCGACGCGCTGATCGGCCGCTCGATCACCTCGGCCGACGGCAAGACCACTGGTACGGTGGCTTCGGTGACGCTCTCCAGCAGCGGCCTGATCGCCGTGCTGCAGGACGGCACCCAGGTTCCGGTCGGCGCGGGCGTGTCGATCAAGCCGGCCGCCTAGCCGGCCTCACAAGGGATCAGCCGATGAACGAGGCCGATGCCCTCGATATCGTCCAGTACGCGGTGTGGACGGTGCTTACCGCTTCCGCCCCCGTGGTGCTGGTGGCAATGGCCGTCGGCATCGGCATCGCGCTCATCCAGGCGCTCACCCAGATCCAGGAAATCACGCTGACCTTCGTGCCGAAGATCGTCGCCATCATGCTTGTGGTGGCCCTGACCGGCCCGTTCATCGGCAGCCAGATCTCGGCCTTCACCAACGTCATCTTCGAGCGCATCGAACACGGTTTCTGATGCGCCGTGGCATGCGCTTGGGCTTTGCATGAGCAGCGAGATGACAGGCCTGGCCGAGGTCGAAGGCGCGAAATAGCGGAATCTTGGTCCAGACCGGCAAGATGCTTGGTTTAAAGCTTCGCCGACGCATTTTCGCCTTTGCCATCCTATTGTTGGGTCGCACTCTTTGGCGAGTCGCCCGCCCCTCCGGGCGCGGCGAGCCTGTATAGCGGACGAAGGCGCAACCATGATCGACGACGAGCCGGAAAGCGAACGCGTCTCCGCGCTGGCGCCGTTCCGGCATGGCATCTTCCGCGCCGTCTGGTCGGCCAGCCTGGTGTCGAATTTCGGCGGCCTGATCCAGGGCGTGGGCGCCGCCTGGATGATGACCACGATCGCCACCTCGCCCTACCAGGTGGCGCTGGTCCAGGCCTCGACCACCTTGCCGATCATGCTGTTCGCGCTGGTTGCCGGCGCCATCGCCGACAGCTTCAACCGCCGCAAGGTGATGCTGGTGGCGCAGACCTTCATGCTGGTCGTCTCGGCGCTGCTGACCTTGTTCACCTGGCGAGGCTGGATGACGCCGTGGACGCTGCTTGCCTTCACCTTCCTGATCGACAGCGGCACGGCGTTGAACAGCCCGTCATGGCAGGCCTCGGTCGGCGACATGGTGCCGCGCGCCAAGGTGCCTGCGGCGGTCGCGCTCAATTCGCTGGGCTTCAACATCACCCGCAGCGTTGGCCCCGCCATCGGCGGCGTCATCGTCGCGGCCGCGGGTGCCGCGGCCGCCTTCGCCGCCAACGCCGTCAGCTATATCGGCCTGATCGCCGTGCTCGCCCGCTGGAAGCCGGCGCTGCCCGAGCAAACCCTGCCGCGCGAATCGCTGGGCGCGGCGATGGGCGCCGGCCTGCGCTATGTCGCCATGTCGCCCAACATCGCCAAGGTGCTGGTCCGCGGTTCCGCCTTCGGCTTCAGCGCCGGCGCGGTGCTGGCGCTTCTTCCCCTGGTGGCGCGCGACGTCGTCAAGGGCGACGCGCTGACCTACGGCATCATGCTCGGCGCCTTCGGCATTGGCGCGGTCGGCGGCGCGCTGATCAGCGTGCGGCTCCGGCAGCTGCTGTCGAGCGAGGTGATGGTGCGCATGGCCTTTAGCGGCTTCGCGCTATGCGCCTTCAACGCCGCCGTCAGCCACAATGCCTGGCAGACATCGGCGGGCCTGCTCATCGGCGGCGCTTGCTGGGTGATCGCGCTCTCGCATTTCAACGTCACGGTGCAGATGTCGACGCCGCGCTGGGTGGTCGGCCGCGTGCTGTCGATCTACCAGACGGCGACCTTCGGCGGCATTGCGCTGGGCAGTTGGATCTGGGGTGTCGTCGCCGACGCGCATGGCGCCCAGACGGCGTTGATGGCAGCCGCCGTCGCGATGCTCGCCGGCGGCGCCATCGGCTTCCTCCTGCCGCTGCCGCGCCAGACGGTCCTCAACCTCGACCCGCTCAACCGGTTCAAGGAGCCGATGCTGGCGCTCGACCTGAAACCGCGCAGCGGCCCGATCGCCATCATGATCGAATATGTCATCCGCGAGGAGGACGTGCCGGAATTCCTGGCGACCATGGCCGAGCGCGGCCGCATCCGCCGCCGCGACGGCGCGCGCAACTGGACACTCGCGCGCGATCTCGAAAATCCCGGCATCTGGATCGAGCACTACCACACGCCGACCTGGGTCGAGTATATCCGCCACAACCGCCGCGCCACCCATGCGGACGCCGTGGTCGGCGAGCGCATCCGCGCGCTGCACAGCGGCGAGAATCCGCCGCGCGTGCGCCGCATGATCGAACGTCCGACCACCGCGGGCACAACGCTTGTCTCGCCGAAGGGACCGATCGATCACTGACGGCACGCCGTCTGAAGCATGCAGCGCTTCAGGAGCGACGATCAATCGGCACTTTGGATCATGTAGAGCTTGCGGGTGGTCTCGTGGATGCGCCACTCGCCCTTCCATCCCTGCGGCAGGACGAGAAGGTCGCCCGGCCCCAACTCACGCATCTCGCCATCGGCGCGACTCACCGCGACACGGCCGGAGATGATGTGACAGATTTCGGACGAGTTTGTGCGGTCGGCGGTGAAGCGTCCAGGCGTGCATTCCCAGATGCCGATGTCGATGCTCCCGTCCGGCGATTGGAAGAACGACCGCGCGGCCTCCAGCTGATCCCCTTCGAAAGAGGTCGGCTTCGGTGAAAAGGCGCCGATGTCGGCCTTGGCGAGGTCGTGGAAGGTCGAAAGATCGATCAAGCTGGTCTCCATGAATCAGGGCAATTCCGGCGATCTGGAACTGCGCGAGAACGAAACAGGTGGAGCGGTCCTGCGAACCGCTAATGGCCGGTGATGCTGTCGGCGAGAGCGGCCAGCTTCGACGTGTGATCGAGCCCGGCGGCCTCGCGGTTATCGGCGATGCGGTAGAGCTGGTACATCGAATGGACACCCAGCCAACGGAACGGCTCCGGCTCCCATGGCCGCACCTTGCGGTTGACCCAGGGCAGCCGCGTCAGCTCGGTATTCTGGCCGAGCACGAGATCGGCGAGCGTGCGCCCGGAGAGATTGGAGCTCGACACGCCGAGCCCGACATAGCCGCCGGCCCAGCCGATGCGCGTTGCGGGATCGAGGCCGACCGTCGTGCACCAGTCGCGCGGCACGCCGAGCACGCCGCACCAGGCGTGATCGATGCGGCACCCTGCCGTCTGCGGCAGCAGCGTGGTCAGGATCGTGTGCAGTTGGTCGATCGTCGCCTGCTGCGTCTGTCCGTTCACGTCGGTGCGCGACCCGTAGCGGTAAGGCACGCCGCGCCCGCCCATGGTGATGCGTCCCTCGCGCGTGCGCTGGGCATAGCAATAGGCATGCGCGGCATTGCCGAGCAGCTCGTGCCCCTCCCAGCCGATCTTGCGCCAGAGTTCCTCCGACAGCGGCTCGGTGACGATCTGCGCGCTGTTGAGCGCCAGCCACGTCCGCTCTTCCCCAGGGATGCCGGCCGTGAACCCTTCGGTGGCGCGGATGACGGTTTCGGCTCGCACCGTGCCGAGGTCCGTGGTCACGACGCCTTTGGCAATGGCGCTGACCGTCGTCTTCTCGTAGATCGAAACGCCGAGACGCTCGACCGCCGCCGCCAGCCCGCGCACCAGCTTGGCAGGCTGCACCCGCGCCTGGCCGTGGATGACGAAGCCGCCCATGACATTCCGGATGTTGATGCGCGCCCGGGTCGCCTCGGCGTCGAGCAGCTCGATGCGTTCGGGATCGGCATCCCACGAGCGGATCGTCTCGCATTCCTCGCGCACGCGTTCCAGCTGCGCCGGATTGGTGGCGACCGTCAAATTATCGACGCGGCGGATGTCGGCATCGATGCCCTCTTCCGTCGCCACCCGGATCACCTCGTCGACGCAGCCGGCCATCGCCTTCTGCATGGCGGTGACGCCTTGCCGTGTCGAAGTCTTCAGATATTTCTCGCGCGACCAGCCGAAGCCGCCCGACAGCCAGCCGCCATTGCGTCCCGAGGCGCCGAAGCCCGCGAACTCGCGCTCGAGAAGCACGATGCGCAGCGAGGGCTTCGCCTTCTTCAGGTAGTAGGCCGTCCACAGTCCGGTATAGCCCGCGCCGACGATCGCGACATCGGCCTCAATGTCGCCGGGCAAAGGCGGGCGTGGCACCGGAATATGACCCAGATCCGCGTACCAGAACGAGATGTCGCCGTTGCGCTTGACTTGCATGGGTTGGTTCCGCCAAGGCAATTCCAGGAAAGTGTGAAACGGTTTTCCGTCCGGAATTGCGTTAAAACAAAGATGATCAGGTGAGCGTGGTGTCGGCCGTGCTGTCGTCGGGCAGGAGTTTCGCATCGGCGCCGTCGAAGCAAAGCTCGACCTTCTCGCCGAGGCCGAAACTCTCGCCGGCGAGCGGCGAGCGCACGATCGCGGTCGAGCCGTCGCAGAGCTTCACTTCGTATTTGGATCCCGAACCGAGATAGATCGCCTCGGCGATCGTTCCCGACAGCCGGTTCGCGCCGGCGGCATCCTGTCCCGGCCGGCGGATGGCAAGTTTCTCCGGCCGCAGCAGCATCACCGGATTGGCTTCGCCCGCGAGGCGGCGCGGCGCGGTGACCGTCTCGCCGGCGAGGGTCAGCGCGGTGCCGGCGCCATCGCTTTTTGCCGCGCCGCGCAGCACGGTGGAGTCACCGATGAAACGGCCGACGAACAGCGTCGCCGGCTCATCATAAAGCTGGCGGCCGGTGCCGACCTGCTCGATACGCCCGCGGTTGAACACGGCAATGCGGTCCGAGAGCACCAGGGCCTCCTCCTGGTCGTGCGTGACATAGACGAAGGTGGTGCCGAGCTCGCGATGGATGCGCTTGATCTCGAGCTGCAGCCATTCGCGCAATTTCTTGTCGAGGGCGCCGAGCGGCTCGTCCATCAACAGCAGCGGCGGGTCGAAGACGATGGCGCGCGCCAGCGCCACACGCTGCTGCTGGCCGCCCGACAATTCGCTCGGATAGCGATGCGCGAAGTCACCCATCTTGACCATGTCGAGCGCCTTGGCGACGCGCGCCCTGCGCTCGCCCTGCTTGATACCGCGCAATGTCAACGGATAGGCGACGTTGCGGCCGACGGTCATATGCGGGAACAGCGCATAGTGCTGGAAGACGACGCCGATGTTGCGCTTGTGGGCCGGGACGCCGACGACGCTCTTTCCGCCGACCGAGAGCTTGCCGCTGGACACGTCGGTGAAGCCGGCGATGACGTTGAGCGTCGTCGTCTTGCCCGAGCCGCTCGGCCCCAGCAGCGTCATGAACTCGCCGGGCTCGATCCTGAGCGAGACGCCGTCCAGCGCCTTGAAGGCGCCGTAGGCCTTGCTGACCGTGTCGAGATCGATCGCGGCACCCCGGTTTCCGGGTCTCGGGTTCATAGGCGTCCCTTCCGCTCGCGGCCAAGGAGGAGCATGCCGCCGCCTATCAGGATCGTGGTGGCGCACAACAGGATGGTGCCGACGGCCGCCACCGTCGGGTCGGCATCGCGCGTGATCGAGGAAAAGATCTGCACCGGCAATGTCTTGAGATAGGGGTTGGTGATGAAGAGCGACACCACGATCTCGTCGAAGGAGGTGGCGAAGGCGAACAGCAGGCCCGACAGGATGCCGGGCAGGATCAGCGGCAGCGTCACTGTGCGGAACGTGGTCAGCGCGCCGGCGCCAAGGCTTGCCGCCGCCGTCTCCAGCCGCTTGTCGAACACTTCGAGATTGGCCGAGACCGCGATCAGCACGAACGGCAGCGCCAGGATGGTGTGCGCCAGCACGAAGCCCGTCAGCGTGCCGACGAGCTGCGCGTCGAGATAGACGGCATAGATGCCGATGGCCAGAACCACGCCCGGCACCACCATCGGCGTCAGCATAAGCATCCGCAGGAGACTGGCCGGCCGCGCCTTCATGCGGTCGAGGCCGAAGGCGGCGAGCGTGCCGAGCACCGTCGCCAGCACCGCCACCAGCGAGGCGACCTTGAGCGAGTTGAGGAAGCTGGTCGACCATTCCGGATTGGTGGCGAAGTTCTGGTACCACTGCCAGGAGAAGCCCTGCGGCGGGAAGGCGAGCGACTTGTTCTCGTTGAACGACATCGGCACGACGACCAGCGTCGGCGCCACCAGCCAGATCGCCACCAACAGGCAGACGAGGCCGAGGATGAGGCGGGTGAGCGGCTTCATCTCCATCAGCGTCGCCCCGCCTCTCGATGCCGCGACCGCATCACCGGCGCGGCAAGCGCGAGCAGCACGAAGGTCGCGATCAGCAGCACCACGCCCATGGCGCCGCCACGCCCCCATTGCAGCAGGCTCAGCACCTGGGTCTGCACCAGCGTCGACAGCATGGTCGAGCGCGGCCCGCCGAGCAGCGCCGGCGTGATGTAGAAACCCAGCGCCAGGATGAAGACGATGATCGCGCCGGCATAGACGCCCGGCAGCGACAGCGGCAGATAGACGGTGAAGAACGCGCGCGACGGCCGCGCGCCAAGGCTTCGCGCCGCTTGCACCAGCCTGAGGTCGATGCCCTTCATCACCGAATAGAGCGGCAGGATCATGAAAGGCAGCAGCACCTGTGCCATGCCGATCACCACGCCGGTCTGGGTGCGGATCAGCCGGACGCCGTCGAAGCCGGCCGATCTAAGCAGTGAATTGATGACGCCGGAATCCTGCAGCAGGATCACCCACGAGAGCGTGCGCACCACGCCGCTCACCCAGAACGGGATCAACACGCAAAGCACCAGGACGAGCCGTGCGCGCGGCCCGACCGCGGTCATCAGATAGGCGTAAGGATATGCGCAGAGCACGCAGACCACAGTCACCCACGCCGAGATGGTGAAGGTACGCTGGAGCACCGTAAGATTGACCGGCGCGCCGAAGAACCATGCATAGTTCTGCAGGCCCCATTGCGGCTCCGACAGGCTGCGCAGCACGATGGTGAGGAGCGGATAGCCGATCACGGCCACCAGCAGGATAAGCGCCGGCAGCGTGAGCGCGTACGGCCGCCATGCCCAGCCCGCCCGTTGCAGGGCGGAAGGCGTCGTCGGTTCGAGCGCGCTCACGGGCTTGCCTCTCCTTCAGCCGGTCAGTTGCCGGCCATCAGCGCCGACCACTTCTCCTGCGCCACGGCGAAGTTCGGGACCCAGAACTTGAAGTTCTGCTTGTAGCCCTGCTTCTGGCGATCCGGCGTGTTGGTCAGGAAGGCGGCGACGGAGTCGTCGACCTTGGGCTGAGACTCGCTGTTGATCGGCGTGTACGACGTCTTCTCGGTCAGAATCTCCTGCGACTGCTTGCCGAGATAGGCGTTGAGCAGCGCGTAAGCGGCATCCGTGTCCTTGACACCGACCGGGATCGTCATCTGGTCCATCACCACCAGCCAGTCCTGCCATGCGGGAGCGTACTTTGCGCCGTTCTTGACCGCGGTCATGGCGCGGCCGGTCCACATCATCAGCATATCGGCCTCGCCGGATTCGGCGAGCTGCTGCGATTCAGCACCCGTCTTCCAGAAGATGGTGTCGGGGCCGAGCTTGCGGACCACGTCGATGGCCTTGTCGATATCGGCCACGGTCATCGCCTTCGGATCGCCGCCCGCATATTTGAAGGCCTGTTCGAGCAGGCCGCCGGTCGGGCTGCCCGAACCGTCGATGCCGCGCACGCCCGGGAACTTCTCGGTGTCGAAGAAGTCGGCCCAGCTCTTGGGCGGATTATCCTTGTACTTCTCCTTGTTGTACATCAGCACGACGCCGTAGTTCATCGCCGGCACCGAGCATTCGCCGACCTGGCCTTCCGGAATTTTCGAGACGTCGAGCTTCGTCAGGTCCAGCTTTTGGAACAGCTTGCCGCAATAGACGTAAGGCGGCAGGTCGTCGGTATCGACGACGTCCCAGGTGACATTGCCGGACTCGACCTGCGCCTGCAGCTTGGCGATCTCGGTCGGGCCGTCATTGAGCAGCTTGACGCCGGACTTGTCGACGAACTCCTTCAGCGCCGCCGCCTGGCCGTCCTGGTAGATGCCGCCATAGGACACGAAGGTCAGGGTCTTGCCTTTCAGCGATCCCTCTTTCACCTCGCCCGCCACGGGCTTGTCCTGCGCAAGCGCGGCGGTGCCCAGAAGACCAAGCGCCAGCACGGCGCCAAGACCAGCAAGTTTCGACTTCAACATGACTGTAACTCTCCCATTCATGCCCGCGTTTGATTGGTTACCTGGCGGCGGGCGGTTTCCAGGTCGTGTATTGGTCTAGCTCGGCGCGCGCTGAGGTCGGCGGCGCGATGATCCACATCACTTCGGCCCGGCCGCTGCCGATGTTCTCCGTGCGATGCGGGGTGGACGTGGTGTATTCGACGCTGTCGCCCTCTTCGAGGACATGGCGCGCCTCGCCGAGCGAGACCTCGACGATGCCGCGCAGCACGATCAGCATCTCATGCGCGTCGCCATGCGTGTATTGGTCGGAGCCGGTCGAGCCGCCGATTTCGAACTCACCGACATAGACTTCCATGTCGCTCAGCGGCGGCCGAGACAGGAGCATCTTGCGGCAGCCGTCGCTGGGCGGCAGGCTTGGCCGCTCGCTGCGCCTGAGCACGCCGTGGTGATTTTGAGTCGCGCTTTCGGCAAACAGCAGCGCAACGCTGACCCCGAGCGCCGAAGCCATCTGGTTGAGCGATGCCGTGCTGGCGCCGGTCAGGCCACGCTCGAGCTGGCTGATGAAGCTGGCGCTGGTGCCGGTCGCCTCGGCGAGGTCGCGCAAGGAAAGGCGGCGGGCAAGGCGGAGGCTCTTGAGGCGCATGCCGAGCACCTCCTGGGCGGCCGTCGCGACCGAACCGTTCTTGTTCCCGGTTGAAGCCTGGCCCTTATCGGAAGCCTTGGGCATCTCGTTTGTTCTCCACTGCACATTCTGTACAGTGACACTGTACAAATAGCAAGCAGCGAGAACCCGGCCAAGACCAGCCTTCAGGTAGGCCAGCCGGCCGAACCGATGGATCGATGGTTTCTTTGTCCAAGACCAAAAAGCGTGGGTCAGCCCTCGCCCGACAGATCGCGGCGCGCCTTGTCGAGCTCTTCGGCATAACGGCGCATCAGATGGCTTTCGGTGAGCAGGCCGAGGACGATGCGCTCGTCGAAGTCCTCGACCACCGCGAGTTCTTCGGCTCCAGTGCGCTGGAAGGTCTCGGCGGCGGTCTGGACATTCATCGACGGCACCAGCACAGCATCCTTGAACTGGGCGAGCGCGCTTACCGGCGTATCGCCGTCGGAGGGATCGCTGTACAGCTCCGGCACCAGCAGCATGCCGACATACTGGTCGGCCTGTTCGACGGCGATGACGCGCTGCCCGGAGCCGAGCGGGATTTCCTTGCGGAACTCGGCCAAGGTGGTCGAGGCGGGAATGGTGCGGACGTCCTTGCGCATCATCGAGCCGACGGTGAGGCTGCGCATCCAGCCGACGTCATGGGCGCTGCGGATCGTCTCGCCGCGCAGATGGAAGCGCCAGGTCGAGAAGGAGTAGCCGAAGGTCTCGCGGACCAGGATCGCCGACATGATCGAGGCGGCCAGCACGACGCCGGTGAGCGTCAGGTCGCGAGTCGATTCCAGCGCCAGGAACGTCATCGTCAGCGGACCGCCGACGACACCCACCGCAAGCGAGGTCATGCCGACGACGGCGGCAACCGCAGGATCGACGCCGGCCGACGGCGCAGTCATCGCCATGACGCCGGCAAAGACCTTGCCGAGGAGCGCCCCCAGGAACAGCGACGCAAAGAACAGGCCGCCGCGGAAGCCGGAGCCGAGCGAGATGGCGGAGGCCGCCAGCTTCATCACGAAGACGCTCGCCACCACCGGCAGCGCGTAGCTCATGGCGAACTCGCGGTGCAGCGCGCCGTGGCCGCTGGAGAGCACTTGCGGCGTGACCAGCCCGAGCAAGCCGACGAAGATGCCGCCGATGAAGGGTCGGACCGAAGCGTCGATCGACAGCCGCACAAAGAGCCGCTCGACGATGCTCACCAGATGCATGATGGCGATCGAGGCTGCCCCGCCCAGCAGCCCTAGCAGCAGGAACGGCACATATTCGCTGGCGGTCAAATTCGGCAAACCTGAAAGTTCCAGCGGGAACGGCACGCCGCCGAACATTTCCGCCGTCAGCGAGGCTGAGATCGCCGCCGTCATCACCGGCGCCACATTGCCGACGGAGTAAATGCCGATGACCAGCTCGAACCCGTAGAAAGCGCCGGTCAGCGGGGCATCGAAGGCGGCAGCGATCGCACCGGCGGCACCGCAGCCGACCAGCATGCGGACGTCGTTGCGGCGCAGCCGGAACGCACGGGCAAGCCGGGAAGCTATGCCGGAGCCGATCTGCGTATAGCCGGCTTCCAGTCCGACCGAGGCGCCGAAGCCGCTGGAGATCATCGTCTGCGCCACGATGATGAACGTGTCGGTGAGCGACATGCGCCCGCCATAGAGCGCATTGGCCTCGATCGGGTCGACCGGCGTGCGGAACTTGCGCTTTCTGAGCCAGATGACGGAAAGGCCGAGCAACAGGCCGCCGATCGCAGGGAACATCGCCTGCACCGGATCGGCAAGCGAGAACATCGCCGAAAGCCGGCCCCCCGGCTGCACGTCGAACAAGAGCCAGTGCATGCCTTGCACCAACGCGCTCATGCCGGTGACCAGTGCCCCGGCAATCGCACCGACCACGCCGGCCATCAGCACGATCACGATGCCGCGCGCCTCGAGCACGGGGATCGAGCTGATCAGCACCGCGCGAAGCCGGCGGGCGTAAACTTGTGGGTCGTTTCTGGCAGGCAACGGAACGGCTCGCCGGTGTGCGAAAGAAAAACAGCTGCCGTGCCTGATACGCGCGGCGGCTATGCGTGGCAACCGCAATGCCGACCGCTTGTGGCGCCATTTTGGCGTTGCGCGAATTAGCGTAGTGCATGTCGCCCAGAAGTGTGCAGCGGTTCTGGGACAACGACATGCATACAGCAAAGGGAGGGCCTGCCGCCGGGATAAAGGCGATAGATTTAGTCGGGTACGGGGATGGTCAGCGGGCCGCAATCATCTTCCGCGACGAAGATCGCCAGCAGCTCCGCCGGCTCCGTGGCGCTGGCATTCTCGGCGAAGGCGTGGATCGCGCCCGGCGCTTCGAACCAGGTCTGGCCTTGGGTGTAGGTCACCGCCGGACTACCCTCCATCTGCGAGCGCAGCGCTCCCTTGATGACGAAAGCCGTGACGGAGCCGGGATGACGATGCCTCGGCGTGTAAGCATTGGGCGGGAATTCGACCAGCGCCGTGGTGATCGAATGTCCAGGAACATTCGGCAGCTTTTCGCAGGTGAGCGGCTTCACCGTGGTGGCCGGACGCGCCGTCGCCCCCTCCTCGGCATCGGCACCTATCATATGGATATGCGCGTCCATTCCACCAGAAGCGGTGATAGCCCCGTTGTGCTGGACTACAGCCATGCCAAGCAGCCCCGCAGCAATGGCAGCAGCACCGAGCAGCGCCAGGCTTCGAGAAGAAACGTCTTCGGTCATGGCGGCAACTCCTTCGTTCAGACGGCCAGCCTGAAGCCAGCGTGCCAGCCGAGCTCGCTGACGGCCTTGTCGGTCGTGATATGGCGGTTCGGCTCCGCGACGTTGAAAGCGCCTTTCGCGCCCCGCTCGACGGCAAGCAGCGCCGCATAGGCGGCGGCGTCGACATGCACCGCCGGCTCCGCGGCGCCTTCCGCGCCGGTGCCCGGTCCGTAGAGATGGCCGTAGCGCAGCACGATGCCGGTAATCGGCGAGGCGCTGAGCACTTGCTTCTCCAGCGCGATGACGCCGCCGACACTGACGGCGCGGCCGCCCTCAGCGCCGCTATCCAGCGGATCCGTCTCGGCATGCGGCTCTGCTCCCGGCGCGTAGGCCCAGGCGATGCTTTGCGCGATCAGCCGCCTCGCACCGGCCGCCCTGGCCGCCTCGACGAGGTTGCGGGTTCCTTCGTCGCGGATGCGGGCGTTGCGTGTGGTTGCCTCGGCCATCTTTGACGGATCGAGCCCGGCCGGCAGGTCCGTGAGCTGATGAATGACGATCTCCGGCCTGGCCGCCACGACCGCCGCGCGCAGTTCGTCGGCATTGAACACGTCGACCACCACCGGATCGGCGCCGAGCGCTCGAAGATCCTCGGCTTTTGCCGACTGACGCGTCGCCGCCGTCACCTGATGGCCGGCCGCCACCAGCTGCGGCACCAGCCTGCGGCCGATCGCGCCCGAGGCGCCCGCAAGAAAAATGCGATGGCCCATCGTCTTTCGCTCCTTGTCGCGATAATATCAGAGTACGAACAACATATAAGAGCACTGATATTATGCGCAAGGGGAATCGGCCCATTCCGTCCGCCGGCGAAGGCAAGCGCGGCGAGCAAGGCTATCTGGGCTATCTGCTGCGGCAGGCGGCCGGCGCCTATCGCCTGAAGGTGGAGCGGGCGCTGGATGAATATGGCGTCACACAGGCGCAGTTCGCGGCCCTCACCATGATCTCGGCCTATCCCGGCCTTTCCAATGCCGATCTGGCCCGGCTCGCGGTGCTGACGCCGCAGACGGTAAGCGTGATCGTCGGCAATCTGGAAAAGGCCGGCTCGCTTATCCGCCGGCCGCATGCCATCCACGGCCGCATCCAGCATCTCGACCTCTCGGACAGCGGTCGCGCCCTGCTGAAGAAATGCAGGGAACGCGTCTACAGGCTCGAAGGCGAGCTGACCGCCGGGCTCTCCGCCGAAGAGGAACGCGCCGTCCGACGCTGGCTGGTCGCCGTCGCCACCGCGGACACGGCTCAGCCGTAACCTTACCCACCACTCTCCCACCTTCGCGCAAGCTTGGAACGTTACGGTCTAGGGCCTGCCCTGTGCGTGGCAGTTCATGATTTGGGGACGACATGGCGATCAGCGAAACACTCCCGTCCGGCCTGGTGGCGAAGAACGGCCGCGACGTCTTTTTCGCGCTGGGCATTGTCGTCATCCTGGCGGTGCTGTTCCTGCCGATCCCGGCCTTCCTCATCGATATCGGCCTGGCCTTCTCGATCGCGCTTTCGGTGCTGATCCTGATGGTGGCGCTGTGGATCCAGCGGCCGCTCGACTTCTCGTCCTTCCCGACCGTTCTGCTCATCGCCACGATGTTGCGGCTCTCGCTCAACATCGCCACCACGCGCATGATCCTGTCGCATGGCAATGAGGGCACGCATGCCGCCGGCTATGTCATTTCCGGCTTCTCCAAGCTGGTGATGTCGAGCGACTTCGTCATCGGTCTCATCGTCTTCATGATCCTGATCGTGGTGAACTTCATCGTCATCACCAAGGGCGCCACCCGTATCGCCGAAGTCGGCGCGCGCTTCACCCTCGACGCCATCCCCGGCAAGCAGATGTCCATCGACGCCGACCTCTCCGCCGGCATGATCGACGACAAGACGGCGCAGTTGCGCCGCCGCGAGCTGGAAGAAGAATCCTCCTTCTTCGGCTCGATGGACGGCGCCTCGAAATTCGTGCGCGGCGACGCCATCGCCGGCCTTATCATCACCGCCATCAACATCGTCGGCGGCATCGCCATCGGCTATCTGCGCCACGGCATGGGTCTTGGCCAGGCGGCCGATGTCTTCATCAAGCTGTCGGTCGGCGACGGCCTCGTCACCCAGATCCCGGCCCTCATCGTTTCGCTTGCCGCCGGCATGCTTGTCTCCAAGGGCGGCACGCGCGGCTCGGCCAACCAGGCGGTATTCGGCCAGCTCGGCGCGCATCCGCGCGCGCTCTATGTCGCGGCCTCGCTTCTCGTCATCCTCGGCCTGATGCCCGGCCTGCCGCTGTTCCCCTTCTTCGCGCTCGCCGGCGGCATGGCCGGCCTCGGCTATATCATCCCGCTGCGCCAGAGCCGCGAGCGTGCCGCCGCCGAAGCCCTGAAGACGCAGGAAAAGGCGAACAAGGTCGAGGAGGAGAAAAACTCGGTCAAGGCCTCGCTGGTCACCGCCGAGATCGAGCTTCTGATTGGCAAGCAGCTTTCGACCAGGCTGATGGTGGCGCATCAGGAACTGGTGTTCCGCATGTCGAAGATGCGCAAGAAATTCGCCCAGCAATACGGCTTCGTGGTGCCGGAGGTGCGCGTCGCCGACGACTTCGCCATCCCGCCCAAGAGCTATCAGATCAAGGTGCACGGCACGGTCGTCGCCGAATACCAGATGCGCGTCGGCGAGATCATGGTGCTGCTCGGCACGCGCGGCGTGCCGGAGATCCCCGGCGAGGAAATCCGCGAGCCGGCCTTCGGCATGCGCGCCTATTCCGTGCTCGAAACCTTCGCCGAGGACCTGAAGCGCGAGAACTTCACCTTCGCCGACAACATGTCTGTGCTGCTCACCCATCTCTCCGAGGTGATCCGCAACAACCTGCCGCAGCTTCTGTCCTACAAGGACATGAAGGCCCTGCTTGAGCGGCTCGACCCGGAATACCGCAAGCTCGCCGACGAGATCTGCACCTCGCACATCTCCTATCCCGGCCTGCAGGCCGTGCTGAAGCTGCTGCTCGCCGAGCGCGTCTCGATCCGCAACCTGCATCTCATCATCGAGGCGATCGCCGAGATCGCGCCGCATGTGCGCCGCACCGAGCAGATCGTCGAGCATGTGCGCATCCGCATGGCGCAGCAGATCTGCGGCGACCTCTCCGAAGGCGGCACGCTCAAGGTGCTGCGTCTCGGCAACCGCTGGGACCTCGCCTTCCACCAGAGCCTCAAGCGCGACGCCAAGGGCGAGGTGCGCGAGTTCGATATCGATCCGCGCCAACTCGAGGAATTCGGCCAGGACGCCACCAAGGCGATCCGCAAGCATCTCGAGGCCGGCGAGCGCTTCGTGCTCGTCACCGCGCCCGACGCGCGTCCTTACGTGCGCATGATCATCGAGCGGCTGTTCACGACGCTTCCCGTTCTCAGCCATGTCGAGATCGCCAAGGGCGTCGAGATCAAGGTGCTCGGAACCATCTCGTGAACGCGCTCTCGCAAGGCGTCGTCATCGCCGCCTTCCTCGCCTTTTGCCGCATCGGCGCCTGCTTCATGCTGATGCCGGGCCTGTCGAGTGCACGGGTGCCGATCCAGATCAGGCTGTTCGTCTCGCTCGCCGCCACCGGCGGCCTGCTCGCTTTCCTGTGGGACCGCATCTACCCCTTCGTCGATCCGCGCCCGCAGGTCCTGGCGCCAATGATCGTCTCCGAGCTGCTGGTCGGCGGGCTGATCGGCGCCATGACCAGGCTCTATATGGAAGCGCTGCGCTTCATGGGCTCGGCCATCGCCACGCTGATCGGCTATGGCGGCTCGGGCGGACCGGCGATCGAGGAGCCGGAACCGCAGGCGGCCCTTGCCGCCATCATCTCGTTCTCGGCGCTGCTTCTGCTCTTCGTCTTCGACTTCGACCACGAGATCGTCAAGGCGCTCGTCGCCTCCTACCAGGTCGCCCCGGTCAACGTGTTCTTCAACCCGCAGGCGGCCTTGGTCGACGTCACCGACACGGTGTCGGACGCCTTCTTCCTGGTCATTCGGCTCGGCAGCCCTTTCGTCGCCTACGCCATCCTGGTCAACCTGACGATCGGCTTCGTCAACAAGCTGACGCCGCAGATCCCGGTCTATTTCATCTCGCTGCCCTTCGTCATCGCCGGCGGCATGATCATCTTCTATTTCGCCGTCGGCACCTTGCTGTCGCTGTTCGTCGACGGCTTCGTCGACCTCACGCTGGCGAGATAGCCATGACCACGCGAAAAGACCGCCTGAAGAAACTGGTCAAGGTGCAGGAGCAGTTGAAGGCGCTGCACGAGACCCGCCATGCCGGATTCCTCGCGGCCGCCGTCAAGGCCGAAGCGGAGGCCAGGGACCTGATCACGCATTTCGAAACCGACGCTTCGCTGGGCGCCCTCTTTCCGGAAATCTATCATCGCCGCATCACCGGGGCGCTCGAGCGCCAGAAGAAGAGCCTGGAAGACGCCCGCCAGGAAGCCGCGCTGATAGCCACCGCAACGGTGCGTACCAACATGGTCGAGCGCGCCTACAAGGATGTGCGCCGCCGCGACGAGCGCGAGCGCTCCGACCGCGAGCGGCTGGATCTCATCACGCAGAAGCAGCGGGACGGGTAGCGTCCTCCCGTTTGCCATCCGATGCCGATGTCTACGATCAATATGCGCGGCGATAAGGATCGCGCCGATCACCAACCTCAGGAACCTTTTGGCTCGCGCGGCGTCAATTCCGGGTCCGACATCCGAATGCTGGATCGTCGGCGAAATGCCCAGAAGGGAGAGCCGCCATGGCCACTCAGAAAAATTCGGATATGGGTCCAGACTTGTCGGTCGGAGTGCCGATTGCTGCATTTGGCGACCGGAAGTTGCTTGCAGGGCATGTTGGCGACGAGCCGGTGCTTTTGGCGCGTGTCGGCGAGGAGGTGCTGGCGGTTGCAGGCAAATGCACCCATTACGGTGGGCCGCTGGCCGAAGGGATCCTGGTCGATGACACCGTTCGATGCCCCTGGCACCACGCCTGCTTCAATCTCCGTACCGGCGAGGCACTCGCCGCGCCAGCCTTCAACCCACTGCAGCGATGGAGTGTTGAGCGCCGAGGCGATCGTATCGTCGTGACCGGACAGGTTCCAGCAGACGAGGAGGCCGTACCGTCGTCGCAACCCGAAGCGGCAGGCCAACAGGAGCGCATCGTCATTGTTGGCGGCGGTGCTGCCGGGTTTGCGGCAGCCGAAATGCTGCGCCGTCGCCGTTTCGCAGGCGAAATCACCATGCTGAGCTCGGATGGCGACGCACCTTATGACCGGCCCAACCTCTCCAAGGATTATCTAGCCGGGACCGCGCCGGAGTCGTGGATCCCGCTGCGCGGCCCCAAATTCTACGTCCGCAACAGGATCGATCTCCAGTTGCGGACAACGGCCGGGCGCGTCGACGTTGGCGGACGGGCGGTGATTGCCGACGACGGGCGCGTTTTTCCCTTCGACCGTCTTCTGCTGGCGACGGGAGCCGAACCGGTGCGCCTGCCGGTTGCCGGCGCCGACGGCGACCACGTCTTCACATTGCGGTCGCTGGCCGACAGTCGCGCCGTCATCGAGCGAGCCCAAGGCTCGAAGACGGCGGTCTTGCTTGGCGCAGGGTTCATCGGCCTGGAAGTCGCGGCCGCCCTTCGCAAGCGCGGCCTCGCGGTCCATGTTGTCGCGCCCGGGGACTATCCGCTCGGAGCTGTTCTTGGACCGGAACTCGGCACATTCATCCGCTCGCTGCACGAAGAGCACGGCGTCGTTTTCCATCTGGGCGCCACGGCTGAACGGATAACCGCCCAAGCCGTTGCATTGAGCGATGGCAGCACGATCGACGCCGATCTTGTCGTCGTTGGCGCGGGCGTGAAGCCGCGCATCTCGCTTGCCGCCGACGCGGGCATTGCCGTTGACCGGGGTGTGCTCGTGAACGAATTCCTAGAGACGAACGTGGCTGGCATATTTGCTGCCGGCGACGTCGCTCAGTGGTTTGATTTGAACTCGGCTGAATCGCGGCGCGTCGAGCATTGGGTCGTGGCGCAACGCCAAGGGCAGATCGCGGCGCAGAACATGCTTGGCCTGCGGCAACCCTTCTCGAGCGTTCCGTTCTTCTGGAGCGAGCATTACGACGTATCGATCCGTTATGTCGGCTACGCCCGGTCGTGGGACGCGATCGAGATCGACGGCAGCATTGCCGATCGCAATTGCCTGGTCGGCTACAAGAAGGACGGCAAGATTGTCGCCGTCGCTGCCATCGGTCGTGACGTGCAAGCGCTGGCCTGCGAAGTCACTATGGTTTGACGGCACGCGATATCGAAATTCTCGAATTCCTGCTGGGAGCCAGGGGCAGAGACCCATGCCTGTGCGCGCGGCGGACGCACGGTCCGATCCCTGGTAAGCCTGCCACAAGCTTGTCGAGGCATTGTGCTGTGATCATAACCCGGCAAAAAGGCGAAACCTTTCTTGGCCATTTCCCCACCCAGCGACATCGTCATGGACGTTGCCCGCGCAGCGGAGCCGGCCGATGTCGAGGCTGCGCGGGCGGCGCTCGCCAGACGGGCGAATGGCGCCTCGGCACCCTTCGCCGTCGATCCATCCGCGACGGTCGATGCCGGATCCATTCTCTCGCGCGCAACGGCCGACAAGGCGGAAGCCGCCAATCCGGCGAAGAAGTTCCAGCGCTTCGAGGCGATGGTGCTGACGACCTTCATCCAGAACATGATGCCCAAGGACACCGAGGGCGTTTATGGCAAGGGCCTGGCCGGCGACATGTGGAAGTCGCAGCTCGCCGAAAAGGTGGCCGATGTCATGGCCGCGCATGGCGGCATCGGCATCGCCCGGTCAATGCTCGCCGACCACTATCTCGACGGCAAGCACAAGGTGCCGGTCGGCCCCGTTGCCGGCGGACCGCAGAAAACCGAGATCGACCAGCAGACGCGGCTTTCGGCCTCGATGATCGAGGAGCTTGAGCGCAAGGCCGCACGGTCGATGACCGGCGACGAAACAACCATAAAAACGGACATCAAGATCTAGGGACCTACATGGCCGACCAAACGGACCTTTCCAACCTTCCCGCACGCACCAACGCAATGGAGGCGCCCGTCGCCGCGCGACCCGGCAACCTCGCCGCCATCATCGGCCGCATCGAGGAAGTCGTGGACGAGGAGACCGCCGGCATCCGCAGCGGAACGGCCTACGATCTCAAGGCCTCGAACGCGCGCAAGAGCCGGTATCTTTACGAGCTCAACCGCGCCTTGAAGGGCGCCAACGAGATCGAATTCCTCGAGCAGCATAAGGAAGGCCTGCTGCGGCTGCGCCAGAAGCTGGCGAAGAACGAGGCGGCGATCCTTGCCCATCTCAACGCCGTCAACGAGGTCGCCACGCTTCTGAGGAACGCCATCCAGCGCGCCGATACCGACGGCACCTATTCGGCGGGCGAATTCGGCATGGCCCGAGCATGATCCCGAACCGCAGGACCGCGTCAGCGAAAAGTGGAGGCCGGTTTTCGGACAAGATCATGCTCGAAGCAAATCGAACATGATAAAGTTCATCGCCGCCGCGCTGTGGATCTGCGCTGTGACGCTCGGCGCGGTCTTCTATTCCTTCCAGGCGGCCGGCCAGCGCACCGCGGCCGAACCGCCGAAGCCGATGCTGGGCGGCCTCGACTACGTCAAGACCGACATGATCTCGGTGCCGCTGCTGCGCGACGGCTCTATCGACGGCTATTTCCTCACCAAGCTCGTCTACACGGTAGAGCCGGCAGAGATTAAGAAGCTGTCGGTCCCGGCGCAGGCGCTGATGACCGACCAGGTCTATTCCTACCTCTATGCCAACCCGCAGATCGATTTCACCAAGAAGGAATCGATCGATCTCGATGCCTTCCGCAAGTCGATCCGCGACACCATCAACACCCGGGTCGGCGTCGAGCTGGTGCACGAGGTGCTGATCGACCAGGTCAACTTCCTCTCCAAGGACGATATCCGCGACAACGCGCTTCGCCGCCGCAGGAATGCCGGCGAAACCGCGTCGGCGATGACCAAGCCGTTCCAGGCGGCGCCGGAGCATTGACTGCCTAGCCGTCGTCCGGCGGAGACATGGCACAGCTCTCCAAGCGATATGACGCAGGGTGATCGCGTTGACGTTTACGTCAACTCGAAGCTATATGCGCTGGTGACAGGCAACCGCGCACCGGCGCGGCGCGCCTACCTCGCCCAGCGGCCAAGCGCCGGTGCGCGTCAACGCAACCAACGAGGAGAACCGCCATGGGCGTTCAGGAGATTGCCGACAAGATCAAGTCGCGCGTGGCCAGCGCCGGCTTCGAGCATTCGGTCAAGTTCGACACCGGCAGCGATGGCGTCATCGTCATCGACGGCGCGACCGTCTCGACCACCGACGCGCCGACCGACTGCACCGTGAAGCTGTCGCTCGACGATCTGGATTCGCTGATTGCCGGCGACCTTAACCCGACCATGGCCTTCATGGCCGGCAAGTTGAAGGTCGAAGGCGACATGACTGTCGCAATGGCGCTCAGCCAACTGCTCGGCTGACCCTTCGCAAAAAACAACGACGCCGCCCGGTGGGCGGCGTCGTTGTTTTTGTCGAATCGAAGGGGCTTCAGGCGACAAAGCTCGGCGCCTGCCCCTTGATCTTGCGGCCGGCGGCCTTGATCGTGCCTCTGGCGCCGTCCAGCGCGCCGTCCTTCAGCTCCAGCCCCAGAAGCCGGTGCCGCTCATAGGGGCCGGGCATGGCAAGCACTCCGGTGCGGTCGGCCGAGAAGCCGAACCGCCCGTAATAGGGCGCATCGCCGACGAGCAGGATCGCGCCATGGCCGAGCCGCGCGGCCTCGGTGAGCGCATGCCGCATCAGCGCCGAGCCGATGCCGCCGCTTTTCAATCCCGGCTCGACCGCGAGCGGACCGAGCAGCAGCGCCGCCGGACCGCCCTCGCCCAACCTCACATCCCACAGCCGCACGGTGCCGACGACCACGCCCGAGACATCGCGGGCGACGAAGGCCAGGCCTTCCGAAGGCCGGCGGCCGCGCCGCAGCTTCTCGGACGACTTCTTCTTGCGCTTCGGCCCCATGGCACGGTCGAGCAGCGCTTCGCGCAACGCGACGTCGGTGACGGATTCGGCGACGATCGCAAACGCGCGGGCAATCTCCCCCCTTGAGGGGGAGATGTCGCCGCAGGCGACAGAAGGGGTCGCCGCGCGTGAAGCTCCGGCGCCTTCCGCGACGCCAGACGACGTCGGCACTCTACATGAGACAACCCCTTCTGGCCTGCCGGCCATCTCCCCCTCAAGGGGGGAGGTTCCGGCCGCGCTACTGTCCATGATGAAATTTGCCAAGTCCATATCCGCGATCCTTCACAAGCGGAGATCTGTTCCACAAGCGAACCCGGGCGGGCGACATGCGCCCGCGCCGGGTTGATCCGAGCGGTTCTTGCGAACTGCTCAGATCACGTAGGATCGGAGAGGCTCGAAGCCGTTGAAGGCGACCGCCGAATAGGTGGTCGTGTAGGCTCCGGTGCCTTCGATCAGCACCTCGTCGCCGATGGTCAGCGACAAGGGCAGCGGATAAGGCGTCTTCTCATACATCACGTCGGCCGAATCGCAGGTCGGGCCGGCGAGCACGCAAGGCGCGGTCTCCGAACCGTCATGCCGGGTGACCAGCGGATAGCGGATCGCCTCGTCCATGGTCTCGGCGAGACCGCCGAACTTGCCGATGTCGAGGAACACCCAGCGCACATTGTCGTTGTCGGCCTTCTTCGAGATCAGCACGACTTCCGACTTGATGACGCCGGCATTGCCGACCATGCCGCGGCCCGGCTCGATGATCGTCTCGGGCAGCGCGTTGCCGAAATGCTTGCGCAGCGCCGAGAAGATCGCCTGGCCGTAGGCCTGCGCCGCCGGCACGTCCCTCAGGTAACGGGTCGGGAAGCCGCCGCCCATGTTGACCATCTTGAGCACGATGCCTTCCTCGGCGAGCGTCGCGAACACCTTCTTGGCGTCGCCGAGCGCGCGGTCCCAGGCCGAAAGATCGGTCTGCTGCGAGCCGACATGGAACGACACGCCATAGGCGTCGAGGCCGAGGCCCTTGGCATGGCGCAGCACGTCGACGGCCATCGCGGGCACGCAGCCGAACTTGCGCGACAGCGGCCATTCGGCGCCTTCGCCGTCGGTCAGCACGCGGCAGAACACGCGCGAGCCGGGGGCGACACGGGCGATCTTCTCCACCTCCTCGACGCAGTCCACGGCGTAGAGGCGGATGCCGAGCTGGTAGGCGCGCGCGATGTCACGCTCCTTCTTGATGGTGTTGCCGAAGGAAATGCGATCGGCGGGCGCACCCGCGTCCATCGCCATCTCGACCTCGGCAACCGATGCGGTGTCGAAGGACGAGCCCATCGCAGCAAGGAGGCGCAGGATTTCCGGCGCCGGGTTTGCTTTCACCGCATAATAGATCTTGGAATCGGGCAACGCCTTCTCGAAGGCACGGAAATTGTCGCGCACGACATCGAGGTCGACGACGAGGCAAGGGCCGTTCGGACGTCGGGTGGCGAGGAAGTCAAGGATGCGCTGGGTGGCCATCGGGGTCTCTCCATCACGCCTTTCGGCGCGCACAAGGGTGCGGACGCGGGCCGTCGGCCTCGCGAACACGCGGTCAAACAAAGGCGGGACGTCAAATCCATGGAACCAGCCGGTGGAGACCCCGGAACCATGAAATGCCGTCTCGCGGCGATGAACTTTGGCCTTGCCCGGCCTCGGTTCGCTTTGTCTGCCTTGGCTTGGATGGGAGAACCCCGTCCGCACTGCCGGCAATGAAGGTGTGCCTCTTTAGTAACCCCGGTCTTTGGACGACCGGCAGAGAACCAGAAAGGCCCGCACCGTCGTTGCTTCAAGGTGTCCTCGGTCTTGTGGTTGGCCACTGACCGACTGGAGGGGTTGGCTCCAGTTACCTTACCGATTGCCCTCACCATTCGAGGATCGGCGGACACCCACAGGCACGTGCGACTTTGGGCAAGCGCGATATAGGAGCGAAGGGTTTCACAATCAATAAAAATCGTAAGCCCAGGTTGTAAAATTTCCGGCATCGAACAATGTTGGGCGCACCGTATCCGGAAATCGAACGATGCCAGGAACTCAAGGACCGCTGAACGCCCTCCTCGATCTGCGCCAAATGCCTGTGGCGAATGCGGAATTGGGCCCGCTCGCCGGCCTGCGCCTGGCCGTCAAGGACATCGGCTCCGTCGGCGGCGCACCCTTCGGCCTTTCGCTGCTCGGCCCTTCCGGCAGCGACGTTGCCCTGATACGGCTCGGCCGCAGGATTCTCGACGCGGCACGAAAGGTCTGACCATGGACACATTGACCCGCATGCGCGCCTTCATCGACGTGGTCGAGGCGGAAGGCTTCTCGGCCGCGGCGCGCAAGATCGGCCGCTCCAAGGCGCTCCTGTCGAAATATGTGCGCGAGTTGGAGGACGAGCTCGGCGCGCTGCTCCTCAATCGCACCACGCGCCAGTTCTCGCTGACCGAAGCCGGCCACACCTATTATCAGCGCGCCTCCGAGATCGTGCGCGAGGTCGACAGCCTCGCCGAGGCGGTGCGCCAGTCTTCCGGCGATGTTCGCGGCAGGATCAAGCTGTCGGCCGCCCGCACCTTCGCCGACGCCCCGATCGGCCAGTCGCTGATCGACTTCGCCAAGCAGCACCCCGACATCGTGCTCGACATCCACCTCGACGACCGCTTCGTCGACCTGGTCGAGGAAGGCTTCGATCTCGCCGTGCGCATCTCGCGGCTGGAGAATTCCTCGCTGATCGCCAGGCGCCTGGGACCGTTCTCGGTACGGCTTTGCGCGTCGCCGGAGCTGCTTGCCAAGCACGGCAAGCCGACCCGCCCACAAGATCTCTCCAGCATGCCCTGCATCGTCGACACCAACGGCCGTTCGCTGGCCAACTGGCGCTTCAAGGGCGATGGCGAGGATTCCGTTACCGTCACCGTGTCGGGACCGATCGAGGTCAACAGCCCGATGGCGGCAAGGGCAGCCGCCGTGTCGGGCCTGGGCTTTGCCATCCTGCCGGATTTCATCGCCGCCCCCGACATCGCGTCCGGACGGCTGGTCACCGTGCTTGACGACCGCATCCTGTCGGGCACCGGCATCTTTGCCGTCTACCCGCACCGGCGCTATCTGCCGGCTAAGGTGCGCGTCTTCGTGGACTTCCTGGTGCAGTGGTTCAAGACGCGCGACACGGCTTCATAGGCAAGCGTCCCAATTTCGCCCCCTTTCTGCTAACTCTCGGGCTCGCTCCCGAAATCAATGGAATCGCGGCACGGAATGCATTTCAAACGGCAAGCAACCATGCTGGCTTCGGCCCTTGCGGCCACATTGGCCTCGGTCGAGCAGGCTGAAGTCCATCCGCATGTCTTCGCCGAAGCCCGCCTCGACGTCATCCTCAGCGCGGATCACCAAAGTGTGACGGCGCTGCGCCATCTTTGGCGCTTCGACGACCTTTTTTCGAGTACGGTGCTGATGGAGTTCGACAAGAACAACGACCTCAAGCTTGACGACAAAGAGCTGAAGGAAGTGGCCGACACCGTTCATTCCTCGCTGGCGGAGTTCAACTACTTCCAGCTCGTCACGCAGGACGGCAAGGACGTAGCGATGATCCCGCCGCCGCATCTGATGGCCAACTTCGAGAACGACCAGTTGATCATCCTGTTCGAGTCGCAGCCGAAGACACCGATCAAGCTGGCTGGCAAGATCGACATCGGCGTCTACGATCCGACCTTCTATACGGCGATCGACTTCACCGACGACGCCAATCTCACCGTCGAAGGCCTGCCCTCGACCTGCACCAAGAAGGTCATTCGCCCCGATCCGGACGAGGCGATCAAGGAAAACCAGAAGACCCTGACGGACGCGTTCTTCAACGATCCGACGGGCACCGACATGAGCAAGATCTTCGCCACCAAACTCGAGTTGAACTGCACGCCGGAAGGATGATCGGGTGATGAAACCGTCGCTGCGCGCAGGCAGGTTCCGCAAAAGTGTCTCGCGGTTTTGCGATCGGAACCTGCGACAAGCAAGGGAATCCAAGCGGATATTCGTGGGATATCCCACGAATATCCGCTTGGCTCTTGGCCTGCTGGCCGCCGCCTTGATGGCGACCCATCTGTCGGGCGTGGCCCATGCCCAGAGCTCGCTCGGCATCGGCGTCAATGACGGCATGGCGCCGACCGCCACAGGCCCGTTCGCCCATATCCTGATGTGGATCAATCTCAGGCAGCAGGAATTCTACCATTCGCTGGCGGCCGCGATGAAGGCGATGCGCCAGGACGGCAGCAAGCTCTGGCTGCTGATCGGCCTGTCCTTCGCCTATGGCATCTTCCACGCCGCCGGTCCCGGCCACGGCAAGGCGGTGATCTCGTCCTACATGGTCGCCAACGAAGTGGCGCTGAGGCGCGGCATCCTGCTTTCCTTCGTCTCGGCGCTGCTGCAGGGCCTGACGGCGGTGGTCGTCATGATGCTTGCCTATTTCGTGCTGCGCGGCACCGCCATCTCGATGACCGACGCCGCCTGGTTCCTGGAAATCTCCAGCTTCGTGCTGGTCACCCTGTTCGGTGCCTGGCTGCTTTGGCGCAAGCTCGGTCCATCGGTGCTGCGCCTGTTCGGCAGGGCGCCCGCCTACAGCCTGTCCGCTGCCCATGCCGGCCATTCGCATGGCGGGCATTCCCATGGGGGACACGCGCACGCTCATTCGCATGCAGGCCATTCCCACGCACATGCGCACGCCGCGCATTCCCTGCACGTGCATGACGATCATGATCATCATGAGCATTCGCATGACCACGCCCACGATCATGGCGCGCATGAGCACCACCATCACGCCGCGCACGACCACCACGACCATGGCCCCGGCGAAGTCTGCGAGACCTGCGGCCATTCGCATGCGCCGGACCCGGCAATGCTGTCGGGTGACCGCTTCGACTGGAAGACCGCCTGGTCGGCGGTGGCCGCCGTCGGCATCCGCCCCTGCTCCGGCGCGCTGATCGTGCTGAGCTTCGCCCTGCTCAACGGGCTTTGGCTCGGCGGGCTGCTGTCCGTGCTGGCGATGTCGATCGGCACCGCGATCACCGTCTCGGCGCTGGCGACGATCGCCGTGACGGCCAAGAACTGGGCGGTCTATTTCGCCGGCGACGGGCGCATCGGCAACCGCATCCATTCCGTCGTCGAGATCGGCGGCGCAGCCTTCATCTTCCTGGTCGGACTGCTGCTTCTGTCGGCCAGCCTGTCGGGCGGCGTCTGATTATAGGCAGTGCCCGAAGCTGCGTTGAGCTTCGGGTCAGGCCAGCATCGCTTGATATCGATAGACGTCAGGCGATCTTCCCGCCCAGCTCGTCCTCGATATGCGCGCGAATGATCTCGTCGAAACTGCTTTCGGCGGCAAAGCCGAGCTCCCGCGCCCGTCTTGCCTCGAACCGCGTCGGCCAGCCTTTGACGATCGCCCATATGGTCTCGTCGGGCTGCTCGCGGATCCGCTTCGCCACCTCGGCGCCGGCGATGCGCTGCAGCGCCTCGATCTGCTCGCCGACGGTGGCGGCGACGCCAGGCATGGTGAGGTTGCGGCGCGGACCGACCTTGTCGCCGTCGATTTCGGCCGCATGGATGAGGAAATTGACCGCCGAGCGCGGGCTGGCATGGGTGTGCAGCACCGAGCGCGGCACCGGCAGGATCGCCTCCTGGCCGGCGAGCGGCTCGCGGATGATACCGGAGAAGAAGCTCGACGCCGCCTTGTTCGCCTTTCCGGGGCGCACGCAGATCGTCGGCAGCCGGATGCCGATGCCGTCGAAGAAGCCGCGCCGCGAATAGTCGGCGAGCAGCGCTTCGCTCATCTGCTTCTGCGTGCCGTATGAGGTGAGCGGCGTCGGATGGAACTCGTCCGGGATAACGTCCGGAAACGGCGCGCCGAACACGGCGATCGAAGAGGTGAAGACGAGGCGCGGCGCGAAGGCCGCCACCCGCACCGCGTCGAACAGGGAGCGCGTGCCGTCGAGATTGACCCGGTAGCCCAGATCGAAATTGGACTCCGCTTCGCCCGACACGATGCCGGCCAGATGGAAGATCACGTCCGGACGGGGAGCCACGAGAGCGGCCATTGCGCCGGGCGCGGAAAGATCGCCGGTGTGGATCGAGACATCGACGCCCGCGAGCGCCGGCGCCTGCGGTGCCACGATGTCATGCAGGTCGAGCGCCGTTATTTTGCGCCCGCGCAGCATCCCGTCCTTGGCGAGCCGCGCGATAAGCTTGCGGCCGACCATGCCGGCCGCGCCCGTGATCAGAATTCTCATCTTCAGAGACCTTTCTTGCGCTGGCTGCGTCCGCGCAGCCACAGGACGACGAACAGCCCGACCATGAAGACCACGGCGACAACGGCCGCCAGCACCGTCGACACCTTGCCGGCGGCCAGCATGATGACCGGCAGGAAATAGGCGGCGAGACCGAACAGGAGCAGTATCACTGCAGCAGCGATCGCCGCGTTTTTTGTCTCACGGTCCATCAGCGGGCGGTCCTCGTTTCGAGGCTGTTCGGTTTCATCGTCGCGGCGGAATCAGTGATAATGCCGGCGATCGGCGGGCGCGCCATGCGCGTGGTCGAGATCGTGGTGATGGTCATGCTCGTCATGGCTGTCGGCGCATTGCCCGAACTCGGGCTCGACCGTGGCATGCTCGATGCCGTGCTTGACGGCAAGCCGCTTCTTGATGGCGCTCACCGCGATATGCGGATCGACGCCGTCGTTCAGGCAGGCATGTAGCGTCGCCATGTTGGAGGTTCCGTCGAGCGACCAGACATGCATGTGATGCACCTCGCGCACGCCCTTGACCGCGCTTTCGATGTCCTTGGCGGTCACGTCGCGGTCGAGGCTTGCCGGCACGCCTTCGAGCAGGACATGGGCCGCCTCGCGCATCAGCGACCACGCCGTCGACAGGATGAGCAGCGACACCAGCACCGACAGGATCGGATCGATGGGCGTCCAGCCGGTTGCCAGGATGATGACGGCTGCCGCGATAGCCGCGGCCGAGCCAAGCAGGTCACCCAGCACATGCAGGATGGCGCCGCGCATGTTGAGGCTTTCCCGGTCGCCGCCATGCAGCACGAAGAAAGAGGCGATGTTGACCAGGAGGCCGGCCAACGCCACCACCAGCATCGGTCCGCCGAGCACCGGCGCCGGGTTCATCAGCCGCCCCCAGGCTTCGTAGACGATCCAGAGCGCGATGACGAAGATGGCGATGCCGTTGGTGTAGGCGACCAGCGTCTTCACCCGGGCGAAGCCATAGGTGAGACGGCCGGTAGCGGGCCGCCCGGCGAGATGGAAGGCGTACCAGGCGAGGCCGAGCGCGATCGAATCGGCCAGCATATGGCCAGCATCCGCGAGCAGCGCCAGCGAGCCGGTGAGCAGACCGCCGAGCGCCTCGGCGACCATGAAGCCGCCGGTCAGGCAGGCCGCGATCAGCACCCGTTTCTTGTCGGTCGAGCCATGCACATGCCCTGCGCCATGGCTGTGGCTATGACCGGCGGAACCGTGATCATGCGAACCGTGGTCATGCGCCATCGTCAAACTCCTGTCACGCTCCGAATTCGGCGCGAAAATCCTCTAGTCGCCGCTTCTGGCCGCCTTCGCCATCGAAATTCGCCGGATCGAGCCAGCCTTCATAGGCTTTGCACAAGGCCGGCCATTCCTTGTCGATGATCGAATACCACGCCGTATCGCGGTTTTCACCCTTGACCACAAGATGCTGGCGAAAGATGCCTTCGAACTTGAAGCCGAAGCGCTCGGCGGCGCGTTTCGAGGGTTCGTTGCGGTTGTTGCACTTCCACTCGTAGCGGCGGTAGCCGAGATCGTCGAACAGATATTTCGCGAACAGGAACTGCGCCTCGGTCGCCGCCGGCCTGCGCGAGACCAGCGGCCCCCAATAGATGTTGCCGATTTCGCCGACGCCGTTGTTGGCGTCGATGCGCATCAGCGTCTGACGCCCGGCGATCTTGCCGCTCGCCTTGTCGATGACGGTGAAGAACAGCGGATCCTCGCTGGCTTCCGCCTTGTCGAGCCACGGCTGGAAGGCGGCGCGGGTCTTCGGCGGATAGTCGGGCAGCCAGGCGAAACGCCCGTCGGCATCCGAAACCGAGGACGCCTCATAGAGGCCGTCGCCGTGCTTTGCCGCGCTCAGCGGCTCGAGCCTGACGGTGCGTCCCTCGATCGCCTTGCGTTCTGGCCGCGGGCGCGGCTGCCAATTCTTCAGATCTTCCGACACCGGCCACTCCAATCCGTTGACTTTTACCAGCGGACGGTCACAAAAACGCTCGCCCACAGAAAGAACCACAGGGACGGGAAAAATGCTCCACACGATCGCAGCCTTCGACCGTCTCGGCGAGGAAAATGCCTTTGCAGTACTCGCCAGGGCCACAGCGCTTGCCCATCAGGGCCGCGATATCATCAACCTCGGCATCGGCCAGCCCGACTTCAAGACGCCGCAGCACATCGTCGAGGCGGCAATCAAGGCGCTGCGCGACGGTCACCATGGCTACACGCCTGCAAACGGCCTCTTGGCCACCCGCGAAGCGGTCGTGCGCCGCACGCTGACCACCACCGGCGTCGAGGTGTCGCCCGAGAATGTGATGATCCTGCCCGGCGGCAAGCCGACCATGTTCGCCGCGATCCTGATGTTCGGCGAGGCAGGTGCCGAGATCCTCTACCCCGATCCCGGCTTTCCGATCTACCGCTCGATGATCGAATTCACCGGCGCCACGCCGGTGCCGGTGCCGATCCGAGAGGAGAACGGCTTTGCCTTCTCGGCCGACGAGACGCTGGCGCTGATCACGCCCAGGACGAGGCTGCTGATCCTCAACTCGCCCGCCAATCCGACCGGCGGCGTGACGCCTCGCGCCGAGATCGAGAAGCTGGTCAAGGGCCTGGAGAAGCACCCGCAGGTCGCCGTCATGTCGGACGAGATCTACGACGTCATGACCTATGACGGCGAGACCCACTGCTCGCTGCTCAACTTCCCCGAAATCCGCGACCGGCTGATCGTGCTCAACGGCTGGTCGAAGACCTGGGCGATGACCGGCTGGCGCATGGGCTGGTCGATCTGGCCGAACGGCGAAAAGGGCGCCCATCTCTACGACAAGGTGCGCAAGCTGGCGGTGAACTGCTGGTCCTGCGTCAACGCGCCGACCCAGTTTGCCGGCATCGCCGCGATCGATGGCCCGCAGGACGATGTCGAGAAGATGATGCGCGCCTTCGACAACCGCAGGAAGATCGTGGTCGAAGGGCTGAACGGGCTCCCAGGCATTTCCTGCGTCACCCCGAAGGGCGCCTTCTACGCCTTCCCCAATGTGTCGAAGACCGGCTGGAAGGCCAAGAAGCTTGCCTCGGCGCTGTTGGAGGACGCCGGCGTGGCGCTGATCGGCGGCCCCGATTTCGGCGTGCTCGGCGAAGGCTATATCCGGCTTTCCTACGCCAATTCCGAGGAGAACATCCTGCGCGCGCTGGAGCGGATCGAGGCGTTCCTGGCAAAGTGAGCTCCACTCCCTCGCTGTAAGGTCGGCGAAGTTCCCCCTCTGGTGAGTTGCCTCGCCCCGAGCCACCGTCAACGCATCTTTGCGGCCGGCTGGAGTCCGTCGGCACGGTCTTCGCAAACATTGTCACCGCATGATGACCGGGCGCAGGCAGGAGTTTGATCCAGTGCAAGGTGCCGGACTGCCCAGCATCGTAGAATTACGCATGCAAACGTTAGGACAGACCCCATGCGTAAAGGCTTGGTGAAATCGGCGGCCGCAATCGGCTGCGTCTTGGCTCTTGTCCCCGGGGCCGCGTGGGCACAGGCATCGGATGCCGACAGATATGCCTATGGTCCCGGGATGATGTGGTGGGGTGGAGGTTGGGCAATGATGTTCGGTCCGTTGTTGATGATCCTCTTTTTCGTCGTCCTTGTGGGCGCCGTCACCCGCTGGCAGTGGGGGCCGGGCGCAGTGCCACCCCATCACACGCCGCCGGGCCGCACGCCTCTCGACATTCTCAAGGAGCGCTTCGCGCGCGGCGAGATCGACAAGAACGAGTTCGAGGAACGCCGCCGGGTGCTCGGCGACTAAACAATTGCAGGAAAAGCGCGAGCGGTTAGGCTCGGCGCCGCCGCCTCACCCGCGCCCGACAAACGGCATCTTCGTCGCCATCACCGTCATGAACAGCACGTTGGCGTCGAGCGGCAGGCTCGCCATGTGCAGCACCGCGTCGGCGACGCGCTGCACATCCATCACCGCCTCGGCGGCAATCGAGCCATTGGCCTGCGGCACGCCGACGGTCATCGGCTGCGCCATCTCGGTCAGCGCGTTGCCGATGTCGATCTGGCCGCAGGCGATGTCGAAGGGCCGGCCGTCGAGCGCCAGCGTCTTGGTGAGGCCGGTGATCGCGTGCTTGGTCGCCGTATAGGGCGCCGAGCCCGGGCGCGGCGCATAGGCCGACACCGAGCCATTGTTGATGATGCGGCCGCCCATCGGCTTCTGCCTCCGCATCGCGCCGAAAGCAGCGCGGGCGCACAGGAACGAGCCGGTGAGGTTGACGCCGACGACATCGTTCCAGACCTCGACCGGGATCTCGTCGATCAGCGTCGATTTGTAGCCCATGCCGGCATTGTTGAAGAGCAGGTCGACGCGGCCGAAGGCCTCGAGCACCGTCTCGAACATGTCGTCGACTTCCTCGGCTTTGCTGATGTCGCAAGCGACGGCCAACGCCTTGGCCTGCGTCTTCCCCGCCTCGGCGATCGCGTCTTCCAGCAGCGTCTTGCGGCGGCCGCAGAACACCGTGTTCCACCCTGCCTTGAGCAGCGCCGTGGCGACGCTCTTGCCGATGCCGGTGCCGGCGCCGGTAACGATGGCGGTCTTCTCTGCTATGGCTGTCATCGCTGTCCTCCCGGTCACGCACGGAAAGACGTGGCATCGCAAATGCGGGGGGCCATGGCAAGCCGCTGTTGGCGATAAAGGAGAGGCCAACAAAAAGGGCGGCCATTGGCGACCGCCCCTGATCTGAACCGCGCTTGGGAGGAGGATAAGCCGGTCCGACTGATTAGAATGATGCGCTTGCTGAGTTAACGGAACATTAACGACCAGCAAGCCGTCGCTGGATGGTGTTTACCAACACTGATTCACCAGGGCGAACTCGGCGCGCTTCCGGCAGGCACCTTGGCCGCCGAAACCGTCGCCTCGACATGATCGACCAAGGCGTCCGGCAGGCCGAGGCGACCGGCCAGCAGATCGAGATAGCCGCGCTCGGCGCGTGTGTCGGGATCGATGGTAAGCCGCGAGGCGGTGTAGAGCTCGAGCTTCTGCGCGTCGGTCTTGGCGCCGGCGACCAGCGTGTCGAGATCGAGCGGGCTTTCGAGCTCGGCGAGCAGGAACTTTTCCGCTTCCGCGCCGATGCCGGCGAGCTTGAGCTTGTCGGCGATCTTCTTGCGCTCTTCATCGTCGACATGGCCATCGGCCTTCGCCGCCGAGATCATCGCCCTGACCAGCGTCAGCGTGAACTCGGCCTCGCCCTGCGGCGCTTGCGTAGGATGGAAGGCGGTATCGGCCGGCGGCGGCAGCAATTCAGGCTCGCCGGATGCGGGCGCCTGCGCCGGCTCGTTGCCGGCCTTGTAGTTCTGGTAGGCCTTGTAGGCGAGGCCGCCGATCGCGGCCAGACCGCCAAGCTTGATGGCAGCACCCGTCACTTGCCGGCCGGTGCCGGTGCCGAGCAGCACGGCGGCCAGAGCGCCGGCGGCCAGCGGATTGTCCTTCGCCATCTGCACCGCCTGCCCCGCCTTGTCGCGGACGGTCGAGCCGGTCCCAGGGATTTGCGAGCCGAGAAGGTCGTCGAGCAGCTTCTTGGGGTCGAGCATCAATGCCTCCAGATTGGCCCGGCCGAATGCGCCCGGGCAAGGTTTCGGACCGGCAAGACGTAGGCCCCGCGCCTTAACATTACAATGACGGGGACATTACAATGACAGGGCGGTTTTCCGGTCGTGGAGCCGGTGGCTCTAGCTGCCGATATGGCGCTTGCCGTCGCGCGCTTGCGCAAGCTCGACCTGACGATGGCGTTCGGCATAGCGCTCGCGATCCGCATCGGACCGCGTTTCGAAGCAATGCGGGCATGAGACGCCGACTGCATATTTCGGCGACAGCCGATCCTCGACCGTCAGCGGATGCCGGCAGGCGCGGCAGAGCTCCGCCTCGCCCTCGGCCAAGCCATGCGAGACCGACACCCGTTCGTCGAACACGAAACACTCGCCTTGCCACAGGCTCTCCTCGGCCGGCACGTCCTCGAGATATTTCAGGATGCCGCCCTTGAGATGGAAGACGTTTTTGAGGCCGAGCGACTTCGCATAGGCCGTCGCCTTCTCGCAGCGAATGCCGCCGGTGCAGAACATCGCCACCTTGCGGCCTTCGAGCTCCTCACGGTGCTCTTCCACCCAGGCCGGGAACTCGCGGAAGCTGCTGGTCTTGGGATCGATCGCGCCCTTGAAGGTGCCCAGCGAGACTTCATAGGCGTTGCGCGTGTCGATGACGACGGTGTCGGTGTCCGAGATCAATGCGTTCCAGTCGGCCGGCGCGACATAGGTGCCGGCGCTGGTCGCCGGGTCGATGTCCTCGACGCCCATGGTGACGATCTCGCGCTTCAGCCGCACCTTCATGCGGTGGAATGGCATCTCGGCGGCGCTGCTGTATTTGACTTCCAACCCGGCGAGGCCTTCGATGGCCTGCAGATGGTCCACAAGCGCGGCAATCGCTTCCTCGCTGCCGGCGACGGTGCCGTTGATGCCTTCATGCGCCAGAAGCAGCGTGCCCTTGATGCCGCGCCCGCAACAAAAGGCGGCGAGCGGCGCGCGCAGTTGCTCGTGTCCGTCGAGCCGCGCAAACTCGTAGAGCGCGGCGACGCGGACAGGCTGAATTTCCTTGGCTGTTGTCATGGCAATGCCACTAGACCGTGCTGAAAGCCGTTTCAAGGCAACCGATATGCGGCCGGCCACGCGGCATCACGACACGCCGCCCTTCGTGGACTTGGCATATCCCTTCTGCTAATCGGTTTAAAACGGATCGAAATGGAGACCAACCAATGACCAACAAGACCGAAAAGCTCCTGTCGCTCCTCAATGGTCAGCCGGTTATCCCGGTGCTCAAGATCGCCAATGTGGCCGACGCGGTGCCGCTCGCCCGCGCTTTGTCGCGCGGCGGTTTGAGGGCCATCGAGATCACTTTGCGCACAGCCGACGCGCTGGAAGCGATCCGCCGCGTCGCCGCCGAAGTCGAGGAAGCGGTCGTCGGCGCCGGCACCATTCTCGACGCCAGGCAGTTCGACGAAGCAGCCCGTGCCGGTTCGAAATTCATCGTCAGCCCCGGCATCACCGGCCAGCTTCTCGACGCGGCCAAGGACAGCCCCGTGCCGCTGCTGCCCGGCGCCATCACGCCGGGCGAGATCATGGCCGCGCGCGAAGCCGGCCTGCGCTTCCTGAAATTCTTCCCGGCCGAGCAGTCCGGCGGCATCGCTTCGCTGAAGGCTTTCGCCTCGCCGCTGGCGGACGTGAAATTCTGCCCGACCGGCGGCATCACCGGCAAGAACGCCGCCGACTATCTGAGCCTGCCCAACGTGATCTGCGTCGGCGGCTCCTGGGTGGCGCCCGACGATCTCATCAAGGCCGGCAAATGGGACGAGATCGAAGCGCTGGCGCGCGAGGCGAGCAAGCTCAAGAAATAACCAGCGCCTTCACCAGGGCAGCGCGCCGTTCTCATCGAAATAGCCGCCCGTCGGTCCGCCTGGCTCCAGCGTCGCCAGCCGCACGATGATCTCGGCCGCCTGCTGCACCGTGCGGCCGCCTCTATGCGCGTTGAGGTCCGTCGCGGTGTAGCCGGGCGCGGCGGCGTTGACCATGACGTGGCGCGGCGCGAGCTCTCGGGCGAAAGCCAGCGTGATCGCATTGAGCGCGGTCTTCGAACTGCCATAGCCCATGACGTTGGGCGACTGGCTGTTGCTGGACGCGCGCGCCAGCGATCCGAGATAGCTGCTCACCATGACGATCCGCGCAGCAGGCGATGCCACAAGCAGCGGCAGGAACGCCTGCGTGACCCGCACCGGACCGAAGACGTTGACGTCATAGGTGGCTTTCATATCAGCGACATCCTCGCGGCTCGGCGGCCGCTGATAGCGGCCGTCCGGGCCGAGCGCGTCGACATAGCCTGGCGCAATGCCGGCATTGTTGATCAGCGCATCCAGGCGAGGCGTCCGCGCCGCGACGGTTTTGGCGGCCGCAGCCACGCTGTCGTCGCTGGTGACGTCGAGCGAGAGCCACTCGACGTCGAGCCCTTCGCCGCACAGCGCCTGCGCCGCGGTCTCGCCGCGCGCGGCGTCGCGAGCGCCGAGCCACACCTTGTAATCCAGTGCCGCCAGCCGCCGGACGGTCTCGAGGCCGATGCCCTTGTTGGCGCCGGTCACCAGCGCGTTCTTCTTCGTCGTCATATCCATGTCTCCTTTTCGATGACCCAGAGATGACGTGTGCCGGTCCGCTTCGCGCGCCAAAAGCTCTCGGCCTGTTGCCTAATCCTCGCAGTTAAGTGAGCACTAGAACCTCGCTTGGTTGCGTGGCCGCCGTGGATCGGCAATGCTGAAAGCGATGAACGAGGCGCTTCAGGAACTGATCTCGATTGCCGGCCGCCATGCGAATGGGCGACGGACGAAGACGGCAATCCCGCGCGTTACGATCGGCCGCAGCGAGGTTCCGACGCCGCCGCTGCCCGAGCTTTGCCAGCCCACCACGCTGTTCGTCCTGCAGGGGACCAAAACGGTCCTGATCGGCGACCGCACGCTTGCCTACAGCGGCGGCAGCTATTTCGTCTATGCGGTTGAGACACCGGCCACCAGCCAGCTGATCGAGGCGAGCGTCGCGCAGCCTTACACGGCCATCGCCTTCTCGATCGATACCGAGCTGATCGCCGACCTGCTCGTCGACCACAAGCCGGCGATCGATGGCGATGGCTTCGTGACCAATCAAGTCGACAACTTGCTGCTCGACGCATTGCGCCGGATGCTGCGGCTGCTCGACAGGCCGGCCGAGATTCCGGTTCTCGCGCCCATGCTCGAACGGGAGATCGCGTTCAGGCTCCTGCAAGGCCCGCAAGGAGAAAAGCTGCGTCAGCTTGCCCGCGCCGACGGGCGCCTGTCGCAGATCCGCCGCGCCACAGCGTGGATCCGGGCGCATTACAACGAGCCGATCGATGTGACGCAGCTGGCCGAGCTATCGCATATGAGCAATGCCGCCTTTCATCGCCACTTCAAGGCGGCGACGGCAATGAGTCCGATCCAGTATCAGAAGCAGCTTCGCCTGCTCGAAGCGCGCCATCTGCTGATCGCGCAACCGGGCAGCGCCGCGCAGGTTGCTTTCACTGTCGGCTACGAAAGCGCCTCCCAGTTCAGCCGCGAATATGCCCGCCAGTTCGGATTGCCGCCTGCGCGCGACGCCGCGCGGCTTCTGGCCAAGGGCGAAGCGGCCACACTGGAAGTTGACTGAGCACGAAAGCAAGTCGCGATCTTTCAGATCCGCTCCCTGCGCTTTAGGTTTTCGATTTTACGCATATCTTCATCCCGAAACCCCACTTTCGGGAGACATGCCTCAAAAGACAAAGCCGCGCTGGTGACCAACGCGGCTTTGCGGCGGCCAGGCTGGCTCGCCTATTTCGTCTGGAAGCGCGCGACCGAGAGGAACTTCACCGCGTTGCCGGTGAAACGGCTTGCGTCGGGCACCTGGTCATCCGCCTGGAAACCAGCCGTGTAGACTTCGCTCGGCGGCGTGTGCACGATGTTGTAGGCATAGCGCGGCGCCGTCGTCGGGTCGGAGACGGAGGCAATGTTGACGCCGCTGCCCAGCGCCCAGCGCGCGGCCTGCGGCGGCGTCGCCACCACCATGGCCTTGGGCCCGGGCTTCAGATCGTGGGCGGACGCCCTGCCTTCCTTGGCCGTCGTCTTCACACCGCCGCCGATCGCCTGCGCGGGGTCGGTCCCGGCCGGGAGAGCGGCGATGGCCTGGCGCGGCGAGGCCGCATCGACGCCTGACGGATCGTTGAAGGCGGAGCGCGGCTCCGGTTCGGTCAGCGACGCGAGCTGGTATTCGGCGCCGCCGCCATCGGCCCCGACGGTGGCATTGGCCTGTTCGAGAACGGCCTTGACCTCATCCTGCTTGCCGGGCTGCGGCCGTGCGGTCGGCAGCACGGAGAACGCGTCGGTGGCGCTCTTGTCCTGCGAAGCCGTCTCGGCCAGCGCCAGAAGCACGTTCTTATCCTTCGGCGCCAGTTCCGCCGGCGTCGAGCGGTCGGGACGCCAGGTCGGCAGCGGGATGTTGTTCACCGCCACCTGCGCCGGATCGGTGCTCGCGGCCTCGGCGGCGCTGGCTGCGCCGAACGGAACCTTGTCCGGCACGGGCGCCTGTGCCGTCGAAACTGCCTGCTCGGTCGTCGCCGAGGCATCCGCCATGGCAAACGGCACGTTCTGCGGCGTCTGCTGGCCGACATCGGCCTTCGGACGCGGCGCGAAATCGGGCAGCGGGATTTCCTTGGGCGGCAGGGCGGCGATGATCGTCTCCGGCCTATCTTGCTCAGGCTGCTGCGAATCGTCGGCGCTGTCATCCGCGATCTGAGGGATGTTGGCGCGCTTGGCATCCTTCGGCGAAACGATGGCGATACCCGGAAGATTGCTGGTGCGGGCCGGGGCGGCGCTCGCGACCTGGACCTGCTTCGCAGCTTTCTGCTGCGGCGCCGGAGCGCTGTCATCGGCCTCGTCGTCGGCCTCGTCGGCGCCGCTGCCGCGGAACCAGGCGAACAGGCCGCCGGACCGCTTGGTGGAGCCACCGGCGCTGGCCAGTTCGATATTGGGCGTGCCGGCGCCCTTACGCGCCTGATAAGCAGCCAGCGCCTGCTCATAGCCAGGCAGCGGCCTGCCGTCGCTCGGCACATGCAGCGTCTTGCCGTTCGGGAACAGGCTGACCAGTTCCTGACGGCTGATGCCCGGCCAGTGGCGCACATTGCCGACATCCATGTGGACGAAGGGCGAGCCGGAGGTCGGGTAATAGCCGACGCCGCCGCCCTGCATCTTGAGGCCGATGTTGCGCAGCTTCTTCAGCGGCACGCCGGGGATGTAGAAATCCATCGCCTTGCCCAGCATGTGCTGGCTCTTCTCGGCGACGCCGCGGCTGCGCGAACGCAGCATCGCGTTGGTTGACGGCGAGCGATAGCCGCAGACGACCTGGATATAGTCGGTCGCGCCGCTTTCGCGATAGGCTTCCCAGACGAGATCGAGCAGCCGCGGATCCATCTTGGTCGGCTCGTTGCGGCGCCAGTCGCGCAGGATGATGTTGATCTTGCGCAGGCCTTCCGGATCGTAGCGGCCGTTGCGCTTGTAGACGATCTCGGCCTTTTCGTGCGTGTGCAGGTGATAGAGCTTGAGCGTACGCACCTCCGCCCTGGCGCCCGATGTCGCAGCGGACAGAAACCCGACGGCGAGAATCACGAACGTCAGCCACTTTGGCCAGACGCTCATCTCAAAATGCCGCCCGTTTTTGTGTCGTTCGATTTTGTTCAAATCAAATGGCTTTCAGGCTGCCGTTTGTCCCCGGATTTGACCAAACGGATGCGTGGTTTTCACATCCGAATATCGATCCTAATGGTTAATCATCGTTTATTGAAGCCGAAATGCGGTAACACCGTGGCGATATCCCGTCAAAAATGATGCACAGCATTTCGTGGTAAACCGCTGGTTTAGATCAAGAATCCGGCCTCGGCCAGAACACGATCTGTTACCGTTAGCGTTAATGCGTGATCCCCAGCAGCGCCAGCCGCTGAAAACCTTGTGTTTTCACGTCAAAAGCGACAATTTGACTCGGATTTTAGGCAGGCAAGCTGGCTCGGGGCTTGCCCCTCATGAGGCAAGCCGGTCGACGCGGCCAGCTTCGGGATCAATGCCATATTCCTTCAACTTGCGATAGAGCGTCGAGCGGCCGATGCCCAACCGGCGGGCGACTTCGCTCATCTGGCCATTGTAATGGTCGATCGCGAGCTTGATCATCTCGAGCTCGACATCGGCCAGCGCCCGCACATTGCCGCGCTCGTCGAGCGCACGAAGCGTTCCGAAACGCGGCTGCGGCCTGGCTGGCGCTTCGCTGTCGGGCATGGCAGCGCCGGTTGCGTCGGCAACGGTCTCATCCTGCCGGGACATGTCGGCAACCGTTTCGGCGACGGTGGATGCCGGTTCCGCTCCGAGATTGACCGTTCCTTCCACCTGCGCCCGGATCTGCGGGAATTCCTCCTCGGTCAGCACATCACCCTCGGCAAGCACCGACGCGCGGAAGACCGCATTTTCCAGCTGGCGGATGTTGCCCGGCCAGTCATAGGCCTGCAGCATCGCCAGCGCCGCGGCCGATATGCCCGCAAGGCGGCGGCGCGGATCGGTCGGAGCGACCTTCTCCATGAAATGCCGGACAAGATAGGGAATGTCGTCGCGGCGGTCGCGCAGCGGCGGCACGAAGATCGGGTAGACGTTCAGCCGGTAGAAGAGATCCTCGCGGAACTTGCCGTCCTTGACCTGCTGCAGGAGGTTGCGGTGGGTGGCCGAGATCAGCCTTATGTCGACCTTGACGGTCGAGCGTCCGCCGACCGGATCGACCTCGCCTTCCTGCACGGCGCGCAGCAGCTTGACCTGGACGTCGAGCGGCAGATCGCCGATCTCGTCGAGGAACAGCGTGCCGGAATTCGCCTCGACGAATTTGCCGGTGTGCTTCTCGGTGGCGCCGGTGAAGGAGCCCTTCTCGTGGCCGAACAGGATCGATTCGACGAGATTGTCCGGGATGGCGCCGCAATTGACGGTGACGAAGGGCTTCGAGCGGCGGTCGCCGCTGCCCTGGATGGCGCGCGCCACCAGTTCCTTGCCGACGCCGGACTCGCCTTCGATCAGGATCGGGATGTTGGAGGCCGCCGCCTTCTGCCCAAGGCGGATCACCCGGTCCATTGCCGGGCTGCGCGTGATCATGTCCTTGAAGGTGAGATGGCCGCCGCCGCGTCGCCGCGACGCGCGCTTCATCTCGTCCTCGACGGCTTCCACCTTGAGCGCGTTGGAGATCGCCGTCTGCAGCCTGTCGGGCGACGCCGGCTTGACGACGAAGTCGAAGGCGCCGTGCCGCATCGCCGAGACGACCGTCTCGATGCCGCCCTGGGCCGTCTGGACGATGACGGGAATGTTGATGGCGCGCTCGCGCATCGCCTTCAGCACGCCGATCCCGTCGAGGCCGGGCATGACGAGGTCGAGAATGACGACGGAGACTTCGCGCGCGTTAGGCCCGTCGAGCACATCGAGGCCGGCCTCGCCGCTATCCGTGACGATCGCGCTGTGGCCGAACTTGGTCAACGCGGCCTCGACCAGCCTGCGTTGCACCGGATCGTCATCGACTATGAGTATGGAACCTGTCATGACTGTTTGAGTCGTCCGCCCGAGAAAATCCCCATGGATCATCTTGGCACAGGGTTCTAAATAAGGTTTCAAAAAACCCGGTGAACGAATTCCTTAGGATTTGACCGGCTTCTCCTTTCCCATTGATTCTGGCCCCTTGGTTCAAAAAAGGTATCGTTGATGCGCATGATGTTTGGTCGGCGGTTTGCGGCGCCAACGTCCGGCCAGGGCGCCGCGGGACTTGGCGAGCTGCCGGAATGGAATCTCGCCGATCTCTATCCGGGCATGGAAGCGCCCGAGTTGAAGCGCGACATCGCCAAGGCGGCCAGCGACGCCATCGCTTTCGAGACCCGCTGGAAAGGCACGCTTGCCGCGGAAGCCGGGCGCGGCGGCGCCGGCCGGCTGGGCGAGGCGCTGAAAGCCTATGAGGCGCTCGAGGAACTGATCGGCCGCATCGTCTCCTATGCCGGCCTCGTCTATGCCGGCAACACCGCCGATCCGCAGCGCGCCAAGCTCTATGGTGACGTCCAGGAGAAGATGACCGATGCGAGCGCGCATCTTTTGTTCTTCGCGCTCGAGCTCAACCTGATCGACGATGCGGCGATCGAAAGCGCTTTAGCCGCCGACAAGGCCTTCGGCCACTACCGGCCCTGGGTGCTCGACCTCAGGAAGGACAAGCCCTACCAGCTCGAGGATCGCGTCGAGCAATTGTTCCACGAAAAATCGGTCACCGGTCGCGGCGCGTGGAACCGCCTGTTCGACGAGACGATGACTGACCTGCGCTTCGACGTCGACGGCGAGGAGTTGACGCTGGAGCCGGCGCTCAACCGGTTGCAGGATGCCAATGGCGAGGTGCGCCGCCGCGCCTCCGAGGCGCTCGCCGCGACCTTCCGCAAGAACCTGCGCACCTTCACCCTCATCACCAACACTTTGGCCAAGGACAAGGAAATCTCCGACCGCTGGCGCGGCTTCCAGGATATCGCCGACTCGCGCCACCTCGCCAACCGCGTGGAGCGCGAGGTGGTTGACGCGCTGGCCGCGGCCGTGCGCGAGGCCTATCCGCGGCTGTCGCATCGCTATTACGCGATGAAGGCGCGCTGGCTCGGCATGGAGGTGATGAACCATTGGGACCGCAACGCGCCGCTGCCGGAGACGCCGCAGGCGGTGATCAGTTGGGACGACGCCAGGGACACGGTGCTCTCCGCCTATCAGCGCTTCTCGCCCGACATGGCCGAAATCGCCCGCGGCTTTTTCGATCGCAGATGGATCGACGCGCCGGTCAGGCCGGGCAAGTCGCCCGGCGCCTTCGCCCATCCGACGGTGCCGTCGGCGCATCCTTACGTGCTGCTCAACTACATGGGCAAGCCGCGCGATGTGATGACGCTGGCGCATGAGCTCGGCCATGGCGTGCACCAGGTGCTGGCCGCCGGCCAGGGCGCGCTGATGGCTTCGACGCCGCTGACGCTGGCCGAAACCGCCTCCGTCTTCGGCGAGATGCTGACCTTCCGCTCGCTGCTCGAGCAGACCGGCGATAAGCGCGAGCGCAAAGCCATGCTCGCCCAGAAGGTCGAGGACATGATCAACACGGTCGTGCGCCAGATCGCCTTCTACGAGTTCGAGCGCAAGGTGCATGCCGAGCGCAAGAACGGCGAGCTGACCTCGGACAGGCTCGGCGAATTCTGGCTGGAGGTGCAGGCCGAGAGCCTGGGGCCGGCGATCAAGCTGCGCGAGGGCTATGAGGTCTTCTGGACCTATATCCCGCACTTCATCCACTCGCCTTTCTACGTCTATGCCTATGCCTTCGGCGACTGCCTGGTGAACTCGCTCTACGCCGTCTACCAGAATGCCGAGCGCGGATTTCAGGAGAAGTATTTCGAGATGCTGAGGGCCGGCGGCACGAAGCACCACTCCGAGCTTCTGGCGCCTTTCGGCCTCGACGCCACCGATCCCGCTTTCTGGCAGATCGGCCTTGGCGTGATCGGTTCGCTTATCGACGAGTTGGAAGCGCTGGACAATTGATGACAACAACGGCGTGCATATCAGCCTCAATAGTTTAGCCAGGACGCATATTAGCAAGAATCTATTCTTGCCCTAAATAGCTGTTCTTGAATAACTCTCCGGTGCATTTTTCAACTGGCTTTCGACAAGCCATATGATAGCGTCCGGCCTCAAGCTCAGCCGGACGCATTGCGCAGGCCAGAGATGGCCGGTCGCGCCGCTACGGCGAATGCGATGATGGCTGTCGGCTCAGGACAAGCCCGAACGTCGATGGCTCGATTGAAGCCGGCGGTTCCGCCAATCGCGGAACCTTTGACGATCCTTGGCGTGCGCTCGCCTTTCCGGGCCTCCGCCGACAGATCGGACTGGAGAGGGAAATGAGCACTTTCTTCTATATCCTCCTGGCGTTCGTTGTGGGTATCCTGGTTGGCTGGTTCATCTGGGGCCGCTTGCGCGGCGAGCTCGACAGCTTGCGGGGCGATCTCGACCGCACGCGAAGCGAGCGCGACAGGCTGCGCGCCGACAGCGATCGTTTGAAGGGCGAGCTCGACGCCTGTGGCCGCGCCCGCGCCGATCTCGAAAGCCGGCTGCGCGATACGCCTTCCGCCAAGGGCGGCGCCGACAAGGCCGCCACGCCGGCGCCGGCGGCGCTGATGTCGACCCCCGGGACCGCGACATCGGCAGCGCCAAAGGCCGCTCCGGCGAAGTCGGCCGCCGCGAAGAAGCCGGCGGCAACAAAGGCCGCGGCGCCCAAGAAAGCGGCAGCCACGGCGGCAAAGAAAACTGCCGCACCGAAGGCTGCGACAGGCAACGCCGACAATCTGCGCCGCCTCATCGGCATCGGGCCAGTCAACGAGAGGCTGCTCAAGGGCCTGGGCGTGACCACCTATGCCCAGATCGCAGCCTGGACCGACGGCGACGTCAAACGCGTCGAGGAGGTGCTCAATTTCGACGGCCGCATCGCGCGCGAAAAATGGATCGAGCAGGCGAAATTGCTGGCAGCCGGCAACGAGGCCGAATTCGCCCGCCAGTTCCCGACGGCCGGAACCGCAAGCAACACCTAAATAATCCGCTTGGTAGGCGCGAGGGCGGCGCCCCACGGGCGCCGTCTTTTTTTGGGCCAGCCGCCTTTGCGCCGCCCGACGCCGCTCCCTCGATTGCGCCACGCCGAGCCCCCATATAGAGCGGTCGACTTAGAGCAATTTCAGGAAAAGTGTGTAGCGGTTTTCCGTTCGAAATTGCGCCAAACAAAGAGATTGACCGCATCCAAGGCTCATGTCCCTGCCCGCAGCCATTTTCCGCAACGACGCGACCGCTCGTCAGCTGGTCTTCGACCGGCCGCGCGAGATCATCGTCGCGAACGATGCGGACGAGTTCGCGCCGGCGCTTGAGAGAGCGCAGGCTGCCTCGGACGCCGGCAAATGGCTGGCGGGCTATTTCTCCTACGAAGCCGGTTACCTGCTCGAGCCGAAGCTGGTGCCGCTGCTGCCCGACGGCCGCCGCGCGCCGTTGGTCTGCCTTGGCGTCTTCGATGCGCCCGACGAGCGGGCCGTGCCGCAAAATGCGGGATCGGCCAGCAACGGACCGATCTTCGATGCCAGGGCGACATGGTCCGCCGAGGATTATGCCGGCCGCTTCGCGCGCCTTCACAACCACATCCGCAAGGGCGACTGCTACCAGGGCAACCTCACCTTCCCGGTCCGGGCGCAGTGGTCCGGCGATCCGCTCGCCGCCTTCGACGCGCTGACGGAACGCCAGCCGGTCAAATATGGCGCGCTGGTCTCGCTCGGCGATCCGATCGTGCTCTCGCGCTCGCCCGAATTGTTCTTCGAGATCGATGCCGACGGCATGATCGAAACGCACCCGATGAAGGGCACCGCGCCACGCGGCGCGACCAAGGCAGAAGACGCGCGGTTGAAGGCCTTCCTGCGCAACGACGAGAAGAACCAGGCCGAGAACCGGATGATCGTCGACCTGTTGCGCAACGACATCTCCCTAATCAGCGAAGTGGGCACGCTCGACGTGCCGGAACTGTTCCGCATCGAGACCTACCCGACGGTGCACCAGATGGTGAGCCGCGTGCGGGCGAAGCTTCTGCCCGGTATCGGCATCCGCCAAGTCTTCGCAGCGCTCTTTCCCTGCGGCTCGATCACCGGCGCGCCGAAGATCCGTGCCATGGAAATCCTGCACGAGCTGGAAGACGCACCGCGCGACGTCTATTGCGGCGCCATCGGCTGGATCGCGCCAGGCGGCAGGATGCGTTTTTCGGTGGCGATCCGCACCATCTCGCTCTTTGCCGGCGGCGAGGCCGTCTACAATGTCGGCGGCGGCGTCGTCTTCGATTCCACCGCCGAGGAGGAGTATCGGGAGTGTCTGTTGAAAGCGCGCTTCGCGACGGGAACGGTGCCGGCTTCGAGCTGATCGAGACCATGCGCTGGGAGCCGGGCTCGGGCTTCCTGCGCTTCGAGCGCCACCTTGCAAGGCTTTACGCGTCCGCCACCGAACTCGGCTTCACCTGCGATCCGGTGCGGATCGGCCAGGTGCTTTCGAGCGCCGTCGACGGACACGGAGTTGCCTTGCGCGTGCGCCTTGCCTTGCAGCGCAATGGCGAAGCGACGGCCGCCGCTCAGGCCTACGAACCGCTGCCCGCCGACAAGGTCTGGCGGCTGCAACTGGCGCGCATTCGTCTCGATTCCGCCAACACGCTGCTGCGCCACAAGACAAGCCTGCGCCAGGTCTACACGCATGCGCGTGCCGAATATCTCGCCACGCGCGCCGACGAAGTGCTTTTAGCCAACGAGCGCGGCGAGCTCTGCGAGGGCACGATCACCAATCTCTTCGCTGATTTCGGCGACGGCCCGCTCGCCACGCCCCGCCTCGACTGCGGCCTCTTGCCTGGGATATTGCGCGGCGAGCTTCTGGACGAAGGCCGCGCCGTGGAAGCGGTCTACAGCTTCGACGACCTGAAGGCGGCGAAGGCGATCTTCGTCGGCAACTCGCTGCGCGGGTTGATCCCTGCGACGCTCGGCTGACTGGAGCCGACAACGATTTTCTGTTTGAAGAACGCATGACCATTCGCCAGCCGACCCATACGCCCTATGACGGGTCCTCGAAACTCTTCTCCATCGGGCTGAAGCCGCTCGACTTCGACCGCTGGATCGAGGTCGACGAGTTCCTTCTGCCGCATCTGGCAGAAAAGCAGCGGCTTTACCGGGAGATCCCGCAAAAGGTCTTTGTCGAGGAAGACGGCACACGCGAGGCTCAGCGCGAGGTGCTCGACCTGCTCGTCGCGCATCTCGAAGCCGCGCATCCTGGCACGCACCGCGGCAACGGAGCCGAGCCGGTCGGTTTCGAGGGGACGATCGACAGGCTGCCCCCTGCCCTGCGCGAGGCGCCGCTCGCAAAGGCTTCGCTGCTCGTCCAGGAAGACCTGATCCTGATGCGTCGCGACGAGCGCGGCTGGCGGCTCGCGGCCGGTGCGCTCTGCTTCCCTTCGTCCTGGTCGCTCCAGGAAAAATTCGGCAAGCCGCTGCAGCAGATCCACGAACCCGTGCCTGGATTCGGACCCGGCACGCGGCCGGCCGAGCTAATCAACCGCATGTTCGATGGCCTGCAGGGCCAGGCGGTCGAGCGCTTCAACTGGTCGATCCAGGCCAATGATGCGCTCTATCATCCGCTCTCCAATGTCGAGCGCATCGACCGCGCCACGAACCGCCCGAGCCGCTTCCCCGACGGCGATGTCGACGCCCATGCCTTCATCCGCGTCGAACGCCAGACGCTGCGCAAGTTGCCAACGTCGCGCGACATCCTCTTCACCATCCGCATCCATCTCGATCCGCTGAAGGTGCTCGTCCGGCATCCGGACCGGACGGCGCTGGCGGCCTCCTTCGCGGAGCAGCTCCTGGCCCTCGACCGGCAACAACTCGACTACAAGGGCCTGACCGCCGACCGCGACCGGCTGGTCGAATTCCTCAGCGGCATGGCCTGCACGCCTTAACCAAGGCGCCAAGCTGGCCTGGCCGGCGATTGGCGCTTTTCGCTGGTTTATGACAATGATCTGTGGTGTAGCGCTTGGCCGTCGGGCGAAAAGCGCCCGGTTTTGCGCGTGTTTGAAGGAGTGTGCGAAAAAATGGCGAATGAAAACTGGCCCGTTTACGGTGAAATCACCGGTCCTGTCGTGATGATCGGCTTCGGTTCGATCGGGCGGGGAACGCTGCCGCTGATCGAGCGCCATTTCAAGTTCGACAAGTCGCGCATGGTGGTCATCGACCCGCGCGACACCGACCGCAAGCTGCTCGACGAGCGCGGCATCACCTTCATGCAGGACGCGGTGACCGAGAAGAATTACAAGAAATTGCTGACGCCGCTTCTGACCAATGGCGGCGGCCAGGGCTTTTGCGTCAACCTGTCGGTCGACACCGGCTCGGTGGACCTGATGAAACTGTGCCGCAAGCTCGGCGTGCTCTACATCGACACCGTCGTCGAGCCATGGCTCGGCTTCTATTTCGATACCGAGGCCGACAATGCCAGCCGTACCAACTACGCGCTGCGCGAGGCGCTGATCAAGGAAAAGCACGACAAGCCTGGCGGCCCGACAGCGGTCTCCACCTGCGGCGCCAACCCCGGCATGGTTTCGTGGTTCGTCAAGAAGGCGCTGGTCAACCTCGCCACCGATCTCGGTCTCGAGTTTTTGGAACCTGCGCAGGAAGACCGCGAGGGCTGGGCCAGACTGATGAAAAAGGCCGGCGTCAAGGGCATCCACATCGCCGAGCGCGACACCCAGCGCACGAAGAAGCCGAAGCCGATGAACGTGTTCTGGAACACCTGGTCGGTCGAAGGCTTCATCTCGGAAGGCCTGCAGCCGGCCGAGCTCGGCTGGGGCACGCATGAAAACTGGATGCCGAAGAACGCCAAGAAGCACAAGCACGGCTCCAAGGCGGCGATCTTTCTCGAGCAGCCCGGCGCCAACACGCGCGTGCGCAGCTGGTGCCCGACGCCAGGCGAGCAATACGGCCTCCTGGTGACGCATAACGAGTCGATCTCGATCGCCGACTTCTTCACCGTGCGCTCGAAGAAGGGCAAGGTCCAGTATCGCCCGACCTGTCACTACGCCTACCATCCTTGCAACGACGCCTTGCTGTCACTGGACGAGATGTTCGGCGCCGCCGGCAAGCCGCAGCCGGTCCACCACGTGCTTGACGAGAACGAGCTGGTCGACGGCATCGACGAGCTCGGCGTGCTGCTCTACGGCCATGACAAGAACGCCTATTGGTACGGCTCGCAGCTTTCGCTGGCCGAGGCGCGCAAGCTCGCCCCCTACCAGAACGCCACCGGCCTGCAGGTGACCTCGGCGGTGCTCGCCGGCATGGTCTGGGCGCTGGAGAATCCGACGGCCGGCATCGTCGAGGCCGACGAGACGGACTATCGGCGCTGCCTGGAAGTGCAGTCGCCTTATCTCGGACCGGTCAGAGGCTATTACACCGACTGGACGCCTCTGGATAACCGGCCTGGCCTCTTCCCCGAGGATCTGGACAAGGACGACCCGTGGCAGTTCCGCAACATCCTGGTCCGATAGCAACCAGCCTCACAGCCCTGACCGCCTTGCAATCGCCCGGAAATCGGGCGATTGAAAGGAGCGGACTGAGGAGAGGATTTTCAGAATGACCATTGCGCGCAAACTGCTTTCGGCAGGCGCCGCGGCAAGCCTGCTGGCTGCGGCCGCCTGCACCACCACCGGCCCCTCGGGACCCCCGCCCATGGCGGCCCCCAAGGGCGTCGAGGGTAATTGGATCGACGCCAAGGGCACCGGCCTGTCGACCTTCGCGGGCGGCAAGTTCACCACCGTCGCCACCGACACCGGCCAGAAGCTGTCGGAAGGCAGCTACACCCTGACCGGAGCAACCTCGGTCGAGATCCACGGTACCTCGCTGATCCGCCAGACGCCGGTCAGCTTCAACTGCCTGATGGTCTCCACCAGCCAGCTCAACTGCACCAGCGCCAGCGGCCAGAACTTCGTGCTGACGCGCCGGGCCTGAGGCTGGCGAATGTCTCCTTGAAAAGGACGGCGGCGCGAGCCGCCGTCCTTTTTTGTGCCGGCAAACATCTCCCTGATTTATGCTTGCATCGACCGGAACCCGATGTGAACATGACCCGAGGCTGACTGTTATTTTCCAGTCAAGCAAGGGCTTTAAGCACGTTCCAGGTCAGCTCATCGGGGAGACGAAGATGAAGAAGATTGCCGCCATCCTAGCCCTGTCGGTTTCAGCGCTCGGCCTGTCGGCGGGCGTGTCGTTTGCCGACTACACACTGAACATCCTGCATTTCAACGATTGGCACAGCCGCATCGAAGGCAATAACAAATACGAGTCGACCTGCTCGGCCGACGAGGAGACAAAGGGCGAATGCATCGGTGGCGCCGGCCGGCTGGTCACGGCGATCGCCCAGGAGCGCAAGAAGCTCGAAGGCCAGAACGTGCTGCTGCTCAATGCCGGCGACAGCTTCCAGGGATCGCTCTTCTACACCACCTACAAGGGTGCGGCGGAAGAGGAATTCCTCAATCAGATCAAGCCCGACGCGGTGACGCTCGGCAACCACGAATTCGACGACGGCGAGACCGCGCTGGTGCCGTTCCTCGACAAGGCGAAATTCCCGATCGTCAGCGCCAATGTCGTGCCCAACGACAAGTCCGGCGCCAAGGACAAGATCAAGCCGTCGATCGTCGTCGAGGTCGGCGGCCAGAAGATCGGCATCATCGGCGCCGTCACCAACGACACGCCGGAACTCGCCTCGCCCGGTCCGAACATCGCCATTGCTGACGACGTCAAGGCGATCACCGCCGAGGTCGAGAAGCTCAAGGCGCAAGGCATCAACAAGATCATCGCGGTCACCCATATCGGCTACCGGCGCGAGCGCGACGTGATCGCCAAGATCCCGGGGATCGACGTGGTGGTCGGCGGCCACAGCCACACGCTTCTATCGAACACGGACCCGAAGGCCGAGGGTCCCTATCCGACGATGGTCGACAACCCCGACGGCTACAAGGTGCCGGTCGTGCAGGCGGCGTCCTATTCGAAATATCTCGGCGAGTTCAAGGTCGTGTTCGACGACAACGGCGTCGTCAAGGAAGCCAGCGGCGCCCCGATCTATCTCGACAAGTCGATCACGCCCGATCCCGCCGTGCTTGCCCGCATCAAGGAGCTCGGCGCGCCGATCGAGGCGCTGAAGAACAAGGAGGTGGCCGAGACCACCAAGGCGATCGACGGCAGCCGCGAGAATTGCCGCGCGCGCGAATGCGAGATGGGCAATCTCGTCTCCGACGCCATCCTCGACCGCACCAAGGGCCAGGGCGTTGAAATCGTCATCTCCAATGGCGGCGGCCTGCGCGCCTCGATCGACCAGGGCACGGTGACCATGGGCGAGGTGCTGACCGTGCTGCCCTTCCAGAACACGCTGGCGACCTTCAATATCTCCGGCAAGGACCTGGTTGCAGGCCTCGAAAGCGGCCTCAGCCAGGTCGAGGACGGCGCCGGCCGCTTCCCGCAGGTCGCCGGGCTGAAATATTCCTTCGACAAGTCGGTCGCGCCCAATGCCGGCCGCGTCAAATCGGTCGAGGTGATGGAGAACGGCGCCTGGACGCCGATCAATCCCGACAGGCAGTATCTCGTCGCCACCAACAACTATGTCCGCCAGGGCGGCGACGGCTACAAGGTTTTCGCCGACAAGGCAACGGACGCCTATGACTACGGCCCGGGCCTGGAGCAGGTGGTGGCCGATTATCTCGGCGCGCATCGGCCCTACACGCCCAAGCTTGACGGTCGCATCACCGAGATTGCGACGGCAGCGGCCGAACCGGCCAAGCCTGCGGAACCGACAAAGCCTGCCGCAACCGCTCCCGCCGCCACCCAGGCGCCGGCCGCCGAGGCAGCAAAACCAGCCGAGGCTGCGCCGGCAAACAGCGAACCGGCGATGCCGGCCCTGCCTTCCGGTTCCAGCGACATTGCCGGCACGCCGCCAGCCGTTCCGGCTGAAACCGCCCAGACCGCGCCCGCCGAGACCGCGAAGCCGGCTGAGACGGCGCCCACAGCGCCCGCCGCGAAACCGGTAAAGCCTGCCGAGGCTGCCCCGGCAACCCCTGCTCCCGCCGCCGAACCGGCCAAGCCCGCTGAAGCGAAGTCGGCAGAAACCAGCCACACCGTCGCCGCCGGCGATACCTATTGGGACCTTGCCAAGAAAGCCTATGGCGACGCCACCAAGTGGAAAGTCATTTCCGAAGCTAACAAGGATTACAAGCCGCGGCGCCTGCCGCTCGGCGCGACGCTGACCATTCCGCCGGCAGCGAAGTAGTCGATCATTGGAAGCCATGACACCCGCCCGGCAACCCGGCGGGTGTTCCTTTTCCAGGCCTAAACACGATAAGGTGCGGCCAGACGCGGCATTGAAACCCGGCAGGGCATCGCTAGTTTCGCGGCGCCACCGGAGACTGTTGATGATGCTTGCCAGCCCCACCGATGCCAGAACCGCGAAAGCCGCCGGCCTGCAGCCGTCGGACGCCGCGCCGGTAAGGCCGGGCAAGATCGGCATCATGCTCGTCAATCTCGGCACACCCGATGGCACCGGCTTCAAGCCGATGTGGCGTTATCTCAGGGAGTTCCTCTCCGACCCGCGCGTCATCGAGCTCAACAAGGCGATCTGGTACCCGATCCTTTACGGGCTAGTGCTGACCACCCGGCCGAAGAAGTCCGGCGCCAACTACGCCCGTATCTGGAACCGGGAGATGAACGAGTCGCCGCTGCGCACGTTCACCCGCGCTCAAGGTCAGAAACTGGCCACCGCACTTGCCGACCTGCCGGATGTGGTGGTCGATTGGGCGATGCGCTACGGCAATCCCTCGACGGCAAGCGTCGCCCAAAGACTGGTGGACCAAGGCTGCGACCGCATCCTCACCTTCCCGCTCTACCCGCAATATTCGGCGACGACGACGGCAACGGCCAACGACCAATTGTTCCGCGCGCTGATGAAGATCAGGCGTGCCCCGGCGATCCGCAGCGTGCCGCCCTATTATGACGAGCCGGTCTATATCGAGGCGCTCGCCCGTTCGATCGAGCAGCACATCGCGACGCTCGATTTCGTGCCTGAAGTGGTAATCACCTCCTACCACGGCATTCCCAAGCCCTATTCAGACAAGGGTGACCCCTACCAGGCGCATTGCCTGGAGACGACGCGGCTGCTGCGGGCAAGGCTCGGCTGGGACGAGAAGAAGCTCATCACCACCTTCCAGTCGCGTTTCGGCGCGCAGGAATGGCTGCAGCCCTATACCGACGTCACGGTCGAGAAACTGGCCAAGGACGGCATCAAGTCCATCGCCGTCGTCAATCCAGGTTTCTCCGTCGACTGCATCGAGACGCTGGACGAGATCGGCCGTGAAGCGGCCGAAACCTTCCATCACGCCGGCGGCAGGAACTTCGCCCATATCCCCTGCCTCAACGACAGCGCCGAGGGCATGGCGGTGGTTGAGGCGCTGGTGCGGCGCGAGCTTTCCGGCTGGGTGTGACCGGCTTCACCGACCAATGCATGTCGCCCAGAAGTGTGCAGCGGTTCTGGGACAACGACATGCATAAAGACAAAGACCTAAAGCGCGTCGACCGAATCCGTTTCAGCGCGACGCGCTTTAGCTCGAAACGCTGCGCAAAACCCGCCGCTAACCAATATTAGCGATCACCTGATTGTAACGCTTCGGAAACACACTTAAGTGATTCCGTGAGGTCGCCGCCTTTGAGGGAGAAACGAAATGGGTTTCAGCGGTTTCGACATTGCCATCATTGTTCTTGTTTTCCTGGTCATCATCCTTCTTTTCAAAGGCATCAAGACGGTGCCGCAAGGTTACAACTACACGGTGGAGCGCTTCGGCCGTTACACCAAGACGCTGACCCCCGGCCTGAACATCATCAACCCGATCTTCGAGCGCATCGGCGCCAAGATGAACATGATGGAACAGGTGCTGGATGTTCCGAGCCAGGAAATCATTACCCGCGACAATGCAATTGTCGGTGTCGACGGCATCGCTTTCTACCAGATCCTCAATGCCGCGCAGGCAGCCTACCAGGTCTCCGGCCTGCAGAACGCCATCCTAAACCTCACCATGACCAACATCCGTACCGTCATGGGCTCGATGGACCTCGACGAATTGCTGTCCAACCGCGACGCCATCAACGAGCGCCTGCTGCGCGTCGTCGACGAGGCGGCGCATCCGTGGGGCATCAAGATCACACGCGTCGAGATCAAGGACATCAATCCGCCGGCCAACCTTATTGAATCGATGGGCCGCCAGATGACGGCCGAGCGCAACAAGCGCGCCCAGATCCTGGCCGCCGAGGGTTTGAAGCAGTCGCAGATCCTGGAGGCCGAGGGCCGGAGGGAAGCCGCCTTCCGCGACGCCGAAGCGCGCGAGCGCTCGGCGGAAGCCGAAGCCAAGGCGACCCAGGTCGTGTCGGAAGCCATTGCCAAGGGCGACGTACAGGCGCTCAACTATTTCGTCGCCCAGAAATACACCGAGGCGCTGTCCAAGATCGGCTCGGCGCCCAACAACAAGATCGTTCTGATGCCGCTTGAGGCTTCATCCCTCATCGGCACGCTGGGCGGCATCGGCGAGATCGCCCGCGAAGTTTTCAAGGGCGATGGCTCTTCCGGCACGCAGCGGCAGGCATCCCGCCCGCCGGTCGTCAAGCCCAGCGACAACTGATGTGACGCCGTCTGGGTGGGAGAACGTCAATGATAGACCACATCGTTTCGGAACTCGGCCCGTGGAACTGGATGGTTCTCGGCATCGTGCTCCTGGTGATGGAAGTCGTGGCGCCCGGCGTGTTCATGCTGTGGATCGGCATCGCGGCCCTCATCGTCGGCGCGGTGTCGCTGGCGATCTGGGACGCCGCCTTCTGGACCTGGCAGATCCAGGTCCTGGCCTTCCTCGTGCTGGCCCTGGTTTCGGCCTATGTTGGCCGCCAGATCGCCGTCAGCCGGCAGGGCACGGTCGACCAGCCGCTGCTCAACCGCCGCGGCGCGCAGATGATCGGCCGCACGGCGACACTGGCCGAGCCGATCAAGAACGGCCGCGGCCGCATCCGGCTCGGCGACACGCTGTGGCGCGTCTCCGGTCCCGACCTGCCGGTCGGCGCGCAGGTGCGCGTGACGGGAGCAGCGGATACCGATCTGGAGCTGACCGTCGAGGCAATCTAAATCGAGACGAAGCGATATTTCAGGTCAGTTCAACCTGAAATCAACCGGATTTAGGCTGCGCCAATGCGCAGCAGGTCGTGGAAATGAACCACGCCCACCGGCATCTTATTTTTGATCACGACCAGCGCGCCGATATTGTAATCATTGAGCATGGCGATCGCCGTGCCCGCAAGCGTCTGCGGATCGATCGTCTTGGGCGTGCGGGTCATGACCTCATCGACGGTCACGTCAGCGAGATTGCGATGCAGATTGCGCGCGACGTCGCCGTCGGTGACGATCCCAACCAGTTTGCCGCTGGTGTCGACGATGCAGACGCAACCGACTTTCTTCTGCGACAGCGTCATCACCGCTTCCGGCATCTTCGTGCCAAGCAGGGCCAGCGGAATCTGGTCGCCGGTCCGCATGATCTCCGACACCAGGGTCAGATTGGCGCCAAGCTGCCCGCCTGGGTGCAAGGTTCGGAAGTGATCGGGCGTGAAACCGCGCGCCTCGAGCAACGCGATCGCCAGCGCATCCCCCATAACCAGCTGCAGAAGCGTCGAGGTCGTCGGCGCCAACCCGTGCGGGCAGGCCTCAGGCACGACCGGCAGCAGCAAAACCACGTCCGCGGCCCGCGCCAGCGCCGAGCTCTCGCCTGAGGTGATGGCGATCAAGGGAATAGAAAAACGCCTGGAATAGGCGACGATGCCCATCAATTCCTTGCTCTCGCCCGACCAGGACATGGCGATGATGGCGTCATCCCGGGCGATCATGCCGAGATCGCCGTGATTGGCCTCGGCCGGATGGACGAAAAAGGCCGGCGTGCCGGTCGAGGCAAGCGTTGCGGCGATCTTGGAGCCGATATGGCCGCTCTTACCGACGCCGGTGACGATGACGCGGCCGTCGATCCGCGCAATCAGGTCGATCGCCGCCGCGAAGGGCTCGGCCAGTCCATTTGTCAGCGCGGCGGCAAGGGCCGCCACGCCGGCCTGCTCCGTCGCCACCGTTCTCAGCGCCGATTCGATCGCAGCCTGCCTGTCCGGCCGCTTTCTTTCTGGGGACCCCGCGTGCATGGGCGAAGCGATTAGCGCTTTGCCGCGCCCCTGTCCAACAGAATTGCCTTAAGCCTCCGATTGGAGGGGCTCTGAGGCAGCTCTCTCAACCCTCCGTTAACCATCCGCATTTACGGTTCGGTAAGTATGGCGCAACCGCGCCGCGCAAGCAGTGGTGACGATGTCCGGGGGCCAGCCTGAAACGAAAATCGGTCGGAAGGGCATTGCCGTCGCAGCGCTGCTGCTGACGGCAAGCGCGCTTGCGATGCTGCGCCCGGCGCCTGCATTTTCGCAGGAAACCGAGTTGCGCGGCGAGGTCTCCGAATCGGCCATACTTGCCGACCAGCAGCGCAAGGCCAGGCAGTTGCGGGCGCAAGGGTCGCTGGATCAGAACGCGCCCGCGGACGCCACCGCCCAGGACACGACACCGACGACCTACCAGCCGGCAAGCCCCGGCGCCGTTCCCGATGACGATCAGGCGACCGGCGCGGCGGACAGCATCTTCGACCAGCCCCAGGCAACAGACGATTCATTGGCCGATACGACGACGCCGGCAAAACCACGCCGGTCCTCGACGGCCAATCGGCGCGCTCAGGACACCAAGACTGATGCCAAGGCGAACACCAAGACCGCCGACAAGAAGAAGGCCAAGAAGAAGGCGGGCGAGGCCACCGACGGCACGACCACCGCCGCGACCACCGCCAACGGCGGCCAGGCCGACACAGTGGCGACTGACGACGACGGCAGCAACCGTCGCGCCGTCACCATCGACAGCGTCGACAAGCAGAAGCTCGACCCGGGCCAGGAGCGTACCGGATCGATCGATGGACAGAAGGTCAAGCCGGAGGAAGATCCTTTCGCTGCTCCCGGCGTCAAGATCGGCACCTTTGTCTTCCGGCCGACGCTGGAGCAAGGCTTCACGGCAACGTCCAACGCCGATTCCAGCAGCACCGGCAAATCCGCCGTTCTGTCCGAGACGGCGCTGCGATTCACCGCGACCTCCGACTGGCGCGAGAATTCGGCCCTGATCACCGGCTACGGCCAGTTCCGCAACAGCGTCTCGGGCGAAAAGATCAATGATGCGCAGGGCCGCATCGAAGGCCAGCTCAATGTCGATCTCGACAACGAGCTGCGTGCCATCGCCAAGCTCGGCTATGAGGCGGCACCGGAATCGGCTTCCTCACCGGATGCGATCGCCGGCGTCAACCAACAGCCGCTGCGCCAGACCCTAGACGGCAGCCTCGGCCTCGAAAAGAGTGTCGGCAAGATGCGTTACGCGCTGACCGGCGCAGTCTCGCATGACTTCTATGGTGACGCCGAGCTCACCGACGGCACCACGATATCGCAGAAAGATCGCAACAACACGCTCTACACCGCCACTTTGCGCACCGGCTATGAGATCTCGCCGGCGTTGACGCCCTTCACGGAAGTGGAGCTCGGCCGCAGGGTCTATGACCAGCGTCTCGATACCGATGGCTTTGAGCGCTCCTCGAAGCGGTTCGGGGCGCGCGCCGGCCTTGAGCTCGATATGGGCGAGAAGCTATCGGGCGAATTCTCCGTCGGCTGGTTGCGCGAGGCGCTCGACGACAGCCGCCTTCCGGCAATCGCCGGGCCGTCCATCAATGCCGATCTCAAATGGTCGCCCGAACGCGGCACCACGATCGGGCTCACCGGAAAGACCGAAGTAGAGACCACCACCACGGCAGGCCAGAGCGGCGACATCCTCTACTCCGGCCGGCTGACAGGCGAGCGCCAAATCCGCGCCAATCTGACCGCGAACTCGGCGCTGGGCCTCGATTGGCGCGACTACACCGGCTCCGACGGCCACGACATGATCCTGAGCGCCGAGGCCGGGCTGACCTGGTGGCTGAACCGCTATGCCGGCCTCACCACGAAGGTGCGGACAGAGAAGCTGACCAGCAACCTGCCAGGACGCGACTATACGGCCAACAGCGTCTATCTCGGGCTGAAGGTCCAGCGCTGACGCACCTCGTCATCCTCGGGCGGACCCGTAGACCCGGAATGACGAAGCTCGGTTGGCCTTGGCCGATAACCTAAGAAGCCGCGCCGCGGCGCTCCACCGGCCGCACCTCATCGAGCAGCGTGCGGATGACGCCCGCCATGCTTGCGTTCATGTCGCTGCGCCACAGCGCGAAGGCGACATTGGCCTCGACGAAACCTTCCGGCGAGCCGCAATCGAAGGTGCGCCCCTTGTAGTGATAGCCGTAGAAGGGCTGCTGTTTCTCCAGCTTCAGCATCGCGTCGGTCAGTTGGATTTCATTGCCGGCGCCGCGTTCCTGGCTTTCCAGGATGCCGAAGATTTCCGGCTGCAGGATGTAGCGGCCGTTGATGAAGAGGTTGGACGGCGCGGTGCCCTGTTTCGGCTTCTCCACCATGCCGGTGATGCGGAAGCCGTGATGGGTGTCCTCGCCGCGGCCGACAATGCCGTATTTATGCGCTTCCGCCGGATCGCATTCCTGCACGGCGATGATGTTGTTGCCGGTCTCGGCATAGAGCTCGACCATGTCCTTCATGCAGCTCTTTTCCGACTGCATGATCATGTCCGGCAAAAGCAAGGCGAACGGCTCGTTGCCCACCAGCTCGCGGGCGCACCAGACGGCGTGGCCGAGGCCCATCGGTACCTGCTGGCGCGTGAAGCTCGTCTGCCCCGGCGCCGGCTGCAGCCGCTGCAGGCGGGCGAGCTGGTCGTCCTTGCCGCGCTGGGCGAGCGTATCATAGAGCTCGAACTGGACGTCGAAATGATCCTCGATGACCGTCTTGTTGCGCCCGGTGACGAAGATGAAATGCTCGATGCCGGCATCGCGCGCCTCGTCGACCACATATTGGATGACTGGCCGATCGACGACGGTCAGCATTTCCTTCGGGATGGCCTTGGTGGCCGGAAGAAACCGCGTGCCGAGCCCGGCCACCGGGAAAACTGCCTTGCGAACGCGCTTCATGCTGACACCCCTGCTTTTCGGCCAATTATCCGCTCGGCGGCACGCTCCGCAATCCCCCCCGAGAATTTCGCGCCGGAATTCCATTTTCATGCCGGAATGTTGGACTAACGGCGAGCAGTAAATGTGAGAGCTAAAGCCGCGATACCTCTTTTCGTTCCCGGCGGCACCTATGGTAAACTAAATACTAACCCGGTTCGGCGTTGAATGATCCTTCCTGATTTGACGAAGGAGGAAATGATGTCCGTTCGCAACACCGCGAGGCGCCTGACGGCACTGGTGACGGCCGCTGGCCTCACGCTGGCCTTGCTGGTGCCCACCGGCCCCGCTTTCGCCGACGCCGGGTTCCGCCAGTGGGTCGCGGGCTTCCGCTCCACCGCGGTGGCGGGCGGCGTTTCGGGCGCTGTCTACGATCAGTCCATGAGAGGCATCAAGCCCGACCCGGTCGTGCTGGAAAAGGCCCGCACCCAGCCGGAATTCACCGCGCCCGCCTGGGACTATTTCGACAACCGCGTGCATGACCAATCGGTCGCCAACGGCAAGGCGATGGCGAGGAAATGGAAGCCCTGGCTCGATCGCATCGAGGCGCGGTTCGGCGTCGACCGCAACATCCTTCTGGCCATCTGGTCGATGGAATCGAATTATGGCGAAACGCTTAAGCGCGACGACATCATGCGCAACGTCATACGTTCGCTGGCAACGCTCGCCTATGGCGACCAGAAGCGCTCGAAATATGCCCGCACCCAGCTGATCGCGGCGCTGAAGATCCTGCAGACCGGCGACATCGACGAGAGCCATCTGATGGGCTCCTGGGCCGGCGCGATGGGCCAGACCCAGTTCATCCCCACCAGCTATCAGCGCTATGCGGTCGACATGGACGGCAACGGCAAGCGCGACATCTGGAATTCGATCCCCGACGCGCTGGCAACCTCCGCCAACCTGCTCAAGAAGAACGGCTGGCAGGCCGGCAAGACCTGGGGCTACGAGGTCACCATCCCGGCGGGCAAGCTGCCCGGCGGAGCAAAGACGATCGCCCAATGGCAGGCGCTCGGCGTCGTCAGGGCCAACGGCAAGCCGTTCAGGAACCTGACCGACAAGGCGACGCTGAAAGTGCCGGACGGCCGGGGCGGGCCCTCCTTCCTGATGATCAGGAATTTCTCGGTCATCAAGGCCTACAACAATGCCGACAAATACGCTTTGGCTGTCGGCCTGCTCGCCGATGAGATCGCCGGCGGCACCGGCCTGGTGCAGGACTGGCAGCGGCCCTTCACCAAGCTCAGCTTCGAGGAGCGGCAGGAGTTGCAGAAGCGGCTTTCCGAGCATGGCTATTATGACGGCAAGTTCGACGGCAAGATCGGCGACGGCTCGAAGGCCGCCATCATGGCCTACCAGGCCAAGGTCGGCCTGACCCAGGATGGCTATCCAAGCCTGGAAGTGCTCAAATGGCTGCGCAAGCAGTAGGGCCGTCTAGCGCAATCCGAGGAGCGGTTTCCGTTCGGAATTGCCTAACTAAGATGCTTGGAGCGGACCGGCGTTCTGTGAAAAGCTGAGCCGCTCTAAGACGCCAGGCATCCTTTCAAAGACGGCAAGGATGCTGTAGCGCTTCGGCTTGCGCATGGCTTTCCTGCGTCTGCCGGTCATGCGCCAAGGGATGGAGAGGTGTTTGGTTTCGGTTGCGCGTATCAGGCAGAGCATTCGCCGGGCGCCCGTCCTGATTCTCGCCCTTGCCGTGCTTGCCGTCACCGCTGCCGGCGCCTTCCATGCCCCTGCCTTCGCGCAGGAGGAAAGCCATGGCTGGTCGCTGCGCGACCTTCTGTTCCCGCGCCGCAGCGAACGCATCGAACCCCCGGTCGAAGTTCAGAAACCAAGGCCGAAGCCGAAGAAGAAACCAAAGCCGCGCCCGCCGGCGGAGCCGGAGACGCCGATCGTCGAGAAGACAAACGACGCCCGGGTCGTGCTGGTGGTAGGCGATTTTCTGGCGGGCGGGCTGGCGGAGGGCCTGGACACGGCCTTTGCCGACAATCCCGCCGTCAGGATCGTCGCCCGCGCCAACGGTTCGTCCGGCTTCGTTCGTGACGATGTCTACAATTGGCCTGCCCAGATAAAATCGCTGATCGAAACCGAGAAACCGGCGGCTGTGATCGTCATGCTGGGGTCCAACGACCGCCAGCAGATGAAGGTCGGCGACGTGCGCGAGCAGTCGCGCTCGGAAAACTGGACCAAGGAATATGAGCGCCGCACCGATGCGTTCGGCAAGGCCCTGCAAGACACCAAGGTGCCGTTCCTGTGGGTCGGCATGCCGGCTTTCGGTGTGTCGAAGATGAACTCCGACATGCTCGCCTTCAACGACATCTATCATTCGGCCGCCCAGAAACACGGCGGCGAGTTCGTCGATGTCTGGGACGGCTTCGTCGACGAGAACGGCGCTTTCGTCACCTCCGGTCCGGACATCAACGGCCAGCCGGTGCGCCTGCGTTCCGACGACGGCATCAACGTCACCAAGGCCGGCAAGCGCAAGCTCGCTTTCTACACGGAAAAGCCGTTGGCAAAGATACTCGGCCTGGCGGCGCCGGGAAGCGTCACGACCGTGTCGGCGCCTGCCGGCGCCCCAGTAGAGGCGCCGAAGCCTGCCTCGGCACCCGTCATCGTCGACCGCACCGCGCCGATGCTGCTCGGCGACCCGTCTCTGGACGGCGGCACCGAGCTGCTCGGCGCCACTCAGCCGGCCAAGGCCGATCCGAATCTGCCCGGTGAAAAGCTGATCCTGGAAGGCAAGGCGCCGACCGCTTCGCCCGGCCGCGCCGACGATTTCTCCTGGCCGCCGAAGCCGCCAGCGACGGTGGCCGCTCAGCCCGATACGGCGGAGGGCGTCAATCAGTAGCTCATCGGCTCGGAGACCGTTTCTGAAATTCGCTCCTGCGAGTCAGATGATGGTGTTTTCGAGAACCGGAGCGGAGCGTACGTTGACGTACGTGAGCACCGGAAGCGCAGAAAATGCCTTCAGCTGGCCGCAGGAGTAGAATTTCCAAACGGTCTCAGCGCGGCAGCACCGTCGATCCCATCAGCACCTCGTCGATCGAGCGCGCCGCCTGGCGGCCCTCGCGGATCGCCCAGACCACCAGCGACTGGCCGCGGCGCACGTCGCCCGCGGCATAGAGCTTGTCGACGCTGGTCCTGTAGTCGCGGTCGTTCGCCTCGACATTCCGCGAGCGGCGGCTGTCGGTGACGACCTTGATCTTGCCGTCGAGCTCTTTCATCAGGCTGTCGCTCGCCGGTCCGGCAAAGCCGATGGCGATGAAGGCGAGATCGGCGCGGATGACGAACTCGGTGCCGGGGATCGGCTTGCGCTTGTCGTCGACCTCGCAGCAGCGCACACCCGTCAACTGGCCGTCCTCGCCGATGAATTCGAGCGTCGCCACCTGGAATTCGCGCTCGGCGCCCTCGGCCTGCGAGGAGGACGTGCGCATCTTGGTCGCCCAATAAGGCCATACCGCGAGCTTGTCTTCCTTCTCCGGCGGCTGCGGACGGATGTCGAGCTGGGTTACGCGCACCGCGCCCTGCCGGAAGGCGGTGCCGATGCAGTCGGACGCGGTGTCGCCGCCGCCGACCACGACGACATGCTGGCCGCCGGCGATGATCGGGTGCGAGGGCCAGGCCACCGACTGGATCGGCTCGCCGCCGACGCGGCGGTTCTGCTGCACCAGATAAGGCATCGCGTCATAGACGCCGCTGAGGTCGCTGCCCGGAATGCCGGCCGGGCGCGGCGTTTCGGAGCCGCCGCAATAGAGCACCGCGTCGAATTCCTCGATGAGATCGGACACCTTCATGTCGACGCCGACATTGACGCCGCAATGGAAGGTCACGCCCTCGCCCTGCATCTGCTCGATGCGCCGGTCGATATAATGCTTCTCGATCTTGAAGTCGGGGATGCCGTAGCGCATCAGCCCGCCGGGGCGGCTCTCGCGCTCATAGACATGCACGTCGTGGCCGGCGCGGCCGAGCTGCTGCGCCGCCGCCATGCCCGCCGGGCCGGAGCCGATGACGGCGACACGCTTGCCGGTCTTCCTTTCCGGCGGATAGGGCCGAATATGGCCGGTTTCGTAAGCCTTGTCGGCAATCGCCTGCTCGACCGTCTTGATGGCGACCGGGATGTCCTCGAGGTTCAGCGTGCAGGCTTCCTCGCAAGGCGCCGGGCAGATGCGGCCGGTGAATTCCGGAAAATTGTTGGTCGAATGCAGGTTGCGGATCGCGCTGTCCCAATCGCCATTGTAGACGAGGTCGTTCCAGTCGGGGATCTGGTTGTGGATCGGGCAGCCGGTCGGCCCGTGGCAATACGGAATGCCGCAATCCATGCAGCGCGCGGCTTGTTTCTCAACCTCGTTGTCGGACATCGGCAGTGTGAATTCACGGAAATGCCGGATGCGGTCGGAGGCCGGCTGGTACTTGTGCACCTGCCGGTCGATCTCGAGAAAGCCTGTTACCTTGCCCATAGTCCAGTCCCTGCTGTCCGAAGGCACGCTTCTGCCGCGCACCCGTTAACCTCATAAGGTCGCCATGACAACCTTGGTTCCGAGGTCAGGATTGTTGGTGAGGATGCCGGCCGGGGCATTGTCTCCCCGGCCATGCCCGAAACTATTCCGCCGCCACGCTCATGCGCATGCGTTCCATCTCGATCAGCGCGCGGCGATACTCGACCGGCATGATTTTTCGGAATTTCGGCCTAAAATTCTGCCAATCGTCGAGTATCTCGCGACCGCGCACCGAACCGGTGAAATGGACGTGGTTTGAGATCAACTGGTAGAGCCGTTCCTCGTCATGGCTGGTCATGTCGCCCGACACGTCGACGCGACCCTTGTGGTCTAGGTCGCCGCCGTGATGGAGCAGCTTCTCCATCAGGTCGTCCTCTTCCGGGACCGGCTCGAGCTCGACCATCGCCATGTTGCAGCGCTCGGCAAAATCGCCCTTCTCGTCCAGCACATAGGCGACGCCGCCCGACATGCCGGCCGCGAAGTTGCGCCCGGTCTTGCCAAGCACGACCACGATGCCGCCGGTCATGTATTCGCAGCCATGGTCGCCGACGCCTTCGACGACGGCAGCCACGCCCGAATTGCGCACGGCGAAACGCTCGCCGGCGACGCCGGCGAAATAGGCCTCGCCTTCGGTGGCGCCGTAGAGCACTGTGTTGCCGACGATGATCGAATCCGCCGCGACGATCTTGGCCTCCTCCGGCGGGCGGATGACGATGCGGCCGCCCGACAGGCCCTTGCCGACATAGTCGTTGCCGGCGCCGACCAGCTCGAAGGAGATGCCGCGCGCCAGGAAGGCGCCGAAGGACTGGCCAGCCGTGCCGGTGAGCTTCACCTGGATCGTATCTTCCCGAAGGCCTTTGTGCTTGAAGCGCTTGGCCACTTCGCCTGACAGCATCGCGCCGGTAGAGCGGTCGACATTGCGGATCGGCAGCTCGATGATGACGGGCTGCTTGGCGTCCAGCGCCGGCTTCGCCAGCTCGATCAGCTTGCGGTCGAGCACATCGTCGATCGGATGCTTCTGCCGTTCGGTCCAGTGCAGCGCCTCATGCGGCGCATCCGGCCTGTAGAACATCTTCGAGAAGTCAAGCCCGCGCGCCTTCCAGTGCTGGATGACGTCGCGCTTTTCCAGGAGATCGGTGTCGCCGATGATCTGGTCGAGATGGGTGTAGCCCATTTCGGCAAGCAGCGCCCGCACCTCTTCCGCCACATAGAAGAAGAAGTTGATGACGTGCTCGGGCGTGCCCTTGAAGCGCTTGCGCAGCACCGGGTCCTGCGTCGCCACGCCGACGGGGCAGGTGTTCAAGTGGCACTTGCGCATCATGATGCAGCCGGCCGCGATCAACGGCGCGGTCGAGAAGCCGAACTCGTCGGCGCCGAGCAGCGCGCCGATGATGACATCGCGCCCGGTGCGCAAGCCGCCATCGACCTGCAGCGCGACGCGCGAACGCAAGCCGTTGAGCACCAGTGTCTGATGCGTTTCGGCAAGGCCCATTTCCCACGGGCTGCCGGCATGCTTGAGCGAGGTCAGCGGCGAGGCGCCGGTGCCGCCGTCATAGCCGGAGATGGTGATGTGGTCGGCGCGCGCCTTGGCGACGCCCGCCGCGACCGTGCCGACGCCGACCTCCGACACCAGCTTGACCGAGACGTCGGCCGCCGGATTGACATTCTTCAGGTCGTAGATCAGCTGCGCCAGATCCTCGATCGAATAGATGTCGTGATGCGGCGGCGGCGAGATCAGGCCCACGCCGGGCGTCGAGTGCCTGACCTTGGCGATGGTCGCGTCGACTTTGTGTCCAGGCAACTGGCCGCCCTCGCCGGGCTTGGCGCCCTGCGCGACCTTGATCTGCATGACGTCGGAATTGACCAGATATTCCGCCGTGACGCCGAACCGCCCCGACGCCACCTGCTTGATCGCCGAGCGCTCGGGGTTCTTGCCGCCGCCAGGCAGCGGCAGATAGCGGTCGGCTTCTTCGCCGCCCTCGCCGGTGTTCGACTTGCCGCCGATCCGGTTCATGGCGCGCGCCAGCGTGGTGTGCGCTTCCCTGGAGATCGAGCCGAACGACATCGCCCCGGTCGAGAAACGCTTGACGATCTCGGCCGCCGGCATGACGTCCTCGATCGCGACCTTCTTGCGGCCGGTCTCGTCCGCTGTTCTGATCTTGAACAGGCCGCGGATGGTCTGGGCCCGCGCGGTCGCGCTGTCGATCTGCGCCGAATACTCCTTGAACGTACCCCAGGAGCCCTGCCGCACGGCGTGCTGCAGGCTGGCGACCGCATCGGGCGACCACATATGCGCCTCGCCGCGCATGCGGAACATGTACTCGCCGCCGACCTCGAGATTGTTGCGCAGCACCGGATCGCTGCCGAAGGCATCGCTGTGGCGGCTGAGCGTCTCGGTGGCGATCTCGTCCAGGCCGACACCTTCGATCAGAGTCGCGGTACCGGTGAAATACTGCTGCACGAAGTCCGACTTCAGCCCGATGGCATCGAAGATCTGCGCGCCGCAATAGGACTGGTAGGTCGAGATGCCCATCTTGGACATCACCTTGAGGATACCCTTGCCGATCGACTTGATGTAGCGCGAGACCACCTCGTATTCATCGACCTCTTCCGGCAGCTCGCCGCGCTTGTGCATGTCGAGCAGCGTGTCGAAGGCAAGATACGGGTTGATCGCCTCGGCGCCGTAGCCCGCCAGGCAGCAGAAATGATGCACCTCGCGCGGCTCGCCGGATTCCACCACGAGACCGACCGCGGTGCGCAGGCCCTTGCGGATCAGGTGATGGTGCACCGCCGCCGTCGCCAGCAGCGATGGAATGGCGATGCGGTCCGGCCCGACCTGGCGGTCCGACAGGATGATGATGTTGTAGCCGCCGGCGACCGCCGCCTCCGCGCGCTCGCAGAGCCGGTCGATGGCGCCCTGCATGCCCGTGGCACCCTCGTTCGAGCCGTAGGTGATGTCGATCGTCTTGGTGTCGAAACGGTCCTCGGTGTGGCCGATCGAGCGGATCTTCTCCAGATCGCCATTGGTCAGGATCGGCTGGCGCACTTCGAGCCGCTTGCGGCGCGACGTGCCGACCAGGTCGAAGATGTTCGGCCGCGGCCCGATGAACGACACAAGGCTCATCACCAGCTCCTCGCGGATCGGGTCGATCGGCGGATTGGTGACCTGGGCGAAGTTCTGCTTGAAATAGGTGTAGAGCAGCTTCGACTTGTCCGACATCGCCGAGATCGGCGTGTCGGTGCCCATCGAGCCCACCGCTTCCTGGCCGGTGGTGGCCATCGGCGCCATCAGGAGCTTGGTGTCTTCCTGCGTGTAGCCGAAGGACTGCTGGCGATCGAGCAGGCTGACATCCTTGCGCAGCGCGCGCGGCTCGACCGGCTTCAGGTCCTCGAGGATCAGCTGCGTGTTGGCGAGCCAGGTCTTGTAGGGATGCCTGGTCGCGATCTCCGACTTGATCTCCTCGTCGGAGACGATGCGGCCCTTGGCAAGGTCGATGAGCAGCATGCGGCCGGGCTGCAGCCGCCACTTCTGCACGATCTTCTCCTCCGGCACCGGCAGCGCGCCGGCCTCCGACGCCATGATGACGCGGTCGTCGTCGGTGACGATGTAGCGTGCCGGGCGCAGGCCGTTGCGGTCGAGCGTGGCGCCGATCTGGCGACCGTCGGTGAAGACGACCGCCGCGGGCCCGTCCCATGGCTCCATAAGCGCCGCATGGTACTCGTAGAAAGCCTTGCGGTCGGCGTCCATGAGCTTGTTGCCGGCCCAGGCTTCCGGGATCAGCATCATCATGGCGTGGCTGAGCGAATAGCCGCCCTGGAACAGGAACTCGAGCGCGTTGTCGAAGCACGCCGTGTCCGACTGGCCCTCATAGGAGATCGGCCAGAGCTTCGAGATGTTGTTGCCGAACAGCTCGGAATCGACCGAGGCCTGGCGCGCCGCCATCCAGTTGTTGTTGCCGCGCACCGTGTTGATCTCGCCATTATGCGCGACCATGCGGTAGGGATGCGCCAGCTTCCACGACGGGAAGGTGTTGGTCGAGAAGCGCTGGTGAACCAGGATTAGCGCCGTTTGGAAGCGCGGATCGTTGAGGTCCTTGTAATAGGCGCCGACCTGGTAGGCCAGGAACATGCCCTTGTAGACGATGGTGCGCGCCGACAGCGACACGCAATAGGCGCCGACATCCTTGTTGTCGTTCTCGGCATAGATGCGGCCCGAGATCACCTTGCGCAGCAGGTAGAGCCGCGCCTCATACTCCTCGTCATCCGGGATGTCGGCCGTGCGGCCGATGAACACCTGCCGATGGAACGGCTCGGAGGCCACGATATCCGGCGCCTTCGACAACGACGAATTGTCGACCGGCACATCGCGGAAGCCAATGAGCGGCAGCCCTTCCGACTGCGCCGATTCGGCGATGATCTCTTCGATATGGGCGCGCAGTGCCGCGTCCTGGGGCATGAACCAGTGGCCCACGCCATATTGGCCCGCCGGGGGCAGTTCGACGCCCTTGGCCGCCATCTCCTCGCGGAAGAATTGGTCCGGGATCTGCACCAGCACGCCGGCGCCGTCGCCGACCAGCGGATCGGCGCCGACGGCGCCGCGATGGGTGAGGTTTTCCAGCATCGCCAGGCCGTCCTCGACGATCCCGTGCGATTTCACGCCCTTCATGTTGGCGATGAAGCCGACGCCGCAGGCGTCATGCTCGTTGCGCGGATCATAGAGGCCCTGCGCGGTCATGCCGCTGGCAGTTCGCAGCTCTTTGGTCAGGACGGTATTTTTAACGGCTGCCGCTTTCGTCTGCGCGGCCCGGCCGTTGATCGCAGATGGCGTCAGTTCCGTCATCGTCCTATCCTCCGTTCTCCACCTTGGCCCCGACTGTCTGAGGGCGCTGGTTTGCCTTGGGAAGCGAGAATGCTTCCCCTTCATCCTGCTGCACGTCTTGCGAAATCCATCGAACCATACGGCTATACGCCCGGCTCGCATCCGGTATCGTACAGGCCAGAGCCGGGCCGTCTACCCGCCGCTCGCGACAATGGCCGGAATGGCAGTGATGATACGCCAGTCCAGCCCGTTTTGTGCGACAAAATAAGACAGCACTACTGTCCTAAATTTTTTATGGCAGAAATCAGGGAGCCACACAAGACCGATTCACAAAAAACTTGGGCGTGCCGCGACACAAAATTTCGTGACGAGCGCCGGAAGCGCAAGTTTTGGTCCGGGTCTTTCGAGGCGACGCGCTGGCTTCACCGCTTTGCCGGCGATTGGCCCTTGCGCTTCGACCGACGAAGCGGTCAAGTCCCGCCGCTTTCGCCAATAACGATATGGACCTTTCGATGTTCTTTGCCTCCGACAACTGGGCGGGTGTCCACCCCGACATTTCGGCCAACCTGTCGCGCCATGCCGCCGGCACCGCTGTCGCCTATGGCGACGGCGATCTGGACCGCGCCGTCTATCGCCGCTTCAGCGAGATCTTCGAGCGCGAGGTGCAGGTCTTCTTCGTCGCGACCGGCACCGCGGCCAACGCGCTTTCGATGGCTGCGTTGAACCGCATCGGCGGCATCGCGCTCTGCCATTCCGAAGCGCATATGAATGTCGACGAGTTCGGCGCGATGGGTTTCTACACCGGCGGCGCGCGCATGGCACCGGTGCTGGGACCGCTGGGGCGCATGAACCCGGAAGCCCTCGACGCGGCCATCAAGCGCTATTCGCAGGATCTGGCCCCCGCCGGCCAGCCGATGGCGGTCACCGTCACCCAGGCGACCGAGGTCGGCACGGTCTACAGCGTCGACGACGTCAAGGCGATCGCCGAGGTCAGCCGCCGCCACAAGCTGCCGCTGCACATGGATGGCGCGCGCTTCGCCAATGCGATTGCGGCAACCGGCGTCAGTCCGGCCGAAATGACCTGGAAGAGCGGTGTCGACCTCATCTCCTTCGGCGGCACCAAGAATGGCTGCTGGATGGCCGACGCGGTGGTGATCCTCAATCCGGAGGTCGGCAAGGATTTGCGCCTGCTGCGCCAGCGCGCCGGACAGACCTTCTCCAAGGCTCGTTTCATCTCGGCCCAGTTCGAGGCCTATCTCACCGACGATTTGTGGCTTCGGATGGCGGGGCAGGCTAATCAGATGGCAGCACACCTGGCCGAGACGATCGAGGATGCGCCGGCCGGCAGGCTCGCCTGGCTGCCGCAGGCCAATGAGGTCTTCGCCATCCTCACCCGCGAAACCGCCGCCAAGCTGCAGGCGGCCGGCGCCAAATTCTACGAATGGGGCGTGCCGCAGGGTTTTGATGGCCATCTCGGCGACAAGGAAGCGATCTACCGCTTCGTCGCCAGCTTCGCGACCACGACGGAAGAGATCGACCGTCTCGGTCACCTGCTCGCCTGAGTTTCCCGCCATGGCCAGGCCATCTCTCGGCTCGACCATGCGGCTGGTCCGCCCGGCGCCGAATGTTCTGGGCTTCTACGATGGCCGTTTCGACGGCATTCGTATCTGGTCGGACGAGCCGAATTGGCTCGACGACGGCGCCTATACGCTCGGCATCTGCACCTATGCGATCGTCGACGGATCGCAGGCGCTTGTCTACGACACGCACATCTCCCTGCCCCATGCCCGCTTCATCCGGCGAACGCTCGAGGAGATGGGCGTGACCTCGATACGCGTCGTGCTAAGCCACTGGCACGACGACCATATCGCCGGCAACGAGGTGTTCCAGGATTGCGAGATCATCGCCAACCGCCTCACGGCCTTGGCGCTTGAACGCGGTCGGGCTGAGATCGAGGGCGGCAATCCGCCGATCAAGCCGCTCGTGCTGCCCAACAGGACGTTCGACAGCAGCCTCCGCCTGACGGTCGGAGCGATCGCAATCGAACTGCGCCAGGTCGAAATCCACAGCCATGACGGCACGGTGCTGCTGATGCCCGACGCCGGCCTGCTTTTGGCGGGCGACACGCTGGAAGACTCCGTCACCTATGTCTCGGAGCCGGAGCGTCTTGCCGAACATTTGGTCGATCTCGAGCGCATGGCAGGCTGGCAGTTCGACCGGATCCTGCCCAACCATGGTTCCTTGCCGGCAATCGAAGCAGGCGGCTATGACCGAAGCCTCATTGCCGCCACGCAGGCCTATATCCGCAAGCTGCTCGCCTGTCGGCATGATCCTGACCTGGCAAGGCAGGACCTGAAGACTTTCGGCGCCGACATGTTCGCCACGACGGCCGCCGAATATTTCGCGCCATACGAAGCCGTTCACCGGCAGAACGTCGCGACTGTCCTCGCGGCAGGCAGCCGGTAGGTCAGGCCAGGAAAGGCCGCAGCAACAGCTCGACACCGAGCAGGATCAGAAAAATCAGGAACCAGCGGCGGAAGGTCGCGGGGCGAGAGCCAGAAAGGCTCGTTGCCGGCGGCACAATAAAAAGCGGCGCCTCGCGGCGCCGCTTTCGTCTCGGGAGGGAGACGTCATCTAGGATGGAGCCCGCGGGTTACGCGGCGGCCTTGGCCTCGATCTGCTTGGCCTTGTCCGAGGACGAGGTGATCGCGATCTTGCGCGGCTTCAGCTCCTCGGGAATGTTGCGCTTGAGGTCGACGAAGAGCAGGCCGTTCTTCAGCGTGGCGCCTTCCACTTCAACGTGATCGGCGAGCTGGAAGCGGCGCTCGAAGGACCTCGAGGCGATGCCGCGATAAAGCAGCTCCGAACCCTCACTGTTGTTCTCGTCCTTGCGCTCGCCCTTGACGGTCAGCACATTGCGATGGGCTTCGATCGAGATCTCGTTTTCCGAGAAGCCGGCAACGGCCATCGAGATGCGATAGGCGTTCTCGCCGGTGCGCTCGATGTTATAGGGCGGGTAGGTCTGCGCGGTCTCGGGCTGGCCGAGCGAATCGAGCATGGTGAACAGCCGGTCGAAGCCGACGGTCGAACGATAAAGCGGGGAAAAATCAACGTGACGCATGAGGTGTTCTCCTATTGAGCAACATGGTTTGCGTATGACCCGGTGCGAAACCCTCGAAAGGCGTTCCGGATAGGCCAGCGGCCCCGACAATCGGCGGCCGCAACCTTCATTTGGGAAGCTCAAAAACCCATTTCAAGGCTTTCGTGGCGGTCGCAATGCGGCCACGTTGATGAATGGTGGATGAACCGCGGTTTCGGCGTCCGTTCAGCTAGGCGTCGCTATGCTTTGGTCAAGCTCGAGCAATTCCAGGAAAAGCGTGAAGCGGTTTTCCGTCCGGAATTGCCTCAAGGCAGAGAGACAAGCGGCGCTCTTTTCCCTGCGCCGCGACGAGGCCGAACCGGGTGCAACGTCCCTTCCTCCCGGATCGACAGAGGCCGGAAGTGCGCCGCAGGCACTTCCGGCCTTCCCTTTGGGAGTTGCCACGTAAATCCTCGCAACGCTTTGCTTTTGCCGGCTGGCCGTCTATCACCATGCCGACGCCTCGCCCGTCCGGGCAAAGAACAAGCAACGACACCGAATGACGGATCTTTTCCATCTGACCGAGGACAATCCCGCGCCGCAGAATGCCGCGGGCGGCTTCTTCACCACACGTGACGGCAAGAAGATCCGCTACGGCGTTTTCGCCGCCGTCGCCCGTCCGCTCCAGGGCACCGTGGTTCTACTGACCGGTCGCAACGAATGCATCGAGAAATATTTCGAGACCATCCGCGACCTCGCCGATCGCGGCTTCGGCGTCGCGATCCTCGACTGGCGCGGCCAGGGCGATTCCAGCCGCCTGCTGAAAAACCGCCAGCGCGGCTATATCCGCAGCTTCCGCGACTATACGCGCGACCTCGAGCAATTCTTCGAGGAAATCGTGCTGCCCGACTGCCGCGGCCCCTATTACATCCTCGCCCACTCGACCGGGGCCGTGATCGCGCTGCTGGCCTCGCCGTCGATGGTCAACCGGGTGCGGCGCATGGTGCTGCTGGCTCCTTTTCTTGAGGTGCCGGACCTGCCGGTCTCGATCGCCACGGTGCGACGCGTCTGCGCGATCTTCTGCGCTCTGGGTCTCGGGCGGCTCTACGCCGCGCTCGGCCCGCGGCCGAAAGTGCCTCTGCCTTTCGAGATGAACAAGGTGACTTCCGATCAGCAGCGCTACCAGCGCAATGTCGGCATCTACGAAGCCTGGCCGCAGCTGGCGCTCGGCGGCCCGACGATCCGCTGGCTGAGGGCGGCAGCCGCTGCCGCGGATGCCGTCAGCGATCCCGATTTCATGGCAAGGGTCAGGGTGCCGATGCTGATCGTCGCCGCCGGGGCCGACCGGGTGGTCTCGACCAAGGCGGTGGAAGCCTATGCCAGGAAACTGCGCGTCGGCTCGCTGTTGATGATCGACGGCGCCCAGCACGAGATCCTGCAGGAGAAGGATATCTATCGCGAGCAGCTGCTCGCCGCTTTCGACGCCTTCATTCCCGGCACGGGCGACGCGCCCTGAGCGCGCGGCCGCTCAACCGCGCAGCGCCGCCATCGCCGCCGCATGCAGTTCCGGCGTGGCGGCCGCCAGTATGTCGCCCCCCTTCTCGGCCGGTCCGCCTTCGAACGTGGTGATGACGCCGCCGGCCTTCTCGATAATCGGGATCAGCGCCACGATGTCGTAGGGTTTCAGGCCCGGATCGGTGACGATGTCGACGCTGCCGGCCGCCAGCATGGCGAAGGCGTAGCAGTCGGTGCCGTAGCGGGCGAGTTGGACCTTTGTCTCGAACTGGTCGTAGCGCTTGCGCGCATCGCCCTTGAACAGGGCCGGCGTGGTCGTGAACAGCGTCGCTTGCGCGAGCTCGGTCGTCTTGCGGGTCGCGAGCCTGCGCGGGCCGCCCGGTCCTTCATAGTGCGATCCGGAAGCGTTGGCGTAGAACAGCTCGCCGGTGAAGGGTTGCGACATCATGCCGGCGACTGCATCGCCATCGACGGTCAGCCCGACCAGCGTCCCCCAGACCGGGATGCCGGAAATGTAGGCGCGGGTGCCGTCGATCGGGTCGATCACCCAGACATGCCGGCTGGTGAGGTTCTGGCTGCCATGCTCTTCGCCGAGGATGCCGTGCTCGGGATATTCGGAAGAGATCAGTGCCCGGATCGCGCGCTCGGCCTCGCGATCGGCCTCCGTGACCGGGTCGAAGCTTCCCGCCTCCTTGTTGGCGACCGCCCCTTGGCTGCGGAAGCGCGGCAAGGTTTCCGCGGCGGCGGCATGCGCGATGCGCCGCATGAAATCGGTGCTGATATCCAAGTCGCTCTCCCCATCGCGGCTCTTGCCAGCCGCTCTTTCTCGCGGAACAAGCGCGCTGAAGACCGGTCAGGCGCCCGCTTTCTGTTGCCCTAATGCCACATCTGAACTGCCGAAGCGGAATTTCCACATCATATTGAATTAAAAAACCGTGCTGTCGATTGACATTTGTGCGTCGCACAATAATTTTGTCATCGGACAGGTTTTCCTGTCCATGCCCTCCTTGGGCGTTTCCTCCCTAGACTTCGACCGTGTCGTGAAAACGATGCGGTCTTTTTTTCGAGCAATTCCAGGAAGCGATTTTCCGTTCGGAATTGCGTTTATCAAGAACTCGGCGCGCCGACCGCGCCGTCATTCCGCCGCGAGCGGCAAATCGACGAAATGATGGTCGGGCATCGACATCAGGTCGGCCGAGAAGCGGGTCAGGTCGCAGGCTAAAGTGTCGAAGCCGGCCGATTTCTGGAACGTCCGCTCGTCCATGTAAAGCCCGCGATTGACCTCGATCTGAAGCGCATGCAGATGCCGCGCCGGCCTGCCATAGTGCTCGGTGATGAAGCCTCCGGCATAGGGCTTGTTGTGCGCGACCGTGTAGCCCATGCCGACAAGCAGGCTGATCGCCATCTCCGTGAGCGCCGGCGAGGCCGAGATGCCGAACCGGTCGCCGACGATGAAATCGGGCCGCACGCCATTGTCGCCGACGCGGATCGAGGCCGGCATCGAATGGCAGTCGATCAGCACGGCATAGCCGAACCTCGCATGCGTCCGGGTCAGGAGCCGCTTCAGCGTCTCGTGATAAGGTTTGTAGACCGCTTCGATGCGTCCCACCGCCTCCGCCAAAGGCAACCGTCCAGGATAGATGTCGAGCCCCTCGCCGACCAGTTTCGGCACCGTGCCCAACCCGCCGGCGACGCGCGCCGAGCGGATGTTGCAGAAGGACGGCACCGGCTCCGCGAACATGCGCGGATCGAGTTCCCAGGGCTCGCGGTTGACGTCGAGATAAGCGCGCGGAAAGTTCGCCGCCAAGAGCGGCGCGCCGAGCGGCACGGCGCCGCCGAAAAGCTCCTCGACATAGCAGTCCTCCGACCGGCGGATGGCGTTGCGGTCGAGCCGCGCCATGGCCAGGAACCGCTCCGGATAGTGGCGGCCGCTATGCGGTGAGTTGAACAGGAAAGGGACGCGCTGCTCGGCGCCCGATCGGATTTCGAAGGGTGGAACGACCGAAAAATCCTCGGCTGCCGTCTTCAATTTGTACGAACCAGGAAACAGCACTGCATCATGAGGCAAAACTTGCCACCTTGCGTCCGGCATGTCCAGCATTTCAGGCGGTGAAACCGCGCTTCGAACCGGATGTTGGATGCCCTTCATTCACTTGATGTTTACCGCCTCCACCTCATATACAGGATGGTTAACGGCTTTGCCCGGCTGCAGGCTTGGGGCGGGTGATTCGGACGGGATATGATGGCACGCATTCTGCTGGCGGAAGACGACGACGATATGCGCCGCTTCCTCGTCAAGGCGCTGGAACGCGCCGGCTACCAGGTAAGCGATTTCGACAACGGCGCCAGCGCCTATGAGCGGCTGCGCGAGGAACCCTTCTCGCTGCTTTTGACCGACATCGTCATGCCGGAGATGGATGGCATCGAGCTCGCCCGCCGCGCCACCGAGATCGACCCGGACCTCAAGGTGATGTTCATCACCGGCTTCGCCGCGGTCGCGCTCAATCCCGATTCCAAGGCGCCCAAGGACGCCAAGGTGCTGTCGAAGCCCTTCCACCTGCGCGATCTCGTCAACGAGGTCGAGAAGATGCTGCAGGCGGCGTAAGCCGTTTTGCGGCCTGCATCGGGGCTCGCATCGGCGAGCACTTCGCCAATGCGACAAACGGAAGCCGTCTTTCCACATTCCCGCTATTGACGTGCCGGATCAAAAGTGGTGTATGCGCGGCGTCGGATGGGCGTGTAGCTCAGCGGGAGAGCACTGCATTGACATTGCAGGGGTCACAAGTTCAATCCTTGTCACGCCCACCATCCTTCCAATAGCTTAGCTAAAGCATGTCTCCCGAAAGTGGGAACCGGTTTCGGGATAAGGACATGCGTAAAATCAAAAGCCTAAAGCGCATGGAGCGAACCTGAAAGATCGCGACGCGCTTTAGATTTCGGCCGCGTTCTTTTGAAAATCGACTTGGTGATGGCCATGCACCTTGTCGAGCGTCTTGGCCGACATGCCGAGCGCGCAGGCCGCTTCCCAGATATCGATCCCAGCCACGTTGCCCGAGTGTGTCTCAGGACGTGCGCCTGACACGCAGATGAAGGGCTGTCCGAGTTGGTGAAGCGGTTCGGGCCGGATCAACCCTGCCTTCATTGGAATGTGCTGAAGATCATCTACTGTCACGAGTGCCGTGCCGCCGGCCGAGATGGCCGGAACCTTCAGTTCACCAACCATGCGCTGACGCCGGAGCAGCGGAAGGGCTGGGCGCCTTTTCCGTAGCTTAGCGTTCCTTACGGTGCGATGGCGCCGTTAAGAGTGCTGGCAATCGACACAAACTGGGCATTTAGCGCGCCGCCCAGTGAGGTCGCCCCAACCATGATTCCCAAGGCGATAAGCGCTGCAATCAAACCATACTCGATGGCCGTTGCGCCGGAATCGTCACGAAGAAAACTGGCTACCAACTGCATTTTTCACAAACCCCGATTGCTGATCACGCAAGTATCGCGGATTGCTAATTTAGATATGGTAAAGGGACGTTCCTGGATTTTATCCATTAGGGGGCGTGACCAGAACCATACGCGGCGTAACGATCACCATTCCTGTTGCTGGCCGGGCTCTTGCCATGGCCCTTGTCAATAAAGGGCCGCCACAAGGCTCGGCCCACGCATACTGTGCGAGGTTACTTGAAAGCGTCGGCCGCTGCCGTCCGACGGAGAACTCCGGCGGCACCGCTACCCGAGATCCCCTTCGAACATCACGAGCACGCGATTCGACGCCTTGAGCGCGAAGCGCATGGCTTCCCCATAGGCGGGGTCGGCATAGCAGGCCTTGGCGATCTCCAGCGACGGAAACTCCACCAGGACCATGCGCTTGGCATCGCGCGCCTCGACGAGCAGAGGCGGCTGTTTCGTCGTGTTGGTCCGTGCCTGGTATTTTTCGCCGATGGGTTTCCAGAGGCGGCTATATTCGGCCTGCGCCTCCTGGTCCGAAATCTCGGTTCCGACGATGAGCCAGTATCCCTTCACGCCGAAGCGCTCCTTGATGATTGCCGGCCTACACCATGAACTCGCCGCCGTTGATGTGCAACAAATGTCCAGTGACGAACTTGCCCATGTCCGATGCGAGATAGAGGCAGGCATTGGCGACGTCCTCGGCCGTCCCCAACGTCCTTAGCGGCACCGTCGCTTTCACATGCTCGTAGGTTTCCGCGAGAGTGGGATACCACGCCGCGTTCCGGTTCGTGTCGAGCCATCCGGGGGCAATGCTGTTGGCGGTCACCCCGTCCGGGCCGCATTCCAGCGCCACGGCCTTCGCCAGCCCATGCATGCCGTGCTTAGCGGCGACGACATGCGCCCTGTTTGCCAGCGGGAAAAGAGCGTCCGTTCCCGCCATGTAAAGCAGGCGCCCGTACTTCCCTCTACGCATGTGGGGAAGCACAGCCTGCGTCAGGATGAAAGCCGATCCAAGGTTGGTGTTGATCACTTTCCGCCAGTCCTGAAGGGTGATTTCATCGATCCGCTGGTGCGGTCTTATCCCCACACAGGATACCGCGATGTCGATGCCGCCCAGTTCCGCGGCGGCCTTCTCGACCAAGGCATTCATGGCGGCCTCGTCGGTGCCATCGCAGATAGATGCCATCGCCTCGACGCCGAAGGACCGCGCCTCGTCCGCGACCGCCTCGATCTTGGCCGCGTCGCTGCCCCCGGTTATGACGATATGCGATCCGGCTCGAGCGAACGCCAACGCAGTCGCTTTGCCGATGTTCTGGCCGGCCGCGGTGACGACCGCTACCCGCCCTTTCAAACCTGGAACGTCCATGTGCTCACCTATGGGTCGCGAGGGCGCGGAGCGCGTCCCGTCCCAACCTTGTAGATTGAGAAACCAAGCAGGGGCTCTGCCAGGAAGCAAGCCGCCATAGGTCTAAAGCATGTCTCCCGAAAGTGGGAACCGGTTTCGGGGCAAAGACATGCGCAAAATCAAAAGCCTAAAGCGCAAGGAGCGAATCTGAGAGATCGCGACGCGCTTTAGCTTAGACGCCCGCCATCGCCAGCAGGGTCTTCATCCTGGCGATGGCAAGATCGGGGTCGGCCAGCAGACCGGCCTGGTCGGAGAGGCGGAAGACGTCCGCATAGTGACATATGCCGCGCGCCGACTGCATGCCGCCGACCATGGTGAAATGGTCCTGATGCCCGTTCAGCCAAGCCATGAAGACGATGCCGGCCTTGTAGTACTCGGTCGGCGCCTCGAAGATCTTGCGCGACAGCGGCACGGTTGGCGCCATCAGCGCGTCGTAACCGGCCTTGTCGCCCTCCGCCAGCTTGGCCAGCGCGGCGTTGGCCACCGGCGCGATGGCATCGAAGATGCCGAGCAGCGCGTGCGAATGCCTCCTGCCGTCGCCGGCGATCAGCTCCGGATAATTGAAATCGTCGCCGGTGAACATCATCACCCCGTCGGGCAGCCGGTCGCGCAGCAGCACTTCCTTCTCCGCGTCGAGCAGCGATATCTTGATGCCCTCGACCTTGCCTGCATGTCGCTCGATGATGGCGACGACCGTGTCGAGCGCGGCATCGAAATCGCTGCTGCCCCAATAACCCTTGAGCGCCGGATCGAACATGTCGCCCAGCCAGTGCAGGATCACCTTGCCTGATGCCTGCGAGAGCATCCGGTCATAGACGCGGGTATAATCGTCCGGCCCCTTTGCCACCGCCGCCAGCGCGCGGCTTGCCATCATGATGGCCTTGCCGCCTTCGCCTTCGATGAAGGCGAATTGTTCTTCATAAGCGCGAATGACATCGTCGAGCGTCTTGGCCGCCGCCGGCGCCAGATGGTCGGTCCCCGCCCCCGAAGCAAGGTCGGCGCCCGGCACCGTCTTGGCCGCCGCGATCGAGCGGCGGATCAGTTCCTTGGCGCTTGCCCAGTCGAAACCCATGCCGCGCTGAGACGTGTCCATGGCCTCGGCGATGCGGAAGCCGAGCCGCCACAGATGATGGCGGAAGGCCATGGTCCTTTCCCAGTCGACCGCCGGCCGCGACCACGGATTGGTCATGGCGATGGGGTCGGCAACGACATGGGCGGCGGCATAGGCGATGCGCGAAAAACGCGCGCCGCTATTCGGCTCGACCGGTTTGCCGACGAGCCGGTAGCTGACCCGGTCGCCGTTTGCAGCAGGCAAGGTGATGTCCATGGAACTCTCCCGTTGCGGTCGCTATAAATGGAACGTTCCAATAAATCAAGAACCTTTACGATTCATGGCATCCGGACCGCCAGAGCATAGAGACTCCGTACAAAATCCTTGCATTGGTGGAGGTTTGAACCGCTTCAATCAATTCTTCAAATCTCGCAGGAATCATGATTGACTCTGATTTGGATCGATGATTAGAACGTTCCAATAAATTTGCACAAAAAACGGAGGACACGACGAGGATGGCCAGCCGGGCCAAGGCGACGATCCTGGACATCGCCCGCGAGGCCGGCGTGTCCAAATCGACGGTATCGCTCGTGCTGCAGGGCAGCGGGCTGATCCGGCCTGAAACCGCGACCAGGGTGCGCAAGGCGATCGAGGATGTCGGCTATGTCTACAACCGCGGCGCCGCCAATCTGCGCAAGGCCCACTCCAACGTCATCGGCATGGTGATCAACGATCTCACCAATCCCTTCTTCGCCGAGCTTGCGGTCGGCATGGAGCGCGTCTTCCAGGCGGCGGGTGTCGTCCCCTTCATCGCCAACACGGCCGAAAATCCCGTGCGACAGGAAGAGGTGCTGAAGTCGCTGATGGAACAGGGCGTCGCCGGCCTGATCGTCTCCCCGGCGCGCGGTACCACACCGGGCGCCTTCCGCCGCATCGAGGCGGCCGGCGTGCCGATCGTCTTTACCATGCGCCGGCTGCCTGAAAGCCGCATCCCGGTGATCGCGCCGGACAATCATCGCGGCGCGGTACTTGCCACCGAGCATCTGATCCGCAAGGGCCATCGCCGCTTGGCATTCTTCGGCGGTTCATCCGACCTCGTCGTCTATCACGAACGCCTGGGCGGCTTTCTCGAAGCCTGCGAAACGCACGGCATTCCGGCCTCCGACCGGCTGATCGTCGAAGGCGAGACCAGCCGCAAGGGCGGCATGGCCTGCCTGGAGACGGCGCTGGCCGGAGCGCAGCCGCCAACGGCGGCGCTTTGCTTCAACGACGCGGTCGCCTTCGGGGCCATGCTGGCATTGCGCAAGCGCGGGCTCGAGGCGGGGGCGGACTTTGCCGTCGTCGGCTTCGATGATGTCGCCGAGGCCGAACACTACAGCCCGGCGCTGACCAGCGTTGCCGTCGACACCGCGGGACTCGGCGAGCGGGCCGCCCACGTCATGCTGAAGATGATCCAGTCGCGCACCACACGCGCCGAGGACCATATCGGCGCCGTCAGCCTCGTCGTGCGGGAAAGCAGCGGCCCGGACCGCAACAACGAAGTGGGAGACGCGGCATGAGCGTGCGATGGGGATTGATCGGCGCCAGCACGATCGCCAGACAGTTCATGATCAACGCCATTCGCGCCCAGGACGATGGCGAGGTCGTTGCCGTGATGAGCTCCGGCGCGGAACGGGCCAAGGCTTACGCAGGGGAAAACGGCATTGCACGTGCCGTCTCGTCCCTCGACGCGCTGCTCAGCTCGGACATCGACGCCGTCTACATCTCGACCACAAACGAATTGCACCTCGAGCAGGGGCTTGCCGCGATCAAGGCCGGCAAGCATGTGCTGTGCGAGAAGCCGCTGGCGCTGACCAGCGCTGACGCCCGCAAGCTGGTTGCCGGCGCGAAGAAGGCCGGCATCGTCTTCGGCACCAACCATCATCTGCGCAATGCCGGCGCCCACCGCGCTATGCGCGAGGCGATTGCCGCCGGCCGCATCGGCAAGCCGATCGCCGCCCGCGTCTTCCACTCAGTTTTCCTGCCGGAAAACCTGCAGGGCTGGCGTATCACGAAGCCCGAGGCCGGCGGCGGCGTGGTGCTCGACATCACCGTGCATGACGCCGACACGCTGCGCTTCGTGCTCGGCGACGATCCGGTCGAGATTTCGGCCTTCACGCAGTCGGCCGGCATGGCCGGCGGCGGGCTGGAGGACGGGGCCATGTGCATCTGGCGCTTCAAGTCCGGCGTCATTGCCCAGTCACACGAGGGCTTCACGACGAAATTCGTCGGCACCGGTTTCGAGGTGCACGGATCGGATGGCTCGCTGATCGCCACCAATGTGATGACGCAGAAGCCGGTCGGCTCGGTGCTGCTGCGCACGGCTGGCGGCGAGGAAGAACTGACTTTCGACCGCGAGGACCTCTACACCCGCTCGCTGCGCCAGTTCCATGCCGCGATCCGCGGCGAAGGCCAACCCTCAGCCACCGGCGAGGACGGCATCTGGTCGCTGGCATCCGCCGAAGCAGCACTTCAATCGGCGAAGACCGGCAAGGCCGTGAACATCGATCCGCAACTCGGGAGCCTCGCGTGAGCAAGCTCGTCTCGGCGGCCCATGCCGCCAGCCTGATCAGGGACGGCATGGTCGTCTCGGTGTCGTCGTCGAGCGGCCTCGGCTGCCCGGACGCAGTGCTGGCCGCGATCGGCGAGCGCTTCGACGCGGAAGGCCATCCGAAGAATATCACCACGCTGCACCCGATCGCCGCCGGCGACATGTACGGCATCAAAGGCATCGACCATCTCGCCAAGCCCGGCCTGCTCAAGCGCACGCTTTGCGGCTCCTATCCGTCCGGCCCCTCCGCCGCCGAGCCGCCACAGATCTGGAAGATGATCGGCGACAATTCGGTCGCCGCCTACAACGTGCCCTCCGGAATCCTGTTCGACATGCATCGCGAGGCCGCCGCCAAGCGTCCGGGCGTGCTGACCAAGGTCGGCCTCGATACTTTCGCGGACCCACGCCACCAGGGCTGCGCGATGAACGCGGCGGCCAGCGAGCCGATCGTTTCGGTGCAGCAGTTCGACGGCGAGGAATGGCTCTATTTCCGCGCCATCGTCCCCAACATCTCGATCATCCGCGCCACCACGGCGGACGAGCGCGGCAACCTCACCTATGAGCACGAAGGCGCCTATCTCGGTGGCCTGGAGCAGGCGCTGGCCGCCCGCAACAATGGCGGCATCGTCATTGCGCAGGTCAAGCGCGTCGTCGAGAACGGCACGCTGAAGCCGCACGATGTGCGGGTGCCCGGCGTGCTGATCGACCATATCGTCGTGGCGCCCGACCAGTTGCAGACGACCCAGACGCCTTACGATCCGGCGATCTCGGGCGAGATCTTCCGGCCGCTCTCGACCTTCCGCACGCCGGAGATGAACATCCAGAAGGTCATCGCGCGTCGCGTCGCCATGGAATTGCGCGACGGCATGGCCGTCAACATCGGTTTCGGCATCTCCGCCAACGTGCCGCGCATTCTTCTCGAGGAAGGCCAACACGGCAAGGTCACCTGGGTGATCGAGCAGGGCGCGGTCGGCGGCGTGCCGCTGCTCGACTTCAAGTTCGGCTGCGCCTCGAACGCCGAAGCGATCATGCCCTCGCCGCACCAGTTCATCTATTTCCAGGCCGGCGGCTTCGACGCCTCGCTGCTTTCCTTCCTGCAGATCGACCGCCACGGCTCTGTCAACGTCTCCAAGCTTTCGGCGCGGCCGCATGTCACCGCCGGCGCCGGCGGCTTCGTCGACATCACGTCGCGGGCGAGGAAGATCGTCTTTTCCGGCTTCTTCAACGCCGGCGCCAAGCTTTCCCTGGCCAATGGCAGCATCCGCATCGACCAGGAAGGCAAGGTCAAGAAGGTCGTCGAGGAGGTCGAGCACATCTCCTTCTCGGGAAAACGCGCCGTCGCGCAGGGACAGGACATCACCTATGTCACCGAGCGCTGCGTGATGAAGTTGACGCCGGACGGGCTTATGGTCACCGAACTGGCCCCCGGCATCGACCTCGAACGCGACGTGCTGGCGCAGGCGGAGATTCCGCTTGGCGTCGCCAATGACCTCAAGGTCACACCCGCCGCGCTCTACCAGGACCGGCCGATCGGCCTGTCGCTCAATGGCGGCGCCTCGCTCGGAGGCGCGCATGGCTGAGCGTCTCGTCACCTTCGAGCAGGAAGGCGCCATCGGCGTCGTCACATTGCGCCGTCCGGACAAATTCAACGCGCTCGACATCCCGATGCTGCGTGCGCTCGAAGCCACGCTCGACGAAGCGGAACTGGCCGAGGGCGTTCGCGTGGTGCTGGTCCGCGGCGAAGGCAAGGGCTTTTGCGCCGGCGGCGACGTCGAGGCCTGGGGCGCGATGAGCGCCGCCGACTTCCAGGTGCAATGGGTCCGCTACGGTCACCGCGTCTTCGACCGGCTGGCGCGGCTTCGTCAGCCGACCATCGCGGTGCTTTCGGGCCATGCGCTGGGCGGCGGATTGGAACTGGCCGCGGCTTGCGACTTCCGCGTCGCCGAGACGCAGGTGAAGCTCGGTTTCCCCGAAACCTCGATCGGCGTCGTGCCCGGCTGGTCCGGCAGCCAGCGCGCCGTGCGCCGCTTCGGTGCACAGATCGTGCGCCGGATGGCGATCGGCGGCGAGATTTTCCTAGCGACCGAGGCGCTCGCGCACGGCGTCGTCGATCGGCTCGTCGAAACAGGAAAGGCGTTCGACGAAGCGAGAGCCTGGGGCAAAAAAATCGCCGAGCGCGGCCCGCTGGCGACCGAAGCCGCCAAGCTGATGATCGGCGTTGCCGAGGGCGAGGAGGACGCCGCCGCGACCGAGGCGCTGGCAAGCGGCTTCATTGCGCTCACCGCCGACCTCAAAGCCGGTGTCGGCGCCTTCAAGGCCAAGCAGAAGCCGGCCTTTTCGAGATCCTAGAGACGAGACAATGAACGCACCGCTCAACATCTCCCTGCCGGTCGAGGCGTCCCAGGCGCCGAAGACCTATAAGCTCTTGATCGACGGCAGGCACGTCGAAGCCCGTGATGGCCGCAGCATCGAACGCGCCAGCCCCGGCCACGGCTTCATCGTGTCACGCTATGCGCAAGCGGGCGCGGCGGACGTCGAGGCGGCGGTACAGGCCGCGCACAAGGCTTTCGAGACCGGCCCATGGCCGCGCATGAAGGCGTCGGAACGCGCGGCGGTGCTGCTCAAGGCCGCCGACCTGATCGAGACCCGGCTGGAAGAGATCGCCCGCCTCGACGCGCTGGAATCCGGCAAGCCGATCGCCCAGGCGCGCGGCGAGATCGGCGGCGCGATCGATATCTGGCGCTATGCCGCTTCGCTTGCCCGCACGCTGCATGGCGAAAGCTACGCCAATCTGGGCGACGATATGCTGGGCGTGGTGCTGCGCGAGCCGATCGGCGTCGTCTCGATCATCACGCCGTGGAACTTCCCCTTCCTGATTGTCAGCCAGAAGCTGCCTTTCGCGCTCGCCGCCGGTTGCACGGCGGTGGTGAAGCCCAGCGAGATGACGTCGGCCTCGACCTTCGTGCTCGGCGACATCCTGCTCGAAGCCGGGCTGCCGGCCGGCGTCGTCAACATACTGGCCGGCTTCGGCGTCGATGTCGGCGCGCCGATGGTCAGCCATCCGCTGGTCGAGATGGTCTCCTTCACCGGCTCGACTCGCGTCGGCAAGATGACCATGGCGGCCGCTTCGAATTCGCTGAAGAAGGTCTCGATGGAGCTCGGCGGCAAGAACGGCCAGATCGTCTTCCCGGACGCCGACCTGGAGGCGGCCGCGGATGCCGCGGTGTTCGGCGGCTTCTTCAACGCCGGCGAATGCTGCAATGCCGGCAGCCGGCTGATCGTGCATGAAGCCATCGCCGACGACTTCCTCAACGCGGTCAATGCGCTGTCCCGGAAGGTCCGCGTCGGCGATCCGCTCGACGACCGCACCAAGGTCGGCGCGATGATCTCGGCCGATCATATGGAAAAGGTAGCCGGCTATGTAACGGCGGCGAAAGCCGATGGCGGCAACGTTTTTGCCGGCGGCGCCCGGCTTGCCTCCAACGCCGGACAATATCTCGATCCGACCATCATCCGTAACGTTACAGAGGATATGGCGATCGCGCGCGAGGAAGTGTTCGGGCCGGTGCTGTCCGTGCTCACTTTTGAAACGATTGAAAAGGCATTGCACATTGCCAACAACACGCCCTATGGTCTGTCTGCAGGGGTATGGAGCGCCGGCGTCGACACATGCATGTCGGTGGCGCGCGGTGTGCGTTCGGGGACGGTTTGGGTGAATACGTTCATGGAAGGTTATCCCGAACTGCCCTTCGGCGGCTACAAGCAGTCCGGCCTGGGACGCGAACTCGGCAAACGCGCCGTCGAGGACTATACCGAGGAAAAGACTATCCAGTTTCATCGCGGCCAGCGCACCGGTTGGTGGGTCGGCTGAGTTGGGAGACCCCGGCGGACACCCGCCGGTTATGTGTATGCAACAAGGGAGGTAGTTAAATGTTGCGCAAATTGCTTATCGGAACGGCTCTTGCGACGAGCTTTGCGTTCTCGGCGCACGCCGCGGACGTCAAGGAAGTGCAGATGCTGCATTGGTGGACGTCGGGCGGCGAAGCGGCTGCTCTGAACGTGCTGAAGCAGGATCTGGCCAAGGAAGGCTATGCCTGGAAGGACGTGCCGGTTGCCGGCGGTGGCGGCGACGCCGCCATGACCGCGCTGAAGGCGATGGTCGCGGCCGGCAATTACCCGACCGCCTCGCAGATGCTGGGCTACACCGTGCTCGACTATGCCGCCGCCGGCGTCATGGGCGACCTGACCGAGACCGCCAAGAAGGAAGGCTGGGACAAGTCGGTTCCGGCTGCCCTGCAGAAGTTCTCCGTCTATAACGGCAAGTGGGTGGCCGCTCCGGTCAATGTCCACTCCGTCAACTGGCTGTGGATCAACAAGGCCGTGATGGACAAGATCGGCGGCACCGAGCCGAAGACCTTCGACGACTTCATTGCCCTGCTCGACAAGGCCAAGGCCGCGGGCGTCATCCCGCTCGCGCTTGGCGGCCAGAACTGGCAGGAAGCCACCATGTTCGACTCCGTCGTGCTGTCGACCGGTGGGCCGGAGTTCTACAAGAAGGCGATGAACGACCTCGACGAGGAGTCGCTCAAGTCCGACACGATGAAGAAGTCGTTCGACAACCTCGCCAAGCTCGTCAAATATGTCGACCCGAACTTCTCGGGCCGCGACTGGAACCTCGCCACCGCCATGGTCATCAAGGGCGATGCGCTGGTCCAGGTCATGGGCGACTGGGCCAAGGGCGAGTTCCACGCCGCCAAGAAGACGCCGGGCACCGACTTCCTCTGCTATCGCTTCCCGGGCACCGACGGCTCGGTGATCTACAACTCCGACATGTTCGGCATGTTCAACGTTCCGGACGACCGCAAGGCCGCCCAGGTCGCTCTGGCCACCGCTACTTTGTCGAAGAGCTTCCAGTCGGCCTTCAACGTCGTCAAGGGTTCGGTCCCGGCCCGTACCGACGTGCCGGACACCGACTTCGACGCTTGCGGCAAGAAGGGCATCGCCGACCTGAAGAAGGCCAATGATGGCGGCACGCTGTTCGGCTCGCTGGCTCAGGGCTATGGCGCCCCGCCGGCCGTCGCCAACGCCTACAAGGATGTCGTGTCGAAGTTCGTCCACGGCCAGATCAAGACCTCCGACGAGGCCGTGACCGAGCTGGTCAAGGCGATCGACGACGCAAAGTAAGGTTCACTTGAACCAACCCTCCCCCGCTTCGGCGGGGGAGGTCTCCTGTCGACAAAAGGTGCGGGACAGACCCTGGCGCTTTTTCGCGCCGGGCAGGTTCCGACCAACCGGTACTGGATGAGCCGATGAGCACAGTCGCCGAAACCCAGATCAAGCTGACACCGGAGCACGACGCCCGTCCCGGCGCGACGGTCCGTTCGCGGCTGCAGGACCTGTTGCCGAAGATCGTATTGGCGCCAAGCTTCGCGGCGACGATCGTCTTCGTCTATGGCTTCATTCTATGGACGATCTATCTGTCCTTCACCAATTCCAAGACCTTCCCGTCCTACGAAATCACCGGCGCCCGCGCCTATCAGCGGCTGTGGCGCTGGACCTTCGAGAGCGACCCGCCGTCGAGCTGGTACACCTCGATCACCAATATGGGGATTTTCGGCTTCCTCTATGTCCTGATCTGCCTGGCGCTCGGCCTGTTCCTGGCCATCCTGCTCGACCAGAAGATCCGCGGCGAAGGCATGCTGCGGCCGATCTACCTCTACCCGATGGCGCTCTCCTTCATCGTCACCGGCGTCGCCTGGAAATGGTTCCTCGATCCCGGCCTCGGCCTGGAGCAGACGCTGCATCAATGGGGCTGGACGAGCTTCCATTTCGACTGGATCAAGAACAAGGATTTCGTCATCTACACGGTGGTCATCGCCGGTGTCTGGCAGGCTTCCGGCTTCATCATGGCGATGTTCCTGGCCGGCCTGCGCGGTATCGACGGCGAGATCATGAAGGCCGCGCAGATCGACGGCGCATCCACCTTCCAGCTCTACCGCCGCATCGTCATTCCGATGCTCAGGCCCGTGTTCCTGTCGGCCTTCATCGTGCTCGCGCACCTCGCCATCAAGTCCTATGACCTGGTGGTGGCGCTGACCAGCGGTGGCCCCGGCGGCTCGGCATGGCTGCCCTCCAACTTCATGTATGAGTTCACCTTCAAGCGCAACGAGATGGCGGTCGGCTCGGCCAGCGCGGTGATCATGCTGATGACCATCACGGCCATCATCGTTCCGTACCTCTATTCCGAGCTCAGGGAGAAGTCGCGATGAGCGCCATCACTTCACCCGACCGCCAGGCCTCAAGCGGCGTCCGCGCCAGAACGTTCAACCGCATCGTGATCTACGGGCTGCTCGCGCTGTTCGCGATCTTCTATCTGATGCCGCTCTTCGTCATGCTGGTCACCTCGTTCAAGACCATGGACGAGATCCAGAACGGCAACATGCTGTCCTTGCCGCATGCGCCGACCTTCGCGCCATGGATAAAGGCGTGGAGCGAAGTTTGCTCGGGCCTGACTTGCGTCGGCATGAAGGGTTACTTCTGGAACTCCATCAAGATGGTCGTGCCGGCGGTGCTGATCTCGACGCTGCTCGGCGCGCTCAACGGCTATGTGCTGACCAAATGGCGCTTCCGCGGCCACACGCTGGTCTTTGCCATGATGCTGTTTGCCTGCTTCATTCCGTTCCAGTCTGTGCTGCTGCCGATGGCGACGATCCTCGGCAGCCTCGGCCGCTTCGGTGTCAACCTGCAGAACGCCACCGGCTTTAATTTCGGCCTCGGCAATTCGACCGTCAATCTCGTCTTCGTCCACGTGGTCTACGGCCTTGGCTTCACCACGCTCTTCTTCCGCAACTATTACGAAGCCTTCCCCACCGAGTTGGTGAAGGCGGCACAGGTCGACGGCGCCTCCTTCTTCCAGATATTTCGGCGCATCATGCTGCCCAATTCGCTGCCGATCATCGTTGTGACGGTGATCTACCAGTTCACCAACATCTGGAACGACTTCCTGTTTGCCTCCGCCTACGCCGGGTCCGGCGACGTGATGCCGATGACGGTGGCGCTGAACAATGTCGTCAACACCTCGACCGGCGTCGTCGAATACAACGTCAACATGGCGGCCGCGATGATCGCGGCGCTCCCCACCCTGATCGTCTATGTCGTCGCCGGCCGCTATTTCGTGCGCGGGCTGATGGCCGGCGCGGTCAAGGGCTGACCCTGTTTTCTGAAGGAACGACCATGGCTTTTCTGGAAATCAATGGGCTGAAGAAGCGCTTCGGGAATGTCGAGATCCTGAAGGGCATCAATGTCGAGCTCGAAAAAGGCGGCTTCCTGGTACTGGTCGGCCCGTCCGGCTGCGGCAAGTCCACGCTGCTCAACACCATCGCCGGGCTGGAGCAGATCACGGAGGGTGAGATCCGCGTCGATGGCCGCGCCATCAACGATCTGCACCCTTCGAAGCGCGACATCGCCATGGTGTTCCAGAGCTATGCGCTCTATCCGAACATGACGGTTGCGGGAAACATCGCCTTCGGCATGGAGATGCGAGGTGTGCCTGCGGCCGAGCGCCAGGCGGCGATCGACAAGGTGGCCAAGATCCTGCAGATCGGCCACCTGCTCAACCGCAAGCCGAGCCAGCTCTCCGGCGGCCAGCGCCAGCGCGTCGCCATGGGCCGGGCGCTGGTGCGCGACCCAAAACTCTTCCTGTTCGACGAGCCGCTCTCCAACCTCGACGCCAAGCTGCGCGTCGACATGCGCATCGAGATCAAGCGCCTGCATGCCACGACCGGCACGACGATCGTCTATGTCACGCATGATCAGATCGAGGCGATGACGCTGGCGACCAAGATCGCGGTGATGCGCGACGGCGAGGTGCAGCAGTTCGGCACGCCGGCCGAGATATACAACAACCCGACCAACATCTTCGTCGCCGACTTCATGGGCTCGCCGGCGATGAATCTGATCCCGGCCAAGATCGACGGCAATGGCAGCGGGCTGTCGGTGGTGCTCGACCGCGAGGCGCGCCAGCCGATCGTGCTGCCGATGCCCGGCGCGCCCGCCGGCCTGTCGGCCTTCAAGGACAAGCCGGTGATCTTCGGCGTGCGCCCCGAAGCGCTGACCGACCCGGAAGGCGCCGAGCGCAACGGTTCGAACATCGCCACCGCCGACTGCCACATCGAGGTGGTGGAGCCCGCGGGCTCCGACACCTTCGCCGTCACCAATCTGGGCGGCAAGGGCGTGGTGGCGCGGCTGAGGGCCGATGCCAGGATCCAGCCCGGCACCAGCACGCCTTTGGCCTTCAACCTGAGCAAGGCGGTGTTCTTCGACCCGGCGACCGAGAAGCGCATTCTCTGATGCATGTCGCCCAAAAGTGGCTCCGGTTTTGGGCCAACGACATGCATCAAAATAAAGATCTTTAGACTATGGCAAACCCGGATATCGTCATCATCGGCTCCGGCATCGGCGGCGCCACGATCGCCTCCGGCTTGGCCGGCAGCGGCGCCTCGATCCTGATCCTGGAGCGCGGCGAGCCGCTGCCCGCGACGCCGCATGCGCGCTCGACGCGATCCATCTTCATCGACGAGCACTACCGGCCGAAGGAGATGTGGCGCGAGGCCGGCGGCGCTGCCTTCAACCCCGGCAACTACTACTATGTCGGCGGCAATTCGAAATTCTTCGGAGCGGTCCTCATCCGCTACCGCAAGGAGGATTTTTCCGAGCTCGAGCATTTCGGCGGCATCTCGCCGGCCTGGCCGTTTTCCTATGACGAATTCGAGCCCTGGTACTCCAAGGCCGAGCAGTTGTTTCGCGTGCGCGGCTCGCTTGGTGAGGATCCGACCGAGCCGTTCCATTCGCTCCCCTATGCCTTCAAGCCTGTGCCCGACGAGCCGCCGATCGCGCGCGCTCGCGCCGAATTGAAAGCCCTCGGATTGCATCCCGCTTCGCTGCCGCTCGGCGTCGACATCGAAACCTGGCTGAAGGAAGGCAAGACCGGCTGGGACGCCTTCCCCAACACCGGCCAGGGCAAGATCGACGCCCAGACCGGACCGCTGACGGCAGCGCTCACCGACAAGAACATCCGCCTCGAAACGGGCGCCCATGTCGACTGGCTCGAAACCGCGCCGGACGGCAAATCGATCGCCGCCATCCACTACACGCAGAACGGCGCGCAAAAGACGCTGTCGCCGAAGCTCGTCATCCTGTCGGCCGGCGCGATCAACTCGGCCGCCATCCTGCTGCGCTCACCGTCGGCCGATGCCGGTAAGAAGGGCGGAAAAGGCCTCGCCAACAGCTCCGACCAGGTCGGGCGCAATTTCATGAACCACAATTCGAGCGCGATGCTGGCGATCGACCCGCGCCGCCGCAACGATAGCGTCTACCAGAAGACGCTGATGCTCAACGACTACTATTTGTCGGACGGCAAGGGCGGGAAGCCGCTCGGCAACGTGCAGCTGCTCGGCAAGATCGACGGCAACATGCTGAAGGCCAATGTGAAGACGATGCCGAAATTCGCGCTCGACTTCATGGCCGGCCACGCCGTCGACTGGTACCTGATGTGCGAGGACCTGCCCGATCCCGAAAGCCGCATCATGGTCGACGGCAAGGAGATCGTCATGCAGTGGCGGCGCTCCAACATGCAGTCGCTGGAAGGCCTGACCAAGGTGATGCGCGAGAACCTGCGCGCCTGCGGCTATCCGATCGTGCTGTCGCGCCCCTTCGACAAGCGCACCCCCTCGCATCAGTGCGGCACGGTCAAGATGGGCAACGACCCGGCCACCGCGCCGCTCGATCCGCTCTGCCGCGCCTATGACCACCCGAACCTGTTCGTCGTCGACGGCGGCTTCCTGCCGACATCGGCAGCTGTCAATCCGGCGCTGTCGATCGCCGCGCAAGCGCTGCGCGTCGCCGACTATATCCGCAAGACGGAGCTTGCGGCATGACCCGCCCCGCGGCCATCGTCACCGGCGGCGCGCGCGGAATCGGGCTCGCCTGCGCCGAAGCACTGGCCGATGCCGGCTTCGATATTCTGATCGCTGACCTCGCCGAGAAGCCTGCCAAAGGCCTTGCCGAGAACATCGCAGCGCGTGGCGCGAAACTCGCCTACGCCCAATGTGACATCGCCGATCTCGCCGGCCATGCGAAACTGGTCGCGGCGGCCATCGACGCCTTCGGCCACATCGACTGCCTGGTCAACAATGCCGGCGTCGGCGCCGTGGTGCGTGGCGATCTGCTGGAGCTGAAGCCGGAGAATTTCGACCGCGCGCTGAATATCAACCTGCGCGGCACGGTGTTCCTCAGCCAGGCCGTCGCCAAGGCCATGCTGGCGACGCCTGCCAGCCCAACCAGGTCGATCATCACCATCACCTCGGTAAGCGCCGCCATGGCTTCGCCGGAACGCTCCGACTACTGCATTTCCAAGGCCGGGCTTTCGATGTGGGTGAAAAACCTGGCGCTGCGGCTCGCCGCCGAAGATATCGGCGTGTTCGAGGTACGGCCAGGCATCATCCGCACGGACATGACGGCGGGCGTTTCCGCCAAATATGACGCGCTGATCGAGGGCGGCCTGGTGCCGGCCAAACGCTGGGGCGAGGCTCGCGACATCGGCGCCGTAGTGGCCGCGCTTGCATCCGGGAAATTCGGCTTTTCGACCGGATCGGTCATCGATGTCGACGGCGCGCTCTCCGTGCCACGCTTGTGAGGAACAATGGCTGACTACATCATTGTTGGCGCCGGCCCGGCCGGCTGCGTTCTCGCCAACCGGCTGAGCGAGGATCCATCGAATTCCGTTTTGCTGCTCGAAGCCGGCGGCAAGGACTGGCATCCCTATATCCACATGCCGGCGGGCTTCGCCAAGATGACCAAGGGCATCGCCTCCTGGGGCTGGTCGACGGTGCCGCAGAGGAACATGAAGGACCGCGTCTTCTGGTACACGCAGGCCAAGGTCGTCGGCGGCGGCTCGTCGATCAATGCCCAGATCTACACGCGCGGCAATGCCCGCGACTACGACGCCTGGGAGAAGGACGAGGGCCTCGCCGGCTGGGGTTATCGCGATGTGCTGCCCTATTTCAAGCGCGCCGAGAACAACCAGCGCTTCGCCAACGATTTCCATGGGGACCAGGGTCCGCTCGGCGTCTCCAACCCGATCTCGCCGCTGCCGATCTGCGAGGCCTATTTCCGCGCCGGCCAGGAGATGGGCATACCCTTCAACCCGGACTTCAATGGCGCGAGCCAGGAGGGCGTCGGCTACTATCAGCTGACCCAGAAGAATGCGCGGCGGTCATCCGCCTCCGTCGCCTATCTGAAGCCGATCGGGACCCGCAAGAACCTGACGGTCAGGACCGATGTCCTGGTCACGCGCATCGTCGTCGAGAAAGGCCGTGCTATCGGCGTCGAGGTGGTCGACAGGCCGGGCGGCGAAAAGACGATCCTGCGCGCCGAACGCGAGGTGATCGTCTCGTCGGGCGCCATCGGCTCGCCGAAGCTCCTCATGCAATCGGGCATCGGCCCGGCCGACCATCTGAAGTCGGTCGGCGTCACACCTGTTCACGACCTTCCCGGCGTCGGCTCCAACATGCAGGACCATCTTGACCTGTTCGTAATCGCCGAATGCACCGGCGACCACACCTACGACAATTACGCCAAGTTGCACCGCACCCTATGGGCGGGCCTGCAGTACCTGCTGCTCAAGAAGGGCCCGGTCGCCTCCAGCCTGTTCGAGACCGGCGGCTTCTGGTACGCCGACCCGACCGCCGCCTCTCCCGACATCCAGTTCCATCTTGGCCTCGGCTCCGGCATTGAGGCCGGCGTCGAGAAGCTGAACAATCCGGGCGTGACCTTGAACTCGGCCTTCCTGCGCCCGCGCTCGCGCGGCACGGTGCGGCTGAAGAGCGCCGACCCGGCCGACCATCCGCTGATCGATCCGAACTACTGGTCCGATCCCTATGACCGCGACATGTCGATCAAGGGGCTCAGGCTGGCGCGCGAGATCATGCGGCAGAAGGCGCTCCAGCCCTATGTGCTGCGCGAGGTGCTTCCGGGCCCGAACCTGCAGAACGACGCCGAGCTTTTCGACTATGCCTGCCGCACGTCGAAGACCGACCATCACCCGGTCGGCACCTGCCGCATGGGTCATGACGCAATGGCGGTGGTGACGCCGGATCTCAGGCTGCGCGGCATCGACGGCTTACGCGTCTGCGACGCCTCGGTCATGCCGCGCGTCCCTTCCTCCAACACCAATGCGCCGACCATCATGGTCGGCGAGAAAGGCGCCGACCTCATCCTCGGCCGCGAGCCGCTGCCGCCGGCCGTGTTCAAGGGCAACCAGGCGGCATGAGGCATCAACGATGATCCGGCATTGCGTCTTTGTCCGCTTTCGCGACGACGTTCCTGCGACCGAGCGCGCGGCGATCCACGCCGATCTCGAAGCCTTGCGTGCCGTCATCGATGGCATGCACAAGGTGCAGTTCAGCGCCAATGTCAGCCCGGAACCATTTGCGCGCGGCTTCGGCCATGGCTTCACCATTGATTTCCGCGATGCCGTCGCCCGTGACGCCTATCTGGTGCACGAAGCGCATCAGCGTGCCGGCGCGCGCCTGGTCGCCGCGCTCGAAGGCGGCACCGACGGGCTGATGGTCATCGATCTCGAGGTGACGCAAATGTGACCGCTCGCCGGCTTAAAACCGGCGGCTGTCCCGTTCTCTTTTGCGCCCTATGGAACATATGGTTCCTTTGGGGGATGCAAAGGAGGACCGCCTTGAACCTCACCACAGAACAGAAGAAAACCGTAATCGCATCGTTCCTCGGCTGGACGCTCGACGCTTTTGATTTCTTCCTTCTGACTTTCCTGCTCACCGATATTGCCGCTGAGTTCCAGACCGACGTGCCGGCGGTCTCCAAAGCTCTGTTCCTGACACTGGCGACGCGTTTCATCGGCGCGTTCTTCTTCGGCATGCTTGCCGACAAATACGGCCGCAAGCCCATGCTGATGCTCAACATCGTCAGCTATTCGGTGATCGGTGCCTTAGCCGCCTTCTCGCCCAATCTCGGCGTATTCCTGGCGCTGCGCGCTCTGTTCGGCGTCGCCATGGGCGGCGAATGGGGCCTGGGCAGCTCGCTCGCCATGGAATCCATTCCTCCCAGCGCGCGCGGCATAGTCTCGGGCATTCTGCAATGCGGTTATCCGGCCGGCTATCTGTTGGCCGCGGTGGTCTACGGGCTTCTCTATGGCCAGAAGATCGGCGAGTTCACCTTCGGCTGGCGCGCCATGTTCCTGCTGAGCTTCGTGCCGGCGCTGATCGTGCTCTTCATCCGCTCGCATGTGCCGGAATCGCCGGCCTTCGTCGCAGGCCGCGCCCAGGCTCGGCCGGGCCTCCTCGAAACGCTGCAGAAGCACTGGGGCATCGCGCTCTATGCCGTGGTGCTGATGATGTTCTTCAACTTCTTCAGCCATGGCACGCAGGACCTCTACCCGACCTTCCTGAAGAAGCAGCATGGCTTTGATCCGCATACGGTGAGTTGGATCACCATCGTCGCCAACGTCGGCGCCATCGTCGGTGGCCTGGCCTTCGGCGCGCTATCCGAGAAGATCGGCCGCATCAATGCCATCACGCTCGCCTGCGTGATCGCGCTCCCGGCAATTCCGCTCTGGGCCTACACGACCACGCCCTTCATGCTGGCGATCGGCGCCTTCGTCATGCAGGTGGCGGTGCAGGGCGCCTGGGGCGTCATCCCGGTGCATCTCAACGAGCTGTCGCCGGGGTCGGTGCGCGCGACGTTGCCTGGCTTCATCTACCAGGCCGGCAATCTGGCAGCATCCTATGGCGGCCCCTATCAGGCCGGGATCGCCGAAGCGCCGGGAGGCAGCTATGGCTATGCGCTGGCCCTGTTTGCCGGCGTAGTTGCCGTCTGCATCATCGTCGTCATCCGCTTCAGTCCGGAAAGGCGCGGCCAGGTGATGACGGTGTTGGACCATGAGGTTGGAGCAATTCCGGGAGAATATGAACGGTCAGGCTCGGCGACGTCGCGGTAGCCTCCGTCCGGAATTGGATCAAGATCAAGAGATGGAGCGGATCGCCGTTTCCGTGAAACGGTGAACCGCTCTATCCCATCCTGAGCGCCGCGACGCCGGCAACGATGCCGAGCGCCGCGGCAGCGCGCCAGACAGTCAGCTTCTCGCCCAGCGCCAGCACCGAGATCAGCATGGCGAACAGGATCGAGGTCTCGCGCAACGACGCGACCGAGGCGATCGGCGCCTTGGTCATCGCCCACATCACGATCCCGTAGGCCGCGCCGCTCAGCACGCCGGTGAACAGCCCGGCCTTCCAGTCGCGCGCCAGCACCGGAAGCGATTGCGGTCCGCGGAAGGCAACGCATAGCACGAGCGCCCAGGCCGCATCGCAGACGAACAGCCAGGCGGCGTAGCTTTGCGCGGTTGCCGCGAGCCGCGCGCCGGTGCCGTCGGAGAGCGTGTAGCTGGCGATGAAGATCGAGGTGCCGAGCGCAAAGCCGACCGCGCGCAGATTGAGCTTCTCCAGATGCGCGCCGCCCCGGAACGACATGACCAGCGTGCCTGCCGACAAAAGCACGATGCCGAGGATGGCGAACGGCGCCGGCACCTCGCCGACCATGACGACGGCGCCGAGCGCCGAGAGCAGCGGTGCGGTGCCGCGCGCCAGCGGATAGGTCTGGGCGAAATCGCCCGCCTTGTACGCACCGACCAGGAAGGTCCGGTAACCCATGTGGAAGATCACCGAAGCGATGATGTAGGGCCAGACTTCGACCCTCGGAAACTCGACGAAAGGCAGTGCGAACAGGGCCGCAAAACCCATGCCGAGCGTCATCAGCGTGATCGACAGGAAGCGGTCGAGATGGACCTTGACCAGCGCGTTCCAGATCGCGTGCATGGCCGCCGCCGAAAGCACCGCCAGGAAGACGAACAGCGTCATGCCCGCCTCAGCCGCCCACCGGGCCTGAGGCGGTGCCCGGCGTTTCCAGATCGATATCGACCCTGAGCGGAAAATGGTCGGAGGCCACCTCGCCGATATCGGCGCTAACCGAACGCACACGGTCGGCCAGCATGCCGCTGACGAAGCAATGATCGAGCCGTCGTTTCGCCAGCCTGCCGTCGAGGATCTTTTCGTGCGTATGGAAGTCCGGTCCGGACTCGTTGGCGACGGCCGCGGCATCGACGAAGCCGTCGATATAGGCAGCCCCCCGATGATAGGGCGTATTGCCGACGATACGCCGGTATTCGGCGCTGCCCGGCTCCATGTTGAAGTCGCCTAGCCAGATCGCCGCCACCGGGCTTTCCGGTTCCGGCTGGCCATTCGACCAGTTGCGCCGCGGCTCGTCGTCGACGCCGCTCCAGGGGCCGCCGTCGGACGGCGCGCGGCGATGCTCGGCATTGAGGTAGTCTATCTGCTCCAGCCGCTCTTCGGCCGCGATATGGGCAAGATGCAGCGAGAACACGCGCACCGGTCCCGCCGGCGTGCGGATCATGCACTCCAGCGCCGCGTTGCGGGTGTTGAGCGGTCTCAGCGTGCGTCGCAGCGGCAGGGTGTGCAGCCGCGACCAGACGATCGGCAGCTTCGACAGCACCATCGTGCCGAACTGCCGCCGGCGATTGACGATGCGGCCGTCGCGCCTCTCGCTGGCATCCATATCGAAGGCAGGGCCATAGGCCCAGTAATAGTCGGGCAGCAAGCTGGACAGGATCTCGGGCTGATCGTCCTCATTGGTGCGCTGCCAATGCCGCTCGACCTCCTGCAGCGCGATGATGTCGGCACCGTCCACCAGCCTGGCGGCACGGGAGAGATCGTAGCGCCCGTCGCTGCCATAGCCGTACTGGATGTTGTAGCTGATCAGCTTCATTGATTAACCGGCTCACTGCTGGTGATCGCAGTAGCGCCCCGCCCCTTGCGTTGCAATGGACCGGCAGGACAAGTGGAATAGTCCAATAGAAACCGGCGAACCGGCCTAAAGCGCGTCGCGATCTTTCAGATTCGCTCCATGCGCTTTAGGTTCTTGATTCTACGCATGTCTTTATCCCGAAAACGGTTCCCACTTTCGGGAGACATGCTTTAATAGGTCGTCAGCGGCTGGAAGCTTCCGGCGGGCGACGCCGCCAGTTCCGACCAGTCGATCTCCTCTTCCAGCCGATGATAGGCCTCGTCGCCGATCGTGCCGTTGCTGCGCAGTTCCTCCAGCGTGTCGCGCTGCCGCTTGATGGCGTAAAGACGCAGCCGGTCGTATTCCGTCGCGGCTTGCGCGTCCTCGGGGTTTTCCGCAACCCGCCGCTGTGCCTCATACTGCTCGCGCACGACGGCGGCAGCGGCCGAAGTCTTGCGGCTCAGCACGTCGAGCGCGGCCTGCATGATGGCGACGCGTGCCTCGGCTACTTCGCGATCGATCGTCATATCCCGCTCGAAATTGAGCCAGCGCAGAAGCGGCTTCAGGCTCATCCCCTGCAGGACCAACGTGCCAAGCACGACAGCGAACGCGGCAAGCACGATCGGGTCGCGCCCCGGAAAATTGGCCGGCAACGCGATCGCCACCACCAGCGTCACCAGACCGCGCATGCCGCACCAGCCGACAAGCACCGCGCCGCGAAATGTTGGACCCTCGCGCCTCTTTTCCTCGCTGTCGTGGCGAGCAAACCAGCGTATGACCGCGACGTACCCCGCCACCCAGACGAGACGCGCCGCGATGACGACCGCAAGCACCGTTGCGGCGAAGAGGAAGGCCTCGCCTTGCCCGTCGCCGGAGAGCCGGCCGACGATCGAGCGGGCCTGCAGGCCCATCAGCACGAAAGCCAGCACGTTGAGCACGAACACCGCCGATTCCCAGACCGAATAGGTGCTGACCCGGCGCCTCGCCGACATCCGGCGCGGCGCGGTGCGCGCGATGGTTATGGCATAGACGACGATGGTGATGATGGCGGAAAGGCCAAGCCTGTCGGCGATGATCCAGACGGCGAAGGTTCCGGCGAACTGCACCACGGTGCTGCTTGCCGCATCCTCGATGCGCGTCAGCGTGAGCAGCGACACTCGGCCGAACAGGTAGCCCGCCACGACGCTGCCGACCGTTGCAAGCAGGATGACGGGCACCGCGTCTTTGAGCATCAGCGTGCCGACCGCTGCCGCAACCGAAATCCGGTAGATCAACAGCGCCGTTGCGTCGTTGAGCAGGCTCTCGCCCTGCAGGATCGCGGTGAGGCGGTGCGGCACCCTGAACTGGTTGAGCACCGCGCTTGCCGCCACCGCGTCCGGCGGCGCGACGATGGCCCCAAGCGCGATCGCCGCCGCGACCGGCAGCCCGGCCATCTTCCAGCCGACGAAGGCAACGACCACGGTGGTGAAGACCACGGCGCCGAGCGCCAGGAGCACCAGCGACAGCCGGTAGCGCTTCAGGTCGCGCAGCGAGGTGTCATAGGCGGCATCAAGAAGCACTGGGGCGATGAACAACGCCAGCGCCAGTTCCGGATCGATCTCGATCACCGGCGCGCCGGGCACGAAGGCGATCCCGACCCCGGCGAGCGCCAGCAGCGACGGGTAAGGCACCTCCAGCCAACGCGATACCGCCGTCAGCGCGACCGCGATGAGAAGCAGGACCAGGGTGAGTTCGAAAAGCGCCATGGCTTATCGTAGCGACGAAGCACGAAGCTTGGCAGTACCCTGAGGCAGGATACTGTTGATTTGTCCGGCAAACTCACGCGGCCTTATAAGGTTTGCTCGCAGGACGGCCGTATACCGAGAGCGGTCCGGTAGGTCTTATCAGCATCTGGACGGCCAGAGCCGTCAATGCAAGACCAGCATGTCACCCGACGAGAACGAGATATCCGCCTTGTCGCCGACGACCGGGGGCGGCGTCGTCGAATTGTTGAAGGTATCGAGCGACACCGTGTTGCCGCCGATGCCCACGCGCACGCGGATGACCGAGCCGAGGAAATGCACTTCGGCGATCTCGCCCGACAGGCTGGTGTCGTGCCCAGGCTGCCGCGCCAGCGAGATCGCTTCCGGCCGCAACGCCAGCGACAGCGTGTCGCCGGACTTCGAGCCGTTGAGCTTGCCCTTGAGCGAGACTTCCTGCGTGTTGACCTGCACCTTGCCAGTCGAGGCATCGGTGACCTTGCCTTCCAGCACGTTGAGCGTGCCGACGAAGTTGGCGACGAACTTGGTCGCCGGCCGGTTGTAGATCTCGAACGGCGTGCCGACCTGCTCGGCCCTGCCGCCATACATCACCGCGATGCGGTCGGAGATCGACAGCGCTTCTTCCTGGTCATGCGTGACGAAGATGGTGGTGATGCCGAGCTTCTTCTGGATCGAGCGGATTTCCTCGCGCAGCGACACGCGCACCTTGGCGTCGAGCGCCGACAGCGGCTCGTCGAGCAGCAAGAGCTTCGGCTTCGGCGCGATGGCGCGCGCCAGCGCGATACGCTGCTGCTGGCCGCCGGAAAGCTGGTAGGGATAGCGGTCGGCCATCTGCGGCAGCTTGATCATCTCGAGCATCTCGGCCACGCGCCTGTCGGCATCCGCCTTGGGCATGCCGGCCACCTTCAGGCCGAAGGCGATGTTCTGCGCCACCGTCAGGTTCGGGAACAGCGCATAGGCCTGGAACACCATGCCGACATTGCGCTGGTTGGGCTTCAGCCTGGTGATATCCTTGCCGGCCACGACGATCTTGCCTGCCGATGGCTCCTCGAAACCGGCCACCATGCGCAGCACCGTCGTCTTGCCGCAGCCCGACGGCCCGAGGAAGGAGACGAATTCGCCCGGTTCGACATCGAGATTGAAGTCCTGGACCACGGTTGTGGCGCCGAAGGATTTTCGAACGTGCTGGATTGAGAGGAATGGCTCGGCCATGGCTTTATCTTTCGCTCAATTAGGGCGGTTCGCCGATTTCGGCGCGAAGCGGGACAGGACCTGGATCAGCGACATACAGCCCCAGGTAATGGCGAAGGCGATGATGGCAAGCGCCGCCGGCTCGTAAGCGCGGTTGGCGCCCATGTTCTGCAGATACGGACCGAAGGCCGGCCGGTTGAGCAGGCTGGCTATGGTGAACTCGCCGATGACGATGGCGAAGGTCAGGAAGGCGCCGGACAGCACCGCGATCAGCACGTTGGGCAGGATCACGCGTCCGATGATCGTCGTCCAGCCGGCGCCGAGGATCTGCGCCGCTTCGGTGAGCGTCCTGACGTCGATGGTGCGAAGCCCGGTATCGACGGCGCGGTACATGTAAGGCAGCGCCAGCGTCGCATAGCCGATGACGAGCAACGCATTGGTGCCGAAGCCGCTGGCGAGGAACGGCAGCGGCGAGCTCGAGCCGTACATGCGGATATAACCGAACACGATGACGATGGCGGGAATGACCAGCGGCAAGAGCGTGACGAATTCGACGATCGGCCTGAGCTGCGGCAGGCGAAGCCGGATCCAGTAGGCGGTGGGCACCACCAGAAGCACGCCCAGGATGATGGTGAAGATCGCGGCCACCACCGAGAAGGTGAAGGATTCCTGGAAGCGCGCATCGCCAAGCACGACCCGATACGCCTCGAAGGAATATTCGCCGCGCTTCATGCGCATCGAAAATTCCAGCGTCGCGATCAGCGGAATGAAGAAATAGGCAGCGCCCAGGATGAACGTCAGCCAGGCCCAGAACTTACCCGACTTCATTTGAGCCACCTCTCCGAGCGGGTCCGGAACCAGATGTAGAAGACATTGGCGAGCCCGGTGATGAAGATCATGCCGAACGCGATCGCATAGCCGAGATTTGCGTTGTGCAGCACGTCGCCGCGGATCTGCGCATAAAGCACGATCGGCACGATGTTGAGCGACGAGCCGGTCAACGCATAAGCGGTGGCGATGGCGCCGAAGGCATTGGCGAAAAGCAGGATGAAGGTGCCGAGGAAGCTCGGCCACAGGACAGGAATGACGACCATGCGCCAGTACTGCCACTGCGTGGCGCCGAGCGTGGCGGCGGCCTCGCCCCATTCCTTTTTCAGGCCGTCGATCGCCGGCACGATGATGACGACCATCAGCGGGATCTGGAAATAGAGATAGGTCAGTGTCAGGCCCCAGAAGGACAGCACGTTGAAGCCGTGCTGATAGAGGTCGAAGCCGATCGAGCGCAAAAGCACGGTGAGCAGGCCGAGGCGGCCGAGCGTCGCCAGGAAGGCGAAGGCCAGCGGCACGCCAGCAAACTGCGAGGCGACGCCCGAGAAGGTGAGCGCCGCCGAACGTGTCCAGTTGGGCAGGCCGCCGCGCACAATGGCGATGGCGATGGCGAGGCCGATGAAGGCGCCAAGCAGCGACGAGGCGACGGAAACCTTGATCGAAATCCAGTAGGCGGCAACGATGGTCGGTTGCGCGAGATCGGCGATGTTCTGCAGCGTGAAGCCGCCATCGGCGTTCTGGAACGCGCCGATGATGAGATAGAGCGTCGGCAGAATCAGGAACATCAGCGCGAAGATGATGAAGGGCGCGACGCCCAGCCATTGCGTGGGCAGACGCATCGCGCGCGCCCCGGGCGGAATGGTCTTACCGGCGGCAGCTGATCCTGAAAGGCTGATATCGGTCATGCCTGACTGCCTTCAATAATGGAATCCGGGCGGCGCAAGGCCGCCCGGAAAAAGCATCGACTTACTTGACGTTGGCGCCGACGACCGAGTCCCAGCCCTTGGTGATCTCTTCCTTGGCGGCACCCTGCTCGTCCAGCGACGGGAACACGGCCTTGGCATAGGCGTCGGCCGGCGGCAGCTTGTCGAGCAGCTCCTGCGGAACCTTGCCGTTCTTGGCGAGATCGTTGAAGCGGATCGGGTGGCAATAACCCTTCAGCCAGCCGATCTGGCCTTCGTCGGAGTAGAGATATTCCATCCACAGCTTGGCGGCATTCGGATGCGGCGCGTAGGCGCTGATCGCCTGCACGTAGACGCCGGCGACGACACCGGTCTTCGGGATGACGATGTCGGTCGGCGGGTTGCCGTTCAGCGTGTCGCGGCCCGACAGGTTGTTGTAGTCCCAGTTGATCAGGATCGGGGTCTGGCCCTGCGCGAGCGTCGCCGGCTTGCCGATGACCGGAACGAAGTTGCCGGCGGCATTGAGCTTCTTGAAGAAGTCGAGGCCGGCTTCGCCGGCAGCCTTGCCGGCGGCAGCACCGGTCGAAAGGCCGGCGGCGTGCACGGCCTGGATCGCCTGGTTCGACGCGCGCGGATCACCCGCGAGCGCAACCGAATTGGCGAATTCCGGCTTCAGAAGATCGGCCCAGTCGGTCGGGACGTTCTTCACCAGGTCCTTGTTCACCATGAGCGACAGCACGCCGTAATAGTCGCCATACCAGGCGCCGTCGGCATCCTTGGCGCTGTCCGGGATCGAATCCCAGGTCGAGACCTTGTAAGGCTGGATCAGGCCGTCTTTCTTGGCCGAGGGGCCGAAAGCCAAGCCGACGTCGATCACGTCGGGAGCCTGCGGGCCTTTGTTGTCCTTGTTGGCCTTGATCGCCTCGACCTCGTCGCCCGAGCCGGCGTCGGGGTTGAGTTCGTTGACGGTGATTCCTGGATACTTAGCCTTGAAAGCGTCAATCACTGCCCCGTAGCCACACCAGTCATGCGGCAGCGCGATGACAGTGAGCTGGCCTTCAGCCTTCGCGGCCTTGGCGAGATCGTCCAGCGAAGCCGCGGACGAAATCACCGTCGACGCGAAGAGCGCCGCGGCCGAGAGGGAAAGCACTTTCCCCGTGAACTTGAACATGTGTTCTCTCCGTTGAACTGGCGCGCTTAAGCGCCTGCGATGCGGGTATCGTTTTCGTGTGACAGCCAGATGAAGGCTTTTTGAAACCCGAGCCCCGCGGCACAAAAAGTTAACTCTTTTTAACGGACTGTAGCAATTAGCCCGCACTTAATTTTCCGGCTAATGGTTATTCACCTTGCTTTTTGCCCTCTCCCTCCCCCTCTGGAACGCCCCTTCATTCAACTCTTCGGCATTGAAAGCCGGCTCTCAGACGGAGCCGGCGATCGCATTTTCGAGCAGCGTCAGCGCCGCTTTCTTGGTGAGCTTGACCGGATTGCCGCCGGCCGTCGGGTCGACCACCGCCATGTCGGCGATCAGCGCCTTGCGCTTCTTGTCCATGTCGAGCCCCTTGATGAGGCCGGGCAGCGCGTGCGGCACCTTGAGCTCCTTGCGCAGCTTGATGATCGCCTTGGCGAAGCCATCGAAGCCGCCCTTGATGCCGCAATAAGCGGCCAGCCGGGCAATACGGTCCTCGATCGCCTCGCGATTGAAAGCGAGCACATAAGGCATGAACACGGCATTGGTCATGCCGTGATGGGTGTCGTAGAGCGCGCCGATCGGATGCGACAGCGAATGGATGGCTCCTAACCCCTTCTGGAAGGCGGCCGCGCCCATGGCCGCGGCGCTCATCATATGGGCGCGGGCGACGAGGTCCTTGCCGTTGGCGAAGGCCCTGGGCAGGTTCTCGAACACCAGCCGGATGCCTTCCACCGCGATGCCGTCGGCCATCGGATGATAGCCCGGCGCGCAATAGGCCTCGAGGCAGTGCGCCAGCGCGTCCATGCCGGTGCCGGCGGTGATGAAGCCGGGCATGCCGACCGACAGTTCCGGATCGGCAATGACGATCGCCGGCAGCAGCTTCGGATGAAAGATGACCTTCTTGGTGTGGGTTTCCTCATTGGTGATAACGCCGGCGCGGCCGACCTCGGAGCCAGTGCCGGCCGTGGTCGGCACCGCGATGATCGGCGCGATGGCGTCCGAGTTGGCGCGCGTCCACCAGTCGCCGATATCCTCGAAATCCCATACCGGGCGCGTCTGGCCGGCCTGGAAGGCGATCAGCTTGCCGAGGTCGAGCGCCGAGCCGCCGCCGAAGGCGATGACGCCGTCGTGCTTGCCCTTCTTGAACACCGCGATGCCGGCGGTGAGGTTGGACTCGACCGGGTTCGGCTTCACCTCCGAAAACACGCCATAGGGAACCTTGGCGTCATCGAGGATCTTCAGCGTCGAGGCGACGACCGGAAGCTTCGCCAGGCCCGGATCGGTGACGAAGAGCGGGCGCTTGATGCCGACGGCAGCCAGCGCATCCGGCAATTCCTTGATGCGGCCGGCGCCGAAGCGGACGGTGGTGGGGTAGTTCCATTTGGAGATGAGCTTGGACATTTTTTGTCTTTCGAGGGTCAGATCGCTTCACGCAGGTGATAGGATTTCGGCCGGGTCAGGTTGTCGTAGCCGATGGCCGACAGCGCCGCGCCTTTGCCGGTGTCCTTGACGCCGGTCCAGACCAGCGCCGGGTCGAGGTAGTCGCAGCGGTTCATGAACACGGTGCCGGTCTCGACGCGGTCGCCGATGGCAATCGCGTGCTCCGTGTCGCGCGTCCAGATCGAGGCCGTCAGCCCGTAGGGGCTGTCGTTCATCAGCGCGATCGCCTCCTCGTCATTGCGCACCTTCATGATGCCGACGATCGGCCCGAAGCTCTCTTCGCGCATGACGCTCATCTGGTGGTCGACTTCGGTCAGCACTTCCGGCGCCAGATAGGGCGAGCCGGCCCGGTCGTTCTCGACCTTCATGTTGATATGCGCCTTGGCGCCCTTGCGCAGCGCCTCGGCCTTCTGCTCGCGGATCAGGTCGGCGAAGCGCGCCTGCGCCATCGGGCCCATGGTGGTCGCCTGCTCCAGCGGATTGCCGACGACATAGTTCCTCGTCTCGGCGATGAAGCCCTGGACGAATTCGTCATAGACCTTCTCATGCACATAGACGCGCTCGATGCCGCAGCAGCACTGGCCTGAATTGTAGAAAGCGCCGTCGACCAGATTGGCGACCGCATGGTCCAGCTTGGCATCGGGCATCACATAGGCCGGGTCCTTGCCGCCGAGCTCGAGGCCGAGCGACATGAAGGTGCCGGCCGCCGCCTTCTCGATGGCGCGGCCGCCGCCGACCGATCCGGTGAAATTGACATGGTCGATCTTGCCCGAGCCGAGCAGCTTCTCGGTCTGGGCATGGTTCATGACCAGGTTCTGGAACAGGCCCTTGGGCAGGCCGGCCTTGTCGAAAGCCTGTTGGAAGCGCTCGCCCACCAGCAGCGTTTGCGCGGCATGCTTGAGGATGACGGCGCTGCCCGCCATCAGCGCCGGCACGATGGTGTTGACCGCCGTGAGATAGGGATAGTTCCACGGCGCGATCACCAGCACGACACCGAGCGGCACCTTCTTCACATAACGGCGGAAACCGTCCTTCGGATTGGAGGCCATGACCGGTTTCAATGCCTGCTCGGCGATCTCGACCATGTAGTTGGTGCGTTCCTTGACGCCGCCGAACTCGCCGCCATAGCGCACCGGCCGGCCCATCTGCCAGGCGATCTCGGGCACGATCTCGTCGGTCATCGCGACCAGGGCCTCGAGCATCGCCAGCATGTATTTGCCGCGCTCGACGACTGGCGTCTCGGCCCACTTCTCCTGCGCCGCCCTGGCGCGCTCGACCGCCGCATTGATCGCCTGGTCGCTGGCGACCGGCCGCTCGGCATAGATTGAGCCGTCGATGGGGGATTTGAGTTTGACCGTCTCGGTCATTTCTTCCTCACAGTTTACAACAATCAAAAATTACATGGCGTGGCGCGGCCCCTCCGTCCACCTGCCGGCACCTTCTGCCGTTAAAGTGGGGAGAAGGGAGAAGTTCCGGCGCCGACGCCTCCCTCACTCGTTCTTCACGGGAGGGGTAATGTGAAGGGCAGCGCCGGCGCTTGCCCGGCTTTCTAATACCGCTCAAAACCCCGGTGCAGCTCCCAATCCGTGATGCGGCGGTCATATTCGAACTGCTCCCAGCGGGCGGTGTGAACATAGTGCTCGATCACCTCCTCGCCGAAGGCCTGCTTCAGCATCTTCGACTTGGCCAGCGTCTCGGTGGCGTCGCGCAGGGTCTTCGGGATTTCCGGCAGGCGCGAGGCCTGATAGGCGTCGCCGACGAACGGCTTCTGCAGCTCCAGCTTCTCGTCGATGCCGGCAAGGCCCGACGCGATCAGCGCCGCGAAGGCGAGGTAGGGATTGAGGTCGGCGCCGCCGATCCGGCATTCCATGCGGATGCCCTTGGTGCCCTCGCCACAGAGCCGGAAGCCGGCGGTGCGGTTGTCCTCGCTCCACATGATCTTGGTCGGCGCGAAGGTGCCGGCCTGGAAGCGCTTGTAGGAATTGATGTAGGGCGCCAGGAACCAGGTGAACTCCTTGGCGTATTTGAGCTGCCCGGCCGCCCATTGCTGGCCGAGGCTCGATAGCGTCCATTCCGCCTTCTTGTCGAAGAACAGTGGCGTCTTGCCGTCGGCGCTCCACAGCGAATTGTGGATATGGCTGGAATTGCCGGCGAGGCCGTAATTGTACTTGGCCATGAAGGAGATGGCCTTGCCCTCGGAATCGGCGATCTCCTTGGCGCCGTTCTTCAGGATGACGTGGCGGTCGGCCATGTCGAGCGCCTCGGCATAGCGCACATTGATCTCTTCCTGGCCCGGTCCCCACTCGCCCTTGGAGTTTTCGATCGGGATGCCGGCAGCCTCCATCTCGTTGCGAAGCCGGCGCATGACGCCTTCTTCCTTCGTGGTGATGCCGATCTGGTAGTCGCCGATATAGGGCGAGGCGCTATCGAGCCCCTGCCAGTGCTTCTTGCGGGCGGACTCATAGGTCTCGCTGAACAGGTAGAATTCCAGCTCGGAAGCGAAATAGCCGATATAGCCGCGTTCCTGCAGGCGCTTGACCTGCTTCTTCAGGATCGCGCGGGGCGAGTGCGCCAGGTCCTGGTGATCGTGATGGTCGAGCACATCGCAGATGACCAGCGCCGTCTTCTCCAGCCACGGAATGCGCCGCAGCGTCGACAGGTCCGGCTTCATGACGAAGTCGCCATAGCCCTTCGACCAGCTCGCCGCCTTGTAGCCCGGCACCGGCTCCATATCGATGTCGCAGGCCAGGAGATAGTTGCAGCCATGCGTCTCGCCATGCGCGGAATCGACGAAATACTGGGCCAGGAAGCGCTTTCCCGCGAGCCGGCCCTGCATGTCGACGATGCAGGCCAGCACCGTGTCGATCTCGCCATTCGAGACCGCTTTCTTCAACTGATCGAACGAGAAATTCCCGGCCATTCCTTTGGCGCTCCAGTGCTTGTCGATTTGAAGGGAGAAACGAGACCATGGCCGGCATTGCGCCGGCCATGGCCGTAAGACGAAATATCAGTGGGCGCCGGTCTCGCCGACCGCCTGTTCGGCCGCCTTGATCGCTGCCTGACGCGCCGCGATGATGTCGCCGAGCGGCGGGCCCTGGAAGCGGTTACGCTCGAAGGCGAACCAGACGATCGCCGTCAGGATGAAGAAACCGACGGTGATGTAGAGCGCCCAGTCGTTCGGCGGCTGGATGCCGATGACGAAGATCAGGATCATCGACACGATCGACAGGAACGCGAACAGCATGAAGATGCCGCGTCCCATGTTCCATGGACCCATCTTGTCCCACTTCGGCGTTCCCCAGGCGATCATGCCGAGCACGATCGGCACGGTGAAGGAGAGGAACAGGAAGATGACGGTGCAGGACACCACGATCGTATAAGCCGAGGTGCCGGCGACCGAGACCACCGACGAGCCCCACACGAACAGCACCGACAGGATCGAGGCCGTCCAGATCGCCGCCACTGGCGTGCGATAGGTCGGGCTGACCTTGGCGAGTGCCGACGAACCTGGCAGGCCGCCGTCACGCGAGAAGGCGAAGATCATGCGCGAGGCGGAAGTGACGGTCGCGAGACCGCACAGCAGCTGCGACACGAACACGACGAGGTAGACGAACTCCTTGAGGCCGGACGGCACGCGCTGGTCGAAAGCCCAGAAGAACACGTTCCAGCCCTGCTTGGCGGCATCGTCCATGTTCGGGATCATCAGCACGAAAGCAGCCAGGAACAGGTAGCCGAAGAGCGCCGACCAGATGACCGACATCACCATCGCGCGCGGCACCGAGGATGCCGCCTTGATGGTTTCTTCGGAAGTGTGGGCGGAGGCGTCGTAACCGGTGATCGTATAGATCGGCAGCAAGAGGCCGAGCGCGAAGACCCACGCATTCGACACCTGCGGCCACACGCCGCCGCCGGCATCGCCCGAGTAGTTGTGGAAGGTGAAGAGGCGGCTGAGGTCCCAGGTTTGCGCGAAAAGCAGGCAGACCACCGCGATCAGGATCGAGCCGAAGAAGATGAGGTAACCCGAAAAGTCGGTCAACTTCGCCGTCAGCTTGATGCCGAGATGATTGATCAGCGCCTGGGCGCCGGTGATGATGACCAGGAAGATCATCTGGTTGGTCAGCGAGCCGTCAATGTGCAGCGCCGGTCCGAAGGCGCCGATGAAGAAAGTCCAGGTGCCGACATTGATGGCGCCGAGCACGGTGATCAGGCCAAGCAGGTTGAGCCAGGCCGTGACCCAGCCGGTGCCGCGATTGCCGAGGATCGAACCCCAGTGGTAGAGACCGCCGGCCGTCGGATAGGCCGAGCTGATCTGCGACATGGCAACGGCGAAGGTGAGCGACACGAAACAGCCGACAAGCCAGCCGATACCGACGCCGATACCGCCGGCGCCGGAGGTCGCCTGCGCCAGCGAGTTGATACCGCCGGACAGGATGCAGATGATGGAAAACGAAACTGCGAAATTCGAGAAGCGGCTGAGGCGCCGCTCCAGTTCCTGGGCATAGCCCATGCTGTGGAGGACCTGTATGTCCTTCGCCTTGTCTACGTCGGAGTAGTCGTCTGCTGCCATTTGGAAGTCCCCTTATTTTCTTAGCTGGCCGATTGAACTGACTTTCCCATTGCGCCTTGTCGGGAGCCCTTGGCCTCCTCGGGCTCCAGATTCGAAAATATGCCTGTGAGCAGATCCGCCCATTTCCGCTGCCCGGCCTCGCCGGCGATTTCGTCGTTGCGGATTTCGATCATCGCGCAGGCGAGGCCGCGCGAGCGCGCGTGCCGCTCCAGCGTGAAATAGACGCGGTCGGCCGGCGAATAGGGTTCGTTGACACCGACGGTGACGCCGGCAAGCCGTTGCAGCGCCGCGACAAGGGGCTTCGCCAGGCGGCGGTCGTCATCGTGGATGATGCCGATATGCCATGGCCGGCTCTTGCCCTTGTAGACCGGCGTGAAGGAATGCACCGACACCAGCCGCGTCTCCTGCCCCCGCGCCAGCCGCCGCTCGACGATTTCAGCAATCGTGTCGTGGAACGGGCGCCAGGCAAGGTCGATACGGGCGGCGCGCTGCTTGTCGGACAGGTCCGAATTGCCGGGAATGGCTGTTGTCTCGCTGACCGGCGGAACGAGGTCCGGCGCATCGAGCGGCCGGTTGCAATCGATGACAAGCCGCGACACGCGGGTCTCGATCAAGGTGGCGTCGAGCGCTTCGGCCATGCGGCTGGCGACGGGAAGCGCTCCCGGGTCCCAGGCGATATGGCGCGAAAGGTCCGCGACCGGCAGGCCAAGCGTTCCGAACTCGGCGGGCAGGAAATTGGAAGCGTGATCGCAGGTGAAGACGAAGGGGCTGGATCCGCCGGGGTTGGTCACCCTTACGGTCTCGGTCGATGCAAGGCTAGCGGGCCGAGCTTTCTCCATATCGTCCCCTGCGGAACGCTGTATCTTATGTTACGTATTTTGTGTCATTGCGTCCTTGTGAATGATTTCATACAGTTTGGCCGGCTTTGTCAAACGCGAATTCGGGAAAACGGCGGCGGCGGGTCAACGGGCGGGGGAAAACATGATTTCCAGCATTGCCGAACTGATCTCCGACCGCATCGGCGCAATGCCGGCCGGCGAGCGCCGCGCCGCCCAGACGCTGATTGCCAACTATCCCTTGACCGGGCTGAAGACCGTCGCCGAATTCTCGGCCGCGGCCGGCGTGTCCTCGCCGACGATCCTGCGCTTCGTTGCCAGGCTCGGCTTTCAGAACTATCCCGAATTCCAGTCGGCGCTGCAGGACGAGCTGGCGGCGCAATTGCAGTCGCCGGCTTCGCGCACGCTCGATCCAGGCTCGGCCGGCGGCACCGTTTCGCCGATGCTCGAGGCAACGCTCGACAATATGCGCGAGACCTTCCGGCACCTTACCGACAAACAGCTCGCCGACATAGCCGCGCGGCTTGCCGAGCGGCGCGGCAAGACCTTCCTCATCGGCGGCCGTTTCACCGATCCGCTGGCGCGCTACATGGCCGCGCATCTCGCCATCATCCAGCCGGATGTCTATCACCTCGCCGGCCAGGAGAGCATCTGGCGCGACCGCCTGATCGACATGGGCAAGCGCGACGTGCTGGTGATCTTCGACATCCGCCGCTACCAGGAAAGCCTCGTCCGCTTCGCCGAGAAGGCTCATCACCGCGGCGTGCAGATCATTCTCTTCACCGACCAGTGGCTGTCGCCGATCGCCCGCTTCGCCCGCCATGTGATCGCCGGACGCACCGCCGTACCTTCCGCCTGGGATTCGTCGGCCGCTCTGTTCGTGGTCGCCGAAACCCTGATCGGCGCCGTGACCAGGCAGCTCGAAGCAGCCGGAGCCAAGCGCATCCGCGATCTCGAAAGCCTGCGCTAGCCAGGCGGAAGCTGGCTGCCATCCGCTAAATGCGCCAAAACGCAAGGGCCCGAACCGCGTCCGGCCTTCACGTTACCGAGATTTAATGTGCACGATTGCGTGATAATTGCCATAAACCGCTGATATCGGGATGTGGCGTGGCCGGTTTCGCCCCCAGCCCGTGTCGTCGCTATGCCTGCTTCCTTCCGGAACCGGCAGACGAGTCCTGCCGCTGGAGTGTCGATGTCGAGCTGGAAGCAGATTGTTGCAGCGCTTGTGATTCTGGTTGCCGCCGTGGCCGCCTGGGCGCGCTTTTATCCCGGCGCGCCTGAGATACTGGCGCGTTGGGGAATGGACGGCGTCATCGCAGTGGCACCGCCCGCGACGGAAAGCGCCGCCGGCACCGGCCAGTCCGGACGCAGCCGCGCCGGTCAGATCGTCACCATCGTCGCTTCGCCCGCCGGCACCGCCACCATCAACGACAGGCTGCAGGCGATCGGCACCGGCCGCGCCAACGCGACCGTCACCGTCAATCCATACTCGTCCGGCCGCCTCACCGAGCTGCTGGTCCAGTCCGGCACGCATGTCGAAAAGGGCGACGTGATCGCCAAGCTCGATTCCGACGTGGAAGTGATCGCGCGCGACCGCGCGCGGGTGGCGCTCGAGGATGCGCAGTCCAAGCTCGACCGGGTGAAATCGCTCAGGGCTTCCAATGCGGCCACGCCGGTTGCCGTCGCCGATGCCCAGGTGACGCTCGCCAACGCCAGGCTGGCGCTGCGCGACGCCGAGCTTGCGCTTGAGCGCCGCTCGATCGTGGCGCCGATCGAAGGCACCGTCGGCATCCTGCCGATCGCCGCCGGCAACTACGTCACCAGCCAGTCGGCGATCGCCACGCTTGACGACCGCTCCTCGATCCTGGTCGATTTCTGGGTGCCGGAACGCTTCGCCGCAGCGGTCAAGGTCGGCGCCCAGCTGTCGGCCACGCCTTTGGCCAACCCCAACCAGGTCTATACCGGCACCGTCTCGGCCATCGACAACCACATCGACGAGAACAGCCGCACGCTGCTCGTCAAGGCAACGATCGCCAACCCCGCCGATTCGCTGCGCGCCGGCATGTCCTTCCAGATCGGCATGCGGTTCCCCGGCGATACCTATCCGGCCGTCAGCCCGCTGGCCATCCAGTGGGGAACCGACGGCGCCTATGTCTGGACGGTCGCCGACGGCAAGGCCAAGCGCGTTCCGGTGCGCATCATCCAGCGTAACACCGAGACGGTGCTGATCGATGCGCCGGTGGTAAGCGGCGACATGGTTGTGACCGAAGGCACGCAGAGCGTCAGCGAAGGCGGCGATGTCCGCATCGCCGGCGAGGACCGTGCCACCGAGGCCGAAGGCTCATGATGAGCGTCGGCGCCGCCGCCACGGGATCGGGCCTGACCGCGCTTTTCATCCGCAGGCCGGTCATGGCCTTCGTGCTCAACACGCTGATCGCGGTTGCCGGGCTTGCGGCCTTCTGGGGCGTCGAGATCCGCGAATTGCCGGATGTCGATCGCCCCGTCATCACCGTCAACACCACCTTCGAGGGCGCGGCCGCTGAGACCGTCGACCGTGAGCTGACGGACGCGATCGAGGGCGCCGTCGCGCGCGTCTCCGGCGTCAAGTCGATCTCGTCGACGTCCTCTTTCGGCCAGAGCCGTGTCACCATCGAGTTCAACGACGGCGTCGACCTCAACGTCGCGGCCTCCGACGTGCGCGATACCGTCAGCCGGATCACCAACCAGCTGCCCGAAACCGCCGACGCGCCACGCATCGTCAAGGCCGACGCCAATTCCGACGCGGTGATGCGGCTCGCCGTCACCTCCGACACGATGTCGGTGCAGGACATGACGGTTTTCGTGCAGGACCGCATCGAGGATGAACTCGCCGCGGTGCCGGGCGTCGCCGACGTCCAGGTCTATGGCGACCGCGACAAGATCTTTCGCATCGATGTCGACCAGAACAAGCTGGCGAGCCAGGGCTTCACCGTTGCCGACCTTCGAAAGGCGCTTGCCTCGGTCGCCTTCGATTCCCCGGCCGGCTCGATCACCACGACCAACCAGGACCTGATCGTGCGCACCACCGCCGACGTGACGACGCCGGAAGAGTTCGGGAACATCGTCATCGGCGGCGCTACGCGCATCCGTGACGTCGCCACCGTGACGCTCGGACCCGATATCGGCCAGACCTCGCTACGCTCCGACGGCAAGACCGGCATCGGGCTGGGCATCATCCGCCAGGCGGAATCGAACACGCTCGACATCTCGACCGGCGTCAAGGCCTCCGTCGCGAAGCTGCAGGAGACGCTGCCAGCGGGCATGTCCATCAAGGTGACCAGCGACGACGCCGTCTTCGTCAACGGCGCCGTGCATGAAGTCGAGATCGCGCTGGTGCTCTCCGTCTCGATCGTGCTCATCGTCATCTACGCCTTCCTGCTCGACTGGCGCGCCACACTGATCCCCGGCCTGTCGATGCCCGTCGCCATGATCGGCACCATTGCCGCGATCTATCTCGCCGGTTTTTCCGTCAACATCCTGACACTCTTGGCGCTGGTGCTGGCGACCGGGCTCGTCGTCGACGATGCCATCGTCGTGCTCGAAAACATCGTGCGCCGCCGCAATGAAGGCATGGGGCCGCGCGCCGCGGCGGTGCTCGGCACCCAGGAAGTGTTCTTCGCCGTCGTCGCCACCACGCTGACGCTCGTTGCCGTCTTCGTGCCGATCTCCTTCCTGCCTGGACAGACCGGCGGCCTGTTCCGCGAATTCGGCTTCGTGCTGGCGATGTCGGTGCTGCTCTCCTGCGTTGTCGCGCTGACGCTCTGCCCCATGCTTGCCTCGCGCATGCTGACCAGCGCATCGCTTCACCATGAAGGCGGGACCGGCATCGGCGCGCGCATCGGCGGGGCGCTGCATCGGCTCTACAAGCGCTGCCTGCATCTTTGCCTCGACGCGCCCTGGATCGTGGTGCTGGCCGCGCTGATCTTCGCCGGCGCCGCCTTCACCTTGTTCGGCACCATCCGACAGGAGCTCACGCCGACGGAAGACCGCGCCGTGGTGCTGTTGCGCATCAACGCGCCGCAGGGCGTCAGCCTCGACTACACGACCGAGCAGATGCGCAAGATCGAGCGGCTGATCCAGCCGCTGCGCGATTCCGGCGAGATCCGCTCGACCTTCGAGAACGCCGGCAACAACGGCTCCTACAATTCGGGCTTCATGGTGATGACGCTGGCGCCCTGGGACGAGCGCACGCGCAGCCAGCAGGAAATCATGGCCGACATCAGCCGCCTGACGAAACAGGTGCCGAGCGTGCGCGTCTTTCCGGTGCAGCCGAACAGCCTCGGCATCCGCGGCGCCGGCAACGGCCTGCAATTCGCGCTGGTCGGCAACGACCGCAAGGCGCTGAGCGAAGCGGCCGTGAAGGTCGTCGAGGAGATGCGCCAGGATCCGCGCTTCCAGACGCCGCGCCTTTCCGTCGACCCGACGCAGCCGCAGCTTGCGGTCGCCATCGATCGCGAACGCGCCTCCGATCTCGGCATCGACATCACCGGACTCGCCGACACGCTGCAGGCCATGCTCGACGGCAATGACGTCGTCGACGTCTATATCGCCGACCGCAGCTATGGCGTGAAGCTGGTCTCGACCACCAACCCGATCAACGATCCGACCGATCTGGAAAACATCTTCCTGAAAACGTCCGACGGCCGCTTCGTGCCGATGTCGACCATCGCCACGCTGACCGAACGCGCCGTGCCGCCGTCGCTGACGCGCGAGCAGCAGCAGCCCTCGGTCGCGATCACCGCCAATCTCGGCAACGGCTTCGCGCTCGGCGAAGCGCTGACCCGCGCCGAGCAGATCGCGACGCCGCTGCTGCCGCCCGGCGCGCGCATCCTGCCGCTCGCCGAAGCCGCCACGCTCGGCGAGAGCAACAGCGCCATGATCGCCGTCTTCAGCTTCGCCCTGGTCATCATCCTTCTGGTGCTGGCGGCGCAGTTCGAAAGCTTCGTCAGCGCCGTCATCATCATGGCGACGGTGCCGCTGGGCTTAGCCTGCGCCATCTTCGCGCTGATCTTGTCGGGCACCAGCCTCAATGCCTACAGCCAGATCGGCCTGGTGCTTCTGGTCGGCGTCATGGCCAAGAACGGCATCCTGATCGTCGAGTTCGCCAACCAGTTGCGCGACCGTGGGGCAGGCGTCCGGGAAGCGATCGAAGAGGCGGCCACCATTCGCCTGCGCCCAGTGATGATGACCATGATCTGCACCGTGCTCGGCGGCGTGCCGCTGGTGCTGGCCGCCGGCGCCGGCGCGGAAGCCCGCGTGGCGCTGGGCTGGGTCATCGTCGGCGGTCTTGGCCTGGCCACCGTCTCGACCCTGTTCCTGACCCCTGTCGCCTATCTGCTGCTTGGCCGCTTCGTCACGCCGAAGGCGCATGAGGAAGCGCGGCTGAAGCGCGAGCTCGAGGAAGCGGCCTATATCGACCATGATCCCGAAAAGTGGGAACCGGTTTTCGGAAAGATCATGGTTGGATCAGGTCCTGACGCGGAGCAGGCGGAGTAGCTATTTCAGCAGCCGGCCTTCGATCGACCAGCGCGCCGCCAGGAAGTTCAGCACGGCGGCCACCACAACGCCGATGATCTTGGCCGGCCACACGCCGACGGTGCCGGCCAGCACGGCGATCGACAAGCTGGAAACGCCAAGCGAAATCAGCGCACCCAGCGAGACGAAGCGCAGGAAGGAATGGTGCAGCCGTATGTTCGGGTCCCGCTCGAACGACCAGAAGCCATTCGCCATGAAGGAGAAAAGGACCGCAACGAACCAGGCGCCGACATTGGCCGCCAAAGCCGGCACTGCGAGCTTGAGCAGCAGGAAAAACGAGGCAAGGTCGATGCCGGTGTTGACCAGCCCGACCAAGGCGAAACGGACGACCTTGTTGCCGGTCGAACGCTGCGGCTGGCCAACGCTCATGCTTTGCCGTCCGTGACACGCGCTCCGGCCCGTTCGAGGCTGGCGCCAAAATCCTCGGAACTCAGAACCGTGAACTCGGCCTCACGCACGCCCTGCATCGGGTCGCGCGCTCGCAAAATGTCATCGACATGGCCTGGATGGCACATGAACACCGCTTGTTCGGGCAAGGTGTCGACCGCGGCGCGCAGCGTCGAGGCGAATTTTTCCGGCTGCCGCCAGTCATAGATGCCGGAGAGCGGCGTCATAACGCTGAAGCCCGCCCGCTGCATCGCTCTGTTGAAGCCGGCGGCCAGTGCTGCGATCGCCGCGATCTTGGCCGCCGCCACATCGAGACCGGGAAGCCCAGGTGCGCCGCGCAGCGCCGGCTTTTGCGCGCTTGCCCGAAACCGGGCAAGCAACCAATTCCGTACCACGGGAAGGAAATGCACATGCTGGTGTCCGTCGATATGGTCGGGCGGGCCGGCCAGCGCTTCGGTGAAGCGGTCGTACTGGGCGTCGAGCTCGGCATGGATGTCCCGCTCGTCGATGCGCCCGCGCCGCACCGGCAGCGCAAGGGCGGCGAGCCCGGGCAGCTTGCCTTCCGGCGCCAGGCTGGACGAGCCGGTCGCGGCGATCTGATCGGTGAGGGTCAGGTGCAACCCGATGGCCGCCCGTCGACGGAACGGCCTGATGCACGCCGCCGCCTCTTCCCATTCGGGAAAGCCGGTCATGCAACTGGTCCCGGTCAGGCGGCCGCGCTCGATGAGGTCGAGGATCGCGCTCGATACCCCCGGCGCAAGGCCGTAATCGTCTGCGATCAGGCGGATCGACCTGGTCATTTGTCCGGAGCAACCTGCTCGACGGCATTGCCATGCAGCACATCGCGCACGATGTAGACCGGCCGGTCCTTGCTTTCGCTGAGCGTGACCCAGACATACTCGCCGATCAGGCCGAGCAGCGCCAGGTTGAGGCCGCCCAGCAACACGACGGCGACCATGAGGCTGGGATAGCCGGGCACACGAATGCCGTAGAACAGCACCTCGAAAAGCACCTTCACGCCATAGGCGAGGCCGGCAAAGGCCGCCAGCAATCCGATGAGGCTGATGACGCGCAGCGGGATCACGGAAAACGAGGTGAATCCCTCAAGCGAGAACGCGATCAGGTTGAACCTGGTCCATTTCGACGTGCCGCCGGCGCGGTTTTCCGGCGAGTAAAGCACCGCCTTCTGGCGGAAGCCGGCCCAGGCGAACAGGCCCTTGTTGAAGCGACGCTTGTCGCGCACGCTGGTCAAGGCACGGGCCACCGAGCCGCGCATGACGCGGAAGTCTCCGGCATTCTCGGGGATGTCGAAGCGCTGGCTGCTGTTGATCAGCTTGTAGAAAAGCCGCGCCAGCTGGCTGCGCCGCCAGCTCCCCTCGCGCCGGTCGTTTTGCGCGAAGACGACGTCGATCTCCGGATTCTCGACCAGCTCGCCAATCATCTTCAGGCTGATGTCCATGGAATGCTGGAGGTCGGAGTCCATGATCAGGACCGTGTCGCCACGCGAATGATCGAGGCCGGCGAGCACAGCCGCTTCCTTGCCGAAATTGCGGCTCAGCCGCACGATCTCCCAGGAGCCGGAGAGCGCGGCCGCGAACGTCTCGGCGCTGCCGTCGCGGCTGCCGTCGTCGACGAGTATCTTGCGGACCGTCATGCCGAAGCGCTCCGCCACGGCCACTTCCAGCCTGTCGAGCAACCCGACAAACGCAATGGCGGATTCGGCCTCGTTGAAGAACGGCGCGATGATGTCGAGCGTCTCAGCCATGCGCGACGGCTCCGGCGGCAGGCACCTTGCGTCTATCTTGCGTCCAGAACCAGCCGATGAGCACGCAGGCGACGATGCTGATGCTGACCGGCCGGAGCCACGGGTGGAAAAGATCGTGCAGCCGGCCATCGATGCTGGTCAGTCCGGTAACGAAGAGGAGCACCGCCAGCGACCAGAGCACGGCCCCGGCTCCCTTCTCCCGCCACAGCAAGGCGATGGAGAGACCGGCAGGCACCGCCACCATGGCATAGGTGTTCTGCTCGACCCGCGGATTGAAGACGCACATGTAGAAAGCCGCTGTGAGGAAGATGGCGAGCCCGCTGGCGCCCGGATCCAGTCGGCGGTCGAATTGGAGCACCACCCAAAGCGTAAGCAAACCCGCGACGACGCGCACGATCGTCACGTCAAACTCGGGAAGTGATATCCCAAGCCTCGCGAAAGGCGCCGTGAAGTCGGCCGGGACGAAGGGCCCGGTTGGGTCGACCGCCATCGAGGTCAGCATCCGGAAGAAATCGTGATACTGGGCGTTGATATAGCCCGTGGACGCAAAGCCATAGGGGATGGCGAGCACGACAAGGACCGCCAGCGCCAGCGCCGGTATCAGCCTGGGACGCAGCGCTCCCGCCAACAGCAGCATGATGATCGCCGTGGGTTTGGCAATGATCGCAAGCGATGCCCAGAAGAAGCATTCGGCCCGGCGACCCTCGAGGGCCGACAGCGTGAGAAACCAGCACGCTCCGGTGAGCAGGATCGTTGCCTGGCCGTTGCGAAGCGCCGCCAGCGACACCGGCAAGGCGAGGAAGAGACCGAAGGACAAGAGCCATTTCTGCTCCTCGCCACCAAGCTTGCGCACCTGACGCATCGCGGCAAAGGTCAGGACGCCGAAGCCCAGCATGTGCCACAAAATATTGCCCAGATACGGTCCGAGCTTCAGCAGGGGAACATAGAGGACGGCGAAGGCGGGGGCGTATAGATATCCCATGGCGACTTCGACCTGATACAGCGGCTGGCCGCTCAGAAACGCTTCACTGCCATGTCTATAGATGTGGACCACCGAACGCGTTTCGGGTGACCATAGCACCAGGCCAAGCACGACCAGAAACGACCCGACCCATAGCCAAAAACCCAAACGGTCGAAAACCGGCTTGGTTACCATCATAGCGCACCCCGCATTCCGACCAGAACGGCTTTCCCATCGCCGCCTGGCCTTCAGCGCCGGCGAGATATCACATCGAAATGAAATAGAACATCCGAACGTGGCTGTTACCGGCGCGACGGAAAGGACGTTGGAACAGCGACATTTTTCCGCCGACCCATCGTCGATCACGACTTTGTGTTCGACGGCGGTGGCTCCGACCCACCCGCTGCCATCGGCGCCCGGATTGCTTCAGGGTTTGATGAACACCTTGCCGTTGGGCTTGGCGAGTTCGGCCGGCAGCCGCGCCATCGCCTCGTCCAGCGGCACGACCGCCGTGACGTCGGTCGACCAGCGTCCGTCGGAAAAGCGCTTCTGCGCTTCCAGCACCGCCGGTCCCAGCCGGTCGCGGAACTGCCGCATCCATTCGGCCAGCCAGAAGCCCTCGACGCGCTTGTGCTGGAAGATCAGTTGGCCGGGCTCGCGGATCACCGTCGGCTCGGCGTCGAGCCGGCCATAGACGATCCAGCGCGCGCGTTTCGGCATGGCGTTGAAGATGGCGGAAGCCAGCGGGCCGGTGACGGCGTCGAGGAAGATGCGCGGCTGCTCGGCCTTCATCGCCTCGCGCAACGTTGCCTCGAAATCCGCAGCCTTCTCGTTGAGCACATGGGCGGCGCCGAGCTCCTTAAGCAGCGGGATCTGCTCGTCGCGGCGCACCGTGACGATCGGCCGGAAACCTGCCTCCTTCGCCAGCCCGATGATCAGCTTGCAGAGCTGGCTGGCGCCGGCCGTCATGATGAAGGCCTTTTCGCCCTGCTCCCTGACGATGTCGAACATGGCCAAGGCCGTCAGCGGATTGACGATCATCGCAGCGCCGTCCTCGTCGCGCACCGTGTCGATCAGCGGGATGCAGGACGCGGCCTCGGCGACGGCATAATCCGCCCAGGCGCCCCAGTTCGACACGCCGGTGGCGAAGGCGACGCGTTTCCCTGCAAGGCTTTTTGCATAGGGATCGTCGCCCGTGGCGACGACAATGCCGACGCCCTCGAAACCCGCCGGCCGGCCCTTGACCCGCGGCTGGCCGTACTGGCCCTTGATGAAGGCAATGTCGGAGGGGTTGATCGAGGCGAGGCTGACCTTGATCAGCGCCTGTGCCGGCCCTGGCACCGGCACGGCTATGCGGCCGGGCTGGAGGTAAGGTTCCATCGCTTCGAGCGCGGCCGCCGAAGGCGTCCTGGTGTAACCGTCGCCGACAAGCAGCAGACCTTGCATTTGCGATGGAAGCGCCATGGCCGTCAGACCTTTTCCTGCGTGTATTTCCTCAGTTCCGCGCGCGCCACCTGGCGCCGGTGCACGGCGTCCGGCCCGTCGGCGAGCCGCAATGTCCTCAGATGCGTCCAGGAGCGGGCGAGCGGCGTGTCCTGGCTGATGCCTTGCGCGCCGAACATCTGCACCGCCTCGTCGGTGACCTTCAGCGCGACGCGCGGCGCCACCACCTTGATCTGGCTGATCCAGGGCGCGGCCGCGCGGGCGTCCCCCTGGTCGATCATCCACGCAGCCTTGAGGCACAGGAGCCGCGCCATCTCGATCTCCATGCGGCATTCGGCGATGATGTCGAAATTGGCGCCGAGCTTGGCCAGCGACTGGCCGAAGGCCTCGCGCCGCACCGAGCGCTGGCACAGCATCTCCAGCGCCATCTCGGCCTGGCCGATGGCGCGCATGCAGTGATGGATGCGGCCGGGCCCGAGCCGCCCCTGCGCGATCTCGAACCCCCTGCCCTCGCCAAGGATCAGATTCGCCGCCGGCACGCGCACATTCTCGAATCTGAGATGCATGTGGCCGTGCGGCGCGTCGTCATCGCCATAGACCTGCATGGGCCGCAGCTTGGTGATGCCTTTGCTGTCGGAAGGCACCAGGATCATCGAATGCCGGCGATGCTGCGGCTCCTCGTCCGATCCGGTCCTGACCATGACGATATAGATGGCGCAGCGCGGATCGCCGGCGCCCGACGCCCACCATTTTTCGCCGTTGAGCACATAATCGCCGCCCTGCCGCTCGCAGCGCATCGAAATATTCGTCGCGTCGGAGGAAGCCACATCCGGCTCGGTCATGAGATAGGCCGAGCGGATCCGGCCCTCGAGCAGCGGCTCCAGCCAGTCCCGCTTGTGCGCTTCCGATCCGTAACGCTCGAGCACTTCCATGTTGCCGGTGTCGGGCGCCGAGCAGTTGAAGGTCTCGGCGCCGAGATGCGCCTTGCCCATCTCCTCCGCCAGATAGGCGTATTCGACGGTGGAAAGCCCGTAGCCGCGCTTGGAATCGGTCAGCCAGAAGTTCCACAGCCCGCGCTCGCGCGCCGTTTTCTTCAAGCCTTCCAGGATTTCCGTTTGCCTCGCCGTATAGGCCCAGCGGTCGCCATCCTTGCCGACCTCGGCGAGGAACTCTTCGCCGAGCGGTGCGATCTCGTCGCGCACCATCGCCGCCACGCGCTGGTGGATTGGCTTCAGCCGCTCGGTCATCCCGAGATTCATGTCCGCCATCGCTTCCTGCCTTTCCGAAGATAAATCTTTACCCGTGGCGAGGATGACCGTACTTCGGCTAGCCTTGTCAACGCGAGTCCTTGGGCAAGTCCCGGCCGGGCAGGATGCGGAGAAACATAATGAGCTATCTGGACAAGCTGTTCTCGGTCGCCGGCAAGACCGCGCTGGTGACGGGTGCCGCGACCGGCATCGGCCGCATGGTGGCGACTGGACTGGTGCGCGCCGGCGCACATGTGATGATCGCTTCGCGCAAGGGCGAGGATTGCGCGAAAGTCGCCAACGAATTGAACGCGCTCGGCGGCTCCGGCCATGCCGAGGGCTTTGCCGGCGACGTGTCCAGCGAAACGGGCATCGCCGCTTTGGTCGCCGAGGTCAAGGCGCGCACGCAGCGCCTGCATATCCTGGTCAACAATGCCGGCATTTCCTGGGGCGCGCCGCTGGAGGAGTTCCCTTACCACGCCTGGGCCAAGGTGTTCGGCGTCAACGTCACCGCCGTCTTCCACCTGACACGGGAGCTTTTGCCGCTGCTCGACGCCGCGGCAGGCGACGAGGACCCGGCCCGCGTCATCAATCTCGGCTCGGTGATGGGCACCCAGCCGCTGGCTGACGACGCCTATTCCTACGCGGCCTCGAAAGCGGCGGTGCATCATCTAACGCGCACGCTGGCGATCGAGTTCGCCGCCCGCCGCATCACCGTCAACGCCTTTGCGCCCGGCCCTTTCCAAAGCCGCATGACGGCCTTTGCCACCGCGACCGAGGAGCAGGCGAAACATGTTGGTAACCATGTTCCGCTTGGCCGTATCGGCGTGGCGGATGACATTGCCGGCGCAACGCTTTATTTGTGCAGCCGAGCCGGAAGCTATGTCACCGGCGCCATCCTGCCGATCGACGGTGGCCAGTCGGTGCAGCATGGAATGACTTTGTTCAAGGAATAAGGCGCCCGATTCGAGGATTGTAAGCCGGGCGGGGGTGCGGAGGACATCAGCGTGGAACCGATCAGTCTCGATACGCTTCTGGCAAGCGTCGGCAAGGAAGTCGGCGTCTCGCCCTGGCGAACGGTGACGCAGCGCATGATCGACCAGTTCGCCGATGCGACCGACGACCACCAGTTCATCCATTGCGATCCGGAGCGCGCCAAGCGCGAGACGCCGTTCGGCGGCACCATCGCGCATGGCTTCCTGTCGCTGTCGCTTTTGTCGGCAATGACCTTCGAGACCATGCCGTCGCTGGAAAACACCAAGATGGGCGTCAATCACGGCTTCGACACGCTGCGCTTCCTGGCGCCGGTGAAGACGGGCTCGCGCATCCGAACCCGCTTCGTGCTGGCGGACGTCAAGGTCAGGCCGTCCGGCTGGGTGCAGACGGCGCATGACGTGACCATCGAGATCGAGGGATCGAAGAAGCCGGCGCTGACCGCGCGCTGGCTGACGCTGACCCTGATCGAGCGCGAGCCCGAGAATGCCTGATGAGCAGCGAGGCCGGTGCCATAGACCAGGCGGCGCTTGCGCCCTATCTCGAGGCGCATATTCCGGGCTTTGCAGGCCTGTCCTCGATTGAAAAGTTCAAGTCCGGCCAGTCCAATCCGACCTATCTTTTGACCGCCGCCAGCGGTCGCTATGTGTTGCGCGCCAAGCCGCCAGGACAATTGCTGAAATCCGCGCATCAGGTCGACCGGGAATTTAGGGTGATGCGGGCGCTTGCCGGCACCGCCGTGCCGGTGCCGCGCATGCTGCATCTGTCAGGCGAAGACTCCCCGATCGGCCGCATGTTCTATGTCATGGAATATCTCGACGGCCGCATCTTCTGGGATCCGTCGCTGCCGGACGTTTCCGGCAATGAAGAGCGCGCCGCGATCTACGACGCGATGAACGCGACGCTCACCGCCCTGCACGACGTCGACGTCGAGGCCGTGGGCTTGAGCGATTTCGGCAAGCCCGGCAGCTATTTCGAACGCCAGCTCGCGCGCTGGACCAGCCAGTACCGGGCCTCCGAAACCGAAACCATAGCCGACATGGACAGGCTGATTGCGTGGCTCGAAACGCATATGCCGGCCGATGACGGCCTCGTTTCGCTTGTCCATGGCGATTACCGGCTGGACAATATGATGTTCGCGCCCGATGCGTCGAAAGTCATCGCGGTGCTCGACTGGGAACTGTCGACGCTCGGCCACCCCTTCGCCGACCTTGCCTATCAATGCATGCAATGGCGCCTGCCGCATGCCTCGGGCTTTCGCGGCCTTGGCGGCGTCGACCGCGCGGCTGCCGGCCTGCCTTCGGAGGAAGCCTATGTCGCCGCCTATTGCAAACGGCGTGGCATCGGGAAGATCGACAACTGGACCTTCTTCCTCGCCTTCTCCTTCTTCCGGCTGGCGGCGATCTGCCAGGGCGTCTACCGCCGCGCGCTGGACGGCAACGCCTCCAATCCGGAAAAGGCAAAGACCTATGGCGAGGCAGTGAAGCTGCTTGCCGCGCTTGCGGCGGAACTGGTCGACGAGAACAGCTGAAAGCGGAGAGCCGAGCGATGGGCCGTTTCGATGGCATGACGGTACTGATCAGCGGTGCGACCGGCGGCCTCGGCAGCGGCGCGGCAAAGGCCTTCGCCGCCGAAGGGGCGCGGCTGGTGCTCTCCGATCTCGACGAGGCTGCGCTCGGCAGTTTCGCCGCAACGCTCGACGCCGAGACCGCTCACCTTGCCGGCAACATTGCCGACGAAAAGCTCTCGGAGGATCTTGTGCAGCTTGCCGTGCAAAAGTTCGGCCGGCTCGACATCGCCGTCAACAATGCCGGCATCGTCCACTCCTTCGTGCGCCTGCCGCAGGTGTCCTCGGACGAGGCGCGCCGCGTGGTGGAGGTCGACCTGCTCGGCGTCTTCTACGCCATGAAGCACCAGATCCCCCAGTTGGAGCGGCAGTTCAGGGAAGGCGGCAAGGGCGGCGTCATCGTCAACATCGCCTCGGTCGCCGGCCTCTCCGGCGCGCCGAAGCTGTCTGTCTATGCCGCCGCCAAGCACGGCGTCGTCGGCCTGACGCGCTCGGCCGCCGTGGAATATGCCAGCAAGGGCATCCGCATCAACGCGGTCTGCCCGGCCCATACCCGCACGGCGATGGTCGACGGCTTCGTCCGTCTCACCGGCGCGCCCGAAGCCGAGGCGCTTGCCGAACTCACGCGCGGCGTGCCGATGAAGCGCGTCGGCGAGGTCGACGAGATCACCACCGGCATCCTGTTCCTCGCCGACCCTGGCAACTCGTTCATGACCGGCCACACGCTGGCGCTCGACGGCGGCATTGGCGCGATCTGAGCAATTCCAGGAAAAGTGTTTGCGGTTTTCCGTCCGAAATTGCGTCTGACAAAGAGCAATTCCAGGAAAAAGGGGCCTTAACGGCTTTCCGTCCGGAATTGCGTTAAAACAGAGAGTTAGAGCACACGTAAGGGAACCGGGCGGCTCTCTTGCCCGTTTCCGTACAGCGTATATAATTTCGTCAGGCAACCAACGACAAAAGGCAGCAGACATTGACGCTGAGCGTTCAGAAACGCCGCGAAAAACAGAAGGCCGAGCTTCGCGCGGAACTCGTCGCGGCAGCTCACAAGCTGGTGCAGGAGGAGGGCTACGAAGGCCTCACCATTCGTAAGCTCGCCAAGCGGGTCGGCTACGCGCCGATGTCGGTCTATTCCTACTTCGCCGACAAGCAGGACATCCTGTTCGCGCTGGCCGAGGACGCCTTCGAAACGCTCGCCCGTCGCATCGAGGAGCATCCCGCGGACGATCCGGTCGAGGCGCTGCAGGCCGTGATGACCGAGTATGCCGCTTTCGGGCTCGGCAATCCCAACGAATACCGCACCGTCTTCATGACCGAGAAGACCAGGCTGCCCGAAGGACGCAGCTACGAGGACATGGAGGAGGGCAATCCGGCCATGAAGGTGCTGATCAAACGCGTTGAGGCCTGCGTCGCAGCCGGCAGGCTCAAGGGCGACCCGCGCGCCATCGCCACCATGCTGTGGACGGTCGGCCACGGCACGATTTCGTTGCTGATCACCTTTCCCTTCTATCCTTTCGGCGACCCCGAGACTTACGTGAAGCGCATGTGCAACTTCATGATGGCCTCGCTGTCGGAGCACGAAATCCCGCCGCTCACCGAAACCCCGGTCGACTGCTAGCGCGTTTCACCATTTCACGGAAACGGCAAAACACCTATCTCTTTGTTTTTACGCAATTCTGGCCGGGAAGGTTACGGCGAAGTCGCCGAACTTAACCGCCCACGCTTTTCCTGGAATTGCTCTGATCTCCGCAGCTGTTTTTGCGCCACCGTCGGCTTGATCCGCCGCGGCGAGTTCCTACGTTCAAGAAAAGTTGTCGTACACGTACAGATTTCCCCTTGAATTCCGCTTCCAATCGCCGTATGTGTACGCTGTATCGTACATGTACGAAAAGAGATGACTGGAGACGGAAAATGAAGAAGACCATCCTCGCCCTCGCCGCCGTGCTGGCTCTCTCGGGCGCCGCTTTTGCCGGCGCGAGCCAGCCGGCCAAGCATGCGCCGGCAACCTGCGCCAAGACCAACGCCAATGTGGTTCTTGATTGCACCGCGACCGGCTCGGTCGAAAAGGCAGACGCCACCAAGGCCCAGACGAAGAGCCCGCGGCTTGGCATCGACGTCAGCCCGTGGTTCGTACCCGGCCTGTAAGCGCTAGCGTAAGATCAACGAAAACGGGCGGCACTTGGCCGCCCTTTTTCGTTTTGCCTTCAGCTTCGAGGACCTGCTCGAAGCCTATTTCCTGGGCCGTTTCGTTCCCGCCACGTTTTTGGCCTTGCCGGGCTTGGCGGGAGCGCCAGGAATGGAACTGCCGGTGATCGACACCGGGTCGCTGGCCGGGAACGTATCCTCGAGGCCTTCCTCGAGTTCCTCTTCCTCGATCTCGTGACGCCTTTCATGCTCCAGCGAGCGGACCGCAGCTGTCTTCCTGGGCGACTTCGGCGCGGCTTTGGACGGCATCGGCAATCTCCCTCGCGAGCTGCGGAAACGGGCAGGACCGGCGATGGTTCCTGCTGCGCTGCTTTCCGACAGCGCAGTGTAAAGATCAGTTCGCCGCGTCGCTTGCCGCTTCCGACAGCAGAGTAAAGACATAGTCCGAGAAGGAACGCCAGCACTCCACCCGGAACGTGTCGACCGCGCTGCGCAACAGCACGATCTCGGATTTGCCGAGAATGGTGCGCGAGGCCGCGCCGACTGGGAAAGCCTCGAGCGACAGGTCCTGCGGACAGCCCGAATTGACCGTCACCGCGGCAGCTGGCCCGGTGACCGAGATCCCGACATTGCGGTGCGAGATGCCGACCGCCGAATGCAGCGCCGTTGCCTTGGCGCAGTCGGCGAGCGGATCGTTTCCGGCCTCGTCGATCACCATCCATTCGTCCGGTCCGAGCCACAGCGCCGTGCGCCCATCCTTGGTCGCAGAGGTCTTCGGCTTGACCGGCAGCGTCACGCCGAGCGCCTTGGAGAGCGCGGCAAGCGAAGCCTGCGGCGCGCGCAGCGAAATGCGCTCGGCCGGCGGCAGCATCTCCACCTTCACGCCAGGCGCCGACAGCGTGCGGCCGGCAAGAGCGGGACGCCGCTCGACGGACGGCGAAGCGGCGGCGGCTTTTGTCTTTGCGGCGGCCTTAGCCATTGAGGCGTTCTCCCTTCTCGTCGACGAACACCATGCCTGTGACTTCCACCTCGATCGTGCCGTTCGGCATCGGCACGTAGAGCGTTTGGCCTATGCGGTCGCGACCGCCGGCGACCAACGCCAGCGCGATCGAGCGTCCGCAATTCTGCGACCAATAGCTGGAAGTGACGTGGCCGATCATCTTCATCGGGATAGGCTGCTTCGGATCGGCGACGATCTGTGCGCCCTCTTCCAGCACCACCTTCGGATCCTTGGTCTTCAAGCCCACCAGTTGCTTGCGGCCCTTGGCCACCAGATCCGGCCGGGTCAGGCCGCGAATGCCGACGAAGTCGGTCTTCTTCTTGCCGACCGCCCAGTCGAGCCCGGCATCGTTCGGCGTCACCGTGCCGTCGGTATCCTGGCCGACGATGATGTAGCCCTTCTCGGCGCGCAGCACGTGCATGGTCTCGGTGCCGTAGGCGGCCGCACCATGCTTCTGGCCTTCGGCCCACAGCGCTTCCCACACGGCCTCACCGTAATCGGCCGGCACGTTGACCTCGAAACCGCGCTCGCCGGTGAAGGACATGCGGAACAGCCTTGTCGGCACGCCGCAGATCTTGCCTTCGCGCACCGACATATGCGGCATTCCCTCATCCGACATGTCGATGCCTTCGACCAGCGGCGCGATGATGTCGCGCGACTTGGGTCCTTGCACCGCGATGACCGCCCACTGCTCGGTGATCGAGGTCAGCCAGACGTTGAGATGCGGGAATTCGGTCTGGAGGTAATCCTCCATGTGGTTCATGACGCGCGGCGCGCCGCCGGTGGTCGTCGTCACGTGGAAGCGATCGGGCGCCAGCCTGCCGACGACGCCGTCGTCATAGATGAAGCCGTCCTCGCGCAGCATGATGCCGTAGCGGCAGCGGCCGGACTCCAGCTTCTCCCAGGGGTTGGTGTAGAGCAGCTCCATGAACTTCGCCGCGTCCGGCCCGACCACCTCGATCTTGCCGAGCGTCGAGGCGTCGAACAGGCCGCCGATCTTGCGCACCGTCACGCATTCGCGGTTGACGGCGGCATGCATGTCCTCGCCCGCCTTGGGGAAATACCAGGCGCGCTTCCAGTGGCCGACATCCTCGAACACAGCGCCTTGCGATGCCGCCCAGCCATGCGTCGCTGTGCGCCGGGTCGGGTCGAACAGCGCGCCGCGCGCATGGCCGACGATCGAGCCGAAAGTGACCGGCGTATAGGGCGCGCGGAAGGTGGTGAGGCCGACCTGCGGGATCGGCTTGCCGAGTTCCTCGGCGGCGATCGCCAGGCCGTGCATGTTCGACGTCTTGCCCTGGTCGGTCGCCATACCGTTGGTGGTGAAGCGCTTGACATGCTCGATCGAGTGCATGCCTTCATGCACCGCCTGGCGGATGTCCTTGGCGGTGACGTCGTTCTGGAAATCGACGAAGGCCTTGACCGTGGTGCCCGGCCCGGCGCCGGGCGCGGCGCCCAGCATGCCACGCGACCAGCTCTCGCTGGCATCGACCTTCGGCTTGGCGCCCTTGCCTACCTTGCCGCCGGCCTCCTTCGCCGCCTTGGCGCCGGCCGCATAGGCCTCGTCGACCGTCGCGTCCAATCCGTCGGTGCCGTTGCAGGCGCCGACCGAGACGCAGTCCTGCGCATAGGTGCCGGGCACGAAGCGCCTGGTCTCGTCATTGAAGGCGACCTTTCCGCGCGACTGCGAGAACAGATGCACCGACGGCGTCCAGCCGGCCGACATCAGGATCGCGTCGACCGGGATGGTGCGCTCGCCGCCGCCATTCTTCGGCTGCACCGTCATCGACGACACGCGCAATTTGCCGCCGGCGCTGACCACCGCGCGGCCGAAATTGATCTCGATGCCGAGCGCCCTCGCCTCGTCGATCACCGGTCCGGCCGGGTTGTCGCGCAGGTCGACGATGGCGGCGATGTTGACGCCGGCCTTCTTGAGGTCGATCGCGGCGGCGTAGGCCGAATCGTTCGCCGTATAGACGCCGACATTCCTGCCGACCGCCACGCCATAATGGTTGAGATAGGTGCGCGCCGCCGAAGCCAGCATCACGCCCGGACGGTCGTTGTTGGCGAACACCATGTGGCGCTCGATGGCGCCGGTCGCGATCACGACTCGGCCGGCGCGGACCTGCCACAGCCGCTCGCGCGCCAGCTCGCGGCCCGGGCTCTTAAGATGGTCGCTGACCCGCTCGACCAGGCCGACGAAATTCTGCGCGTAATAACCAAAGGCCGTTGTGCGGGAGAGCACCCGCACATTGTCCATCGCTTTGAGCTTGGCGACCGCGGCTTGCCCCCACGCATAGCCGCTTTGGCCGTCGATCCTGGCGCCGCTCTCGAAGCGCAGGCTGCCGCCGAACTCGGCCTGCTCGTCGGCGAGGATCACCCGCACGCCGGTCTCGGCCGCGGCGAGTGCCGCGGCGATGCCGGCGGCGCCGCCGCCCAGCACCAGCACCTCGCAATGCGCGTAGCGCGAGGCATAATGATCCGGGTCCGGCTTCTCGGGCGAAACGCCGAGGCCTGCGGCGGAGCGGATCTTCGGCTCGTAAAGATCCTTCCAAGCCCATTTCGGCCACATGAAGGTCTTGTAGTAGAAACCTGCCGAGAACAGCGGCGAGGCGACGTCGTTGACCGCGCCGACGTCGAAGGCGAGCGAGGGCCAGCGGTTCTGCGAATTGGCCGTCAGCCCGTCATAGAGCTCCTGAACCGTGGCGCGCACATTGGGCGTCTTGCGCGCATCGTCGCGCACGATCTGCACCAGCGCGTTCGGCTCCTCCGCGCCGGCCGACAGGAAACCGCGCGGCCGATGATACTTGAACGATCGGCCGACCAGATGCACGCCGTTGGCGAGCAGCGCCGAGGCCAGCGTATCGCCCTCGATGCCGCCGTAGGACTTGTCGTCGAAGCTGAAGGAGGCGGTCTTCGCCTGGCTGAGGCGACCAGCGCCGGAGATGCGGAACGCGGCGTTCATTTCGAGGCTCCAGGCAGCTTCGCGGGCTTCGGCTCGCCGGCCTTGTAGGTCATGACGAACTTGTCGGTGACGGTGTCGCGCACCGCGTTGAAGAAGCGTGCGCAGCCATGGATGTGCCGCCAGCGCTCATAGATCACGCCCTTGGGGTTCGCACGGATGAAGAAGAATTTCTCGAAATCGTCGTCGCTCTCGGCCGCAATGTTGGTCGGGCGCGCGATATGCGCCTCGCCGGCATTGCGGAACTCGAGTTCCGGGCGCTCTTCCTCGCAATAGGGGCAGCGGATGAGAAGCATTTTCGGTGGATCCTACAATTCGCCATGGCCGACGCGGGCGCCGGCGGGTTGATCGCAAAGCCTCTGGCCGAGCGCCGCGAAAGGCGCCACGAGCCGCATGCGTTCTTCGACGCTGGCCGAGGGCTTGAACAGCGCCCGGTTCGCCATGTTGCCGAGCGTCAGCTGCATCGGGTCGGTGGTGACGATGACGCCGCGCGGCTGGAAGGGCTCGCCCGCGTCCAGGTCCTTCGGTCTGTTCTCGAAGAACATCACGACCTTTTGGCCGGCGCTCCAGACACAGGCCAACAAGCCGTCGTCGACCGAGAACGGCCAATCCGTTTCGTGGTCCTCGCGGCTGATTGCCTGGAAGCGGACTTCACCCGGCTTGGGCAGGTGAAACAGCCCCTGTTCGCCGGCGAGCACCAGCGGCATCGCGACGGCCATCTCGGCCATCATCAGTGCGCCACCGCCGCCGCGGCGGCCTCGTCGATGAGACGCCCCGTGCGGAAGCGCTCGAGCGTGAAGGGCGCGTTGATCGGGTGCGGCTCGTCCTTGGCGATGGTGTGGGCAAAGACGTTGCCCGAGCCCGGCGTCGCCTTGAACCCACCCGTGCCCCATCCGCAATTGACGTAAAGCCCCTGGACCGGCGTCTTCGCCAGGATCGGCGAGCGGTCGGGCGTCACGTCGACGATGCCGCCCCAGGAGCGCAGCATCTTCATGCGCGTGAAGATCGGGAACATCTCGCAGATGGCGTCGAGCGTGTGCTGCAATATGTGCAGGCCGCCAGTCTGCGAATAGGAGACATACTGGTCGGTGCCGGCGCCGATCACCAGCTCGCCCTTGTCGGACTGCGAGATATAGGCGTGCACGGTGTTCGACATCACCACACAAGGCACCACCGGCTTGATCGGCTCCGACACCAGAGCCTGCAGCGGGTAGCTTTCGAGCGGCATGCGCACGCCGGCCATGTTCATGATGACGGAGGAATGGCCGGCCGCGACCACGCCGACCTTCTTGGCGCCGATGAAGCCGCGCGTCGTCTCGACGCCGCTCACCGCGCCATTGGCCGCGCGCTTGATGCCGGTGACCTCGCAGTTCTGGATGATGTGCACGCCGCGCGCCGAGGCGCCGCGCGCATAGCCCCAGGCGACCGCGTCGTGGCGCGCCGTGCCGCCGCGCCGCTGCAGTGCCGCGCCCATCACCGGATAGCGCGCCTCCTTGGAGATGTTGAGCGGCGGGCAGAATTCCTTGGCCTGCTCCGGCGTCAGCCATTCATTGTCGATGCCGTTGAGGCGGTTGGCGTGGATGTGGCGCTTGAAGACCTGGACGTCGTGCACATTGTGCGCGAGCATCATGACGCCGCGCGCTGAATACATGACGTTGTAGTTGAGCTCTTGGCTGAGCCCATCCCACAGCTTCAGCGCATGGTCGTAGATGCCGGCGCTTTCGTCATAGAGGTAGTTGGAGCGGATGATGGTGGTGTTGCGGCCGGTGTTGCCGCCGCCGAGCCAGCCCTTTTCCAGCACCGCGATGTTGGTGATGCCGTGCTCGCTCGCCAGATAATAGGCCGTCGCCAGACCGTGCCCGCCGGCGCCGACGATGATGACGTCGTATTCCTTCTTTGGCTCGGGCGAGGTCCACTGCTCTTCCCAGCCCTTGTGGCCGCGCATCGCCTCGCGGGCAATGGCGAATACCGAGTATTTCTTCACGTTAAGCCTCGCGCCAAAAATCGCGGATGTCGTTCGGGCCTCTCCCGTCACGCGAGGTTTATCACTAGCGAAACCGCGATGTCATCCTTGCGCTGTTTGCGACGGCGCTTGCCGTTTTGCGCCAGGGTCAAAACGAAGCGCCTGCTCTGGTTTCCGTGGTTCTGTTCGGCGACACTCCTGTCGCGTGATGCTGGAGGATGACGATGGGTAATGCCTGGTGGAACCTGACCCTGCGCTTTCTGCTTGAGCTTGCCGCCTTGCTTGGTCTCGGCATGGCGGGCTGGAGCCTCTCGGCCGGGTTCTGGCGCTGGATTCTCGCTGCCGCCTTGCCGCTGCTGGCGGCTATGCTCTGGGGCACCTTCGCCGTGCGCGATGATCCGAGCCGGTCGGGCGGGGCTCCGGTGCCCGTGCCCGGCGCCCTGAGGCTGGTGCTGGAGCTTGTCATCCTGTGCGGCGGCGCCGCGGGATTCTATCTGACTGGTCACGCGGCCATTGGCATCGTCATGGCTCTGCTGATTGCCCTCAGCTACGCCTTCTCGGTGGACCGGCTGGGTTGGCTGTTGCGGCAGTAAGACAGGAGCGGCATTTGCCGGTTTCGGGTGGCCGCGACAATCCTCATCTGCGACCCAGGCATCCATCCGCCGCAAGCCGGCACGAAGGAAGGATGCTGAGACATGTTCACCCTTACAAACAAGGTCGCGATCGTCACCGGCGCCAGCTCCGGCATCGGCCGCGCCGCCGCCAGGCTGTTCGCCGGGCAGGGCGCAAGCCTCGTCGTCGCGGCCCGGCGTCAAGCCGAGCTCGACACGCTCGTCGGCGAGATCGAGGATGCCGGCGGCACGGCTGTCGCACTTGTGGGCGATGTAAGGGAGGAAGCCTATGCGCGAGCGTCGGTGGAACTCGCCGTGGCCCGCTTTGGCGGCCTCGACATCGCCTTCAACAATGCCGGCGCCGTTGGCGTGATGGGACCGGTGCCCGATATGGCGCCGGCGACCTGGCAGGAGACGATGGACACCAACCTGACCAGCGCCTATCTCGCCGCCAGGCACCAGATTCCCGCCATGCTGGAGCGCGGTGGTGGCTCGCTGATCTTCACCTCGAGCTTCGTAGGCTACACTGCCGGCATGCCGGGCATGGCGGCCTATGCCGCCGCCAAGGCCGGACTGATCGGCCTGACGCAGGTCCTCGCCGCCGAGTACGGCCCGCAAGGTCTGCGCGTCAACGCGCTGCTGCCCGGCGGCACCGACACGCCCGGCGCCACGACCACCACGCCAGAGGCGCGCGCCTTCGTCGAAGGCATCCATGCCTTGAAGCGGATGGCCCAGCCGGAGGAGATCGCGCGCTCGGCGCTTTACCTGGCATCCGACGCGTCGAGCTTCACCACCGGCACAGCCTTGTTTGCCGATGGCGGCGTCTCGATCAACCGGACGTGATCCAGCCGGCAGGCTGGAAACATGACCATCCGGCAAAATGTAGCGGTGCGGCCTTGCATTTCGGCGCGAATTGACGATTTCGTTTCCCGTCGAAAATGGAAGGGGAACGATGCTGCTGATCAGAACCTATGTTGCCCAGAGCGCCATCGAAGGCGTAGGCGTGTTCGCGGCCGAACCGATCAGGAAAGGCGCTTCGATCTGGCGGCTCGATCCGGATTTCGACCGGCTGATCCCGATGGAAAAATATGAGGCGGCATCCCCGCATCTCAGGGAACTGCTCGACCGCTATGCCTATCCGAGTCCCGACAAGCCTGGCTTCATGGTCTATGAGGTCGACAATGGCCGCTTCATGAACCATTCGGAGCGGCCGAACACGGATTTCTCGCAATATGGCGGCGCCACCGCCATTCGCGACATCGCCGCCGGCGAGGAAATCACCTGCGATTACGGCGAATTTTTCGAGGATTTCGCACGCCTGCATCTGGCGGCGGCGGAAGGCTGAATGACGGCAGGCAGAGCGCTCGGGTTTTTGATCGCGCTTTCTTGCAATCAACGGTGGACATCCCGGGCTGATTCTGCTATCAGCCGCCCACAATTCGCGGTGTAGCTCGCCGCGGAGGCATCTCGGCTATGGCCGATTGCCTATCGATTTCAAACTCGAAGACAGGATTGCACGTGCAGGTACTCGTCCGCGACAACAACGTTGATCAGGCGCTTCGCGCGCTGAAGAAGAAGATGCAGCGCGAAGGTATTTTCCGCGAAATGAAGATGCGCGGTCATTACGAGAAGCCGTCCGAGAAGCGTGCCCGCGAGAAGGCGGAAGCCGTGCGCCGCGCCCGCAAGCTGGCCCGCAAGCGCGCCCAGCGCGAAGGCCTGCTGCCGATGACCCCGCGCCCGGCTCCGGCTGGTGCTGCCGGCGCATCGCGCTCGCCGCGCTCATAACGCCAATTTTTCGTCCTTTTCGAAGGATACCGAGGGTGGCGCGATGCGAAATCGCCGCCACCTTTTTGTTTATAGATTCGAGCCGGTTCGGAGAGGGAACGGACTGACGGCGCTGCGGCAGTGAGGACAAAGATGAACGCTATTACCGTAGAGCGCGGAACCGCTTTTCGCGGCTTCGCCCTGACGGCGGCCCTGCTTTCGGGTCTGGTGCTTGCAGCATGCCAGACGACCCCGACAGGTGAGTTCAACTCGATCGACAAGGCGCAAGGGTCGAGCGAGAACATCTCCTCGCTTTCGGCCGTCATCCAGCGCAATCCGCAGGACCCCGAGGGCTACAATGTGCGCGGCTCGGCCTATGGCCGCGGCGGCCAGTACCAGGCGGCGCTCAAGGACTTCAACCAGGCCATTCAGCTCAATCCGAACTTCTACCAGGCCTATTCGAATCGCGCGCTGATCCAACGCTTCCTCGGCAATCAGGAAGCGGCTTTGGCCGACTACAACCGCGCGATCCAGATCAACGCCAACTACGACGCCGCCTATATCGGCCGTGGTAATCTCTATCGCAAGGCGGGCCGCACCCAGGATGCCTTCAACGACTTCCAGAAGGCGATCCAGCTCGACACCACCGATGCCCGCGCCTATCACAATCGCGGCCTGATCTATCAAAGCCAGGGTCAGCACAAATTCGCCATCGAGGATTTCTCGACCGCGATCTCGCTGGCGCCGGACGCCGCCGAGCCCTACAACGGCCGCGGCCTCTCCTATCTGGCGACAGGCGACGAGGACAACGCCTTCTCCGACTTCAACATGGCCATCAAGCTCGACGGCAAGAACGCCGAGGCCTGGGCCAACCAGGCGTTGATCTACGAAAAGCGCGGCGACAAGGCCAAGGCTTCCAAGTCCTATCGCGAAGCCATCCGTCTCGACCCCACCTACCAGCCGGCCAAGGACGGCCTGTCCCGCGTCGGCGGCAGCGCCAGCTGATCAGGAGCTGACGCCGACATAGCGATCATTGCACGACGCTCAGGCGTCGTCTCCGATCGCTCAGGCGTCGTCCCCGATCGCTTAGGCGTCTTGCCCCTTCGCTCGGTCGCCGCCGGCGACCGCAGTGTTGCGCCGTGGAGACGCCGGTAGCGATCCGTTAACCGCCCAGGGCAAGGCGTTAACCTTTGCCATGTTCGCGCCAAGTTTTCGGCGGAACGCTCGACACACCTCGATCGTTTAAACCGGGGCCAAATTTTCGCGAAAGGACCTTTCCAATGATCAAAACTCTTGCCTGTGCCGCTGCCGCGCTTGCCGCCACGGTCCTCGCTTCTCCGGTAAGCGCCGGCACGCTGCGGCTCGGCACGCTCGATTGCACCATCGATGGCGGCGTCGGCTACGTCATCACCTCGAACAAGGGCGTCTCCTGCACCTTCCGGCCCTATCATCACGGTCCCGCCGAACTCTACACGGGCATGATTTCCAAGCTCGGCGTCGACGTCGGGCAGACGCATCAGGGCCAGCTCGTCTGGGCGGTGCTTGCCGCAACGCGCCATCACGACGCGGGCGACCTCGCCGGCAGCTATTACGGCGTCAACGCCGAGGCTTCCGTGGTGACCGGCGGCGGCGCCAACCTCCTGGTCGGCGGCCTCGACGGTGCCTTCATGCTGGAGCCGCTCAGCGTCCAGGCGCAGACCGGCGTCAACCTGGCCGTCGCGGTGGCCTCGCTGGATCTCGTCCACTCCTACAAGTGAGCCTTCGGCTTCCAAATTCGCTGCGCCGCATACGGCCCGGAACATCTGTTCCGGGCCGTATGCTTTGGAAAACCGGATCACCTCGGCGCAAATCACAGCTTGCCTCGAAATCCGCGAAAAAGCCTCTTGAGCTCAACTGAGCTTGAGGTTCTACAAGCCCTGCCGAACTGGATCTTGCGCCTCGTCTGCAATGCGGGATGAGGTGCGCGAAGACAAGCAGGAGATCGGCGTGACGGCAGCAAGCGGCAACAAGGTGGCCAGCAACAGAGTGGATTGGCGGGCGTTGTGGGCGAGCGGCGACCTGGCCCGCTTCTGCTTCGTCAGCCTCGGCATCCTGCTGCATGCCACGAACGAGACGATGGTCGCGACGGTGATGCCGGCCATGGTCGGCGATCTCGCGGGCGTGCAGCTCGTCGGCTGGTCCCTGGCGATCTACGAGCTCGGCGCGATCGTCGCCGGCGCCGCGGCCGGCCGGCTGGTCAGCTATGTCGCCCTGCGCTCCAACATGATGATCGCTGCCCTGCTCTACGCGATCGGAGCGCTGATCTGCGCCACGGCGCCTTCCATGCCGCTGTTCCTCGCCGGGCGTCTGGTCGAAGGGCTCGGCGGGGGCGCGCTCGTATCGCTGGCCTTCGTCTCGGTCGAGCGCTTGTTTCCACGCAACATCTGGCCGCAGCTCTTCGGCATCATGTCAGCGATCTGGGGCGTCGCCGCCTTCAGCGGCCCCATGCTCGGCGCGCTCATGACCGAGTTCCTGTCGTGGCGCTGGGCCTTCGGCGTGTTCACCCTGGGTGGCGCGGCGATGGCGCTGGCAAGCTTCATCGTGCTCGACACGCCCGAGGCGAGAAAGCCGCAGGCGAGCAGCGGCAAGGCACCACCTTTCCCCTATCCGGCGCTCGCCTGTCTCGCCCTCAGCGTCGTGCTGATCGCTGCCGCCGGCATCGACATCGCCTTGTTGCGCTCGTCGCTGCTGCTCCTGCTCGGCCTGATCGGCCTGGCGCTTTTCTTCTGCGTGGATGCGCTTAGGCCGCAATCGCGGCTCTTCCCGTCGCATCTGTTTTCATGGCGTTCCCCGCTTGGCAGCGGCATGACCATGGTTGCCGCATTCTCCGTAGCGACCTGCACCTTCACCATTTACGGGCCGCTGCTTCTCACCACGCTGCATGGCATTCCGATCCTGACCACAGGCTACATCATCGCCGCCGAATCGATCGCCTGGTCGATTCTGTCGATTCTCATCGCCAATGCGCCGCTGGAACGCGAGAGGCTGATCATCGTCGTCGGCGCCATGATGATCGCCTCCGGCCTTGCCGGCTTCGCCTACACCATCCCCGCAGGCTCGATCCCGCTGATTCTGCTCTGCGCGCTGCTGCAGGGCGGCGGCTTCGGCGTTTGCTGGCCCTTTCTCACGCGCGTCATCGTCGCTTCGGCGCGCGACAGCGAGCAGACGATTGCCTCGGCCGCCGTGCCGACCATGCAGCGCATCGGCTACGCCGTGGGCGCGGCACTGGCCGGCATCGTCGCCAACGCCAGCGGCTTCTCGGAGGGCCTGAACCATGAAGCGGCTGCCGGTGTTGCCGGCTGGCTGTTCCTCGCCTTCGTGCCGCTCGGGATCCTTGGATGCATCGCCGCGCTCAGGATCGCGCTGCCGGCGCTGCGGCCTCAGCAAGCGGCCGGCTAGACGACAATTGTCGCCAACCGCTCGGCAATCAGCGCGGCGAGCCGCGCCGCCACTTCGTCCTTGCCCATTTCCGGCCATTCCTCGACGCCGGTCCTGGAGACGATGCGCACCTTGTTGCGGTCGCCGCCCATCACGCCGGACGGACCGATGCCGCTTTCATGCGAAACGTCATTGGCGACGATGAAGTCCGCGCCCTTCTTCTTGAGCTTGGCCTCGGCATTGGCGATGAGGTCCTGTGTCTCGGCGGCGAAGCCGACGACGAGACCCGGCCTCTGCGCGTGATGACCGATGCCGGCGAGGATATCCGGGTTCTCGACCATCTGCAGCGAAGGCGGCCCTTTGCCCGCCACCTTCTTGATCTTCTCGCCGGCGGCGTTCGCCGTGCGCCAGTCGGCGACGGCGGCAACGAACACGGCGGCATCCGCCGGCAGCAGGCTCTCGACCGCTTGCTTCATCTGGCCGGCCGTTTCGACATGGGTGGTCGCGACGCCGGCCGGATCAGCGATGGTGACCGGGCCGGAGACAAGCCTGACATCGGCGCCGAGCTTCGCAAGCGCGGCCGCGATGGCATGGCCCTGCTTGCCCGACGAGCGGTTGGCGATGTAACGCACCGGATCGATCGGCTCATGCGTCGGGCCGGAGGTGACGATGATCCGGCGGCCGGCGAGCGGCTTCGGCTTCTCGTCGAGCATCGCCTCGATCGCGGCGACGATCTCCAGCGGCTCGGCCATGCGGCCCTCGCCCGCTTCGTTGCTTTCGGCCATCTCGCCCTTGGCGGGGCCGACAAAGACGATGCCGTCCTTCTGCAAGGTGGCCCGATTGCGCCGTGTTGCCGGATGCGTCCACATTTTCGGGTTCATCGCAGGCGCCATCAGCACCTTCTTGTCGGTGGCCAGAAGCACCGTCGAGGCGAGGTCGTTTGCATGCCCGCTGGCGAGCTTCGCCATCAGGTCGGCGGTCGCCGGCGCCACGACCATCAGGTCGGCCTCGCGCGACAGGCGGATATGGCCGACATCGTGCTCGTCATTGCGGTCGAACAGCTCGGTGAAGACATGGTCGGCCGAAAGCGCGCCGACCGACAGCGTGGTGACGAATTCCTGCGCGGCCGACGTCATCACCACCCGCACCGCAGCACCGCGCTCGCGCAGCCGCCGGATCAGGTCGAGCGACTTATAGGCGGCAATGCCGCCGCCGATGATCAGCAGGACGCGCTTGCCGGAGAAGGTCATGCCTGAGACCAGTTCCTTGCCCGTTGTCATTCCGACCTCAGCGCCGACTCGATATCGGTATGGATGAAATCGTCACCCTTGAAGAGCAACGGCAGATTGCGCGTCTTGGCCAAGGCGTAAGCGAAACAATCACCCATGTTCAGGGCGGCGCGATGACGAGACCCTCGGCCATATCGAGAATATGCAAGTCGTGCAGCTTCGAGCTGCGCCGAATCGAACGGAACAACGGTAAGCTCGAGGCGGTCCACAAGTACCTGCAGCTCGGCAGCGCTGATCCCACCGCTTGACCGACAGGCAACACAATGCGCCTCCAGGAGAGTCGCAGCGCTTATCAGTGCAGCAGAGGATGTACCAAAGACATCGATAAACTCACCGGCATCCGGCTCCGCTCCAATAATGGCGATTAGCGCTGACGTATCGACGGCGACCGTCACAGAAGTCCCTCGTCCCACATCTGATCCGTAAGCGCTTTGAGGTCGAACGGACGTTCAGGTTTCCGCCCAAGCGCCAGGATTTCGTCGCGAGAAGCTTTCAGCCGCCACCCTGCGGTCCGCGGCTTGGCTTGAGGGATAGTGGCCTCACGCAAGACATCTCGGGCTTCCTGTTCCATCGAAACGCCGCGTGCCGCAGCGCGCTGGCGCAGGACCTGTTTCACGCCGTCATCCAGATTGCGGATTGTGATGGTGCTCATGACGCTGCTCCTTACCTTCAATATAAGCAAGGCAACGAATGACTGCAATGCTAGCACTGCAGTCATTGCATGCAGCTAAATCAGCTTCCACGCAATATAGATCAGCGTCAGCGCGATCACCCACAGCGCCACGCGGCCGGAGCGGGTGTGGCGCGCTTCGGCCTTGCCGATGGCGCGCGCCGTCGCCTCGTCGAAGCGCAGGCCGTTCTCGGCCATCAGGTCGATCTCGCGCGACAGCCGGTCGGTTCGCGCGGCAATGTCCGGTGCCTGCCTTGCGAGCGTCACGAGTGCCTTGACGCCATCACGTGCATCGGTGAGCAGTCCGCGCGGGCCGAGATTGCCGGCGATCCAGTCGCCGACCACGGGCTCGGAGGTCTTCCACATGTTGAAGGCCGGATCGAGCGTGCGGGCAACACCCTCGACGACCACCATGGTCTTCTGCAGCAAGATCAGCTCAGGCCGCGTCGCCATATCGAACAGCTCGGTGACCTCGAACAGCAAAGTCAGGAGCTTGGCCATCGAAATGGTGTCGGCCGACTGGCCATGGATCGGCTCGCCGATGGCGCGGATCGCCTGCGCGAAGGCCGAGACATTGTGCTGGCGCGGCACGTAACCCGCCTCGAAATGCACCTCGGCGACGCGCTGATAGTCGCGCACGATGAAACCGTAGAGGATCTCGGCCAGAAAGCGGCGTTCCTTCTTGCCGAGCCGCCCGGCAATGCCGAGATCGACGGCGACGATGGTGCCGTTGGCCTCCACGAACAGGTTGCCCGGATGCATGTCGGCGTGGAAGAACCCATCGCGCAGCGTGTGCCTGAGGAACGACTGGATCAGGTTGGCGGCGATCGCCTTGAGGTCGTGACCGGCGGCGACGAGGCCGGCAATGTCGTTCATCTTGATGCCGTCGATCCACTCCATGGTGAGCACGTCGCGGCCGGTCCGTTCCCAGTCGACCGCGGGCACGCGAAAACCCGGATCGTCCTTGGTGTTCTCGCCAAGCTCGGAAAGTGCTGCCGCCTCGAGCCTCAGGTCCATCTCGACCTTGGTGGTCTGCGCCAGCGTCTGGGTCACCTCGACAGGCCGCAGCCGGCGCGACGAGGGGATGTATTTTTCCTGCAAGTGGGCGGCGAGGAAATAGCTTTCGAGATCCTGGAAGAAGCGTCGGCGCACGCCGGGCCGGATCACCTTCACGGCCACCCGCGAAGCGGCGCCCTCACGCACCACGTCGGCGCTGTGCACTTGCGCGATCGAAGCGGCAGCCACCGGTTCCCCGAAGACGACATAGAGATCGTCGATCTTGCGCCCGAGCGAGGCTTCGATCGCATGGACAGCCTCCGCCTTCGGGAAGGTATGCATCTTGTCCTGCAAGAGCGCGAGGTCGAGCGCCATGTCGTTGCCGACGACATCGGGCCGTGTCGCCAGGAACTGGCCGAGCTTGACGTAGGAGGGTCCAAGTCGCACCACCGCCCGCGCAAGCCGGTCGCCGCGCTGATAGCTCAGCGCCCGGCGGCGGGTGAAGAGCCGCGCCACGCGCCAGCCGAATTTCGGCATGCCGGAGAGTTCTTCGCCCGGCAACGCCGCGACGACGCCCTCGCGGACCAGCACCCAGCCGGCTCGGGCGAGCCTGAAGGCGGCGGCGACGCTGCTCATAGCCCAGCCTTGGTCAAAGGAGCCTGCTTCAAAGGGGCCTGCTTCTGCTGCAAAGGGCCGCGCCTCAAAGCTTCCAGCCGGAATGAAGGGCGGCAATACCGCCTGAATAGTTGCGGAAGGTGACGCGATCGAAGCCGGCGCGGGTGATCATCGCCGCGAAATTCTGCTGGTTGGGGAACTTACGGATGGATTCGACCAGATAGGAGTAGGGCTCGCCGTCGCCGGTCACCGCCTTGCCGATCTTGGGGATCGCGTTGAACGACCAGGCCTCATAGGCCTTGTCGAGCAGCGGCATCTCGACCTCGGAGAATTCCAGGCACAGAAACCGTCCGCCGCGCTTCAGCACGCGATAGGCTTCGGCAAGCGCGACCTCGATGCGCGGCACGTTGCGGATGCCGAACGCGATCGTATAGGCGTCGAAAGTCCCGTCCTCGAACGGCAATTCCTCGGCATTGGCTTCGACGAAGTCGGTGTTTGCGGCAAGCCCCAGCTTCTCGGCGCGGTCGCGGCCGACCGTCAGCATCGAGCCGTTGATGTCGAGCACGGTCGCATGGGCCAGGCGCTGGCTGGCCTCGACGATGCGGAAGGCGATGTCGCCGGTGCCGCCGGCGACGTCGAGCACCTTCCAGCCCACCCGCTTCGGCGGGTTCAGCCAGGCGACCATCGCGTCCTTCCACAGCCGATGCAACCCGGCCGACATCAGATCGTTCATCAGGTCGTATCGATTGGCCACCTTATGGAAGACGTCGTTGACCAGGGGCTGCTTCTCGCCTGCCCCGACCTTCCTGAAACCGTAGGAGGTTTCCATGCCGCCCGCGGCCGTGGTTCTCTCAACTGACATTATTTTGATCCGTCATAAAACCGGCGGGACCATAGCCGATCGATGGTGCCGACGCTATTGTCCAAGGCGCGGTTTTCGGCCGCGCTTTCAAAACCGGCCGGGAAAGGTCTTGCATGATTTTCCGGCCAGCACCTGTGCGAGAGCAGCATACCGGACGGGATGACCGCATGATTTTGAAAGCCGAACTGCACTGCCATATCGAAGGCGCGGCAGCGCCCGAGCTCGTCGTCAGCCAGGCCCGCAAATATGGCAAGGACCCTTCGCCCTATATCCAGAATGGCTCCTTCGTCTGGCACGATTTCACCTCCTTTCTCGCGGCTTACGATTTCGCTTCCGACCTGTTCCGCACTGAAGAGGATTATGCGCGCCTCGCCGACTATTACCTGACCAGCCTCGCCCGCGACGGCGCCATCTATTCTGAGGTTTTCACCTCGCCGGACCATGCCAAGAAGGCCGGGCTGTCGCCAAAGGCCTATACGGATGCGCTCGGCGAAGGCATGGCCCGCGCCAAGGCCAAGACCGGCATCGAGGGCCGCATGATCGTCACCGGCGTGCGCCATGTCGGGGTCGAGGCGATCGAGCAGGCGGCGCGCTTCGCGGCGCGCTGCGGTCATCCGCTGGTGACGGGTTTCGGCGTCGCCGGCGACGAGCGCATCGGCGACTTCGAGGATTATGTGCGCGCCGTCGAGATCGCGCGCGAGGCGGGCCTCGGCATCACCATCCATGCCGGCGAGCTGATGGGCTGGGAAAGTGTGGCGGCGGCCCTCGACCACATCCGCCCCTCCCGCATCGGCCATGGCGTTCGCGCCATCGAGAACCCCGACCTCGTCCGTCGCATAGCCGACCAGCGCGTGGTGCTGGAATGCTGTCCAGGCTCCAACATAGCGCTGAAAGTCTTCGACAGCTTCGCCGACCATCCCTTTCTGGCGCTGCGCGCCGCCGGCTGCAAGGTGACGCTCAATTCCGACGACCCGCCCTATTTCTGGACCTCGCTGAAGCGCGAATACGATATCGCCGCCGAGCATTTCCGCATGGACGACAAGGCACTCATAGCCGTCACCAGGACGGCCATCGAGGCGGCCTTCGTGGATAAGAAGACCAAGGCGATGCTGCTGAGCCGGTTGGACGCGAAGGTGCGGTGAGTGAGTAGGGAGTAGTCGGTAGTCAGTAGTTATGGATTTGGCCAGGCGCGCATCAAGCGGTTGAAGGCCGGAGCTTTCCCCGAGGCGAGGACTCGCAAATCGGCTCACTATTCACTACTCACTACTCACTACTGACCACTACCCACTGCGAACCAGTCGGAGCACATCATGCAGGGCGTCACCGTCGTCGACCACCCCCTCGTCCAGCACAAGCTGACCATCATGCGCAAGAAGGAGACCTCGACGGCCGGCTTTCGGCGGCTCTTGCGCGAGATTTCGCTGCTCTTGGGCTATGAGGTGACCCGCAACCTCGAGCTGACCACGACCATGATCGAGACGCCGATCGAGGAGATGGAGGCGCCGACGCTGGAGGGCAAGAAGCTGGTTTTCGCTTCGGTGCTGCGCGCCGGCAACGGCCTGCTCGAGGGCCTGCTCGACCTGGTGCCAGCAGCACGTGTCGCCCATATCGGCCTCTACCGCGACCATGAGACCTTGGAAGCGGTCGAGTATTTCTTCAAGGCGCCGAGCGATCTTGCCGACCGTCTGGTGATCGTCGTCGATCCGATGCTGGCGACCGCCAATTCGGCGATCGCGGCGATCGACAAGCTGAAGGGCCGCGGCGCCACCAACATCCGCTTCCTCTGCCTGCTCGCCGCCCCGGAAGGCATCGAGCGTTTCACCAAGGCGCATCCGGACGTGCCGATCTTCACCGCCTCGATCGACCGGCAGTTGAACGACAAGGGCTACATCATGCCCGGTCTCGGCGACGCCGGCGACCGCATGTACGGGACAAAGTGAGCGCCCTTTTTAACTGACCGTTTACGCAAGCTTGCGGTTCCGGCACGCGTTAAAGTCGTAAACACCATGGCGGGCCTAAGGATGCTGCCTTCGGGAGCAATTCCAGGAAAAGTGTAAAGCGGTTTTCCGTCCGGAATTGCTCCAAAACAAAGGGATAGAGCGGTTCAACGTTTCCTTGAAACGATGAACCGATCTAGGGGCATCCATGCTGCGCAAGCTTCTCATCCTCGGCATCTTTGCCGGAACCTCGGCTTCGATTCCGATCGTCTATCAGGCTAACCCGCATCTGGTGGACGGCCTGCTGAAATCGACCGTCGCCTCGCAGCCGGCTACACCGGAGGCTCAGCCGCAGGTCAATCTCGCTTCGGTCCCGGACAAGCCGGCGGCGCCAATACCGCTCGGCCGCCAGGTGCTGGTCAACGCCGATGCGCGCGGCCATTTCACGTCGCAGTTCAAGCTCAACGGCCGCCAGATCGACGGCATGATCGACACCGGCGCGACGCTGGTCGCCATCAACACCTCGACCGCGCGCAGGATCGGCATTTCGCTCAACCCGTCCGACTTCAGTCACCAGGTGAACACCGCCAACGGGGCGATCAAGGCCGCCGTGGTGACGGTCGACCACCTGCAGATCGGCAAGATCTCCGTCGACAACGTCCAGGCGATGGTGCTCGACGACAGGGCGCTGCAAACCAACCTGATCGGCATGAGCTTCCTGCAGCGGTTGCAGAAATACCAGGTCCAGGACGGCGCGCTGCTGCTCGTTCAATAGGCTGATCAGCGAGGCAATATCCGCCTGAGCACGGTCTTTTCGGCGGGCGGCTTGGAACTCCCGATTGTGTAAGCAGCGCGCACGGCGGCAGCGGCCGCTTCAGCCTGCGCGTCGCTGCGGGCATGCACCAGCGCCAGCGCCTCACCTGAACGCGCCTCGGCGCCAACCGGCAGCAATCGAGTCAAACCGACGGCATGATCGATCTTGTCGTCCGGGTGGGAACGCCCGCCGCCGAGCGTGACGACGGCAAGCCCGATATCGCGCGTGGCGATGCCGGTCACGAACCCGTCCTGTTCCGCCTTCACGGCCAATTCGACCGGCGCCGCCGGCAGATGTTTTTCCGGATTCTCGATGAAATCGCCCGGGCCGCCCAGCACGGACACCATCCGCGCGAAGACGGCAGCCGCACGGCCGCCGGCAAGCGCTTCAGTGGCGCGCCTGATGCCGTCCTGGTTGGACGAGACGAGGCCCGCCGACTGCAGCATCTCGGCGGCCAGAGCCAGCGTCACATCCTCCAGCCGGCGGTCGCGATAACGACCGGTGAGGAAATCGACGGCATTCTTCACCTCGACCGCGTTGCCGGCCGCCGACGCGAGCGGCTCGTTCATGCCCGTCACCAGCGCCGATGCGCTCAGGCCGGCGCCGTTGGCGACCTCGACCAGGCTGTTCGCGAGGGCGACGGCATCACGCGACTTCTCCATGAAGGCGCCATTGCCGACCTTGACGTCGAGCACCAGCGAGCCCAGGCCCGCGGCAAGCTTCTTCGACAGGATCGAGGCGGTGATCAGCGGAACCGATTCGACCGTGCCGGTGACGTCGCGGATCGCGTAGAGCCGGCGGTCGGCCGGCGCGAGATCGGCGGTCTGGCCGATGATGGCGCAGCCCGTTTCCAGCACCGTCTTGCGGAAAAGCGCCACGTCCGGCTGGCTGGTATAGCCGGGGATGGCATCCATCTTGTCCAGCGTGCCGCCGGTATGGCCGAGGCCCCGGCCCGAGATCATCGGCACATAAGCGCCACAGGCGGCGACGATCGGCGCCAGCATCAGCGAGACATTGTCGCCGACACCGCCCGTCGAATGCTTGTCGGTGACCGGACCCGGCAGGTCGGACCAGTCGAGCACGTCGCCGGAATCGCGCATGGCGATCGTCAGCGCGACGGCTTCCTCGCGGCTCATGCCGTTGAGGAACACGGCCATCGCGAAAGCGCCGACCTGGCCCTCGGAGATGCTGCCGGCCGTCAGCCCTTGGACGAAGGCCGCGATCTCCTCGGCCGAGAGCCTGTGATTGTCGCGCTTGCGGCGGATGATCTCCTGCGGCAGCATCAGTCGGGCAAGCCGTCCTGGAAGACGCGCCGCAGGATCGTCGCCAGCCGCGCGCCGCCGACCGGCGCCATGTCCTTGGTTTCCTGGTGCGAGAGTTCCGCCCCGGTCATGCCGGCCGCCAGATTGGTGATGACCGAGCAGGCCGCGACCTTGAGCCCGAGGAAGCGAGCCAGGATCACCTCCGGCACGGTCGACATGCCGACCGCGTTGGCGCCCATGACGCGCGCCATGCGGATCTCGGCCGGTGTCTCGAAGCAAGGTCCCGAAAACCACATATAGACACCCTGATGCAGCGCAGTCCCTGTCGCCTTGGCCGCCCTTTCGATCGCGCCGCGCAGCCCGGCGTCATAGGCCTCGGTGAGGCCGACGAAGCGGCGGTCGCTCGGCTCGCCGATCAGCGGGTTGGAGCCGGAGAAATTGATGTGATCGGTGATCAGCATCACCGAGCCGGGCCCCATTTCAGGATCGACCGAGCCCGCGGCATTGGTCAGGATCAGGTGCGAGATGCCGATGCCGGCAAGCACCTCCAGCGCCGGGCGCATCGCGGCGGCATTGCCATGCTCGTAATAATGCGCGCGGCCGGACAGCATCAGGACCGGCGTGCCGGCGAAATGCCCGGCCACCACCTCGCCGGCGTGGCCGGAAACACCGCTGCGCGGAAAGCCCGGCAGTTCGGCATAAGAAATTCGGCGAGCATCCTTAACCTGATCGACCAGCCCGCCAAGGCCCGAGCCCAGCACGAGCGCCGCCGTCGGCGCCAGCCCGTCCAGCTTCTCGACCAGATGATCCAGCGCTTCCTTCATTTCAAGATATCGCCCCTGAAGCCGTAGGGCAGCATGTCGCCCATGGTCACCGTCTCGGCCACGCCGGTGTTGTCGCACAGATAAAGCTTCGTGTCCGGTCGGCAGAATTCCGCCAGCCGCTGCCGGCAGCCGCCGCAGGGCGAGCATTTGGCCATACGCTCGGCAACGACCGCGATCTCGACGATCCTGCCGCCGCCGCCCATGATGTAGTGGCCGAGCGCGGTCGTCTCGGCGCACCAGCCTTCCGGATAGGACGCCACCTCGATATTGGCGCCGGTGAAGACGCGCCCGTCCTCGGTGCGCAGCGCTGCGCCCACCGGGAACTTCGAATAGGGCGCATAGGCCTTGGCCATCGCCGCCTTCGCCGCCTCGAACAGATCATGCGACATCCGGTTCTTCTCTCCCACGATCTTGTTCACATGCCGGTCGGCGACGGACGAAATCCAGGCTCAGCGTTCCTTCACATACGGCACGCCGCCGGCGCGCGGCGGGATCGCCTTGCCGATGAAACCAGCGAGCAGGATGACGGTGAGCACATAGGGCAGCGCCTGCATGAACTGCGCCGGCACCTTGCCGACAAGAGGAAGCGGCGAACCCTGCAGGCGGATGGAGGCGGCGTCGAGGAAGCCGAACAAAAGGCAGGCGAACATGGCGTTGACCGGCTTCCATTTGGCGAAGATGAGCGCTGCCAGCGCAATATAGCCCTTGCCCGCCGTCATATCCTTCACGAAGCCGCCATTCTGCACCATGGAAAGGTAAGCTCCGGCGACCCCGGTGAGGATGCCGGTGCAGATCAGCGCGCGATAGCGCAGCCAGGCGACCGAGATGCCGGCGGTATCGACGGCCGCCGGGTTTTCGCCGACGGCGCGCATCCTCAGCCCAAACCGGGTGCGGAACAGCACCCACCAGGTGAACGGCACCATGGCGAAGGCGAAATAGACCAGGATCGAGTGGCCGGAGATCAGCTCGGCATAGATCGGGCCGATGACCGGCACGTCCTTGATTGCGTCGGCGCCCGGCCAGATGATCGCTTCGAAGCGCTCGCCCGGCTGCAGCGCCGGCGTGCGCCCGCCCTGGCTGAACCAGGCCTGGCCGAGGATGATGGTCGACCCGGCTGCGATGAAGTTGATCGCCACGCCGGAAACGATCTGGTTGCCGCGATGCGTGATCGAGGCGAAGCCGTGCACCAGCGCGAAAGCCACCGAGATCAGCACCGCGGTGCCGAGGCCGATCAGCGCCGAGTGGAAGACGGCGGCGGCGGAAGCCCCGGCAAAGGCGCCGACCAGCATCTTGCCTTCGAGCCCGATGTCGAAGATACCGGCCCGTTCCGAATAAAGGCCAGCCAGGCAGGCAAGCAGCAGCGGCACCGAAAGGCGGATGGTCGAATCCAGCACCTGGATGATGGCGTTGAATGTGTCCATCTCAGGCCCCCTTCCCGTTCACGGCCTGCATGCCGACCGACTTCGGGCTGATCGACGCGAACAGCGCCTGGATATAGGGCCTGAACATGTGCTCCAGCGCACCGGCAAACAAGATGACCAACCCCTGGATGATGACGATCATGTCGCGGCTGATCGCTGGCATCTCGAAGGCAAGCTCCGCGCCGCCCTGGTAGAGCATGCCGAACAGGATCGCCGCCAGCACGATGCCGACCGGATGCAGCCGGCCCATCAGCGCCACCGCGATGCCGACAAAGCCGGCGCCGGAGACGAAATCGATCGCGACATTGTGCTGGTCGCCCATCACCGGGTTGAGCGCCATCATGCCGGCCAACGCGCCTGATATCATCATGGCGGTGATGATGATGCGGGTTTCCGAAATGCCGGCGTAACGCGCTGCTTTCGGGCTGTGGCCATAAGTGCGCATCTCGTAACCCAGCTTGGTCCGCCAGATCAGCAGCCAGACCAGGAACGCCATGACCAGCGCCAGCAGGAAGCAGATGTTGAGCGGTGCGGAACGGATCTTGGCGCCGAACAATTCGATGATCCAGTTGAGCTTCGGCAATTCGGCGCCGGCCAGGAAATTGCGCGTCTGCGGCGCCTGCGACCCGGCCGGCTTCAGCGGGCCGACCAGCAGGTAGACCATCACCGAGGCGGCGATGAAGTTGAACATGATGGTGGTGATGACGATGTGCGAGCCGCGCTTGGCCTGCAGATAGGCCGGGATCAGCCCCCAAAGCGCGCCGAACGCCGCCGCGGCCACGATCGCGATCGGAAAGATCACCCACCACGGCAGCACGCTGTCGAGGCTCAGGCAAACCAGCGCGATGCCGAGCCCGCCTATATAGGCCTGGCCCTCGGTGCCGATGTTGAACAGGCTGCAATGCGCGGCCACCGCCACCGACAGCCCGGTGAAGATGAAGGTGGTGGCATAGAAGAGCGTGAACGCAACGCCTGTGCCCTTGCCGAAAGCGCCCTCGACCAGGATGACGGCGGCGCGGAACGGGTTTTCGCCGACCAGCATGACGACGAAGCCGGCGACGATGAAGGCGACCGACAGGTTGATCAACGGAATCAACCCATAGTCGGCCCAGGCCGGCAGCTTGGTGTAAGGCGTGCTCATTCGGCGGCCTCCTGGTGCTCGACGCCGGCCATCAACAGGCCAAGCTCGCCTTCGGTCGCGTCCGGGCCGCGCTCGCCGACCACACGGCCGGCGAACATCACCAGGATGCGGTCGGAGAGCGAGCGGATCTCGTCGAGCTCGACCGAGACCACCAGCACGGCCTTGCCCTGGTCGCGCATGGCGATCAGCCGCTTGTGGATGAATTCGATGGCGCCGACATCGACGCCGCGCGTCGGCTGGCCGACGATCAGCACGCCCGGGTCCTGTTCCATCTCCCTGGCCAGCACAATCTTCTGCTGGTTGCCGCCGGAGAAATTGGCCGTCTTCAGGCGCGGATTGCCGGGGCGGATGTCGTATTTCTCGATCTTGTCCTTGGCGTCGGCCATGATGGCATCGATGTCGAGGAACGGCCCCTTCAGGTAGCGCTCGTCGTCGTGATAGCCGAGGATCGAATTCTCGTTCTCCTCGAAGGCAAGCACCAGTCCGACATGATGGCGGTCCTCCGGCACATGGGCGAGGCCGCGGTCGCGCAATTCGCCGGGATCGGCCTTGCCGGTGAGATCGATCGGTTTGCCTTCCAGCATCACCTCGCCGGAGACCGCATGCCGGATGCCGGAGATCGCCTCCAGCAGCTCGGACTGGCCGTTGCCGGCCACGCCGGCGATGCCGACGATCTCGCCGCCGCGCACGTCGAAGGAGACATTGTCGACCATGGTGACGCCGCGGGAGTCCTTCACCGTCAGGTTCTTCACCGACAGTCTTATCGCGCCGGCTTCCGATGCGCCCTTCTCGACCCGCAGGAGCACGCGTCGGCCGACCATCAGCTCGGCCAGTTCGCCGACCGTGGTTTCCTTCGTCACCCGGGTGGCCACCATCGTGCCCTGGCGCATCACCGAAACCGTGTCGGTGATCGCCATGATCTCGCGCAGCTTGTGGGTGATGAGCACGATGGTTTTGCCTTGATCCTTCAATTGCTTGAGGATGCGGAACAGGTGGTCGGCCTCGGCCGGCGTCAACACGCCCGTCGGCTCGTCGAGGATCAGGATCTCGGCGCCGCGATAGAGCGCCTTGAGGATTTCGACGCGCTGCTGCAAGCCGACCGGCAGCTCTTCGATGACGGCGTCGGGATCGACCTCGAGCCCGTATTCGCGCTCCAGCCGGTCGAGCTCCGAACGCGCCTTGGCGATGCTGCTCTTCAGCAGCGCATCGTTCTCGGCGCCGAGGATGACGTTTTCCAGCACCGTGAAATTGTCGACCAGCATGAAGTGCTGGTGCACCATGCCGATGCCGAGCGCGATGGCGTCGTTGGAGGTGTTGATCGACACCGGCTTGCCGCCGACGCGGATCTCGCCGCTGTCGGCCTGGTAGAAGCCGTAGAGGATCGACATCAGCGTCGACTTGCCGGCGCCGTTCTCGCCGACAATGCCGTGGATGGTGCCGCGCGCGACTTCCAGATTGATGTCGCGGTTGGCGCGCACCGCGCCAAAACTCTTGTTGATGCCTATGAGCTCGATTGCGGCTTGCGCCATGCAGCCTGTCCCACTCGTTATTTTTTTATCGCTTGGTCAAAGTGCCTAGCATGATGCCCCGCTTATGCCAATCGGCCGTTCACTCTCGACAAATCCCCGCGCCCTTGTCAATTTCGAACCTGAGCAGGTTCCGCAAAAGTGTCCCACGGTTTGCGATCATAACCTGCGGGAACCAGCAGAGCATAAGCAGATAGTCGCGGGCATCCCACGAATATCTGGTTAGGTGGAGGCTTCACATTCGCAAGGGACGGCTTGCATGGCTATGCCTGACGATCGGCTGACGACGCTGGAGATCCGCGCCGCAGAGCAGGAAAAGACCATCGAGGAACTGTCCGGCCAGATCGCCGAACAGTGGAAGGTGATCGAGCGCATGGAGCGCAAGCTCGCGGCCCTCACCGACCGATTCCTGGAATTGGAGGAGCAGACCGCCTCCGACGTGCCGGTGACCAAGCCGCCGCATTGGTGAGAAGCCGTGGGGGTGAGACGCCATGGGGGAAGACGGCCATGTCCAGTGAAAGCGACCGTGTCGCCAGGGCCGGCGACTATGTCTTCGGCCTGATGAATGACAGGGAACGCGCCCGCGCCGAGCGCGACCTCGAGATCGATCCCGCCTTTCGCGACACGGTGCTGCGGCTCGCCGAACGCTTGCGCGCCTTCGATCCCGCGGGATCCGAAGCGCGCGACCACCGCTGGGACCTGGTCACGCAACGTCTCGCCGAATTGCCGCAGATGCAGACGCGGCTGGCCGGCGTCGCCGCTCCCGAGACGGAACCGCCGCCGCCGATGATCCACCGGCTCGAGCGCAAGCCATACGGCGTCGGCCTGCATTCGCTTGGCGGCAGGCTGGGCTTTGTCATCGCGCTTGCCCTGGTGGCGGCCTTTGCGCTCGGCTATCTCGCCGGCACGCTATAAAGCAATTCCAGGAAAAGTGCGGGCGGTTTTCCGCCCGGAATTGCGTCAAAGTAGAGACTTCGCCATCAGCAGCATCGGCGCGCCATCCTGCTCGAAAGTCTCGACCGCTCTCCATCCGAGCGCTTCGTAAAAGCTGCGCGCCTGCCAGGTATAAAGATGGAGCGTGCCGATACCGGCCGACGCGGCATGGGCTTCGACGGTCTTGACCAGCGCCGTGCCGACTCCGCCACCTCGATAGGCTTCCTCGACGACCAGCCCGGCGAGCCATGGCGTCTGATCGTGCGGCGAGTCGATCTCGTCGCGCACGAGCAGGCAGCTCCCGATCGGCTGGCCTCGGTCGCGGGCGACGAAGGCAGCCTCGAAGCCGTCGCCGGCGATCAGCCCGCGCAGTCCGGCCATGTCTTCGTCGAGCGTCCGATCAGTGCCCTCGAAGAAAGCTTTGAGCCGAAGCCGCGCGATCGCCTCGACGTCGCCTTCGGCCATCGCTTCGATTGTCGGCCGCATCATACCGTTTCCAAAACGAAACCGCCGGGCGTTGGCCCGGCGGTTCAAAGCCTGGTTCAGCTGCCGATCAATACGGGCAATTGTTGTCTGCGGTGTAGTCGTGCACCTGGACCTTGCCTGAGATGATGTCGGCCTTGGCCTTTTCGACCGCCGCCTTCATCTCATCAGTCACCAGCGCTTTGTTGTTGTCGTCCATGGCGTAGTCGACGCCGCCTTCCTTGAGGCCGAGATTCTCGAGGCCGCCCTTGAAGGTGCCGTTCTTGCCGTCCATGAAGGTGTTGTAGACGGCGACGTCGACGCGCTTCATCATCGAGGTCAGCACTTTGCCGGGCTGCAGGCCGTTCTGGTTGGAATCGACGCCGACGCCGAGCTTGCCGGCATCCGCGGCCGCCTGCAGCACGCCGACGCCGGTGCCGCCGGCAGCCGCGTAGACCACGTCGGCGCCCTGGTCGATCTGCGTCTTGGCGATCTCGCCGCCCTTGGTCGGGTCGTTCCAGGCGGCCGGCGTGTCGCCGGTCATGTTCTGGATGACCTCGGTGGCGCCGGCCGACTTGGCGCCGCCGACATAGCCGCATTCGAACTTGCGGATCAGCGGGATGTCCATGCCGCCGACGAAGCCGACCTTCTTCGACTTCGATGCCATCGCCGCCAGGATGCCGACGAGGTAGGAGCCTTCATTCTCCTTGAATACCAGCGAGCGGACATTGGGCAGGTCGACGGCATCGTCGATGATGGCGAAATTCAGGTCGGGATAATCTTTCGCGACCGCTTTCAGCGCGTCTTCCCAGGCAAAGCCGGCCATGACGATCGGGTTGCGGCCGTCCTCGGCGAAGCGGCGCAGCGCCTGCTCGCGCTGCGAGGCGTTGGAGACCTCGAATTCGACATAGGCGATGCCGGTCTCGGCCTTGAACTTCTCCGCGCCATGATAGGCGGCCTCGTTGAAGGATTTGTCGAACTTGCCGCCGAGATCATAGAGGATGGCCGGCTGCACATCCGCGGCGAAAGCCGGAAGAACCATTGCGGTTGCGGCCAGAAGGCCGAGAACGATACGTTTCATGTGATCCACACCCTGTCGGTTATTTTTCCGTTTGCACCGCCTGCCCGGTTCTCCGGCAGGCTGGCGACGCCAGGCAGGAAGTGTTTTCCCCTCCCGCTCGCGGTCAATCTGGCACGGCGCGAAACAAAATTCACGTGGAATTTTGACCTGTTGGAAAAAGCGGTTACCGGCGGTCGGCTCGGCGACTTCGCCGTAGCCGTCCTCCCGCAATTGCGTCAAAACAACAGCCTTCAGGGCGTGGGAGCGAATTCCGCGCCGCGGCGCTTGCGCCGGTAGCCGATGGCGTAGAGCAGGAAGGCAAGCACCGCGAACACCGCGAAACCCGGTTGCGCAAGCACAAAGGCGACGGCGCCGTCCCACACCAGCGGGCTTGCCTTGGCGCGCACGAAAGTCTCGAAGGCCGCGCGGGTTTCCGGCGAGACCGCCAGCCAGCTTGCGTTGAGCGGCGTCATCACCAGCGAGGAGGCCGCGACCGAGCGTGTTGTGTCGATCACCGCCATGATGACGGAGATCGACAGCGCAACCATGGCCGCCAGCCGAAAGATGAAACGCAACATCGACGCTCTCCCCGGGAACGCTCCGTCTACCCCGCAATCGACATAGAGCGTGCGTGGTTTCCGCGCAATCGTGGGTCGTGAAATTAAGAAGCCCGCGCCGCCCTGCGCCGGTTCACCCGCCAGATGGCGAAAATGGCGCCGGCGATGGCGCCGACGATCAGGCCGCCCAGGCCGACGAACGCCGCGAAAAATCCGCAGGCGCCCTCGAAGCAGCTCATATGCGTCAGGTCCGCGATCAGCGAACCGGCGAAGAAGCCGCCGCAGGCGCCGATCGCGCCGCCAAGGATGATGCCGAGCAGCGCGGCAAGGATCGAGACGAAGACCGGCGGCCGCCCGGTCTCCGGATTGGCATAGACGGCCTCGGAGCCGGCGCCGTTGCGCAGCAGGTAGATGCAGAGCAGGCCGATGGCGATCTCGGCGACGGTGAAGCCCAGCGCCTCGGCTGAGAAGGCGAAGCTGTAGAACACATAGGCCTGGCGCAGGACGAGCCAGATGATGATGGCGACCTGCCAGATCGTGTAATGGCGCGGGAAGCGGGCCGAGCGGTTGAAGGCAAGGCCAAGCAGGTACAATCCCCACAGGATGATGATCACGCCGCCGGTCAAGCCGCTATAGACGAGGAAGAATGCATTTTCCGGCAGGCTGAAGTCGCCGATCAGCCGCCAGTTCGCAATCAGGCCGTAGGCCGACAGGCCCATGACGATGACGAGCCACGCCACCGGGATGTAGGAAAGCCCGCTATCCGGCCGCCCCGCGGGTTGCTGGTCGATCGACGCCATGCCAGGACGATGCCCCTCGCCCGAACCATTCCGCGGAAAGCGCGTGGCGACTTTCCGTCGGAAATTGCGAAAACTGAACCGGCAACTCCAGGGAAAGCTCGCAACCGTTCCAACCGGGATTGCATGGAAACAGAGATTTCAGGCAGTCGACAGCCGCGCGGAGCCGAAGTCAAGCACAGCCGGTTGGAGGCGACCAGCCTGTGCACATCATTCGAACGCATCGCCCCCTCCTGAACCCATGTCCGTGCCCATTCCGCAGCAAAAGCCGCGGCAATGCCATTATGGCTTGGCATTCGCTTTCGGATCGACTAGATGAGCCCCGCGCCTGTTTGCCTAGACGGCTACCGGTGCCGGGAAGGTTGCCCGCGGTTGAAGGCAACCATATGTCCGTTGAGGACTTCCCATGGGAGCATCTCCCCAACCCGCGCGGCGAAACCGGCCGGCGCGAGATGTCAAGGACGGAGAGGTGGCCGAGTGGTTGAAGGCGCACGCCTGGAAAGTGTGTTTACGGGAAACCGTAACGCGGGTTCGAATCCCGCTCTCTCCGCCATCCTGCATCGCTCTCCGAGCTTCGCAGGATCGGTGCAGTCAGCGCAGCAAAGCGGGATGCCCTTATATGGCGCTTTCATCGGCGTCCCGATCGCCATCGCCGTCGGATGCTTCGCCCCCTCCAGCACATGGCTCCTCGGGTTCATGGGCGCGGCTCCACCCTCCCGGGACGACACTGGATCGTGAGTAGGCCGATCAGCCGACCGCTGCGGCCCCCGGCGCTACCTGACGATGAGAACCGGCACCTCGGACAGGTTGACCACTTTCGAAGCCTGGCTGCCGAGAACCAGCCTGCTGAGAAGACTGCGGCTATGCGAGCCCATGACGACAAGGTCCGCGCCGATCTCCTTCGCGGTGTGCAGGATGCCTTCGTAGGCGGTAAGGGATTCAACCATCTCGGTTCGCGCGCCGGGTCCGGCGGCTGCCGCGGCTTTCTTCAGGATGGCCGTGCACTGTTCGACATTCGCGCGGCGTATTTCGTCGAAGACGGATTGCGATATTGCCCCTCCGCCCGACATCGCGTCGAAGACTGGCGCCTGCAAGGCGACGGTGACGATCGTCAGACGGGCATTGAACGCGCGGGCGATGCTCGTCGCATGATCCACGGCTATCGTCGCGAGGTCGGAGCCATCCGTCGCGACCATGACGTTTTGATACATCACGCTATACTCCACTGGAGCGGGAGGTCGGCAGAAGCCGGTATCCCGCTCTATCTTTCTGTTCTAGCTGCATTTTTACGGCATCAAGTGTTTCCGCCTGGCTGCAAATGCTCTGGGGACTTACATCCGCCGAGACTTGGCCGGCAGCCTGGAAAATCAGAATTCGACTGCGTCGCGGCTGATCGGACAGGTCATGCAATGCCCGCCGCCGCGTCCTCGGCCAAGCTCGCTTCCCGAAATGGTGATGACCTCGATGCCGGCCTTGCGCAGGACGGTGTTTGCATAGGTGTTGCGGTCATAGGCAAACACCACGCCCGGCGATACGCAGACTAGGTTGGCGCCGGAATCCCATTGGGTCCGCTCGCGGGTGTAGTCGTTGCCTGCCGTCTCGACGACGCGCAGCTCCTTGAGGCCGAGCGCCTCTCTCACCGTTTCGATAAGGCCCTTGTCCTTGCGCAACTCCACGCCGCCCTTGCCGTCAGGGCGATAGGAGAAGCACTCGATGCCGTTCACGATATCGGGGTAGATCAGCACGCAGTTCCGATCGGCAAAGGTGAAGACGGTATCGAGGTGCATCGCCGCACGCAGTTTCGGCATCGCCGCGATGATGACGCGCTCCGCCCCGCCGGCCTTGAACAAGGCGTCGGCGAGCTGGCTGATGGCCTGCCGGGACGTGCGTTCGCTCATGCCGATGAGCACGTTGCCCTTGCCGATCGGCATCACGTCGCCGCCCTCAAACGTGGCGAGGCCCCAATCCTTGGTTGGATCGCCCCACCACACATTCACCTTGCCGGCAAAGTCCGGATGGAACTTGTAGATTGCCGTGACCAGGATCGTCTCTTCGTGGCGCGCCGGCCAATAGAGCGGGTTGAGCGTGACGCCGCCATAGATCCAGCAGGTGGTGTCGCGGGTGTAGATCGTGTTGGGCAACGGCGGCAGCAGATACTCGTTCACCCCCGCCGCGTCCCGGATCAACTCCAGTGTCGCACCCCCAATCTTCTCGGGGAATTCATAGGTCGACAGGCCTCCGATCAGCGTTTCGGCAAGGCGACGCTCCGGCAGGCCCTCGAGATAGGAGCGCACTTCGTTGACAAAGCCCAGTCCGACCTGGTTCGGCACCACCTGATTGTCGAGGATCCATTTCTTCGCTTCGGGGACGGCAACGGTCTCGGTCAGGAGATTGTGCATCTCCACGACATCGACGCCCCTGTCTCGCATCTTGGTGATGAAATCGAAATGATCGCGCTTGGCGACGTCGACCCAAAGCACATCGTCGAAAAGCAGGGCGTCACAGTTGCTGGGTGTCAGGCGGTGATGGGCATGGCCGGGCGCGCAGACCAATACCTTGCGCAACTGGCCGACTTCGGAATGCACGCCAAAACTGGTTTCCATGATGGCCTCCCGGATTTGCCCTTCAGGGCGTGATCATGCCGGTCACAAGGCCGTAGAGGCCGATCAGCGCGCCGATCATCGTGACGGCGAAAATGACAAGCTCGACGGGGGTGAAGAGACGAGCCTTCTGCTCACGCCGGGCCCAGAAATAAAGGGCGGTGCTCGGCGCGAAGAGCACGGCCAGCAGCAATATGTATTTCAGGCCGGCGGCGACGAACATGAACAAGGTGTAGATGGCCGCGATCCACGCGATGACCTGATCGCGGCCCCGCTCGCCCGCCGCCTGTTCGTACCCGACGCCGCTGCGCGCCAAAAGCACTCCATAGCCGGCGACCAGAAGGTAGGGCAGCAACGCAGCCACGCTGGTCATGTCGAGCATGATGTTGAACGCGTCGCGCGACCAGTAGGTCGAGATGACGAACAGCGAAACCACCGAGTTGGTCAGCCACAGCGCATTGGCGGGCACACGATTGCTGTTTTGTGCCCCGAAGAGCCTGGGCATGTCGTTCGAGCCGGCCGCCATGAAAAGCACCTCGGCGCAGATCAGCGACCAGGCAAGGTAGGCGCCGAGCACGGAAATGAGGACGCCGATGGAGATAAACACCGCCCCCCAGTGTCCGACGGCCAGTTCGAGCGCGCCGGCGAGCGAAGGATTGGACACGCCGGCGATGGCCGCCCGAGGTGCGACGGCGTAAGGCAGGAGCGTGATGGCCACCATCAGGCCGGTCACGGCGACGGAACCGAGGATGGTGGCGGAACCCACGTCGGACCGCGTCTTGGCATAGCGGGAATAGACGCTGGCGCCCTCGATGCCGATGAAGACGAACACGGTGACAAGCATGGTGTCACGCACCTGTTGCAGCATCGTCTTTTCCGGCATGCCGACGCCGCCGAAGAAATTCTCGGAAAAATGCGCGCCGCTGAAAAAGACGATGAAGGCGAGGACCGCCACGAGCAGCGGCACTATCTTGGCGACGGTGACGATCGTATTGATGAAGGTCGCCTGCTGGACCCCGCGCAGGATCAAGAAATGGAAGGCCCAGATGCCGATCAGCGAAACGATGATTGCGGTGGCGCTGCTCCCATCACCGAAAAGGCCGGGGAAGAAACGGCCGAGCGTCGATCCGATCAGCACCCAATAGAAGACGTTGCCGAGACAACTGCCGAGCCAGTAACCGAAAGCCGACAGGAAGCCCGTATAGTCGCCGAAGGCCGCCTTGGCGTAGGCGAAAACGCCGGAGTCGATATCGGGCCGCTTTTCGGCAAGCGTCTGAAAGACGCGTGCAAGCATGTACATGCCTGTGCCCGCGATTGCCCAGGCGATGATGGCGCCGAAGGGTCCGGTCGCGTTGGCGAAACGCCCGGGCAGGTTGAATATACCGGCCCCCACCATCGAACCGACGACCATAGCCGTCAGCGAGAAAAGCGAAAGCTTGTCAGGCGACCGGTCGACCATCGTTGCCTCCATCATAGCAAACGACTTTCGCGGACGATGCACCCTACTCGCGAATTCGGTTGTTGCGAAGCAGATAATTCACTGACGGCAGATTGAAAACTCAATATTTTCAATGTGCATTCAGTAAGTATTTTGTGAAGGCGGCTGGGTTCGATGGAAAGCAGTCAGTTTCTTGAATTTTCGTACCGGGGCGAGGCAAATTAACCATATGGCAGAACAAATTGCTTTCGATGACCCGATGCAACCTGAGTAAATTCTAGAGGAAGCATGTAACGCAATCTATTGGGAATTGCGTAAAAACAAATACTTAGGTCGTGCCATATCGTGTAAAAACCCCGCCGGAACGGGGTTTTCAATTGAAAGGCGCGTATCCTGCCGGAGCTATCAAGATTTCGGATCTAATAGCGATGGGACACTCTGACTCGACGGCAGCGCCTATGCCAACGGCCACGGATTCGGACACGTCGACAAACCGTCCGCCAGACGGGACGCCTCCTCCGTCGACGGTACTGAACTTTTTCCGGCGCAGCCCCGGCATCACCGCCTTCAGTATCGTTGGGCGACGTATCAAGTTCGTCGAGTATACCGCCCGACATCCCAGGAATGCCGGCAACCGCCTTGCCAGGGGCGGCCAGTCCGGCGACGAGTGTTGCGCCGGTCAGCCCGAGCAAGCCGGTAAGAAATAACCGTCTATCCATCGTATCCTCCTCATTGGATGCTCCTCGCCGCGCATACAACCTTCAGGCGCTTAAAAGGTTGCGCCAGCCTGAAGAAACAAACGCATATCCGGTCGGAGTAAAACACCAGGCGGGCCGGGCCTTACAAGCACGGTCCCAAGGGTGCGCCGGCTGATAAGACCGTGCGTTCCTGCCAATCCAGCGAAATGTGCGAACGGATTATGCGGCGAGACAACGCCCCCTTGTCATAACGCCCCCTTGTCAGATTGGCAGGCTCATTGCGGGGACGATGCTGCGAGCATAGGGTCTTCTGGCGCTATGGTTCCGACGAGCTCGAAGCCGGGGCGCGGGTGTGGTGAGACCTGCGTGGCAACAGTAATTGTCATCCTCGGCGGCGTCGGGCTGTTCCTGCTCGGCATGACCGTAATGACCGACGGCCTTAAGGCGCTGGCCGGGTCCGCCCTGCGCACCGTCCTGGGCAAGGCGGCGGCCACGCCGCTCTCGGGTGCCTTCTGGGGCGCCATCGTCACGCTGCTCGTACAGTCGTCCAGTGCGGTCACGATGACGACGATCGGCCTCGTCAGCGCCGGGCTTCTGACTTTTCCGCAAGGGCTCGGCCTTGTGTTCGGCGCCAATGTTGGCACGACGGGCACAGGTTGGCTTGTAGCCCTGATTGGCGTGCGCGTATCGCTTTCGACCTACGCGCTACCACTGATTTTCCTGGGCGCGCTGGTCAAGTTGCTAGGGGGCGGGCGGATCGCAGCGACGGGCGGCGCTCTCGCGGGCTTCGCCCTAGTGCTCTATGGGCTGACGACCCTCCAGCAGGGCATGGGAGGCCTTGCGGAGAACCTGCATCCGTCCGACCTGCCATCGGTGATCGGCACGCCAGGGGCTGACTGGATCACAGGGATGGGCGGCCTCATGATCCTGATCGTCGTCGGCCTGGCGATGACCGCGGTCATGCAGTCCTCGACGGCTGCCATAGCCGTCACCATTTCGGCGTTCTACGCCGGAGCCGTGAGCCTGGAGCAGGGCTGTGCGCTGATCATTGGCCAGAATATCGGGACGGCCACGAGCTCCGCATTGGCGGCCATTGGTGCCAGCACCACAGCCAAACGCCTGGCCTTTGCCTATGTCCTGTTCAAGCTCATAGCCGCGCTCATCGCCATCGTCGCCTTTCCATTGACCACGACGCTGATGAAAGTCCTCTCGGCATCAATCGATGGGATGACGCTCCTTGCGGCCTACCACACGGCCTACAACGTCGTGGGCGTTGCGGTGCTCCTTCCGGCGACACAGCGGTTCACTCGTATGGTGGAACGGCTCTTGCCCTCCCGGCAGACGGCGCTTCAGCGCGCGCTCGATCCCAGCGCTCTTGCCAGCCCGGTGATCGCGGTCGAAACCGCCCGGCGCGTCGTGGCGCATGTGCTCAAGACAAGCGCCGCCTCGGTTTCCGCCTCACTTCCGGGCGGAGCTGGCTCTGCGGTGCGGGACACCGTCGCGGCGGCCGCTACGCTCGAGAAGGTGCGGGACTTCCTGTCCGAGTTGAAGGAGCCCCCCGAGACGGACGCCGAGCGGCTGCGCATGACGAGCACACTGCATGCGCTCGATCATGCTTCGCGCCTCGCGCAAGTCGTGGCGGATGGCGGGCTCCCGGGAAAGCCAACCGAGGCCTCCTACGACCTTCGCGCAGCGGAACTATGCGTAGGCCATGCGCGCGGCGCAGGCTATCGGCGGTTCGATCACCTCGGAATCCGCCCTCACGGCGCAAGCCGCATCCATCGGCTGGAGCGTTTCGCCCGAGTTGGCCGCGGCGCTTGCCGAGGCGGAAGGCGCAGCAAGCGAACTCGATGCCCTGCTGCGAGACCATCGTGCCGCCACCCTCGCCTCGGTCGCGCCGGGAAAGCTGACGACCGCGGACGCCTTCGCGCGGCTCGATGCCGCACGGCGTCTCAACCAGATCACACATCATGCCTGGCGTTCGGCGGCGCATCTTCTTGGTCGCGGGGCGCACGGCATAGCGCTCAATGACGGCCTCCATGCTCCACCAGGTGATATTTGAAACGATCGCGCACGAATTCGTTAAAGAATCGCCCTTTTGAGGACGCTGCCTTGAAAGCCGAATAAGTCTCGGGCCCGACACCCTCGTAATCGTAGCGGTTGCCGCTTGGGACGAACCATACGGAAAGGACCCGCCTGGACCGATCGTAGCGAATATTCTGGATCGCGGTGGAAGGCATAACGCATCCTGCTTCCAACTCATAATCCGGCGCCCGCCGCCAGGTTCCGCCATACGGGGACCGGCCTTGCACAGGTGTTCCGATTGCCTATGTGAGCCCCATGTCATCACCCAAAAGTCGAACCGGCGTAGGCGATTTCCAGGGCGATCTCTTCGGCGCGCCCGCAAGCCCGCCGCCCGCACCCGAAGGCTTTTCCTATCAGCCGGACCTGATTGCCCGCGACGAGGAGCGCGAGCTGGTTCGTCACATCCAGGGCCTGAATTTCAAGCCGTTCGATTTTCACGGCCATCTTGCCAACAGGCAGGTCGTCGGTTTCGGCCTGCGCTATGATTACGAGCGCCGCCAGGTGCTCGAAGCGCCGCCGATTCCGGACTTCCTGCTGCCGCTTCGCGCCAGGGTCGCCGCCTTCGCCGGCGTCCCGGCAGCCGAATTCGCGCAGGTGCTGATCAACGAGTACCGCCCGGGCGCCGGCATAGGCTGGCACCGCGACAAGCCGCATTTCGAACTCGTCGCGGGCGTCTCCCTGCTGGCGCCCTGCAGCTTTCGGCTGCGCCGCAAGAACGGCGCGGCCTGGGACCGTGAAACGATCGAGGTCGAGCCCAGATCCGTTTATCTTATGGCGGGGCCGGCGCGAAACGAGTGGGAGCACTCCATCCCGCCCGTCGAACGCCATCGCTATTCGGTGACGTTTCGGACAATGCGGGCGCCTTAAGCAGCCGCGCCAGCGACTATCCGGGAACCATCGCCGGACCCCGGGGGTTGTGTCGTCAGATTTCGAGATCGAAAGGAAAGACGATGCGTATGTTGACGATGGTCCTGACGCTCTCGGCAATGGCATTGGCGCAGCCGGCTTCTGCTCAACGCGCCGATCCGCAGCCGCCGCAAGCCCCGCCTCCTGCACAGGAGCCCATCCCCGGCCAGCCGCAGCCCGGTCAGCCCCAGCCGGGCCAGAACCCCGGCCAGGACGGTGCTGCCCAGAACGTCACCAATATCGTCGTGGTGTCGATCGAGGACCTGCCTTCGGAAGTGAAGGCGCAGGCCGAAGCCATAGTCACCAGGACGACCGCCAAGGAACTGGCCAAGCTGCAAAGCTCGGTCGACGCCTCGCCCGCGGCGACTTCGGTTCTGCATGCGAACGGGCTGAATTCCTCGCAGGTCGTCGCCGCCAACATCGACGGTGACGGCACGCTGACGCTGATCATTCAGACGACGGCATGACCTCGGGCCTGACCTTGGGGGCATGACCCGGCCGAACGGCGGCTGACAGGCCGCGGTTCGTGTTCGATCCTCACTCTTGCGAAGGCCGTCATGACCGAAGCCGCAGTCCGCAACTTCACCCTCAACTTCGGGCCGCAACACCCCTCGGCGCATGGCGTGCTCAGGCTGGTGCTGGAGCTGGACGGCGAGATCGTCGACCGCGCCGATCCGCATATCGGCTTGCTGCATCGCGGCACCGAGAAGCTCATCGAATACAAGAACTATCTGCAGGCCCTGCCCTATTTCGACCGGCTCGATTACGTCGCGCCGATGAACCAGGAGCATGCATTCTGCCTCGCCGCCGAAAGGCTGCTCGAACTGCCCGTCCCGCGGCGCGGCCAATTGATCCGCGTGCTGTTTTGCGAGATCGGCCGGCTCCTGTCGCATCTTCTCAACGTCACCACGCAGGCCATGGACATCGGCGCGCTAACGCCGCCGCTCTGGGGTTTCATCGAGCGCGAGAAGCTGATGGTTTTCTATGAACGCGCATCCGGCGCCCGCATGCACGCGAATTATTTCCGCGTCGGCGGCGTGCATCAGGACCTGCCGGAAGACCTGCTCGACGACATCTGGGATTTCTGCGATCCGTTCCTGAAAGCATTGGGCGATCTCGATGAGCTTTTGACCGAAAACCGTATCTTCAAGCAGCGCAATGTCGATGTCGGCGTGATCTCGCTCGATGACGCTTGGGGCCTGGGCTTCTCCGGCCCCATGGTGCGCGGCTCGGGTGCCGCCTGGGACCTGCGTAAGGCGCAGCCCTACGAATGCTATCCGGAGATGGATTTCGACATCCCCGTCGGCAAGCACGGCGACTGCTACGATCGCTATCTGGTGCGCATGGAGGAGATGCGCCAGTCGGTGCGCATCATGCGGCAATGCCTGGAAAAGCTGCGCTCGGCCGATGGCCGGGGCCCGGTCGCCGCGCCGAACCAGAAGATCACGCCGCCGCCGCGCGCCACCATGAAGCGCTCGATGGAAGCGACGATCCAGCATTTCAAGCTCTATACCGAAGGCCACCGCGTGCCGCCTGGCGAAGTCTATGCGGCGGTCGAAGCGCCGAAGGGCGAGTTCGGCGTCTATCTGGTCTCGGACGGCAGCAACGTTCCCTATCGCTGCAAGATACGCGCGCCCTCCTTCGCCCACCTCCAGGCGATGGATTTCCTTTCGCGCGGACATATGGTGGCGGATGTCGCGGCGATCATCGGCTCGCTCGACATCGTCTTCGGCGAGATCGACCGCTAGAGCAATTCCAGGAAAAGCGCGCAGTGGTTAGGCTCGGCGACTTCGCCGTAACCTTCCGTCCGGAATTGCGTGAAAACAGGGACTTAGGGCGGTTCTGCGATTCCGTGAAACGCTGAACCACTCTGCTGAACCACTCCAAAGAGGGAGCGCGGAGACCCGGTCAGGCCTCCACCGCTCCCATCAAGGTCTGATCGGTCGCGATTGCATGCATCGCGGCCGTCGCTAATGCATGAACACCGCTCTCAACCAGGCAAGAATACCCGCGCCCGGAGAGATCGCCGCGCGCACGCGCGATGCCGCCCAGCGGGCCGGCATGTTGGCGCCGACATGGCAATGGCAGACAACCTCATGCAGCTGCCAGTCGCTCATCTCGAAGAAGCGCCTGGCTTCACCATAAGTGTCGTCCCGCAAGCCTTGCGCGCGAAAGATCGGATCCTCGAAAGCGACCGTGATCGCCGATCCGTCCGTGCGCATTCTTTGACGCACGTCGGGCGAAGCGTATTCGGTACCCGTCAGCGCCGTGAGGCGGCGGCCGGGGCTTTCTTCGAGAAGTTGCGCCCAGCGCTCGAGGCGCTGGCCACGATTGGCGATGAGAGCCGGTGCTTCGGCATGAACGTCGGCAACGGCGTTGATTTGGTCAAGGGTTTGATGCTTCACGGCCGTCTCCTTGTATCGGCACAATTGCCCACCCGCTGGCAATGGAACTAAGGCACGACCAGTCGCCGGCAAGAGCCGAAACAGGCGCGCGGAATCATTTGATCGCCACTTGCCGTCATCGCGCGGCGCGGTCGTGTTGGAACCATCCGTGGGCGTGGCCGTTCTGCCAGCTTGCGCTGCCGATCGCTCCCGACGAAGCGTCTGAATGCGGCAGCGATCGCACCATCGTTTCAGGGCGGGCAGCAGATTCCGGGTTTTGGATCGCAGCAAAGCTTGTCGGGCACAGGGCGGAAGGAAAAACGCGATGGCCATTCTCCCCAATCCGGACCCATCCCCCACCCCGGTGCCCACGCCGCCGCCGATCCCGGAGCCGAAGCCGATGCGCGAGCCGGATCCCGACCGGTTGCCTGACGAGGAGCCGATCCCCAATCCCGACGAGAATGACTCGCCGCCCAAGCATTCCGCCACCAGGAGGCGTTGACAGGCCTGCGGGAGGCGCGCCGAACGCGCCTCCCAAGCCATCGTCATTCCCCGCGCATCGTCGCCTGGAAGGTGGGCAGGTGCTTTTTCTGCGCCTCGATCATGCGCTCTCGGTAGACACCGTAGATGACGTCGGTGTCGTGCAGCGTCACACCCGCGATGGTCGGGGACGCGAAGACCGGCAGCTCGATGCCGCGCTTCGACAATTGCTCGGCGGTACGCGCAAGCAGCTCATGCGCCATGATCATCGCCAGCACCGTCGAGGAACCTGACACCGGGCGGCTCCAGCCTTCGATCGGCACCACCGCGTCCTCGATCGGCGAGCAAGTGTCGATGACGAGGTCGGCGGCGTCCGCCAGCCTTTTGCCGGAGGAATGCGTGGCCGGCTTGTCGAGATTGTTCTTGCTGGTCACCGCGACGACGAAGATGCCGCGCTTCTTGGCATAGAGCGCGGTGTCGATGCCCGACGAATTGCGGCCGCTATGGCCGAAGATGATGATGGAATCGGCCTTGTTCAGGGGCTGATGGTCCAAGAACTTCTCGGCATATTTCTCCGTCCGCTCCAGCCAGAGAAGCTCGCGCACGCCGCCGGCGCCGAGCACATTGTGCCACATCACGCGCGGGTCGGTCAGCGGATTGAAGCCGACGAAGCTGCCATAGCGCGGGAACATCTCCTGCGCCGGCAGCACTGAATGGCCTGAGCCATACAGATGGACCAGTCCGCCACTCTGAAGCGTGTCGGCGAAACGGCTCGCCGCCTGGCCGAAGGCTTCTTCATTGGCCTTCGATGCCTGCTCGATGAGGGCGACGAGACGGGGGATGTAGAGATCGGACACTTCGGTACTCCTGTTGATCGTGTCAGCTTCTGGTGTTTGGGAGGCGGCCGGCGCGCAGCGTCGAGCGGATCTCGTAGCGGTCGCCGCGCATGACCGAGACGGTGAATTCGAACGGGCCGCGTTCGTCGATGGTGATGCGTTCGACGACGAAGGCGGGGCTGCCCGCGGGCAGGTCGAGCAGCTCGGCGTCCGCCGCGCTGACGGCGCCGACGCGGTAATTCTCGCGCGCCTCGACCGGCACGATGCCGTACTGGCGCTCCAGCGCCTCGTAGAGCGAGCCCTTGAGCAAGCCGGCATCGAGGAAGCCCGGCACGCGCGCGGCCGCCAATTGCGCCGTCTGGATGCCGATCGGCTCGTTGTTGCCCAGCCGCAATCGCCGGATCCGCACGATAGGATCGCCCTCCTCGATCTCCAGCGCGCCGGCCGCCGCCGCATTGGCCGTCGTCAGGCTGCAATCGAGCAGGCGCGAGCCGGCGACCACGCCGATATTGCCCATCTCCTGGGTGAAGGAAGTGAGCTCGCGCGTGCCGGCGACCAGCGTGGCCGAGCGCACGAAAGTGCCCCTTCCGTGCTCGCGCCTGAGAAGCCCGCTTTCCTCCAGGTTGCGTAGCGCGTGGCGCAGCGTGATGCGGCTGACGCCGAACAGGGCGCAGAGCCGGTCCTCGGCCGGGATCTGGTCGCCGGTTGCCCACTCGCCGCTTTTGACGATGGCGCGGATCGCCTCCTCGACCTGATACCAGAGCGGCTCGGGCCGCCTGCGGTCCGGCTGCTGAAAGCTCGCTTCGCTCATCGGATCTGCCTCCACCCGCTTCCCGCCTGCCCGGCGAGCGCAGCACCAACCAGGCCGGCGCGGGAGCCGAATTTTCCAGGCCTAAGTTCGATACCGCGCAGATGCGGCGGCAATTGACGCCGCAGCGCTGCAAGCAATGGCGGCGCGATCGCATCCAGCGCATCCGCCAAGCCGCCCGAGACCAGGATGACACCCGGATCGAGCAACCCCACGGCGCCGGCGAGCGCCGTGCCGAGCTGGCGCGCCGGCACCTCGAGCAGGGTCTGCGCGGCAGGCTGGCCTGCTTTGGCGGCTGCGATCAGCTGGCGGCTGTCGGCCAGCCCAATCTGTGCGGCAAGGGCGTCCAGCGCACGACCAGAGGCGACACGTTCCAGCCAGCCGCTGCGATCCTGGCCGTGGTCCTTGATGTCGACGCTAGCCCAGCCGAAGGAGCAGGCGCCGCCATGCGCGCCGGCGACGATGCGGCCATTGGCCAGCACTGCAGAACCGATTCCTGTGCCGATTGCCAGCAGGATCGCATCGGAGACGCCCTTGGCCGCGCCCTCGGCCGCTTCCGCCAGCAGCGCGATCTGCGCGTCATTGCCGACCGCCACGCCGATGTCCGGAAACAGCGCCGCGATATCGACGCCGTCGAGCCAAGGCAGGTTCGGGATCCAGCGGCTGATGGAACCTTCAACCAACCCTGGCACGGCAAGCCCGAGCGCTTCGACGCCACCGGCATCCGCAAGCGCCCGTACGCGCGCGACGAAGGCATCGAGGTTTTCGGGCGCCGGCTCGCGAACCTGCGGCGCAAGGGCGCCGACATCGCCGGCATGGATCGCGGCACGCAGATTGGTGCCGCCGAGATCGATGGCAAGGACCTGTGTCATGCCTCGCGGCTCCGCTCGGCGGGCGGCGCGAACAGGCCGCTGCCGGCATTCCAGGAATGCGAGGCCGCCGCGAAGGCCTGCGCATGGCGCGTGCCGCGCAGGCAGCCGCGCAGCCGGTAGAGTGCGCTGTAATAGTCGACATAAGGGAAACTGCTTAAGCCCCGGGCCAGCTCGTACTCCATCACGGCCTCGTGCCAGGCGTCAAAGCCGGCGCTGACATCGACGAGATGCTCGGGACGGAAACCCTCGTCGTCCTCCCAGTTCTCGCCGAACAGCAGAAGCTGCGGCGTATGCACGGGATGGGCGCGCTTCAGCGTCGGCAGCGCGGAGAAGAAGATGCCGGTCTGGGTAAGTTGCGCCGCCGCGCGATGGTCCTTGTGCCAGCTGCCGTGCCAATGAGTGATGACGACCTCCGGCCGCACCTCGCGAATAACGTCGCAGACCTGCAGCGCGGTCGCGTTGTCATTGGGCAGGAAGGCGTCGCGCAGCTTCATGTTGCGCACGGCCACACCGAGCCGCGCAGCCGCCTTCGCCGCCTCGTCCTCCTTCTGCGCCGAATAGTGCTCCGGGATCAGGCAGGGATGGCCCTGCTCGCCCATCGACAGATGCAGGAAGGTGACCTCCGCGCCGCCCTTGGCGGCAGCCGCGGCAAGCGGCCCGGCAATGACCTCGGCGTCGAAGGCATGCGCCCCCACGACCAGGATCGAGCGCGCGGCATAGACCTTGTCCTCGATCATTTCATGCCTCCCCCGGCGCCGACGCCCTCGCGAATCTGGCGCGCCAGCAAACAATACATGATCAGGATCGGCGCCATGGAGATCGCCAGCGAAGCGAACACCAGGCCCCAATCGGTGCGGAACTGTCCGACGAAGACGCTGATCGCCAAGGGCACGGTCTTGTAGCGGTCGTCGAAGATGAAGATCAGCGGAAAGAAGAAATCGTTCCACACCGCGATCGCCGTGAAGATGGCGACGATCGACAGCGCCGGCTTCACCATCGGCAGCACGATCTGGAACAGGATGCGCGTCTCGCCTGCCCCGTCCATGCGCGCCGCCTCGTCGAGCTCGGAGGGCAGCACGCGCATGAAATTGGCGAAGATGAAGACGGCGAAGGGAATGCGGATCGCCGAATAGACCAGGATCAGCCCGGTGAGCGAATCGAGCAGGCCGAGGCTGCGCATCAGCGTGAACAGCTCCACCGAGGCAAGCCTGATCGGCAGCATGATGCCGGACAGGAAGAGGCCGAGCATGATGCCGTTCCAACCGAGCCTGTAGCGGCTGAGCGGATAGGCGGCCATCGCCGAGACGACGATGGTGAGGACCACCGAGCCGCCGGTGACGATCAGGCTGTTGATGAAATTGTGGCCGAGATCGGCGCGCGTCCAGGCACGCACGAAATTGTCGAGCGCCCAGCTCTGCGGCAGGCCGAGCCGGTTGTCGTAGATCTCGGCCGTGGTCTTGAAACAGGAAACGATGAGGATGTAGAGCGGCAAAAGCACCGCCAACGTCCAGATCAGCAATATGGTCCAGCCGGGCAGCCGCGCCAGTTTCTGCGGGATGACCAATGTTTGCTGGAGGGACGGCACGCTCATAACTCGACCGTCCGCTTGTCGAAGAAGCGCAGCATCAGAAGTGTGCCGATGCTGAGGATCAGGAACAGCATCGTGCCGAGCGCCAGCGCCAGACCGATATCGGTGATGCCGACCGCGCCCTCGGCGCCGAAGGCCAGCCGGTAGAAATAGGTCACCAGCGTGTCGGTGGCGTAGCTCGGATTGCCCTGCACGCCCTGCATCACATAGACGATGTCGAACTGGTTGAAGGTGTTGATGAAGGAAAGCGTCGTCAGCGTGCCGAGCGCTGGCATCAAGAGCGGCAACGCGACTGAATAGAGCATGCGCGCATTGCCGGCGCCGTCGAGCTTCGCCGCCTCGAACACCTGCGGCGAGATCTGCCTGAGGCCCGCCGTATAGATCAGCACCGGCAGGCCCATCCAGTTCCAGGCATCGACGGCGATCAGCATGCCAAGCGCTGTATGGCTGTTGCCGAGCACGGTCAGGCTGCCCTGATGCAGACCGAGGCCGTTCAGCGCCCATTCGACGATGCCGCCCGGCGCCAGAAGCAACCGCCACAGCGCGCCGACGATGACGGGGCTGAGCACGGCGGGGAAGAAGAACACCGACTGGAAGAAGGCAGCGCCCCTGCTGCGCAGGAAAAGCAGCCAGGCGAACAAAAGGCCAAGCCCGTTCTGCAGCACCATGATGCCGAAGAACCACGCCACATTGTGCCAGAGCGCGCCATACAGGCGAGCGCCGCTCGGGAACATGAACAGCCGCGAGAAGTTTGCCAGCCCCGCGAACTCCTGTATGCGCAGCCCCTTCCAGGTGAAGAAGCTGCCCCACAGCGACAACAGCAGCGGGTAGAGCACGAACAGCCCGTAGACGGCCAAAGCCGGCAGGATGAACAGCACCGCCATGCGCTGCTGCGTGCGCTGGAGGCTGGTCGTGCGGCGGAGCTTAGTCATGCGCTCTGTTTTGTCGAGAAGGCGCGCCGGCCACGTCGCGGCCGGCGCAATGCCTTACTGCTTGGGCTTGAACCAGGTGGCGACGGCAGCCTGCATGTCGGCCGCCAGCTTCTGAGGCGCGACATTGCCTTCGACCATGTCGATGATCTCGGATTGCAGCACCGAGGATGCTGTCGGCGCCTGCCAGCGGAAGCCGACCAGCGTGAGATACGGCGTCGAGTTCTTCGCCATCTCCATCATCTTGGAAAGCACCGGATCCTTGACGGTGACGTCGGTGCGGGCCGGCGGCCAGCCGAGCTCGTCGGCGAAGGCCTGGGCGAACTCGGCCGAGGCCATGTAGTTCAGCACCTTGGTCGCCGCCTCCTTGTTCTGGCTTTCGGAAACCAGGCCATAGGAGCCGTCCGAGAAGGCCGAGGTGTAGAGCTTGGTCGAGGCGTCGTCGGCCGGGAACGGGAAGATCGAGAATTTCAGCTTCGGGTTCTGCGACTTGAAGCTGCCGTTCTCGAACGAGCCGCCGAAGAACATCGCCGCCTTGCCGCCGATGAACTGCTGCGTCGCCGTCGTGTAGTCGATGCCTGCGAAACCGTCGGAATAATAAGGCTTCAGCTCGGCGAAGCGCTTCAGCGCCGCGACATAGCGCGGATCCTCGAAGGTGGCCTTGCCGCTCATCATCTCGTCATAGAAGCCCGAGCCGTAGAGTGTCGGCCCGATGACGCCAACGCCGATCTCCAGCTCCCAGGCCGAACCGTTGGCGCCGCCATTGGCGATCGGCGTGATGCCGGCCGCCTTGAGCTTCTCGCAGGCGGCGACGAAGTCCTTGTAGGTCTTCGGGACCTCGATGCCTTGCGCTGCAAAAATGTCCTCATTGTAGAAGACGCCCATCATCGGCACCGAATAGGGCACGCCGTAGAGCTTGCCGTCGGCGCGGCCGCGCGCGCCGCCAAGGGCCGCGTCTGGCATGTTCTTCAGTTCCGCCACACTGTCGTCGAGCGCGTCGAGATAGCCGCCGTCGATGAAGGGCTGCAGTTCGCCATAGGCCTTGAGCTGCGCGATATCGGGTCCGCGCCCGCCGCGCAGCGCCGTGCTCAGGCGGTTCTGGTAATCGGCGTCGGGCGTGAACTGGATGTCGACCTTGATATCGGGGTTCTTCTTCTCGAACGCCTCGAAGATGCGGTGCATCGCCGCCTCGTCCTCGGTGCGCCAGCTCCACAGCGTGACCGTCGAGTCGGCGCGGGCCGGCAGCGCCGTGAAGATGGCCGCGCCGACGGCGGCAAGGCCGCCGATCAGGCCGAGCGCGGCGCGCCTGTGTATGGAAAGCATGCTCATTACCAGTTCTCCCATTTTTCGGTTTTGAGGCTCGAACGGCAGCAGCCCGGAGGCGGTCGTCTGCTTTTCGCAAAGTCATTATAACGACATGACGCTATCCGCAAGAGCCATGACAACGTCGACGGCCCTCGGCCGATTAGGGATCGTACAGCAAGATGTAATCTATCTATCTGATTTATATCAATTATCTTACGTCATCGATGCTACCCGGATTTTTGATCCACGAACATGCTCCGAACCTTCTCACCCAAAGGGCTTGCGCCATCGCTCAAACTTGTCATAACGTCATTCGCTCTTGTCACGGCTGATGTGGAGGATGCCGATGTCGCTTGCCTGGATCTCGAAGCTGACTCTCGCCGCGGGGCTCATCGCGCTGCCCGCGACCGGCTGGGCGCAATCGGTGAACATTTCCTACCTGACGCACTGGTCGCCGGAGACGGTGGCGCTGCTCGAGGCGGCGGCCAAGGATTTTTCCAAGCAGAATCCCGATGTCGCCGTCACCGTGCGCGCGGTTCCCTTCGGCGATCTGCTCACCACGCTGCGCTCGCAGGGCGGCTCCTCCGACGGTCCGACCATCGGCGGCATCTACGATCTGTGGCTGCCGGAACTGGCAAGGGACAAGCTCGTCGCCCCCGCCCCCGACGCGGTGGCGGCCGAGGTCAAGAGCGCCTGGCCGGCGGGCGTCGTCAGCGCCGCTTCGGTCGGCGGCGCGCTCTACGGCATCCCGAACGAGATCGACGTCTATGCGCTGAACTACAACAAGGAATTGTTCAAGGCAGCGGGCATTGCCGCTCCGCCCAAGACCTGGGCCGAATTCAAGGATGCCGCCGCCAGGCTGACCGACAAGGACAAGGGCCAGCAGGGCTTCGGCATGATCAACTCATGGGCGGCGGGCGTGGTCCATCCATTCGCCTCGCTGCTCGTCTCCAATGGTGGCAACCTGGTCAAGGACGGCAAGCCGGCGCTGGACAGTTCCCAGGCCGGCGAGACCTTCGCGCTTTATGAAGACTTGATAAAGTCCGGCGCGAGCAATCCGGCGATGGCGACGGCCGACGCCAACACCACCGGTCCGTTCCTCGATAATTTCGTCTCCGGCAAGACTGGCATGATCATCATGGCCAATTGGTGGGAAAGCGCGCTGAAGACCGGCATGGGCGACAAATTCGCAAATATCGCCACCGCTCCCATCCCCGTCGGCCCGAGCGGCGACAAGCCGCATTCGATCTCCTATTCCTGGATGACCGTCGTCAACGCCAAGGCCGGCGAAGCCGAGCAGAAGGCTGCCTGGGAGTTCCTGGCCTGGCTGAACAGCCCGAAGTCGGGCAATAACGGCGCCTCGGCCATGTCCGGCATCTTGATGTCGATGGGCATCCTGCCGTCGCGCACTTCCGACATCGAGGCACACAAGGATAAGCTCGGTTCCGAATTCCTCTCCGGCTATGTCTCCGTGCTTGCCGATGCGCGCCCTTTCCCGGTCGTGCTCGGCGGCCAGGAATTCTCGGAATCCCTGCAACAGACGCTCGAGGCGTTGCAGTATGGCCAGGTCTCGGCCAAGGATGCGCAGGCGAACGCGCAGGCCGACGCCACGTCGATCCTGGAGCGCGCCGCCAAGTAAGTTCGGGGTCCCTGACCGGAAGCAGGTGAATGGCCAAAGCTTTTCGTGCCTCGGCGGGCATCATGCTTGCGCCCGCCGTGACATTGATCGGCGTGTTCGTGCTCTTGCCGATGCTGCTGACCGTCTGGCTGTCCTTCCAGGACTGGTCGACGCAGACGTCCTTTTCCGAGGCAAGCTTCGTCGGCCTCGGCAATTTCCACGAGATCTTCGGCCCCACCTCGGTCGGCCGCGATTTCAAGACCGCGCTCCTCAACACGGCGGTCTACACCGCGCTATCGGTCGTCCTCATCCTGCCGCTGTCGGTCGCCTTCGGCCTGCTGGTCTATCAGCGCGAGGTCGCCGGCGGCACGGCGCTGCGCACGGTGCTGTTTTCCACCTACATGGTGCCGATGATCGCGGTGGCGCTGGTCTGGTCGAAGCTCTACTCGCCGAGCGAGGGCCCGCTCAACCAGTTGCTCGGCCTTATCGGCATCGGCCCGCAGCCCTGGCTGTCCTCGCCGCGCTCGGCTCTGATCTCGATCGTGCTCCTCAATGTCTGGCAGCAGGTCGGTTATTTTACCGTGCTCGCCATCGCCGGGCTGACGCAGATCCCGGGCAGCCTCTATGAGGCGGCGACGCTCGACGGCGCCAACGGCCGCGAGCAGTTCCGCTTTATCACCCTGCCGCTGCTTCGCCACACGCTGCTCTTCAGCGCCGTCATCGCCATCATCAACGCGGTCCAGGTGTTCGAGCCGGTCGCGCTGATCACGCAAGGCGGCCCGGTCGGCTCGACCAATGTGCTGACCTACCATATCCGCCGCGTCGGCATCGAACGCGCGCAGGGCGGGCTGGGCTCGGCCATGGCGGTGATGCTGATGCTGTCGCTGATCGTCTGCGTTTCGGCGTTGTTTGCCTTCATCAACCGCAAGGACAGCGAATGAGCGCGACTACCCGATCGCTGTCCCGCAAGCGCCCTTCCGGCCGCAAGGCGCTGCTTGCGACCGCAATGCTTCTGGTCGCCGTGGCCTCCGCCTTTCCGCTGGCCTGGATGGTGCTCTCCAGCCTGAAGACGCCAGCCGAGACAATGCAGGTGCCGCCGGTCTGGATCCCGCACACGCCGACGCTCGATGCCTATGAAAAGGTCGCCGGCGTTATCAATCTTGGACGCTCGATGTGGAATTCCTTGGTCATCGCCTCGGTCACCACGGCCGGCATCCTGGTCACCAGCATGATGGCCGGTTATGCCTTCGCGAAGTATTCGTTCCCTGGCCGCTCGCTGCTGTTCTCGCTGCTGATCGCCACCATGTTCCTGCCGCCGATCGTGACGCTGATCCCGCTCTATCGCATGGTCGACTCGATCGGGCTGAGCGCCAGCCTTGCCGGCATCATCGTGCCCAACCTCGCCAACGCCTTCGGCATCTTCCTGATGCGCCAGTTCATCGCCGGCGTGCCGGACGAGCTGATCGACGCCGCGCGCATGGACGGCGCCTCCGAGCTGCTCATCCTCTACAAGATCGTGGCGCCGAGTGTGGCACCGGCAATCGCGGCGCTCGCGCTCTTCGCCTTCGTCTACCACTGGAACAGCTACCTCTGGCCGCTCACCGTGCTGCAGGGCAATGCCGACGCGTATCCGATCGTCATCAGCCTCAGCCGGCTGCTGAGCTACAACCGCGGCGCCGTCAACACCGGCCTGGTGATGGCCGGCGCGACGCTCGCCGTGCTGCCGCCGCTCGTGCTCTTCGTCTTCCTGCAGCGCTTCTTCGTCGATTCAATCGTGGGGTCGGCGATCAAGGGATAATCACCCGAACCGCGCCGGCGTCCACGCCCCTCCCACCGCATTCGACCCCACCGCCGCCGCCACGAACTTCACGCCGCGCGCGCCGTCGACGACATCGGGCACCTGCGCCACGCGCACCGCATCAACGTTACCGCCTGCGCGATGCGCGCGAATAATGTCGGCGGCGTCGCGGTAGAAATTGGCGAAGGCCTCGATATAGCCTTCCGGGTGGGCGGCCGGCATGCGCGAGACGCGCCGTGCTTCCGCCGTCGAGCCGTGGCCGCCGCGCACCAGCGTGCGCGTCTCCTCGCCATAGGGCGAGAAGCGCAGTTCCTCCGGCCGCGATCCGGACCATTCGAGCCCGGCCTTGTCGCCATAGATGCGCACCGAAAGGTCGTTGTAGTGGCCGGGCGAAGTCTGGCTGGCGAGGATCGTGCCGCGCGCGCCGCCTGCCCACCGCACGAACACATGCGCGTTGTCGTCGAGCCGCCGCCCGGGCACGGCGGTGAAGAGATCTGCCGAGACCGCCTCAGCCTCGAAACCGGAGACGAAGCTTGCCAGGTTGAAGGCATGCACGCCGATATCGGCGAGCACCGCCGATTGCCCGGCGCGCGCCGGATCGGTGCGCCATTCCGCCTGCTTCTGGCCCTCGGAGTCGATCGGCCTGGTCAGCCAGTCCTGGATATAGGCGCCATGGACCGAGACGATGCGGCCAAGCTCGCCCGCCGCCACCATTTCGCGCGCCTGGCGGACCATGGCGTAGCCGGTGTTGTTGAGCGTGACGACGAAGCGGCGCTTCTTGGCTTTGGTCAAGGCCACCAGCGCTTCGGCCTCGGCAAGCGTCGTCGCCAGCGGCTTGTCGCAGATCACGTCGATGCCGGCTTCGAGGAAGGCGGTCGCGACCGGCGCGTGCAGATGGTTGGGCGTGACGATGACGACCGCCTCGATGCCATCAGCCCGCGCTGCTTCGGCTTTCGCCATGGCGTGGTAATCGGCATAGCTGCGCTCCGGCGCGATGCCGATCTCGGCCGCGGAAGCCGCGGCATTCTCCGGATCCGAGGACAGCGCGCCCGCGACCAGCGCGATCTGGTCGTCGAGCCGCATGGCCAGCCGATGCACGGCGCCGATGAAGGCATTGCGGCCGCCTCCGACCATGCCGACCCGAAGACGTTGACGCGACTTACCATCAGCGGTTGCGTAGACCATGATTGCGATTATTCTCCCTGAGGTTCGATGTGCCGGTCGGTGCGGATGTCGTGACCGGTGCGGTTATTTTCGAATGATATTTCTATTTTTTGTTTTGTAAAACGATTGTGCCGCGTTAGCTTTTGATGAGGTCCAGCCAGAGCATGATCCCGAAAAGTGGGAACCGGTTTTCGGAAAAGATCATGCTTCAAAAGGAACTGGACCGCATCCGGAGGGCAGGGATCGGATGACGAATCCGATGGTTGGGGTCACGATGAGGCATATCCTATGAGCGGCCGCAACAACGCGGTCGACGAGCCGTCCGCGCACAGCCTGGAGACGGCGGCGAGAAAGCGGAGCCGATCACTGGCAGCACTTGGCTACACCAAACCACAAACCTATGAAGAGCTGCGGGCGGTGCTTTCGTCAGGCACCGTGCATTTCCCGAAACGGCTTCGCCAGGTGGCGATCTTCCTCTGGCAGCATCCGAGCGAAGTGGCGCTGGGCACGATCGCGCAGGTGGCGGACCAGGCCGGCGTGCAGCCCTCGACCCTGGTACGGTTCGCGCAGATCTTCGGCTATTCCGGCTTTTCCGATTTCCAGCTCCTGTTCAAGGACCGCATGAAAGGCTCCTGGCCGGAGACGCAAGGCAGCCAGGAAAGGCCTGCGGAGCCGAATGCAAACCTGCATTTCCTCAATGGCATGATCGGTGCCTGCCAAGCCTCGCTCGGCCGCATCGGCAATGGTTTCGACATCGACAGTTTCGAGACGATGATCGACCACCTGGCGGCGGCCGAGCTGATCTATGTCATCGGCAGCAAGCGCGCCTTCCCCGTCACCACCTATCTGTCGCTCACGCTCTCGCAGCAGGGCGTGCGCAACGTGCTGGTCGACAATGTCGGCTCGACCGCGCTCGACCAGGTCGGCTGCATCACGCCGCGCGACGCGGTGCTCGCCGTCTCCTTCAGCCCCTACAACTCGATCACGCCCGACCTCGTCGCCGTCGCGCATGAGCGCAAGGCGCGCATTGTCACCATCACCGACAGCACCTTTTCGCCGCTGGCAAAACTCTCCGACACCTGGCTGGAAGTGGTCGAGCAGGATTTCGGCGGCTTCCGCTCGCTCGCCGCCTCGCTCGCGGTCGGCATGGCCTTGGTCCACGGCGTCGTCGCGCAGCGGACAGGCTGACAAGAGCAATTCCGGGAAAAGTGTGAGCGGTTGAGTTCGGCGTCTTCGCCGTAACCTTCCCTCCGGAATTGCGAAAGACAAAGAGATAGAGCGGTTCACCGTTCCCATAAAACGGCGAACCGCTCTTGCACGATTGACTAAAGGGAACCATCGTTCCATATTTGAAAAAATGGAAACTTTGTTCCAGGAGGAGGAATGGAGGCTCGTCTCGACGGCAAGGTGGTGCTGGTCACCGGCGCGACGCAAGGCATCGGCCGCGCGATCGCCGAAATCGCCGCGCGCTCCGGCGCCGCCGGCCTGCTGATCACTGGCCGTGACCAAAAACGTGGCGACGCCGTCGCCGCGCAGCTGTCAGCCATCGGCACCGCTACCGCCTTCACCTGCGCCGACCTCGGCGATCCCGAGGCCCCGGCGCGACTGGCGCAGGCCTGCATCGAACGCTTCGGCCGCATCGACGGACTGGTCAACGCCGCCGGCCTTACCGATCGCGCCTCCTTCATCGACGCCAGCCTCGACGATTGGTCGTCGCTGTTTGCGGTCAACGCCCGCGCGCCATTCTTCCTGATGCAGGCGGCCATCGCCGATATGAAGAAACGCGGACAGGGTGGCTCGATCGTCAACATCCTGTCGATCAACGCGCATTGCGGCTCGCCGGAACTGGCCGTCTATTCCGCCACCAAGGGCGCGCTGGCGACGCTGACCAAGAACGCCGCCAATGCCCACCGCTTCGACCGCATCCGCGTCAACGGCATCAATGTCGGCTGGACCGACACGCCGGCCGAACGTGTCATGCAGGCCGAGACGCTCGGCCAGGGTCCGGGCTGGCTCGACGCCGCCAACGCGACGCAGCCCTTCGGCCGGCTGTTCTCCGTCACCGACATCGCCAACCTCGCCGTCTTCCTGCTTTCCGACGCGGCCGGCCCGATGACCGGCACGCTGATCGACCAGGAGCAATGGGTAATCGGAGCCAACCGGTGAGCGCCAAGAATCTCAGCCCTGCCCTGCTCGATCGCTTGCCGCCAGATGTCCGCAAGCCGGCTTACGATCGCCCCGCGCTGAAGCCCGGGATCGCTCATATCGGCGTCGGCGCCTTCCATCGTTGCCATCAGGCCGAGTACACCGACGACCTCCTGGCGAAGGATTTCGACCACTGGGGATTGGTCGGCATCAACATACGCCCGCCTTTGCTGGCCGACACGCTGGGGCGCCAAGATGGCCTTTACACACGGCTGATCCGTCAGAACGATGAGGTGGAGGCGCGCGTCATCGGCAGCATCCTGCGCGTCGTCGACAGCCAGGAAAGTGCGGCGCGGGCGCTGGAGGTGCTCGCCTCGCCCGACATCGAGATGGTCACCATGACGGTGACGGAAAAAGGTTATTGCCACATCCCGTCGAGCGGCGCGCTCGACCTCGACCACCCAGACATCGCGCACGATCTCGCCAATTCCGGGGCGCCGCGCAGCGTGCCCGGCATCCTGGCACGGGCGCTGGAACGGCGCATGGCCTCGCATGGCCGGCCGGTGACGCTGCTCTCCTGCGACAACATCCCGACCAACGGCATCATTCTCGGCAATGTCGTGCGGACATTCGCCGAGCGGCGCGGCAGGCAGCTGGCGGACTGGATCGAAGCCAATGTCGCCTTCCCCTCGGCCATGGTCGACCGCATCGCGCCGGCGACGACCGAGGCCGATATCGACACGGTCGAGCAGCGCTTCGGCTATCGCGACGGCGCCCTGGTCGTCGGCGAGCGCTTCCGCCAATGGGTGATCGAGCACCGCTTCGCCGGCCGCGTGCCGCGCTGGGACCTTGTCGGCGCGACCTTCGTCGACGATGTGACGCCCTTCGAGCACCTCAAGATGCGCGTGCTGAATGGCGCCCAGACCACGCTCAGCTATCTTGGTGTTCTGGGCGGCTTCGAGCACACGTTCGAGACCATCGCCGACCCGGTTCTGGCCCGTTTCGTCCGCCGCATGCTGACCGAGGAGACGCTGCCGACGCTGATGCCGGTGCCCGGCATTTCGCCCGCCGCTTATGTCGAGCAGAGCCTGTCGCGCCTCACCAACACGGCGATACGCCACCGCAACCACCAGATCGCCACCGACGGCTCGCAGAAGATCGTGCAGCGCCTGCTCAACCCGATCCGCGACCGCCTGGCGATTGGCGGGAGCATCGCGCTGCTGTCGGTCCCGGTCGCCGGCTGGATGGCCTATCTGATCAAGGCGTCCGCGCGATTCGGCCGCGCCTGGCGGGTGTCCGATCCGTTTGCCGACAGGATCGCGGCCATTGCCGACAGTATCGGTTCGGACAGCAAAGCGCTTGTCGACGCGATTCTTGCCATTGACGCCATCTTCGATCCGCAACTTGCCGCCGATACGACGTTTCGTGGGCATGTCGCCGCAGGCCTGGACGGCCTGCTTTCCGGCGATCCGATGGGCTTTGTCGGACAAGTCTGCGCTGGGCCAACCGATGCGCGGTTGAAGCAGCCGTCGCGATCTGCATAGTTAGGAACTGGGAGGGAACATGAAGCTTGGACTGCTGACAGCACCGTTTCCGGATACGCCGCTCGGCGAGGTCGCCGACTGGGCACGCTCGGCCGGTTTCGAAGCGCTGGAGATCGCCTGCTGGCCGAAGACGTCCGGGGCGAGCCGCCGCTATGCCGGCACCAGCCATATCGACGTGGACATTTCGGCTGCGCAGGCCAAGGACATTGCCGCCGAGCTTGCCGGCAAGGGCCTGGCCATTTCCGGCCTCGGCTTCTACCCCAATCCCCTGCACCCCGACCAAGCACATCGCGAGGCGGTGATCGATCACCTGAAGAAGGTGATCGTGCTGGCGAGCCGCACGGGGGTTTCGCTGGTCAATACCTTCTGCGGCGGCGACGCTTCGAAGACCATCGACGCCAACTGGGAACACGCGCAGAAAATCTGGCCGGCGATCATCGCCCATGCGCGCGAGCATGGCGTGAAGCTCGCCTTCGAGAACTGCCCGATGATCTTCAGCTATGACGAATGGCCGGGCGGGCACAACATCGCCTATTCGCCTTACATTTGGCGCCGTATCCTCGAAGCCTGGGGCGGCGACGTTGGCATGAATTTCGACCCCTCGCACCTCGTCTGGCAGATGATCGACAAGGAGCGCTTCATCCGCGAGTTCGGCGCAAACATGCTGCATGTGCATGCCAAGGACCTGATGATTGATCATGATGGTTTGTACGAGCGCGGAATCCTTTCGGCTGGCATAGGCTGGCAGGTGCCGCGCATGCCGGGGCTTGGGGATATCGATTGGAGCAGGATTTTTTCGGGCCTCTACCGGGCCGGTTATGACGGGCCGGTCATCATCGAGCATGAGGACCGGCGCTTCGAGGGGACGGACGAAAAGGTCAAGCGCGGCTTCCTGCTGGCCCGCGACGTGCTGCGCCCCTTCATCAAATGACGAGAGCTTGGCGCCGACCACTTCCGCGCCCAGGAAACTGAACTGAAAAACTGAACTAAAAAGATCAATGTGGAGGAGTACTGAAATGAAAAAACAACTGACTGCGGCTTCGCTGCTTGCCGGCGCCGCCCTGCTTGCCACGGTGGGCGTCTCGGCCGGCGCTGGCAAGTACACGATCGGCATTTCCAACACCGTGCAGGGCAATGGCTGGCGCGAGGAGATGATCTGCGCGATGAAGGCGCAGGCGCTCGCTTCCGGCGAGGTGGCGAAGCTCAACATCGCCCACCGCAACACCGACGCCGCCGGCCAGCTCGAGGACATCCGCAACCTCATCAGCGCCAAGGTGAATGCCATCGTCGTCAACCCGGCCGATCCGGCCGGCATCAAGGCCGGCCTCGAGGAAGCCACCAAGGCCGGCATCGTCGTCGTCGCCGTCGACCAGGCGGTCACCGAGCCGTCCGCCTACATCATCTCCAACAACCAGGAAGAATATGCCTATCTCGGCGCCAAGTGGCTGTTCCAGCAGATGGGCGGCAAGGGCGAGGTGTTCTACATGCGCGGCGCCGCCGGTGCTTCCGCCGACAGCGATCGCGACAAAGGCTTCAAGAAGGCGCTCGCCGAATTTCCGAACGTGAAGGTCGCGCAGGAAGTGTTCACCGGCTGGCAGCAGGACCAGGCCAAGCAGCAGATCCTGTCCTTCCTCGCCACCGGCACCCCGATCAACGGCATCTGGACCTCCGGCATCGACAACGTCATCGTTGATGCGCTGGTCGAGCAGCAGGCGCCAATGGTGCCGGTGGTCGGCGCCGACAATGCCGGCTTCGTCGGCCAGTTGAGCTCGGTCAAGGGACTGGTCGGCGCTGCCGTCACCAACCCCGGCTCGATTGGCGGCGCGGGCATCACGCTGGCGCTGCAGATCCTCGATGGCAAGAAGCCGGCGCAGCAGACCGTTCTGGTCCAGCCGCAGCTTTGGGAGAACGCCACCGAGGAAGGCAAGGCCAAGCTGAAGAGCGTCGTCGATCCCTCGCTCAGCCCCGAATGGCCGGTCTCGATCTCGATCCCGGATTGGACGACCTACACCAAGGAGCAGATCGTCGCCTGCAAGGGCCCGGGCGAATAAGCGCTGGATCCGAACGGAAGCGCGAGGACGCCGGACTAAGGTCTGGCGTCCTTGCCATTTGATTTGGCACTCATAATTTGAGCCTTTAAATCGAGAACGCCTTGACCGCTAACCCTCTCCTCGACGCCACCGGCGTGGCGAAGAACTACGGCGCTGTTGCCGCGCTGCGCAACGCCTCGCTGTCCGTGCTGCCGGGCGAAGTGCATGCGCTGATGGGCGCCAACGGTGCCGGTAAGTCGACGCTTGTGAAGATCCTGACCGGTGCGATCAAGGCGGATGCCGGGCGCATTCTGATCCGCGGCCAGCAGCTCGATGTCCGCTCGCCCGCCGCCGCCCGCCGCGCCGGCCTGCTGCCGGTCTATCAGGAACCTTCGCTGATCCCCGATCTCGATGTCCTGTCCAACCTGCGGCTGACCGGCACACCGGTCGAGCCCTTCCGCGCCTGGGTGCGCGAGCTCGGCATTCCCGACCTCGATATCCGCGAGACTGCCCGCCACATCCCCTTGGCCATCCTGCGCGTGCTCGACCTGGCGCGCGCTTTAGCCGTCGAGCCCGACGTGCTTCTGCTCGACGAGATGACCGCGGCCTTGCCGGCGAATCTCGCCGAGAAGGTGCTGGAAGTCGTGCGCCGCCAGGGCGACGCCGGCCGCTCCGTCATCTTCATCTCGCACCGTTTCGTCGAGATTTCCGCGCTCTGCGACCGCGCCACCGTGCTGCGCGACGGCTCCACGGTCGGTGTCGTCGACATCGAGCCGGGCATCGAGGAAAGAATAGTCGAGATGATGCTCGGTACCCGTATCGAGAAGACACGCGTCGCCGCGCGCGCGGCGAATGAAATGGCGGTCGCCGGCGGTGGCCGCCCGCGCCTGTCGGTCCGCAACCTGCAGCTCGGCACCAAGCTCAACGACGTCTCCTTCGATCTCGCCAATGGCGAGGTTGCCGGCGTCTTTGCGCTCGAGGGACAGGGCCAGGACGAGCTCTTCGCGGCCCTTGCCGGCTCGATCCGTCCGACGGGCGGCAGCATCGACGTCGACGGCGCGCTGGTGAAATTCTCGCATCCGAGCGACGCCATCCAGGCCGGCATCGCCTATGTGCCGGGCGACCGCACCGAGGCTTTGGCCATGCAGCGATCGGTGCGCGAAAACATCGCGCTGCCCTTCAGCGCGGCGCTGCGCAAATGGGGGCCGATCCGCATGCGCCGGGAGCAGGTGGTGGTTTCTGGCGCCATCGGCAGATTGCAGATCGACACCCGCGCGCAAGGCGAGGTGCAGCGCCTTTCCGGCGGCAACCAGCAGAAGGTGACCATCGCCCGCTGGATCGCGGCCAACGCCCGCACCATCCTTTGCTTCGACGCGACGCGCGGCATCGATGTCGGCACCAAGCAGGAGATCTACAAGCTGCTGCGCGAGCTCGCCGGCCAGGGCAAGTCGGTGCTGTTCTACACATCCGAGATGGAAGAGGTACAACGTGTCTGCGACCGCGTCATCGTGATCTTCGGAGGCCGCGTCGTCGACACTTTCCCGGTGGAAGAAGCCGACGAAGCGGCCTTGATGCGGGCCGCCTACGGCCTGCCGCGCGGCGCCAAGGCCGATGTCGGCATCCTAGCCGAGGTCAAACCGAGTTCCAGCGCGGAGGCCGCGTCATGAGCCGGTTTCTCCGCAACCAGGGCTGGGTGGCCGGACTGTTCGCCCTGCTGATCTTCCTCTTCGTCGTCACCAAGCTGATCCAGCCGGGCTATGGCAGCGGCGACTTCGGCTCGCTCGCGCGCGCGGTTCTGCCTTACGCCTTCGCCGTCGCGGCCCAGACCGTCGTCGTTATCGCGGGCGGCATTGACCTTTCGGTCGCCGCCATGATGGCGCTGACGAGCGTGACCGCGGCCTCGATGATGAACGGCGCCAGCGAGGAGTACGCGTTGTTCGTCGTGCCCTTCGTGCTCGCCATGGGGCTGGTGCTCGGCGCGCTGAACGGCGTCCTGATCGTCGTCACCCGGGTGCCCGACATCGTCGTCACTTTGGCCATGCTGTTCGTGCTGCAGGGCGCGGCGCTACTTGTGCTTGAAGCGCCCGGCGGCGCCGCCGCCGAATGGCTGAAGGCAAGCGTCGTCGGCATCGTGCCGATCCCCGGCCTGCCCGACTGGGCCGATGCCTGGGTTCCGAAGGCGCTGGTGCTGCTCGTCGTCTGCCTCTGCATCGTCTGGATTCCGCTCAGGCGTTCGCGCCTCGGCCTCTCCATCTACGCCATCGGCAGCAATGAGCTCGCCGCCTTCCGCAGCGGGGTGCCGGTGGCGCGCACCAGGATCGTCGCCTACGCGCTGTCCGGCCTGTTCGCAGCACTTGGCGGCTTGTCGCTTACCATCAGCACCGGCATCGGCGCGCCCATCCCCGGACCTTATCTGCTTGCGAGCGTCGCCGCCGTGGTGCTGGGTGGCGTCGCGCTCGGCGGTGGCAAGGGCGGCCTGCTCGGGCCGATCATCGCCGTCTTCGTGTTGAGGCTGGTGCGCACCGACCTGACGCTTCTGGCCATCGATCCGAACGTCACCGCCATCATCGAAGGCTTGATCATGGTTGCGGTCGTGATGTTTGGCGCCTTCATCACCATGCGCAGCCGCCCGGCAGGAGCAACGTCATGACCGACATCGCGATGCCCCAGCCTGTCTCGTTCGGCCACCGCCTGAAGCGCTTCATGGCGGACCGACCGCTCATCCCGCTGATCATCCTCTTGATCATCCTCGTGGCGATCCTGCAGATCCTGCGTCCCGGCATCGTCAACGAGCGCTGGATCGCCAACACGGCGAAATTCGCCATCCCGCTGGCGATCCTCGCCGGCTGCCAGACGATGACCATGCTCACCGGCGGCATCGACCTTTCCGTCGGCACCGTGGCGACGATGAGCGCCTTCATCATGGCCACGCAGATCGTCAACCAGGATCCGACGGTGGCCTTTCTGCTGGCCATGCTGCCCGCGGTGCTGATCGGCCTCGTCAACGGCATCGGCGTCGGCGTCTTCCGGGTGCATCCGCTGATCATGACGCTCGGCACCAGCCTGATCGGCACCGGCTTCCTGCAGGTCTACCAGCGCACGGTGATCGCTTCCGGTGCGAAAATCCCGGATTTCCTCAACTGGCTGGGCACCGGCCTCACCTACGGCTTTCCCAACGCGCTTCTCCTGTTCGTTCCGGTGGCCGTGCTGATCGTCTTCATGCTGAACCGCACCGGCTTCGGGCGCCTGCTCTATGCCGTCGGCGACAATGAGCGCGCAGCCAGGCTCTCCGGCGTCCGCTACTGGCAAGTGATCGTTGCGCTGTATGTCCTCTCCAGCCTGCTCGCCGGCATCACCGGCCTGCTCTATATCGGCCTGATCAAGGCGCCCTCGCTATCGCTCGCCGAGCCGCTGGTGCTGCCTTCGGTGGCTGCCGCCGTCATCGGCGGCACCTCGATCTTCGGCGGCCGCGGCGGCTACACCGGCACCATCATCGGCGCGCTGATCCTGACCGTGCTGACGACGCTGCTCACCATCCTGCAAATGCCGGAAGGCGGCCGCCGCATCCTGTTCGGCTTCATCATGCTGTTCGTGACGGCGGCGTATTTGCGGATCGTCGAGGACAGGTAAGAGACCGGGCCGCGACGGGCACGGCTCACTCCGCCGCCTGCACCCGGCCGGCATCGATGATCGCCCGTATCTCGGAACGGCACGAGCCGCAATTGGTGCCGGCGCGCAGCGTCGAGCCGATTGCTTCCAGGCTGTCGCATCCGGCGGCGACCGCCGAAGCGAGCTGATTGGCGCCGACATGAAAGCACGCGCACACGACCCGGCCAATGGCGGGCATGGGCACAGGCGATCGGCCGGATAGAAGCGCGTGGCGATCGGCCGTAGACAGCGGCTGGCGCGTGGCGAGCAGCGACACCAGCCAATCGCGCGCCGGCAACTGGTCCGGGGCAGCAACCAGCAGGGCTTCCGCCATGGCGCCGCCATCGTCGATGGCGGCGGCGCGATAGGCCAAGCCGCGACGGTCGGTGTATTCCAGGAGCTGATCCCGTCGTTGAACGCCGAGCAGCTTGCGCGCCAGAAGAATGCCCTGGTCCGGCGGCTCGGTTCCGGTCAGCCCATAGACCCAGCCGCCCTCGACCGCATGTCGGCTCCAGTGGACGAAACCGGTCGGCCTCAAATCGCGCCGCGTGATGAGCACGCCGGCCCAGCCAGTCTCTTCCCGCATGATCCTCGCCGGGACATGCTTGAGCTCTGGCTGGCCGGAATGCGGATCGGTGACCGGCGAGGACACCAAGCCGGCCGCGGCCTTGGCCGCGAACTGCCCGCTCCAATGCATGGGCATGAAGGCCTGGCCCCGCCGTTGCGCCTCTGTCACGCGCACCCTTGCGCGGACGAAGCCGAAGCGGGTGGAAAGATGGGCAAGGTCGCCGTCCTTGAGATGATGCGCGCCCGCATCCGCAGGATGGAGATCGACCGCCGGTTCCGGCGCGTTCGCCATCAAGCGCGGCACGCTGCCGGTACGCGTCATGGTATGCCACTGGTCGCGCAGACGGCCGGTGTTCAGGGCAAGCGGATAGTCGGCATCGACGGTGAAGGCCGTTGCCTCCTGCCGCACCGGCACGAAACGCGCGCGGCCGTCGGGTGTCGGAAAACGGCCGTCGGCAAATAGCCTCGCCTGCTGCTCGCGCCGCTCTGGCGCCGGCCAATGGCGCGGCGCGAAGGCGGCGTATTCCGTCTCGCTGAGGTCGATTAAGCCGCCGAGATCGAACAGGCGCTCGCCGTCGTTCTCGAAAGCGGAGAGTGCGGCATGCTCGCGGAAGATCTCGGCCGGAGTCTGGTAGGCGAAGGCGTCGCCGAAGCCCATCCGCGCGGCCACTTCGCTGACAATGCGCCAATCAGCCTTCGCGTCGCCCGGCGGCGACAGGAACGGTCGTTGGCGCGAAAGGCGCCGTTCCGAATTGGTGACCGTGCCGTCCTTCTCGCCCCAGGCGGCGGCGGGCAGCAGCACGTCGGCATGGCGTGTGGTGTCCGTGCGGGTCACATCCGACACGACGACGAAATCGCATTTGAACAAGGCGGCGCGCACGCGCGAGGCATCCGGCATCGAGACGGCGGGATTGGTGCCCATGACCCACAGCGCCTTGATGCGGCCGTCGGCAACCGCCTGGAACATGTCCACGGCTTTCAGGCCGCCGCGCCGAGCGATGTTCGGCGCACCCCAGAAGCGGGAGACCCGATCGATATTTGCCTCGTCCGCGAAGTCCATATGCGCCGCAAGCTGGTTGGCCAGACCGCCAACCTCGCGCCCTCCCATGGCGTTCGGCTGTCCCGTGACCGAGAACGGCCCCGCGCCGGGCTTGCCGATGCGGCCGGTGGCGAGATGGCAGTTGATGATGGCGTTGACCTTGTCGGTCCCGTGCGCCGACTGGTTGATGCCCTGGCTGTAGACGGTGACCGTGCACTCGGTCTCGGCGAAGAGATCGTAGAAGGCCTGCACGTCGGTGGCCGTCAGCCCGCACCCCATCGCGACACGTGCAACCGACGGCGCGTCGGCTTCGGCCAACGAGGCGGCGGCGTCGAAGCCGGACGTATGGTCGCGGATGAAGCCGGCATCGATCTTTCCGGCCTGGGCGAGATACGTGAGCAGGCCCTTGAACAGAAGCACATCCGTGCCGGGATCGAGCGCCAGATGCAGGTCGCATTCGTCGGCCGTGGCGGTGCGGCGCGGATCGATGACGACGATCCTGGTGCCGTGTTCGCTGCGCGCCGCGAGCATGCGCTGGTAGAGCACCGGATGGCACCATGCGGTGTTCGAGCCGGTGAGCACGATAAGATCGGCGCGCTCGAAATCCTCGTAGACGCCGGGAACGATGTCCTCGCCGAAAGCGCGGCGATGGCCGGCGACGGACGAGGCCATGCAGAGCCGCGAATTGGTGTCGATATTGCCCGAGCCGATGAAGCCCTTCATCAGCTTGTTGGCGACGTAATAGTCCTCGGTGAGCAACTGGCCGGACACGTAGAAAGCGACCGAATCCGGCCCATGCTCGGCAATCGCTCGTGAGAATTTTTCGGCGACGAGGTCGAGCGCTTCGTCCCAACCCGTTTGCTTGCCGAGAACCTCCGGATACAGCAACCGGCCTTCGAGGCCGAGCGTCTCGCCAAGGGCCGAACCCTTCGAACAGAGTCGGCCGAAATTGGCCGGGTGATCGGGATCGCCGCGGACGGTTGTCGTGCCGTCCGCGGCGATCCCGGCCAGCACGCCACAGCCCACCCCGCAATAGGGGCAGGTGGTCCTCACCTCGCGTGCTTCGTCCATGCCTCAGGCCGCTCTCGAGGCCAGCGCTTCAAGCGAGATGAAGAGCCGTTCGCCCTCAACCTTGACCGGGATCGTGCGAACCGAGCCTTCGTCGGCGCCGACCGCTTTGCCGGTCTCCAGCGAGATCACCCAGTTGTGCAGCGGGCATGTCACCGCCGCGCCATGGACGATGCCCTGGCTGAGCGGTCCGCCCTTGTGCGGACAATGGTCGTCGATGGCGAACACCTGGTCGTCCGACGTGCGGAAGACGGCGATCTTGCCTTGCGGGGTTTCAACACAGCGCGCACCGCGGGGTGGGATGTCCGAGAGGGAGCCGATCGATGTCCAGGTCATTGGATTCCCTTTGCCTGATATGAATGCGCCAAGGCACCCCCCTCTGGCCTGCCGGCCATCTCCCCCTCAAGGGGGGAGATTGGCAGCTGCGCGGACGGCACCCATCGGGCAACGTTGGAGATTGGCGAAGGCCATTGTGACATCCGATCTCCCCCCTTGAGGGGGAGATGGCCGGCAGGCCAGAGGGGGGTGTCTCGCGCTGACATCTCCATCATTCCGCCGCCTCCGCGAAGCCGACGGTGGCAAGTGGCCGGAACTCATGCTTATCCTTGCCGGAGACCCGCTCCGACCATGGATCGACCTGGGCGAATTTTTGGCTGAAGACGAACCGGTCGAAATGGGCCCGGCGCTTCTCCACGTCGTCCAAAATCTGCTTCTTGATCTCGGCGGTGCCGATCCTCTTGGCCCATTTGTAGATGCGCTCCAGATAGCGGGCCTGCTCGCGATACATCTGGACGAGCGCCACGATCACCTCCAGAGCGTCGTCCTCGGTCTTCACAAGGCCCAGCACCTCAGTGCCCTTGATGTCCAGGCCGGCCGCACCCGCGAAATGGATTTCGTAGCCTGAGTCGACGCAGACCACGCCGACATCCTTGCACGTCGCTTCAGCGCAATTCCTCGGGCATCCCGACACCGCCATCTTGACCTTGGCCGGCGTCCACGAGCCCCACATGAACTTCTCGATGCGGATGCCGAGGCCGGTCGAATCCTGCGTGCCGAAACGGCACCAGTCGGAGCCGACACAGGTCTTCACCGTGCGCAGGCCCTTGGCATAGGCGTGGCCGGAGACGAAACCGGCTTTGCCGAGATCGGCCCACACCGCCGGCAGGTCTTCCTTGCGTATGCCCAGCATGTCGATGCGCTGGCCGCCGGTCACCTTCACGGTCGGAATGCGGAACTTGTCGACCACATCGGCGATGGCGCGCAATTCGTTCGAGCTGGTCACCCCGCCCCACATGCGCGGCACGACCGAATAGGTGCCGTCCTTCTGGATGTTGGCGTGCACGCGCTCGTTGATGAAGCGCGACTGGTAGTCGTCGGCATATTGGTCCGGCCAGTCGCAGACGAGATAGTAGTTCAGCGCCGGCCGGCATTTTGCGCAGCCGCAGGAGGTCTTCCATTCGAGCTCCTGCATGACGGCGGGGATCGTCTTCAGGCCCTTCGCCTTGATCAGGCGGCGCACGTCGTCGTGGCCGAGGCTGGTGCAACCGCACATCGGCTGCACCGCCGCCGGGTTGTAGGCTTCGCCCAGCGTGAGCTTCAGGATCTGTTCGACCAGACCCGTGCACGAACCGCACGAGGCCGAGGCCTTGGTGTGGGCGCGCACGTCGTCGAGGCCGGTCAGGCCTTTGCTCGTGATCGTGCCGGTGATCTTGCCCTTGCAGACGCCGTTGCAGCCGCAGATTTCCGCATCATCCGCCAGTGCCGCAACGGCCGCCAAAGGGTCCGAGGAAGCGCCTCCCTGGAACGCCTGGCCGAAGATCAGCGTATCGCGCATCTGAGAGATGTCGGTCGCCTTCTTCTTCAGGTCGTTGAACCAGGCGCCGTCGCCCGTCTCGCCGAACAGCACCGTGCCGATGATGCGGTTGTCCTGCAGCACGAGGCGTTTGTAGATGCCGGCGGATGCGTCGCGCAGGATGATCTCCTCGCGGTCCTCGCCGTCGGCGAAGTCGCCCAGCGAATAGAGGTCGATACCGGTGACCTTGAGCTTGGTCGGCGTGTCGGAATGGACGAAGCGCCTGTCTTCACTGTCCGCCAGCCTGGCCGCGGCGACGCGGGCCATCTCGTAGAGCGGCGCGACCAGCCCGTAGACATGGCCGCCGACCTCCGCGCATTCGCCGAGCGCCATGATCGCCGGATCGGACGTCTGCATGCGGTCGTCGACGACGATGCCGCGATTGACCTCCAGCCCGGCGTCCTTGGCGAGCGCGCTGTTCGGACGGATGCCGACCGCCATCACCACGAGCGTCGCCGGGATGATCGTGCCGTCCATCAGCTCGACGCCCTCGACCTTGCCGTCGCCGACAATGGCCTTGGTGTTGGCCTTGGTCATGACCTTGATGCCACGCGCCTCGACGGCCTTCTGCAACAGGTACCCGGCGGCCGGGTCGAGCTGGCGCTCCATCAGCGTCGGCATGACATGGAGCACGGTGACATCCATGCCGCGCTCCTTGAGCCCGGCAGCGGCTTCGAGGCCGAGCAGGCCACCGCCGATCACGACCGCCTTGGCGCGCGACTGCGCGGCAAGCAGCATGGCGTTGACGTCGTCGAGATCGCGGTAGCTGAGCACGCCGGGCAGCTCCTTGCCCGGCGCCGGAATGATGAAGGGCACCGAGCCGGTGGCGATGACCAGACGGTCATAGCTCTCGGTCACGCCATGGTCCGAGGTGACGGTCCTGGCTTCCCTGTCGATGGCGACGATCCTGTGGCCCTTATAGAGGGTGATGCCGTGCTTGATGTACCAGCCGTCGCCATGGATGACGATTTCCTCGAACGCCTTCTCACCTGACAGAACCGGCGAGAGCATGATGCGGTCATAGTTCACGCGCGGTTCGGCGTTGAAGATCGTGACGGCGTAGCGGTCTGGAACTGTCTCCAGCAGGTGCTCGAGCATCCTGCCCGGCGCCATGCCGTTGCCGATGATGACGAGTTTCTCGCTCATGTTCGGTCTGCTCCAATCTATTCGGCGGCGTAGGAAAGGGACGGGCTCTTGACCTCGGCCGCGCGCTCCATCCGGCGGATGGTGACGTGCATCCAGACGAGGCAGGAGACGACGATCAGGAAGAGCAGCATGAAGCAGCTCGACCAGACTCCGGTGAGGTCGTTCAGCGCGCCGAAGGCGATCGGCAGGATGAAGCCGCCGAGGCCGCCGATCATGCCGACGACGCCGCCGACCGCGCCGACGCTCTGCGGATAGTAGACGGGGATGTGCTTGTAGACGGCAGCCTTGCCGAGGCTCATGAAGAAGCCGAGCACTGAGGCGACGGCGATGAAGGCGAGCGGGCCGATCTCGACATGGAAGGGGATCGGCCCGCTGATGCCGCGCACGACATAGTCTGCCGAGGGGAGAGACAGCACAAGCGTCGCGACGGCACAAACGCTGAAGGTCCAGTAGAGCACGGTGCGGGCGCCGATGCGGTCGGACAGCACGCCGCCATAGGCGCGGAAGATGCTGGCGGGGATCGAATAAGCGGCGCCGATCATGCCGGCGGTGGCGATGCCGAAGCCGTAGACGCCGATGAGGTAACGCGGCAGCCAGAGCGACAGCGCCACGAACGCGCCGAAAGAGAAGAAATAGTAGAAGGCGAAGCGCCAGACCTGCAGGTTCTTCAGTGGCGCGAACTCCTGCCAGAAGCTTCTCGCCGGCATGGTCTTGCCGGCGCGGCGTTCGCGGATGACCGGATCGTCGCCGGTGGTCAGCCAGAACACGATGGCCATGACGACCAGAGCCGCCGCCCAGATCAGCGCGACAGACTGCCAGCCCCAGGACAGGAGCACGAACGGCGCCAGGAATTTGGTGACCGCGGCGCCGACATTGCCGACGCCGAAGATGCCGAGCGCCGTGCCTTGCTTACCAGCCGGAAAGAAGCGCGAGACATAAGCGACGCCGACGGCGAAGGAGCCACCTGCGAGGCCCACGCCAAGTGCTGCGACCAGCATCTGCCCATAGGTGTGCGCGAAGGCGAGCAGGAAGGTCGCGACCGCAGCGGCGAGCATGGTCATGGTGTAGACCACGCGGCCGCCGTGACGATCGGTCCAGACACCGAGCACCATGCGCACGAGCGAGCCTGTCAGGATCGGCGTGCCGACGAGCAGGCCGAATTCGGTCTCGTTGAGCCCAAGCTCCTGTTTGATGCGCACGCCGATGATGGAAAAGATCGTCCACACCGCGAAGCACACAGTGAAGGCGATGGTGGACATAACGAGCGCCTGCCGGGAGCTGTTGTCCTGCCTTTGCGCGGCTGGGAGGTTTGCGGTCATGGTCGGCTCCGGTTTGCGGCGAGGGAGGCGCCGGGTATGGTGTTGATCAGAGGCGCGGCATCGGTCAGCGCGACGGGGCTTGCGTGGTCACTTGCGGACCCTTGCCTTCGGCTTCGTGACTGGCGGGAAACAGGAGCAGCGCGACGATGAACAGCGCCGCCGTCAACGCGCTGCTCGCCAGGAAATCGCGGCGGGTGAAATCCTTGAGCGAAGGTCGGATCCGTTTGGTCATCGTCGTCTCCGGTCAAAAACGAAAAAAGCTGCCGTCCAGGCCTCTCGCGTCCGTACATCCGGGATCGCGCGTTGACCTGAGCGGCAGCTTTGCCTGTGGGCGCCCGCCATTGGACGCCTGTTCCATTGCCCGCGAGGGCTCGACTATTTCAAAGCACGAAGCGTGCCAGTTTCGCGAGGAAGCTGAATCTCAAGGAAAATCAATACAGTAGGAATTTTGAGCTTCGACCGGGCCGAGCGGAGGCGCGGTCAAACATTGATCAATGGCATAGACATGCAGCACAAATTTTGTGCAATGCACAAGAATGGCGCGTAAACGATCAGGGGCGTTTCTGGCTGGCGATGTAGGCGTCGATCCGGTCCGGGTCGAAGATCTGGCCGTCGAAGAATCCATCAGGGCCAAGCACGAGGCTCGCCCCCGCCGAGCCGACCGGCGTCGCAGCCTTCAGCGCACCCTCGACCTTGGCATTGGCGCCCGGCAGCGCCACGCCGAGCGGCTTCAGCGCCGAGCGGTAGAGGTCGGGCCGGTAGCAGTCGCGCGCGATGGCGAGGTTTTGCGGCGTGTGCGGCAATTGTCCCCAGCGCACCATCTGCGTGTAGAACCAGAGCGCATGGCTCTTCCAGGGAAAGTTCGCAGCCTTGTCGAAGGGCAGGAAAAAATCCTCCACGCGCCGCTCCACGCCCCCGCCAAGCTGAACGCGTCCGGTGAGCGCCGGCATCTGGATCGCCTCCGGCTGGCCAAGGAAAGCCGGCCTCGCCATCAGCGCGGCCAGCTCGCCGCGGTTCGCCGGATCCTGGCACCACCGGGCGGAATGATGCAGCGCCCGCAGCAGCGCCGCCAGAGCCTCCGGGTTCTCCTCCGCCCATGCCCTGCGCGCGCCGATCACCTTTTCCGGGCTGTTGCGCCACAAAAGCGCCTTGACGGCGACGATGTGGCCGGTGCCGACCGCGACGGCGGCGCTGTTCCAGGGCTCGCCGACGCAATAGCCGTCGATGCGGCCGGCCGCGAGCGCATCGGTCATGAAGGGCGGCGGCACGATGACGATCTCGACATCGCGGTCGGGATCGATGCCGCAGGCGGCGAGCCAGTAGCGCAGCTCGTAATTGTGCCCTGAATGCGGGTGGACGACGGCGAAGCGCATCGGCTCCCGGCCGGCGGCCGCCCGCTCGCGGATCAGCGCACCGAGCGCGGCCCCGGCGCGCGCCGGATCGAGATCGGGCGCAGCACCTTGCGCCGCCATACCTTCCCACACGGCGTTGCTGACGGTGACGCAATTGCCACCGAGACCGAGCGAGAAGGGCACGATGGTCTCCGAGGCAAGCGGAGTGAGGCCAAGGCTGCAGGCGAGCGGCATCGGTCCCAGCATATGCGCGACGTCGAAATGGCCGATGGCGATGCGATCGCGGATGTTGGCCCAGGAGGTCTCGCGATTGAGCTTGAGCTCGATGCCCTCGCGCGTGGCAAAGCCCATCTCGCCGGCCGCGACCAGGACGGCGCTGTCGAAGAGCGGCATGAAGCCGGCGGTGATCTCGTGCGCCATGCTTATTCGCCCTCCAGCGGATCCAGCAATCCCGCCGCCGTCACAAGGCTCTGGGCAATGTCGGCGATCTTGCGGTTCTGGTTCATGGCGGTCTTGCGCAGAAGCGCGTAGGCCGCCTCCTCGCTCAAGCCCCGCGACTTCATCAATATGCCCTTAGCCCGGTCGACGACCTTGCGGTTCTCGAGCTCGCTGCGCGCTTCCTCCAACTCGCGCGCCATGCGCGAGAAGGCGTTGAAGCGGCTTATCGCCATGTCGAGGATCGGCTTGATGCGCTCCTTCTTCAGCCCGTCGACCACATAGGCGGACACGCCGGCATCGACGGCCGCCTCGATCGAGGCCCGGTCGGAGCGGTCGACGAACATGGCGATCGGCCGTTTCACCGCGCGCGAAAGCTGGAACATGTTCTCCAGCATGTCGCGGTTCGGATTCTCCAGATCGATCACGATGACGTCCGGCTCCAGCGCGGCGATGCGCTTGGCGATGCCGGCCACGTCATGGACCACGGTGACGTGACGATGGCCGGCATCCCGCAATCCGGCCTCGATGATCGAGGCGCGGATGCGGTTCTCGTCGATAACAAGGATGGTCAACGAACCGGCGGACATGTGCCTATTGTGCAGGCGGCCCAGAATTGCGCAATGCGGCAGTCGACGGAAGGTGAATCCTGCCCCACGTCTGCATTTTTGCGGCTTGGATCAAGCGTCGGCTTGGTCCGCGTCCGTCCGCCGATCATGACGCGCAGCACCGGATCGCCAAGGACAGCCGGGAAAGTCGGCCTCGCCGGGCAAGCGCGGGCTGCGACGCTATCGCGCCCCCCGAACGCGTTGCTGGCGGACGGTGGGAACACTATAGGTGTTCCATCGTGCGCGAAGACGTTCACACGACGGGCATACCGGTTCTCTGCGTTTCATGCGAGGCGCGGCACCGCGGCGTTTGTGGCGCGCTCAATCCCGACCAGCTCCTGGCCCTTTCCAAATCGACGATGCGGCACAAGGCCGACGCCGGCAAGGAACTCGTGAGCGATTCCAGGAGCGTCGAGCGCTTCTCCAACGTGCTCTCGGGCGTCGTGAAGCTTACCAAGACGCTTTCCGACGGCCGCCAGCAGATCGTCGGCTTGCAATTCGCCCCGGATTTCCTCGGCAGGCCGTTTCAGGCCGAGAGCTCGCTGACCGCCGAGGCCGCCACCGAGGTTGAGCTGTGCTCGTTCCCGCGCCAGGCGCTGGAGCGCATGATGAAGGAGCAGCCGGATCTCGAGCATCGCCTGCTCGAACAGAAGCTGCGCGAGCTCGACCAGGCGCGCGACTGGATGGTCGCGCTCGGCCGCAAGACCGCGGCCGAGAAGATCGCAAGCTTCCTTTTGATGATCGCGCGCAGCATCGATCCGGCGGCCGGACCGGGCCGTCGGAATTCCACTTTCGAGCTGCCGCTGTCACGTGCCGAGATCGCCGATTTTCTCGGCCTCACCATTGAGACGGTAAGCCGGCAGCTCACGCGGCTGCGCGGCGAAAACGTGATCCGCATCGAGAACAACCGCCATGTCATCGTCGGCGACATCGGGCGTCTGGCGGCGCGGGCCGGAGACTGATTTCGGCCTGCCTGTCCCGGGCGATCCGATACGGAAGTTGCTACGGATTATTGCCGGAACCGCCCTCACGAGCGCCGAGGATCTCGGGCAGAACATGGTCGCGCTCGAACGCTATGTGGCGGCGCATCGATTCGAAAAAGGCGCGCAGCATATAGCCTAGGGCCTCGGGGTTCTCGATCGGTCGCCCGTGGCCGTGAGCGAGCAGGGCCTCGCTGAGGTCCGCCGCCGCGCTCTCGTCCTCCACATGCTCGAGCCTGAGCCGCGTGACGATGTCTTCCTCGCCGGTGCGCCGCAAGAAGGCGGGGAAGACGATCTCTTCCTCGAAGCGGTGGCACTCACGCAGCATGGGCAGGAGATCGGCCGCCACGGCGAGGCATTGAAGCCGGTCGACTCGCGACGGCAGATCGTCGGCGATGCCTTCAAGCATGTGGCAAAGGGCGAGCATCTGCACATGAGCCCGCCTCATATCCGCCGGGCTATGCAGCGGCTCCTCCGGCTTGACGCCCGTCATGATCCCTCCTCCGTCGCTCCCGGGCTCAAGGTGTGGGCAAAGCGACGGTGTCGTCGACGGGCTCTTCGCGGACGGTGCGCAGCTCGTACCAGAGCGCGTTGAGGATGCCGACGGATGCGGCCAGTCCGAGGCCGAGGATCCAGGAAAAATACCACATGGCTTGTTTCTCCTAATTCAGTCAGTAGGCCGACGAGCCCGCCTTCTCCACGCTCTTTTCGCCGACCTTGCCCCACAGCACAGTGTAGACCCAGGCGGTGTAGGCGAGGATCAGCGGTATGAAGATCGCCGTGGCGATGAGCATGTTGCGCAACGTGGCGCGGCTCGACGAGGTGTCGAAAACCGCGAGCGAATGACTGGGGTTGCTGCTCGACGGCAACAGGATCGGGAACATTGCCAGTCCCACCGTGGCGATGATGGTCACGACGCCGAGCTTCGAGGCAATGAAGGTCCAGCCTTCGAGCCGCGCCCGGAAGCCCACCGAGGCAAGCAGAGGCGCGACAACGCCGAGCGCGGGCACGATCCAGAGCAACGGATGGGCATGGAAGTTCGCCAGCCAGGCTCCGCCGTCCGCCACTACGGTCTTGATCAGCGGATTGGACGGGCCGTCCCAAACGATTGGCGACGTCACGCGGTAGCCGCCGAGCAGGCCGAGCCAGACCAGCACGCCGCCGCCGGCAAAGAGCGCCGCCGTGACGATTGCCGAGCGAGCGCCGACGGCGCGGGCGCGGTCGGCGACCGCGCCCTCAGCCTTGAAGGTCAGCCATGCCGCGCCATGCGTCACCAGCATGGCGAGCGAAGTGAGGCCGCAATAAAGCGCGAGCGGATTGAGCAGGCCGAAGAGGCTGCCTTCGTAGATAGGGCGCAGGTCCGGCGTGAAGTGGAACGGCACGCCCTGCAAGGTGTTGCCGACGGCGACGCCGAAGATCAGCGCCGGCACCGCGCTGCCCACGAAGAGCGCCCGGTCCCAGCCTGTGCGCCAGGCCGGGTCCGGCCGCTTCGAACGGTACTTGAAGGCCACAGGACGCATGATCAGCGCCAGAAGCACCAGGAACATCGCCAGGTAGAAGCCGGAGAAGCTCACCGCATAGAGCGCCGGCCATGCCGCGAAGATGGCGCCGCCGCCGAGGATGAACCATACCTGGTTGCCTTCCCAGACCGGGCCGATGGTGTTGATCGCCACGCGGCGCTCGGCGTCCGTCTTGGCGACGAAGGGCAGCAGCGCGCCGACACCCATGTCGAACCCGTCGGTCGCGGCGAAGCCGATCAGAAGCACGCCGAGCAGTATCCACCAGATCACGCGCAGCGTTTCATAGCTCAAGAGAAATTCGATCATCGTCGTGATCCTCTCACTCTGCCGGTTGCATTGCGGCACCCGGGCGCAGGTCGTCGATGACCTTGGCGACCTCGGGCCCCTTGCGGATGGCGGCCAGCATCAGCCTGACCTCGATGACGGCGAGCACGCCGTAGACGAGCGTGAAGCCGGCGATGGTGAGCAAGAGGTCGCTTACGCCAAGTTCCGACGTGGCGAGGAAGGTCGGCAGCACCCCGTCGATGATCCAGGGCTGGCGGCCGAACTCGGCCACGAACCAGCCGACCTCGATGGCGATCCAGGGCAGCGGCATGGCGATGAGCGCCGCGCGCAACAGCCAGCGTGGCGCCTCGGTCTCCCGCGTCGTGTGCCAAAGCGATATGGCGAACAGCGCCAGCAGCGCGAAGCCGCAGGCCACCATCAGGCGGAAGCCGAAGAAGAGCAGCGGCACGTAAGGCACCGTCGACCAGGCCGCGTCCTTGATCTGCTGTTCGCTCGCCTGCCTCGGATCGGGCAGGAAGCGCTTGAGCAGCAGCGCATAGCCGAGATCCTTGGAGCTGGCATCGAACACGGCGCGGGCTGCGGTGTCGTTGCGGTCGGCCTTGATCTTCTCCAGCGCGTCATAGGCGACGATGCCGTTGCGGATGCGGGCTTCGGCATGGGCGACGAGTTCGTCGATGCCGGCAATCGGCCTGTCGATCGAGCGCGTGCCGATGATGCCCATCACCCAGGGGATGCGGATGGCGAAATGCGTGTCGCGATCGCTCTGGCTCGGGATGCCGAACGCCGTGAACGATGCCGGCGCCGGCTCCGTCTCCCACATGGCCTCGATGGCGGCGAGCTTCATTTTCTGGTTGTCGGTGAGCGCGTAACCGCTCTCGTCGCCGAGCACGATGACCGACAGCGCCGATGCCAGGCCAAAGGCGGAGGCGATCACGAAAGAGCGCTTGGCGAGTTGGACATGGCGCCCCTTGAGCAGATACCAGGCCGACACGCCAAGCACGAAAGTGGCGGCGCAGACATAGCCGGCCGAAACGGTGTGGACAAATTTCGCCTGCGCCACCGGATTGAAGATCACCGCCATGAAGTCGGTGACCTCCATGCGCATCGTGTCCGGGTTGAAGGCGGAGCCGACCGGGTTCTGCATCCAGCCATTGGCGATCAGGATCCAAAGCGCGGAGAAGTTGGTGCCGAGCGCCATCAGCCAGGTCACGATCATGTGCGCGCGCGGCGAGAGCCGGTCCCAGCCGAAGAAGAACAGTCCGACGAAAGTGGCTTCAAGGAAAAAGGCCATCAGCCCCTCGATGGCCAAAGGCGCCCCGAACACGTCGCCGACATAGTGCGAGTAGTAGGCCCAGTTCATGCCGAACTGGAATTCCATGGTGATACCGGTAGCGACGCCCAGCGCGAAGTTTATGCCGAACAGCACGCCCCAGAACTTCGTCATGTCGCGCCAGATGGTGCGCCGGGTCATCACATAGACGGTTTCCATCATGGCGATCAGGATGGAGAGGCCCAGCGTGAGCGGAACGAACAGGAAATGGTAGAGGGCCGTCAGCGCGAACTGCAGTCGGGAAAGGTCTACGAGGAGAACGTCGGCCATGGAAGCATCCTTTCTGGGTACGCCTCATAACGCGGAGAGGATATACTCGGCTTGACATGGATCAATTCGTTTTGTCTCTCCGTGTGACAAAAGGAGTGCATGAAGATCGCCGCCGTTCCCGCACCGCCCTGTGATCCCGGCGTCTCGGCGCCCGCCAAATTCGAGGCGCTCTCCACCGCCGGGCGGCTGGCAAGACCCGGATTGCGCGGTCTTCTCGCCTTGCAGGCGGTCCGCGCGGTGCTGCGGCTTGGCTTCGCCGCCACGGCGGCGATGGCAGTCGGCCGGCTCGTGATGGACGAGGCGGTCGATCCATGGCTGATCGCCGCGGTGTTCGCGCTTCTTGCAGCCGCCTGCTTCGCCGGATTCGCCGCCGACAGCATGCAGGCATCCGCGGAAAACAACGTGTCGACGCGGCTGCGGACGCTGGCGGGCGAGCGACTGAGCGAAATGCCGGCACGCCAGCTGCAATCGCTCTCGATAGGCAACTTGGCCGTTTCGATGCAGCGCCATCCGGAATCGATCGCCGCGCTGCAGGTCGGCCACCGTGCCGCCACGGTCATGATGGCCGCCGGCCCATTGCTTTCGGCCATGGTGCTTTGCTTCGTCTCCTGGCAGGCCGCCCTGCTGGTCATCTGCCTGACGCCGGTGATGATCCTGTTCTTCGCGTTGATAGGCAATGCCATCCGCCGCCGCGCTGATGCCCAAGAACGCGCGTTCGGCCGGCTGGCCGGCCAGTTCGCCGACCGCGTCCGCACCTTGCCCACGATCCTCGCCAACCATGCGATGGCGGGCGAGGAGGCAAAGCTTGCCCGCCGCCTCGAAGCCTATGCGGACAATACGATGAGCGTGCTGCGCATCGCCTTCGCCAATGCCGGCATCATCGACTTCTTCGCCTCGCTCTCGATTGCGGTCCTCGCGGTCTTCCTTGGCCTCGGCCATCTGAAGCTTGCGACGATCCCGGGCTTCTCCAATCTCGAGCTCTGGCAAAGCCTGTTCATCCTGATGATCGCACCCGAATATTTCGCGCCTTTCCGGCGCTTTTCGGAGCAATACCACGCCAAGGCGGAGGGACAGGCGGCCGCCGCCGCGCTGGACCGGCTGCTGGACGCCGAGCCGGTCGCGGCGAAGGCCTTGCCAGTGCTCGACCGGTTGCGCCTGACGCTGCCCGCGCATGGCCTCGTCGCCATCGTCGGCCCTAGCGGATCAGGCAAATCGACCCTGCTGCGCCGTCTCGCCGGGCTCGAACCCGGCGCAATGCCGACGCCGGAAACCCATTCCCCGGCCACTGAAGAGATCGCCTGGGTTTCAACGGACGCTTATGTACCCGAAGGATCGCCGGCCGAAGCCATTTCGTGGAACGCCGGTGCGGTGGACCGGAGCCGGCTGGACGACGTCGCCGGCGCCATCGGCCTGCTTGACGATACGCTGCTGCCAGGCGGCCTCGATGCCAGGCTGGACAAGGGCGGCGCCAACCTTTCCGGGGGCCAGCGGCTGCGCATCGCGGTCGCCCGGGCGTTGCTTTGCGGGCGAGCCGTGCTGGCCGACGAGCCGACGGCAAAGCTGGACCGCGATACAGCCGAGGCCGTGCGGCGCATGCTGCTCGAAATTTCAACGACGCGGCTGGTCGTTGTGGCGACACATGATCGGGACCTCGCCGCTGCCGCCGACATCGTCGTCGATCTCGTTCGCGGTAACACGATCGAGGCGGCGGCGTGAGCGCGGCATTTCAGCCATCGAGCCGGAAGTCGTGGCGGCTGGCGACGGGCTTCGCCTTCGCCGCGTTGGCCTGCGCCACATTGCTGAGCGGCGTTTCCGCCTGGTTGCTGGGATCGGTGGCGATCGCCGGTCTTTCCGCCGCCGCCTTTACCTTCAACTTCCACATTCCGGCGGCTTTCATCCGGCTGTTCGCGATCGGCCGCACCGCGGCCCGCTATGGCGAACGCCTGACCGGCCACAAGGCGGCGCTTGCCGATCAGGTATCGCGTCGCGTCGGGCTCTTCGCTGCCATGGCGGCGGCGCCGGCGGTTCGCCGGGCGGGATGGCAGTTGGGCGACGACGCGCGCCTTGCCGACTATCTCGACGACGTCGAGGACCTCGACTATGCCAGGCTGCGCGCCGGGTTGCCGGCGCTGACGCTCGCCTGCGGCCTGGCGGTCCTGATCGTGGGCTCAGCGGCGCTGGCGCCCTTGTCTCTCCTGCCGATCGCCCTTTTGCTGCTTGCCATCCTGTTTACGGGGAACCGGGTGGCCAAGGCTGGCGCCGCGGCGTGGGGGCGGGCCAGATCGCTGCGTCGCGAAGGCGCAAGCCGGCTTGGCGCGGCCATGGCGTCGGCCGTCCCGCTCAAGGCCGAGCGCGCCTGGAGCCACGAATGCGCCGAGGCGCTTGCTGCGCTCTCCGGCGCCGACGGCGAATTGCTTGCGCTCCGGCGGCTCCAAGCCCAGCTGGACATGATCGGCGCGGCCTTCGGCCCGGTCGCGGGCATCAGCGTCATGGCCGCCGCCTGGCATGCGGGGCGGCTAGGTTCGGAACTTCTCCCGGCCATTCTGCTTGCCTTCTCCTGGCTGGCGCTGGGCGAAGCGGTGAACGGCGCATCGCGCATGCTTGTGGCCGTGCTGCGCCGCAATGCGGCGCGGGCGGAGGTCGATCAATGGACGCGAGGCGCTTCGGACGACAGGCACGTGCCCGCGCCTCGGCCGCTCGAGCCGCGCATGCTGCTCCATGGCGGGCTGCAGCGCCGCGCGCCTGATGGGCGGCCCATCGGACCGCTGCTCGCGCTGCTCCTCGAAAAGGGCCGGCCGACGATGCTTGTCGGGGCAAGCGGCTCGGGCAAGACCAGCCTGCTCAAGCAGATCGCCGGCTGGATCGGCGAGGATGGTTTTGCCGCGGGCGACCGCATCCTGTCGGCAGCTGAGCGGCAGGCGCTCGCCGCGCTCGTCCTGCATGACGCGGTCATCCTTGAGGACACCGTCCGCGCCAACCTCTTCGCCGGCGATGTTCCGGACGCCGCGCTCTGGCGCGCGCTGGAAGCCGTCGAGATGGACGGCCGCATTCGCGAGGCCGGTGGGCTGGATGCCTGGATCAGGCAGGACAGCTTCTCGCTTGGCGAGGTTCAGCGCATCAATCTCGCGCGCGCCTGGCTGTCGTCCCGGCCGCTTATGCTGCTTGACGAGCCGACCGAGCACCTCGACGACGAGCAGGGCCAGCGCATCCTTGAGCGTCTGCTCGCCCACCTCGATGACCGGATCGTCGTCGTCTCGACCCATCGCGCGCCGCCGCGCGACGCCCGCACCATCGAGCTGCAACCGTAATCACGCCGCTGAGCTGTCCTGCTCCGCGGCATTGGGATCGCCCGGCGCCGTCGCCCAGGCGAGCTCGACAAGCGTCACGGTGCGCCGCCCAGTGCCGTCGACCTGGCAGACGATGAGCCCCTGCTCCTCGATATAGTCGAGCAGCCGGCGCGCCCGACGCAGCGAATGCGAGCCATACGCGCGGGCGATTGCCGCGTCGCTGGGACAGGGCCAGCCCTCCTTGGCAGCGCGGGCGATCATCATGAACACGCCCTGCATGTCCTCGGGCAACAGCGATGCGCGCACCGAGACGTCCCGCCACGCATCATCCTCGGCCATGTCGGAGCCGACACCGGCGCGGGCCCGTGTCAGCATGCGGCGGAATTCCGAAAGGTCGGGCACCACCGAGGCGAGCCCTTCGATGCGGCAGCGGACCACGAACTCCTGGTAGAGCACGCCGATGACGCGGAAGCCCGCATCCGGCTCGGCCAGGATAGCGCGCAGGATGCGGTCCATCCGCTCGCGCCGCTCGGCGAGGTCCTCGGCGCTGGGCTGCGGCTCCGCCGGTTCGGGGCGGATGTCCAGCGGCGCGGCCTTGGCCGCCATCAGCTGGTCGAGCAAGTCCGGCGAAGGCCGGCGTTGCGGCCTGACCGTCTCAGGCGGTGGCGCGGCAAGAATGATCGAGCGCGCATCTTCCAGCGTCGCTTCCGGCAGCGGCATCAGCCGCGGCGTGCCGTTGCGCGGGCTAGTTTCGGTCTGGCCGATGCGCACACTGAGCGGACGGCGCGACAAGGCGGGCCCAAGCGCCATGAAATGGCCGCGCTCCAGGTCGCGAAAAGCCTCGGCCTGGCGTCGCTCCATGCCGAGCAGATCGGCCGCGCGCGCCATGTCGATGTCGAGGAAGGTGCGGCCCATCAGGAAGTTGGAGGCCTCCGCAGCGACATTCTTGGCGAGCTTCGCCAGTCGCTGCGTGGCGATGATGCCGGCAAGCCCGCGCTTGCGGCCGCGGCACATCAGATTGGTCATGGCGCCGAGCGACAACTTGCGCGCCTCGTCCGAGACCTCGCCCGCCGCGGCGGGCGCGAAGAGCTGCGCCTCGTCGACCACCACCAGCATCGGGTACCAATGGTCGCGCGCGACCTCGAACAAGCCGCCGAGGAAGGCGGCGGCGCGCCGCATCTGGTTCTCGGCATCGAGCCCTTCGAGGTTGAGCACGGTCGAGACGCGGTGGATGCGCGCCCGCTCGCCGGCCGCCTGCAGGCCGCGCTCGGTATGCTCCTCCGCGTCGATCACCAGATGGCCAAAGCGTTCGCCCAGCGACACGAAGTCGCCTTCGGGGTCGATGATGGTCTGCTGCACCCAAGGCGCGCTCTGTTCGAGCAGGCGGCGCAGCAGATGCGACTTGCCGGAGCCCGAATTGCCCTGCACCAGCAGGCGGGTCGCCAGCAATTCCTCAAGGTCGAGGGCCGCTGGCGCGCCTGCCGTGGTCTGCCCCATCTCGATTGCAACGGTCATGTCTCGATTCGGATCGTCTCCCTGCGCGCCACGGGCTTACCAACCGCAGGGCTATGCGTCGAGCATGGGTTATGGTTCTCGGTGCAGTGTTCCACATCTATGGGCGAGCGTCAGCTCGTCCCTATGGGCGGACGTCAGCTCGTCCCTACCGGACATGGCGGTAGGCTGTCGCCAGTCACTCTGGTCGGACCACCATTTCGCTGGCGCAATCCCACCATTGGCGTATCATCCTTTCGGGGAGGGTTCATGGCAGGAGGAGGCCAATGAACGTCGCTTCTGAGGTGCCCGTCATGGATCCGACGGTGCAAGATCTTGTAACGTCTGCCCTTTCGAAATTCCGCGCCGGCGACACCGTCTCGACGCGCGCCATGCTCGACGCCATCCGCCAATCGGACCCCGCCTGCGGAGACAGCGACGACCATCTGGTCGAACTGATCGTCATGGCCGCCGTTGGTAAGACCATGGGCGTCGTGTTCGACCACCGCTCGCCCGATGAGCGGTTGCCACGGCTCGCGTAGCGAGCCCGTCGACTGAAGCCCCCTAACGTCGTCATCCCACGGGCGAAGCAAGGAGCGGTTTAGCCAACGCAGTCGCCGCCCGATAAGCCTAGCTTCCCAGCGGATGCGGCATGTAACCGACAAAGCCTGCGATCTTCCAGCGGCCGGCGACCTTGCGGCAGAAATAGAGCGTCTGCCATTTGAGCCGGTCGACGCCGCCATCGGCCTTGGCGACCGAGCCGTCGAACTTCTTGTGCAGCACCGCGCGGTCGCCGTCGACATCGATGTCACGCATGTTGGTGACGCGGAACAGCGCCTCGCGCAGCGGCTCGGCGAATTTCGTCGCCGCGGTTTCCTTGGCCTGGCGCAGCCATTCGTCGCGATAGATTTCGAGCCTTGGGAACTGCAGCCGCCAGGCATCGGCATTGGCGAGGAAATGCGCATGCATGCCGAAGAAGCTCTCGGCGATGAAATCGTCCTCGACCATCGACCAGTCCTGTCCCAGGAACGCATCGATGTCGCGCCGCACCAGCATTTCCCACAGCGCGTGACGGTCGGCATCGCCTTCCGGGAACGGGTTCTTGTCGAAGGTCATGCTGGATCCTCCCTCTCTTTTCGCGCCCGATCGCACGGCGTCGAGCGCAAGATGCTCAGGCTTCTGTAATAAAGCAACATGGATTTCGAAAAAATGTTGCTTTCCGACATTGGCTCTATGAGGATCGTGCCGACAAGCGTAGACGGCTATGGGAACGGTTCCGTTCAATCGCCAAGAGGAGGCTCACTTGCCCAAGCAATGCTTTGGAAAATCCCACGTTCCGCTCTCGCCCGCCGTGCGCGCCGGCGATTTCGTCTATATTTCCGGCCAGGTGCCGGTGGGCAGCGATGGGCTCGTGGTGAAGGGCGGCATCGCCGAGCAGACCGAGCAGGTGCTGCAGAACGTCAAGGCGGCGCTGGCGCTCGCCGGCTGCACCATGGACGATGTGGTGAAGACCACCGTCTGGCTGGAGGATGCGCGCGACTTCGGCACCTTCAACACCGTCTATGCGAAGCATTTCCCGAAGGATCCGCCGGCGCGGACCACGGTCGAGTCCCGTCTGATGATCGACATCAAGATCGAGGTCGAGGCGGTCGCCTACCGGCCGGTCTGATCGCCCGGTCGGATCGCTTGGAGCAATTCCAGGAAAAGTGCTTAGCGGTTTTCCGTCCGGAATTGCGTGAAACAAACAAAGAGAGGGCACCGATGCAGTTCGATCTCCTGATCAAGGGCGGGCGCGTCATCGATCCCGCATCGGGCCTGGACGCGCAGCGCGACGTCGCCATCGCCGATGGGCGCGTCGCCGCGATCGACGCCGCCATTGACGCCGAACATGCCACGCAGGTGGTCGATGCCAGGGACTGCATCGTCACGCCTGGCCTTATCGACCTGCACAGCCACGTCTATTGGGGCGGAACCTCGCTCGGCGTCGATGCCGACCGGCTCGCCGCCAAGTGCGGCACCACCACCTTCATCGACGCCGGCAGCGCCGGCGCCGGCAATTTCCTGGGCTTTCGCCGCCATGTCATCGAGCGCTCGAAGGTCCGCATCCTGGCTTACGTCAACATTTCCTTCGCCGGCATTTTCGGCTTCGCCAAGACCGTATCCGTCGGCGAATGCAGCGACCTCAGGCTTTGCGAGCCGCGTGAGACGGTTGCCGCGGTGCGCGAGCACGCCGATGTCGTCGTCGGCGTGAAAGTCCGCTCCGGCAAGCATGCCGGCGGCACGAGCGGCATCGCGCCGGTCGACCTCGCGCTCGAAGCCGCCGACAAGGCCGGCCTGCCGCTGATGGCGCATATCGACGAGCCGCCGCCCGGCCGCTCGGAAGTGCTGCCCAGGCTGCGGCGCGGCGACATCCTCACCCACTGCTTCCGGCCGTTCCCCAACGCGCCGGTCTTTGCGTCGGGCGCGGTACGGCCGGACATGCGGCTGGCGCGCGAGCGCGGCGTCATCTTCGACATCGGCCACGGCATGGGCTCCTTCGACTTCGAGGTGGCGAAGACCATGCTCGCCGAGGGCCTCGCGCCCGACGTCATCTCGAGCGACGTGCATCTCTACTGCGTCGACGGCCCGGCCTTCGACATCCTGGTCTGCATGTCGAAGCTCATGGGGCTCGGCATGCCGCTGATCGAGGTGCTGCGCGCCGCGACGACGAACCCCGCGCGGGCGATCGCCCGGCCCGAGCTCGGCGCGCTGAAGGTCGGCGGCATCGGCGATGTCGCGGTGCTGCGGCTTCAGCCGGGCCGCTTCACCTTCGTCGACGCCGTCGGGGCGTCACTGGTCGCGGATCGGCGACTGGTCTCCAACGGCATCGTCATCGGCGGCAAGTGGTGGCCGAACGAAGCGCTCGACCACAATGAGACAGAGCGTTTCGAAGCGCATGCGCATCATACGCATGTCGATGTGGCGGCCAGGCATTTTGGACGGGGCTGATCTCCCCCCCTCGAGGGCAGATGTCGCCTAAGGCGACAGAGGGGGGTCGCCTCGCGTGAAGCGCCAACGCCGTCCGCGACAACAGAGGGTGTCGGCGTTCTATGTGAGACGACCCCCTCTGCCCTGCCGGGCATCTCCCCCTCAAGGGGGGAGATCGAACGTCACTGCCTCGCGTTGCTCGGCTCGCCATAAACCGGCGTGGCAATGCCCTCCATGCGCGCCTTGAGCTGCAGCGCCACATATTTCGAGTAGAACCGCGACAGCGCCAGGTTGCCGCCATGGAACCATAGCGCTTCCTGCGCCGTCGGCTTCCACATGTTGCGCAATTCGCCCTGCCAGGGACCGGGATCGCCCTTTACGCCGGAGCCAAGGCCCCAGCACGGGCCAACCTTGTCGGCAACCTCGCGCGAGACGATTGCCGCCACCGTCTCGTTCATCGACTGGTAGCCGGTGCAGCAGACGATCGCATCGACTTCCAATTCGCTGCCGTCCTCGAACAGGATGCCGTCCGGCGTCAGCGACTTGATGCCGACACCGCTCTTCACCTTGATCTCGCCGTTCAGGATCAGCTCGCAGGCGCCGACATCGATGTAATAGCCGGAGCCTGTCCGGTAGGCCTTCATCAACAGCCCTGTCTCGTCCTCGCCGAAATCGATGGCGAAGCCGCTGTCGCTGAGGCGCCGGTAGTAATCCGCGTCGCGCGCCCGGATGACGTCGTAGAGCGCGCGCTGGCCCTTCGGCACCAGCGCGAACGGTGTCGAGGCGACGATCATGTCAGCCTTGTCGGTGGTGATGCCGCGCGCCAGCGCCTTTTCGGAGAAGATCTCGAAGCCGACGTCCATCAGCGTATCGGACTTCACCACGGTCGTCGGCGAGCGCTGGACCATGGTGACCTTGGCGCCCGCTTCCCACAGATCGACGCTGACATCGTGACCCGAGCTTGCAGCACCGATCACCGCGACGCGCTTGCCGCGGAACTTCTCGCCGGTGGAATACTGGCTGGAATGCAGAAGCTCGCCCTTGAAGCTCTCGGCGCCAGGCAATTCGATCTGCCGCGGCGGCCCATAGGCGCCAGTGGCGAAGACGATGTGCTTCGGCTTCAGCGTGATGCGCTGTCCGACGCGGTCGACCACCACGGTCCAGACCTTTTCGGTCTCGTCATAGGCGGCGCTGATGCATCCGGTGGCAACCCAATAGTTCAGCTCCATGACGCGGGTATACATTTCCAGCCAGTCGCCCATCTTGTCCTTGGGCGTGAAGACCGGCCAGTTTTCCGGGAACGGGACATAGGGCAGATGGTCGTACCAGACCGGGTCGTGTAGCACGAGCGAGCGATAGCGGTTGCGCCAGGAATCGCCGGCGCGCGCGTTCTTCTCGATGACGAGGGTGGGGACGCCGAGCTGCCGCAGCCGGGCGCCCAGCATGATGCCGCCCTGCCCGCCGCCGATCACCAGGCAATAGGGCTGCTCATGCACGCCGAGGTCGCGCGCCTCGCGTGCCCTTGCCTCCGCCCAGGTCTCGCGCTTGGGATCGGCCTTGTGGCGGATGCCGAGCGGCCGCGCCGGGCCTTTCCGCTCCTCGAAACCCTTAAGCTCGCTCATCGCGGTGAACAGCGTGCGGCAGCGGCCGTCCTTGAGCCGCAGGATCCCCTCGCCCCGCGCCACCGCCGTTTCGAACGTGAACCAGGCTTCGATGATGCCGTCGTCGACGCTCGCCTCGCCGGACAGCCGCCACTGCGATGGCTTAACCGACGCCAGCGTCGCCTTCAGCATGTCGCGGATCGCGGCTTGTCCTTCCATGGTCTTGATGTTCCAGGTGAAGGTCAAAAGATCGCGCCAGTAGCAGTCCTCCGCGAAAAGGCCGGTCGCCGCCTCGATATCGCCGGCCTCCAAGGCCCGGCCGAAAGCGCCGAGCCAAGTTGCCGCCTGTTGCGATGGTGCGATGTCGAGCATTCTTCTTCGTTCCCTTCTTCAGTTCAAATTCCTTGGCAGCGGCGCCTTCCCCTTCTCCCCCTGTGGGAGAAGGAATAGTCGCTAATCCCCCAACGGCTCCATCTCTTTTCCCGTCCGATGGATCTGGGCATTGTACTTGACGCGGCGCACGGTCTCGCGCGCAGGGCCGTCGATCTTGTAAGCGGTCGCCACCGCGAGTAGATCGATCGCCGCGAGGAAGGCGTAGCGCGACGCGGTCGGCTTCAGCGTGTCGGGATATTCGGGCACGGCAACCGTCAGCCGCACGTCGCAGACCCGAGTCAACTCGGTGTCCGGCGCCGTCACGCAGATCGCGTTGGCGCGGTAATGCTTGGCGAGCTCCACCGCTTCGATCACTTCCCGGGTACGGCCGGTCGCCGAGATCGCGATCACCAGATCGCCCGGCTTCAGCGTCGAGGCGGTCATGCGCATCAGGTAGGGATCGCACTGCGCGCTGATGGTGATGCCGTAGCGGAACAGCCGGTATTGCGTCTCCTGCGCCAGCGCCGATGAGCTGCCGCCGAGGCCGAACACCGTCACCTGCCGCGCCTTGGCGATCAGCTCCGCCGCCTTCTGCAGCTGTCCCGGATCAATCTGCCGTTCGGCCTCCTGCAGCGCGCGCCGCGCCTCGCCGAACACGGCGTTCCAGAAAGGCATGCCGCTGTCGCTATTCGCGGGTTGCGGCTTGGTGGCGAGATAGAGCGCGCCGACGACCAGGCTCTGCGCCAGCTTCAGCTTGAAATCGCGCACGCCGTCGCAGCCGATGGCGCGGCAGAAGCGGGTGACCGTCGGCTCGCTGACCCCCGCGCGCTGCGCAAGCGCGGCGTTGGAAGCGTCGACCGCATATTTGACGTCGTCGAGCACGACGTCGGCGACGCGGCGCTCGGCCGGCCGCAGCTCCGCATAGCTGTCTTTCACCTGCGAGATGATATCGGGAATGCGCCTGACATGGTCGTGGCGGTCGTCGTCCTCGTCCACAGTTCGCACCGCCTGGCTGTCAGCTTCGGTCATTGGCCAGTCCTCCCCAGCCCGCTTCGGGACCTATCATCTTCGCGATTATCCGCCCGCTGGCCATAGGCAATCAACCGAGGTGAGTATGTAGGAAAGTAACACACATCGCAAGGCGTCATAAAAGAACGAAAAATCAGACGCTTAGATAAGGACTGATTGAAGCTGATTGCCTTCGCTCTTCGTCGCCGCTTGACAGTAAAGTAGGATAGTTACAGACTGATTTTGCGGACAGATGAGGCCTTCGGCAACTCATCGCGCAGTCTCCGAGGGGGAGCATGAGTACGGCAAGCGCAAGAACGCCGAAGCTCGGCGTGCAGGCAGCGACGAAGGTCTATCAAACGGCCTCAGGCGATCTTCTGGCGCTCGATCGCTGCAGCCTCGATGTGCAATCCAATGAGATCGTTTCGATCGTCGGCCCCTCGGGCTGCGGCAAGACCACGCTGTTGTGGTCGATGTCCGGCCTGCATCGGCTGACAGCCGGCTCCATCCTGCTCGATGGCAAGGAGATCACCGGACCGCGGCCCGAGATCGGCATCGTCTTCCAGGAAGCGAACCTTTTGCCCTGGCGCAATCTCGACGCCAACATCAACTTCCCCTTCGAGATCAAGGGCGAGAAGCCCGATCGCGCCTGGATCGCGCACCTGTTGAACCGCGTTGGGCTCGACGGCTTCGGCGGCAAGTTCCCGCGCGAGCTTTCCGGCGGCATGCAGCAGCGCGCCGCGATCGTGCGTGCGCTGGCACTGAAACCCTCGGTGCTGCTGATGGACGAGCCCTTCGGTGCGCTCGACAGCTTCACCCGCGAGGAGATGAATCGCCTCGTCGAGGAGATCTGGCTCGACACCAAGACCACCATCGTCTTCATCACCCACAGCATCGAGGAGGCGATCTTCCTCTCCGACCGCGTTGTGGTGCTGACCACGCGGCCGGGCCGCGTCGCCAAGGTCTACGACGTGCCGTTCCCGCGCCCGCGTTCGCTGGAGATCATGGCGACGAAAGAGGTCTTCGACCTCACCAACAAGATCAAGATGGACATTGTCGGCGAGCGCGTGCGGCCAAAGACGCCGGAACGGCCATCGGCCGAAATCGTGAGGATCAGGCCGTGAGCGGAGGCGACGCCATTCCGGAATTCTCCAAGGCCAAATCGGCAGATGGGCAGGACGTCAGCCTGACCAATCTTTCGGCCTTCGCCAGCGGTCCCGGCATCAAATCCGGCGCCGAGGTGGCGGCGATCCTCGCCGTCGCCGTGGTGATCATCGGCGGCATCGAGCTGGCGCTGCGCATCTTCCACGTGCCGCAATACATCATGCCGCCGCCAAGCTCGATCGTTTACGCTTTATTCGACGAGTTCCCGCTGATCGCGCCGCATCTCGGCTACACGCTGGTCGAGCTTGTCTCGGGCTTCGCCATCGGCGCCGTCGTCGGCCTGGTCATGGCGGCCGTGATCACCCAGTTTCCCTTCGCCGAAAAGATCGTCGCGCCCTATATCCTGATACTCGTCACCACGCCGATGCTGGCGCTGGTGCCGCTGCTGATCCTGCGCTTCGGCTTCGGCTACACGCCGCGCATCATCGCAGTGGCCTTGGCCGCAGGTCCGATGGTGATGATCAACGCCGCAACCGGCTTTCGCCGCGTCGACAGCGCCAAGATCGCCTTAGCCCGGTCGTATGGCGCCAGCACACTGCAGATCTTCTGGAAGATCCGCGCGCCGATGGCGCTGCCGATGATCTTGGTCGGCCTGATGATCGGCGCGATCTTCGGCCTGCTCACCGCCGTCGGCGCCGAGATGGTTGGCGGCGGCTTCGGGCTCGGCAACCGGCTCACCTCCTATTCGTCGATGATCCAGATGCCGCAATTCTTCGCGGTGGTGCTGATCCTGTCGACGCTCGGCATCCTGATCTACGTGCTGTTCTTCCTGATCGGCAAGAAATGGGCGAACTGGGAGACATAAGCGCGAAAGGACGAGGTTGCCCGGGAGGCGGGCAAAGGCAAGGCAAGCGATCGATAAAAGGGCAATCAACAAAAGGGGAATGCCATGACCAACGACAAACCGACCCATTCCAGTGTTCCGGCCGGCATCAGCCGCCGCTATTTTCTGCAGGTGACGGCGGCCGGCGTCGTGACCGCCACTGCGCTCGGCGCGTCCGGCCTGAAAGCCAGGGCGGCGGCTTACGAGAAATTCACCTGGATCTCGCCGCGCGGCACACTCGAAGTGCTGGACGATTATCCCTACTGGTCGGCGAAGAAGGCCGGCTATTTCGGCGACCTCAACACCGACATGCAGCCCGGCCCATCCGACGGCACCGCGACGGTGAAGTTCGTCGATGTCGGCCAGGCCGACATGGGCTTCCCCTCGCCCGGCGTCTTCTCTTTCGCCATCCAGAACGGCATGAAGCTGAAGTCGGTGTTCCACATGGGCGCGCGCGACACCTTCAGCATCGCCTTCCGCAAGGGCCAGGGCACCAAGAACCTCAAGGACCTCGAAGGCAAGACCATCCTGCTCGGCTCCGCCGCCTGGCAGGCGATCGTCGATCCACTGCTTGCCGCCCAGGGCGTCGACATCAAGAAGGTGAAATATGTCGAGGCCGGCTGGCCGACCTGGGGCACCGCGCTCGCCGGCGGCCAGGGCGACGCGGCGCTTTCCTGGGAGGGGCTGCGCGCCGAATGGATCGCCAAGGGCCTCGACTTCGAATATTGGCTGGGCGTGCAGAATTCGAAGCTGCCGGCCAACACTTTTGTGGTGCGCGCCGCCGACCTCGAGGATGCCGACAAAAAGGCCTTCCTGGAGAAATACCTGCGTGGCTGGGCGATGGGCCTCGAATTCGGCTACCAGAACCCGCGCGCCGCGGTCGAGGCCGTGTTCGAACAGTTCCCGACCTTGGCCAAGAACCTTGGGCCGGAGCTCGGCACCACCTCGATCCTGCAGCAGATCAACGTCTTCCGCGGCGACATGGACAAGCGCGGCGGCTGGGGCTCGCACGACATGGCGAGCTGGCAGGGCTTCTTCGACGAGATCCTCAAGATCGGCCAGATCACCGCGCCGGTGAAGGCCGAGGACGTCTGCACCAACGACCTGATCAAGGCCGCCAACGACTTCGACAAGGCCAAGGTCAAGGCCGACGCCGACGGCGTGAAGCTGTCGGAGGGCTTTGCCGCGCTCGACGTCGACAAGATCAAGGCGCACCTCTTCGATTCGGCGGTGAAGTGAGGCTCCTTTCCTCTCCCCCTCCGGAGGGAGAGGTGTCGCCGCGAAGCGGCGACGGAGTGGGGGAAGGCGTTCGCCAAATGCGCAATCGCTGCAAGACAGGCACAATCTGGCGGGCAAGAAACCTCAGGCCCGCGGCGAAGGTCGACCCCCACTCCGTCGAGCTTCGCTCGACACCTCTCCCCCGATCGACGGGGGAGAGGAAAGGGCCGGGTGATGAGCGGCGATCGATCGCCGCCCATGATTGAATCAAGGAATTAGGGAGGCTGACATGGCCGACAAGGTAAGAATTCTGGTGGTTGGTCTGGGCAATATGGGCGCCTCGCATGCAAGCGCCTATCACCGCTCTGAAGGCTTCGAGATCGTCGGCATCATGAGCCGCTCGATCAAGAGCAACAAGAAGATCCCGAAAGACCTCGCCGGCTACCCGCTCTACGAGGACTTCGACCTGGCGCTGAAGGAGACGAAACCGGACGCGGTCTCCATCAACAGCTGGCCAAACACGCACGCCGAATACGCCCTGAAGGCGATCGCCGCCAACTGCCATGTCTTCATGGAAAAGCCCCTGGCCACCAACATCGCTGACGCCGAGAAGGTGGTGGCTGCCGCGCGCGCGAAGAACCGCAAGCTGGTGCTGGGCTACATCCTGCGCGTCCATCCGTCCTGGATCAAATTCATCGAGGTCGGCAAGACGCTTGGCAAGCCGCTGGTGATGCGTTTGAACCTCAATCAGCAGAGCAGCGGCAGCGCCTGGCATTGGCACAAGAACCTGATCGACTCGCTGATCCCGATCGTCGATTGCGGCGTGCACTATGTCGACGTCATGTGCCAGCTGACCGGTGCCAAGCCGGTGCGCGTGCACGGCATCGGAGCCAAGCTCTGGGCCGAGGCCGACAAGCAGAATTACGGCCATCTGCACGTCACCTTCGACGACGGCTCGGTCGGCTGGTACGAGGCGGGCTGGGGCCCGATGATGAGCGAGACCGCCTATTTCGTGAAGGACGTGGTCGGCCCCAAGGGCGCCGTCTCGATTGTCGCCGGCCAGGGGGCAAGCAGCGCCAAGGACGCCGAAGAGGTATCCGATTCCGCCGACATCGACCGCCACACCAAGACCGACGCGCTGAAGATCCATTACGCGCAGGTCGATGGCGACAAGAATTTTTCCAAACCCGACGAGATCGTCAGCATGGAGGACGAGCCCGGACATCAGGAGCTTTGCGACCGCGAGCAGGCTTTCTTCCTGCGCGCCATCCGCGAGGACCTCGACTTGACCGAGCAGATGAATGCCGCGGTGAATAGCCTCCGCATCGTGCTGGCGGCGGAGCAGAGCATCGCGGAGAAGCGGACCGTCGAGCTGGCGTGAATTTCTCGGTCACCAGTCGAGCCAGCCCCCTCATCCGGCCGCTTCGCGGCCACCTTCTCCCCGCTGGGAGAAGAGGACTGGCGCCGGCGCCCAACAATCTCCTCTCCCCGGCGGGGAGAGGTCAGCCGAGCGAAGCGGAGGCTGGGTGAGGGTGAGTCCGCCAAGCCATTCTCAGCCTTCAGCAAGAACCTAACGGGAGGAACACAATGGCCGCGATCTCGAAGAGCTTGCTCGAAACCTATACCGAGTCAGACGCGCTTGGCTTGGCCAACCTGGTGAAGCGCGGCGAGGTCTCGCCGGCAGAGCTCGTCGAAGCGGCGATCACCACGATCGAGCGCCTCAACCCCTCGCTTAACGCTGTCGTCCATCGTCTCTACGACATGGCGCGTGCCCAGGCGGCGACGGTGGATAAGAATGCGCCCTTCGCCGGCGTGCCTTATCTGCTCAAGGAGCTCGCTTCGTCCTGGAAGGGCGCGCCCAACACCAATTCCTGCTTCTACCTGAAGGACTTCGTCGCCGATTCCGACAGTGAGGTGGTGCGCCGTATCAAGGCCGCCGGCCTCGTGCTTGTCGGCAAATCCAATGCGCCCGAGAATGGCTGGTCGATCACCACGGAACCGAAACTCTACGGCACGACGAAGAACCCCTGGAAGGAAGGCATCACGCCAGGAGGCTCGAGCGGCGGCGCCGCGGCCGCGATCGCTTCGCGCATGGTGCCGATCGCCGAGGCCAGCGACGGCGCCGGCTCGATCCGCGTGCCGGCTTCGTGCTGCGGCATTGTCGGCCTGAAGCCGTCGCGCGGCCGCGTCAGCCTCGCCCCCTTCGGCGACTATTGGTATGGCGGCGCCTATTTCCTCTGCTGCTCGCGCACGGTGCGCGATACCGCTGCCTATCTCGACGCGGTGGCCGGCGCCCTGCCCGGCGACGCCTACACGCCGCCGGTTCCGGCGGACAGTTGGCTGAACCTTTCCGCGCGGGCGCCGAAGAAACTGCGCGTCGGCTTTACCGTCACGCCGCCCAACGGCGCGGCGGTCGATCCTGACGTCAGGGCGACTGTGCTCTCCACGATTGCCGCGCTCGAACGCCTCGGCCACGCTATCGAGGAGCACGACATGCCGCTCGACGCCGATGCCGTGTGGAAAACCTACACCGACATGACCTGCGTGCAGACGGCGGCGACTTTCGATTTCCTGGAAACGCTGGTCGGCCGCCCCGTCACCACGAACGATGTCGAGCCGTTGACCTGGGCGATCATCCAGCGCGGCCGCGCGACCAGCGGCATCAAGCATATTTCGGATGTCGAGCAACTGAGGCTGATCAGTCGCGACATCGTCGGCGACCTCAACCCCTATGACATCTTCATCACCCCGACGCTGACGCAGCTGCCGCGCCCGCTCGGCTATTACGACATGTCGGAAACCGATCTCGACCGCTACAACGCCAAATGGGGCGACGCGGTCTTCAACTTCCCCTTCAACATCTCCGGCCTGCCGGCGATCTCGCTGCCGCTCGGCCAGTCGGCCGGCGGCGTGCCGATCGGCGTCCAGCTCGTCGGCCGTTACGGCGACGAGGCGACGGTGCTGGCGCTGTCATCACAGCTGGAAGACGCCATGTCGTGGAAGGATCGACGGCCGGCGCTGTAGGCGCCATCACCTATCGTTTGGCTTCCAGGGCATAGACCAGGCCCGGCTGGACGATCCACTCCCCGGGCCGCAGCGCCTCGACGTCATAGCGTCCGTCCGGATTGCGCGTTGCGACGCCGACATAGCGATAGCTGCAGCCATGGCCATCGACCACCGTCTCGCGGATGGGGTGGTCGGCCAGACGGCCAATGACCGCCCCTTTGTCCTTCGGATCGGCGAGGATGAAGTATTTGGTCGGAATGTTTTGGCCCAGCCGCGGAGCCATCCTGAATGGTGCGAACTGCATTTTGAAACTCGATTTGGCGCGCGCCGAAACTCGGGCGAGCTATGACACGCGACTAGATAGACGGCCGCTTCATATGAATTCGAGAGGGGATTCCACGCCGCTTTATATATGCGCCTTTATTCGCCCTGCCTGAGCCTGCGAACGGCCCAGTGACCTCGAAACGGCAAGCAGCCCGGGGTACCGGCAAGCAGCCTAAGGTCGCCCAAAACCCCTATAAAATTCCTATATCTTTCCCACCCGCTCCGTCTCGAACCTTTATGGCGATCGGGTCCATATTTTCCTTCGAAAAATGCTTTTGATCGCCGTCGCCGCCAAGATGACGTGCGTGCGCGTGCAGTTTTGAGCCCGCCACTGCGAGCCGAAAACACCAAGTGGAAACAAGGAAGACCTGCAATGGACCTCATAGTTCTCGGGATCGGGATTTTGTTCTTCGCCCTGTCCTTAGCCTACGTCAAAGCCTGCGGCATCATCTGAGCGGAAGGGCCGGATCATGCTTCTCGATTACATCCTCGGCGGCGCGGTGACCTTGTTCCTGCTCGCCTATCTCACTTACGCCCTCATCCGCCCAGAACGCTTCTGATCGGCGCCCGGAAGGTCACATCATGACACTCAATGGCTGGATACAGATCCTCGTCTTTTGCGGGATCCTGCTTTTGCTCGTGAAGCCGCTCGGCGGCTACATCTACCGCGTCTTCAGCGGCGAGCGCACCTTGCTGTCGCCGGTGCTCGTTCCGATCGAACGCGGCCTATACCGCCTCGCCGGAACCAGCGAGAAGGAAGAACAGCACTGGGCGGTCTACGCGACCGGCATGCTGCTTTTCAATCTCGCCGGCTTCCTCGTCCTTTATGCGCTGCAGCGGCTCCAGGGCGCGCTGCCCTACAATCCCGCGGGCATGGCGGCGGTCGAGCCCGGCCTCGCCTTCAACACGGCCGTCAGCTTCGTCACCAACACCAACTGGCAGAACTACGGCGGCGAAAGCACGATGTCCTATCTCGTGCAGATGGCCGGCCTCACCGTGCAGAACTTCGTGTCGGCTGCCACCGGCGTCGCCATCGCCATTGCGCTCATCCGCGGCTTCGCCCGCGCTTCCGGCAAGTCGATCGGCAATTTCTGGGTCGATCTCACCCGCTGCACGCTCTACGTGCTGTTGCCGGCCTGTATCGTTCTGACGCTCGTCTATGTCTGGCTCGGGGTCCCGCAGACGCTCGGTCCTTATGTCGACGCGACCACGCTGGAAGGCGCCAAGCAGACGATCGCGCTTGGCCCGGTGGCCTCGCAGCTCGCCATCAAGATGCTCGGCACCAATGGCGGCGGCTTCTTCAATGCCAACTCAGCGCATCCGTTCGAGAACCCGGACGCGATCTCGAACCTTATCCAGATGCTGTCGATCTTCGCGATCGGCGCCGCTCTCACCAACGTCTTCGGCCGCATGGTCGGTAATCAGCGCCAGGGCTGGGCGATCCTGGCCGCGATGGGCGTGCTGTTCCTCGTCGGTGTCACCGTCTGCTACTGGGCCGAGGCCGCCGGCAATCCGCTGGTCCATGCGCTCGGCATCGACGGCGGCAACATGGAAGGCAAGGAGACGCGCTTCGGCATCGCCGCGTCGGCGCTGTTCGCCGTCATCACGACGGCCGCCTCCTGCGGCGCCGTCAACGCCATGCACGATAGCTTCACAGCGCTTGGCGGCATGATCCCGCTCATCAACATGCAGCTCGGCGAGGTCATCGTCGGCGGCGTCGGCGCCGGCTTCTACGGCATCCTGATGTTCGTCGTCGTCGCCGTCTTCGTCGCCGGCCTGATGGTCGGCCGCACGCCCGAATATCTCGGCAAGAAGATCGAGGCCAAGGAGGTCAAGATGGCGATGCTGGCGATCCTCTGCCTGCCGCTGGCGATGCTGGTCTTCACGGCAATCGCCGTGGTCCTTCCGAGCGCCGTGGCCTCGATGGCCAATGGCGGCCCGCACGGCTTCGCCGAGGTGCTCTATGCCTATACCTCGGCGGCCGCGAACAACGGCTCGGCCTTCGGCGGCCTCTCCGGCAACACGCCCTGGTACAACATCACGCTGGGCCTCGGCATGCTGATGGGCCGCTTCCTGGTCATCGTCCCGGCTTTGGCCATCGCCGGCTCGCTGGCCGCCAAGAAGACCGTGCCCGCCTCGGCCGGTACCTTCCCGACCGACGGCACGCTGTTCGTCGGCCTGCTGGTCGGCGTCATAGTCATCGTCGGCGGCCTCACCTTCTTCCCGTCGCTCGCCGTCGGTCCGATCGTCGAGCACCTGGCGATGATCCATGGACAGACCTTCTGAGATGACCATGCCCCGCTTTAACGACATCCTTCGGAACGATCCTCACCAACCTGGTGATGGAGCGCCCGACAACGGAAGGGACGAGAAGCCTCGTCCCTTCCCGACCCTCTCAACCTTTCTCGGCATGGCGGCCGTGCTGTTCGTGCTGTGGCTGCTCGCCACCGGCCTTCCGCACCTGTTCCCGAAGACCGAACACCCGGCGCCGTCCAACGTAACCGATACTGGAGCCCAAAAATGAGCCAGTCCAAATCCGCGAGCATCATGGATGCGCGCATCCTGGTGCCCGCGACCGGCGGCGCCTTCCGCAAGCTTGATCCGCGCACGCTGGTCAAGAATCCGGTGATGTTCGTCGTCGCGGTCGTCTCTCTGCTCACCACCGTGCTTTTCATCCGCGACCTGGTTGCCGGCGGCGGCGATCTCGGCTTCACGCTGCAGATCATCATCTGGCTGTGGTTCACCGTGCTGTTCGCCAATTTCGCCGAAGCCGTCGCCGAAGGCCGCGGCAAGGCGCAGGCCGACTCGCTGCGCAAGGCGCGCACCGAGACCCAGGCCAAGCTGCTCACCAACGGCGACCGCGCCAAATTCAAGCTGGTGCCCGGCACCAGCCTGAAGGTCGGCGACATCGTCCTGGTCGAGGCCGGCGACATCATCCCGTCCGACGGCGAGGTGATCGAAGGTGTCGCCTCGGTCAACGAAGCGGCCATCACCGGCGAATCCGCGCCCGTCATCCGCGAATCCGGCGGCGACCGTTCGGCGGTCACAGGCGGCACCCAGGTCCTGTCCGACTGGATCCGCGTGCGCATCTCCGCCGCGTCCGGCCAGACCTTTCTCGACCGCATGATCTCGCTGGTCGAGGGCGCCGAGCGCCAGAAGACGCCGAACGAGATCGCGCTCAACATCCTGCTTGTCGGCATGACGCTGATCTTCGTGCTGGCGACCGCGACCATTCCGAGCTTCGCCTCCTATTCGGGCGGCTATATCCCGGTGACGATCCTCGTCGCTCTGTTCGTGACGCTGATCCCGACCACGATCGGCGCGCTGCTGTCGGCCATCGGCATCGCCGGCATGGACCGCCTGGTGCGCTTCAACGTGCTCGCCATGTCCGGCCGCGCCGTCGAGGCCGCCGGCGACGTCGACACGCTGCTGCTCGACAAGACCGGCACCATCACGCTCGGCAACCGCCAGGCGACCGAGTTCCGCCCGGTCAAGGGCGTCACCGAGCAGGAGCTGGCTGATGCCGCCCAGCTTGCTTCGCTCGCCGACGAGACGCCGGAAGGACGCTCGATCGTCGTGCTGGCCAAGGAGAAATACGCCATCCGCGCCCGCGACATGGCAACGCTGCACGCGACCTTCGTGCCCTTCACCGCGCAGACCCGCATGAGCGGCGTCGACATCGACGGCTCTTCGGTGCGCAAGGGCGCCGTCGATGCGGTTCTCACCCACGTCAATCAGGCGACCGTCGCCGCCCATGGCGCGCGCCCGACGAGCGAGACGATCCGCGACCTGCAGGCGATCGCCGATGAGATCGCCAAGGCCGGAGGCACGCCGCTGGCGGTCGAGCGCGACGGCCGCCTGCTCGGCGTCGTACACCTCAAGGACATCGTCAAGGGCGGCATCCGCGAGCGTTTTGCCGAGCTGCGCAAGATGGGCATCCGCACGGTGATGATCACCGGCGACAATCCGCTCACCGCGGCGGCGATTGCCGCCGAAGCCGGCGTCGACGACTTCCTTGCCCAGGCCACGCCCGAGAACAAGCTGTCGCTGATCCGCGAGGAGCAGGCCAAGGGCAAGCTGGTCGCCATGTGCGGCGACGGCACCAACGATGCGCCCGCACTTGCCCAAGCCGATGTCGGCGTCGCCATGAACACCGGCACGGTCGCCGCGCGCGAGGCCGGCAACATGGTCGACCTCGACTCGGACCCAACCAAGCTGATCGAGATCGTCGAGATCGGCAAGGCGCTCCTGATGACGCGCGGCTCGCTGACGACCTTCTCGATCGCCAACGACGTGGCCAAGTACTTCGCCATCATCCCGGCGATGTTCGCGGTCTTCTACGTCGCGCCCGGCCAGTCCGCCGGCCCGCTGCAGGCGCTCAACATCATGCACCTGGCGACGCCGCAGAGCGCCATCCTGTCGGCCATCATCTTCAACGCGCTGATCATCATCGCGCTTATCCCGCTGTCGCTCAAAGGCGTGAAGTATCGCGCCATCGGCGCCGGTTCGCTGCTCACCCGCAACCTGCTGGTCTACGGCCTCGGCGGCATCATCGTGCCGTTCGTCGGCATCAAGGCGATCGACCTGATCGTCACCGCCCTCGGCCTCGCATAAGGATTTATCCCGATGTTCAAGCAACTCAGACCCGCTTTTGTCATGATCGTCTTCTTCACGGTGCTGGCCGGCCTCGTCTATCCGATCGGCATGACCGGCATCGCCCAGGCGCTGTTTCCGAACCAGGCCAATGGCAGCCTGATCACCAGGGACGGCAAGGTGATCGGTTCCAGCCTGATCGGCCAGGCCTTTGCCGGCGATCGTTATTTCCACGGCCGGCCGTCGGCGGCCGGTGACGGTTACAACGCCGCCTCCTCCGGCGGCTCGAATCTCGGCCCGACCAATCCCAAGCTCATCGACCGCATCAAGGGCGACGCCGGAAAGCTGAAGGCCGAGAACCCGAACCAGCCGGTGCCGATGAACCTCGTCACCACCTCGGGCAGCGGCCTCGATCCCGACATCAGCCCCAACGCCGCTTATTTCCAGGTGGCGCGCGTCGCCAAGGCCCGCGGCGTGGACGAGGCCAAGGTGAAGGCGCTTGTCGACAGCCATGTCGAAGACCGCAAGCTTGGGGTTCTCGGCGAGCCGGTGGTCAACGTGCTGGCGCTGAACCTTGCCCTCGACGATTTGAAATAGCCAGCCAACGCGCCGGGGATCGACACGATCCCCGGCGCAATTCATGATTGGACCTGATGCCGGACGACAGGACCGACCCTCAGCACCGCCCCTCTCCCGACGCGCTCCTCGAGCATGCCGAGCGCGAGGGTCGCGGCCGCCTGCGCATATTCCTCGGCGCGGCACCCGGCGTCGGCAAGACCTACGAGATGCTGATGGCGGGCCGCGCCCGCCTCGCCGACGGCGTCGATGTCGTGATCGGCGTCGTCGAGACGCATGGCCGCAAGGAGACCCAGACCCTGGTCGACGGCTACGAGGTGATCCCGCGCCGCCTGGTCGACTATCGCAGCCAGACCTTGGACGAGATGGACATCGATGCCATCCTGAAGCGGCGCCCGGCGCTGGTCCTGGTCGACGAGCTCGCCCACACCAACGCGCCGGGCAGCCGGCATCCCAAGCGTTATCTCGATGTGCGGGAGATCCTTGCGCAAGGCATCGACGTCTACACCACGCTCAACATCCAGCATGTCGAGAGCCTGAACGATGTCGTCGCCCAGATCACGCGCGTCAGGGTGCGCGAGACGGTTCCCGATTCCATCATCGACGAGGCCGACGACATCGAGGTGATCGACCTCACGCCCGACGACCTGATCAAGCGGCTGCAGGACGGCAAGGTCTATTTCCCCAACACCGCGCAGCGCGCGATCGAGAACTATTTTTCGCCGGGCAATCTGACGGCGCTCCGCGAGCTGGCCCTGCGCCGCACGGCCCAGCGCGTCGACGAGCAGTTGCTCAACCATATGCAGTCGCACGCCATTCCGGGGCCGTGGGCGGCCGGCGAGCGGGTTCTCGTCTGCGTCGACTCGCAGCCCGGCGGGGCGGCCCGCATCCGCTATGCGCGCAGGCTCGCCGACCGGCTGCGCGCGCCCTGGACGGCGCTGCATGTCGACACGCCACGCCTGGCAGGCCTGTCCGAGGAGGACAAGGATCGCCTGGCCAGGAATCTTCGACTCGCCGAGCAGCTCGGCGCCGAGATCGCCACCATTCCCGGCCAGAACGTCGCCCAGGACATCGTGCGCCACGCGACGACGAACAACTTCACCCATATCGTCATCGGCAGGCCGACCCGCTCGCGCTGGCGCGAGCTGATCGAGGGCTCGCTCACCTACGACCTGATCCGCAATGCCGGCGACATCAGCGTCCATGTCATCTCAGGAACCGAGCGCAACGCCGACGCGCCGTCGGCGCGGGTGAAGGCCGCGCCCGAGCAGAAGTCGTTCCAGATCTGGCCTTATCTGTTCTCGACGGCCTATGTCGCCAGCGCGCTGGCCGTCAGCTCGGTTCTCGACCAGTTCCTCGACGTCCGCAACCTCGCCAGCGTCCTGCTTCTGGCTGTTCTGACATCGGCGGTGACGTTCGGACTTTGGCCGGCGCTATATGCCTGTTTCCTGAGCGCCCTTGCCTTCAACTTCTTTTTCCTCGAGCCGCGCTACACGCTGACGATCAGGGATCCGGAGAGTATCGTTGCGTTCTGCGTCTTCCTCGTCGTCGCCGTCATCGCCAGCAATCTGACGGCGCGCGTGCAGCGCCAGGCGGTCGCTGCGCGCTCGCGGGCGCGCGCCACCGAGGACATCTATTCCTTCTCCAAGAAGCTCGCCGGCGCCGGCACGCTGGACGACGTGTTGTGGGCCACCGCCTTCCAGATCGCCTCGATGCTGAAGGTCCGCGTCGTGCTGCTTTTGCCGGAAAACGGCACCATCACCGTCAAGGCCGGCTATCCGCCGGACGACACCCTGGCCGAGGCCGACATCGCGGCCGCCCGCTGGGCCTGGGAGCACAACCGCGCCGCCGGCCGCGGCGCCGACACCCTGCCCGGCGCGAAACGTCTCTATCTCCCCTTGCGTACCGAGCGAACCGCGATCGGCGTGGTTGGCCTCGACAACGACAAGCAAGGACCGCTGCTGACGCCCGAGCAGCAGCGTTTGCTCGACGCCCTCGCCGATCAGGCCGCGGTGGCCATCGAGCGCGTCCAGCTCGTCGCCGATGTCGACCACGCCAGGCTTGCGGCAGAAGCCGACCGGCTGCGCTCGGCGTTGCTCACCTCCATCTCGCATGATCTGAAGACGCCGCTTGCCGCGATCATGGGCGCGGCCGGCACGCTGAAGGAATTCGCGCCGGCGCTGCCGGAAAAGGATCGCGTGGAACTTCTGTCGACGGTTGTCAGCGAGTCCGAGCGGCTGAACCGCTTCATCGCCAATCTGCTCGACATGACCAGGATCGAGTCGGGCGCGATGGAACCGAATTATGCGCTCAATTATGTCGGCGACGTCGTCGGCTCGGCGCTGAACCGGGCGCGGACGATCACCGCCGAGCACAGGATAGAGACCGACATCCCGGCCGATCTGCCGATGCTGCGGCTCGATCCCGTGCTGTTCGAGCAGGCTCTGTTCAACCTGCTCGACAATGCCGCCAAATACGCCTTGCCCGGCTCGGCCATCCGCCTGCAGGCCTGGGTCGACAATGGCGCGGTCATCCTGCAGGTGATGGATGAGGGGCCGGGCATCCCGCCGGACGACCTGGAGCGGATATTCGATACCTTCTACCGCGTGCGCAAACGCGATCAGGTGCGCGCCGGCACCGGTCTCGGCCTGTCGATCAGCCGCGGCTTCATCGAGGCGATGGGCGGGACGATCGCGGCGGCCAACCGCACCGACCGTCCGGGCGCGATCTTCACCATCCGCATGCCGGTGCCGGCTGAGTTGCCGGCGCTCGGCGCACCCCTTACGGATGATGCGGCATGACAAACCGGACCGTCTCCATTTTGGTCGTCGACGACGAGCCGCCGATCCGTAAATTGCTGCGGGTCGGCTTGAGCAGCCAGGGCTATGCGGTCTCCGAGGCGCCGAGCGCCAAGGCGGCGCTCGAACTCATGCAGGCCGAACGACCCGACCTGATCCTGCTCGATCTCGGCCTGCCCGGCATGACCGGTCTCGATCTGCTCGGCAAATGGCGCGGCGAGGGCCTCGACATTCCGGTCGTGATCCTCTCCAGCCGCACCGATGAGGCCGGCATCGTTTCGGCGCTGGAGGTCGGCGCCGACGACTATGTGACCAAGCCCTTCGGCATGAACGAGCTGGTCGCGCGCATCCGCGTCGCGCTGCGCCACAAGTTCCAGCAGCAAGGCGAGAAGCCGGTGTTCCATACCGGCGACCTTTCCGTCGACCTGGTCAAGCGCATCGTCAAGGTCGAGGGCAAGGAAGTGAAACTGTCGCCCAAGGAATACGACATCCTGCGCATGCTCGTGCAATATGCCGGCAAGGTGCTGACCCATCAGTTCCTGATGAGGCAGATCTGGAACGACTCGACCGACGTCCAGTATCTGAGGGTCTATGTGCGCCAGCTGCGGCAGAAGATCGAGAAGACGCCGGACCAGCCGCGTTACATTATCACCGAGACCGGCGTCGGGTATCGGTTGCGCGAGGTGGACGGAAACGAATAAGGCGACCGACTTTTCGCCGATCGCCTCGAAACGAATACCCTTGTTCGCCAATCAATCCGCCGACAAATCCGCCGTCCGCGCCAGCGCGCTTCCAAAACCGTTGAGCGAGATGGTGAAGGAGATCGGCTGCGTCGTGTCGGCGGCGATCGCGTTGACCTTCAGCGTGGTGCCGTTCTGCAAGAGCGGCGTGGTGCCGGCATCGAACGTCACCGGCACCAGGCAACCGACCGCCTGGCAGGTGTTGAACTGCAGCGTGCCGTCGAGCTTCTTGTCGTCGATCTCGAGCGAGATGCCGTTGGCCAAGGCAAGCCCGAAGGGCAGCGCCAGCGTGCCGGCGGCGTCCTGGCCGGTCTTGGTCGTCAATTCGATCGCCAGCAGCCGCTGGCCGCTCTGCTTGTTGAACTGCTGATGCGACAGGCTGCAGACCTTGTTGGTGCCGGTGACCTGACAGTTGACCGTCCAGTCGCCATGCGTCTCCGACAGCGCCGAGGCGCCGCCCGGCAGTTGCGGCTTGCCCGCCGCGTCGCCCGGCTGGGCCGCGGGCGCCACCTTGTCGCCCTTGTTCTGCGCGGCAAGTCCGGCTGCCGGCACACCGGCAATGCAGGCGGCTGCCAGCATCGCCGCGAGATACGCGTACTTGGTATTCATGATATCCCTTCTTGGCCGCCGCCCCGCGTCAGCTGAAAGCTGACCTTCAGAGACGTGCCGACCGCGTTCTGCTTGACGTTTCCCCGAAGGCGCCGTTCTGCCTGACCGCCATCGAGATCCAGCCCGGCGCCGACCCGATAGAGCGGCGAATCGATGGCTTCCGTCAAGTGCAATGCCGGGTTGCAGGGCAGATTCTCGGCGGCGGCGAAGCGCCCCTCGATCCCCATTGCTTGGCGCAGTACCCATGCCGACAGCCGGTGATATCGCCGGTCGGAACTTCGGCACCGAGCTTGAACGCCGGCGTCGCGCCGTGGACGGTCGCGCGGTTTGCGTCCACGCCATCACGTTTCACAGTCGGCCCATGGCGTTATTGACTGGCCGCACTATATAAAACACATCGTTTTTCGTATGGGAGCCGTACGGATGCTTCGTCACACCCTGACTGTTCTTGCAGGCGCCGTGCTGGCGGCCGCGATTTCTCAGACTGCGCCGTCTTATGCGCAAATCGTCATCCCGACGAACCGCAACGCGTTGGTGCAGCAGAACGAGCTGCAGCAGTTGCAGAACAGGTTGCAGCGGCAGCAATATCAGCAGCAGCAGCAAATCTATCGCGAGCTCGACCGGCCGACCCCACCCAGCAACCAGCCCGATGTGCCGGTATATGACAAGACATGCCGGATGGAAGCGGTCGGCAACACGATTTCCAGGGTTTGCCGCTGACATTTTGTTTTTTTCAGTTTATTAGCCGACTTACTTGCTGGCAAAATGCCGGATTGCAAGGGCGGTGGTTTTAGGGTTTGCAGGAGGACAGGTTTTTGCCGCGCGGAGGGCGTGTGGCGGGATGCTGCTCTCACCGGAATTTGGGATGGCAACGACCAAGAAGAAAGCAGTTCGCAAAGCCAGGAAAGGCCAACGGATCCGCCAGGTGGCGGCCATTCCGTATCGATTGCGGGAAGACGGCAGCCTCGAAGTGTTGCTGGTCACCTCACGCACCACGCGGCGCTTCATCGTGCCCAAGGGTTGGCCGATGAAGGGCAAGAGCGGGCGCAAGGCGGCAGCGATCGAAGCCCAGGAGGAAGCCGGCGTTCTGGGCAAGACGCTGAAGCAGCCTGCCGGCACCTATTCCTATTGGAAACGCATGACCAACGGCTTCATTCGCGTCGACGTTGCGGTCTACCTGCTGCAGGTCACCGAGGAACTCGCCGACTGGCAGGAAGCCGCGAACCGGCAGCGCGCGTGGCTGCCGGCGGCCGACGCCGCCCTACTCATCGACGAGCCGGAGCTTTCGACGCTGCTGAGGGATCTGACTGTTCCGGCGACCGATCCGGCATAACAGCCTCGGTTCTGCCTGATGCCCTCATTCGCTGCTTGACTCATACATATCCCAGTGGTTATACGTCGATCAATAGCCAACGGGTTATTGATTGGGATGACAACCGCGCATGACATGCTGTTCAGGACGCTTGCCGATCCGACGCGGCGCGCCATCTTCGAACGTCTGTGCCGCCAGGGTGAGCAGACGGTCGGCGCCCTCACCGCGCAGGCCGGCGTGTCGCAGCCGGCGGTGTCGAAGCATCTGGGCGTGCTCAAGGAGGCGGGTCTGGTGCGAGACCGTCACGAAGGGCGCCAGACCCATTACAGCGCGCAGCTCAAGGCGCTGGCGCCGTTGATGGACTGGACGCGCGACATGGCGGGGTTTTGGGAAAGCCGGTTCGACGATCTGGAAGACCTGCTCAAAAGGATGGATCAATGAATGAAGCCGCAACGCGCTCCGTCATCGTCGAGCGCGAGATACCTTTTCCACCGGAAAAGATCTGGCGTGCGCTCACCCAACCGCATCTCATCGAGGAGTGGTTGATGAAGAACAACTTCAAGCCGGTCGTGGACCATCGCTTCAGCCTGAACGCCGAATGGGGTGGCGTCGACTGCCAGGTGCGCATGGTCGAGCCCAACAGAACTCTCTCCTACAGCTGGGACACCAAGGATCTCGAGAGCGTGGTCACCTGGACGCTCACCCCAAGGGGCACGGGCACGCATCTGCGCATGGAGCAGGTCGGCTTCCGCACGGATCAGGAGCCGTACTACCGCGGCGCCACGGTGGGCTGGAAGCGCAACTTCACGGCCCTGGAGCAACTGCTTTCGCGGATCGATTGACATCCGCCGAAGCGTCAAAAGACAGACACGGTCCTGGCGGGGCGGCAAACCGCAGGCGTAAGCAATGGAGGCACGAAAATGAAGATCAAGCTGACCAGCATCTATGTCGACGACCAGGAAAAGGCCCTCGGCTTCTACACCGGCGTGCTGGGCTTCACCAAGAAGGCCGACTTCACCAACGGACCGTTTCGCTGGCTAACTGTCGTCTCGCCGGACGACCCCGACGGCACCGAGCTGCAGCTGGCGCTGAATGACAACCCCGCCGCAAAGACCTATCAGCAGGCCATCTTCAAGCAGGGCCAGCCGGCGCTGATGCTGTTCACCGACGACGTCAAGGCCGACCATGAGCGCATCAAGGCCAATGGCGGCACCTTCGCCATGGCGCCGACCGCGGTAACCGGTGCCACCATCGCGCAGCTCAACGACACCTGCGGCAACCTCATTCAGCTTTCGCAGCTGGCGCGCTGGTAGAGAGCTCGATCCGTCTCGTCGTTCGCAAGGGAGGTTAGATTGAACTGGAGCAAGTGGATCAGGCGCCTTCACCGCTGGCTGTCGATCATCTTCACCGTCACCGTCATTGCCAATTTCGCCGCCATGGCCATGGGCCCGCCGCCGGCCTGGATCGTCTATTCGCCATTGATCCCGCTTTTTCTGCTGCTGTTCAGCGGGCTCTATATGTTCGTGCTGCCCTATATCGGCAGGCAGCGCGGTGAGCCGGCGGGCGAACGCACAGGATCGGCCTGATGACGAAGGCGAAATCGAAGGCTGCCGGGTCCGCGGACGCGAAACCTGTCCTGCTTTCAGGTGGCAACCCGCAGATCGCCAAGGGCTATGGCGACGCTCCCGTGCAGGCCTATATCGCGGCGATGCCGGGCTGGAAGAGCGAGGTAGGACGCCGGCTCGACCAACTTATCATTGAGGCCGTTCCCGATGTGCAAAAGGCCGTCAAATGGAACTCTCCATTCTACGGCATGGAAGGCGAAGGCTGGTTCCTCGGCATCCACTGCTTCGCCAAATACATCAAGGTGGCGTTCTTCCGCGGCCTGTCGCTGAAGCCCGTGCCGCCTGTCGAATCCAAGAGCAAGGACACGCGCTATGTCCACATCCATGAGAATGACCGGCTCGACGAGGAGCAGTTCGTCTCCTGGGTGAAGCAAGCAAGCCAGCTGCCCGGCGAACGGATGTAGCGCACGGGCGATCAAGCGCCGTCTCCCTGAAAGAGACATGATTGCAATTTCCATTCAGCCCCAGGAGAACCGAACATGCAAAAAGACGGCGTGCAGGGCGAGAAGTCTCCGTCCGAGCTGATCGGCGCGAGGATCGAGGAACTCGGCGACTGGCGTGGCGAGACACTTGCCCGTCTCCGAGCCCTGATCCGGCAAGCCGCACCCGAAGCGGTTGAGACATGGAAATGGCGCGGCGTGCCGGTCTGGGAGGATGCCGGCATGATCTGCACGGGCGAGACCTACAAAGCTGTCGTCAAGCTGACCTTCGCCAGGGGTGCGGCGCTGCCCGATCCCAACAAGCTCTTCAACTCCAGCCTCGAAGGCAATACCAGGCGCGCCATCGATTTCAAGGAAGGCGACACGATCAACGCCGACGCCCTGAAGGCGCTCGTCCGCGAAGCCGTGACCCTCAACAGATCGAAGACCAAACGCTGAGAGACGGCTGCCGCTATCGGATTGATGTTGCCGGCTTTTTCTTCCGTGGTCTCGCACCGCGCATCGATACTAGGCGTCAAATGTCGCCATCACGCGGCGTAAGCATCCTTCCGTTGCTGAGCAATAATTCATGAAACAAATACTGGCCAAATTTATCGGCCGTTAAGCCAGGCGCGCTATCTGAATCGATGTCGCCAGTAACTGGACGACATGCGGGGAAGAACATCGTCTCAACCGACGGATGACCCAGTCGGACAGACACCGAGGGAGCCAACACGAGCTCCATGGGAATGGGATGAAGCTCTCATCGACCGATGCCGCCCCGCGTCTCATCGGGTTGGTCTGGCCGTTCGTCGCGGTCGTCCTGATCCAGGCACTGGTTGCGACCCTCAGCCTCCACACGCTGTCCGCCGTCCGCGCCTATGTCGGCGGTGAAAGCCAATGGTCGAAGGGGCAGAAGCACGCCATCTATTTCCTCAGCCTCTACGCCGACACCGGCCGCGAAGAGTATTTCAACGAATATCGTCAGGCCATCGCCGTGCCGCTCGCCGATCGCGCCGCGCGGCTGGCGCTCGAACAGGCCGAGCCCGACACGGATGCGGCCCGGCTTGGCTTTCTTGGCGGCAACAACCACCCCGACGATATCGCCGGGCTGATCTGGCTGTTCCGCAATTTCCGCCGCGTCAGCTATCTCGACACCGCGATCCGCCACTGGACGGCTGCCGACGAGATGATCCTCGCCATCGAAAGACTGGGCGACGACATGCATCGCAGGCTCGAAAAGGGACCGGGATCGTCAGCCGAGATCGGCCTCTGGAAAGCGCAAATCCACCAGATCGACCACCGGATCGGGCCGCTGGCCAAGGCTTTTTCCGACAGCCTCGGCGAGGGGTCGCGTGTCATCAAGATGGCGCTGACGGCGGCCAATCTCGCGACAGCCGCGCTGCTTATCCTGCTCGCCGTCTGGCGCACGCGCAAGCTGATGAAACAGCGCCAGGCATTTCAGACAGCCCTCAACGCCGAGCGTGAGCGTGCTCAGATCACATTGGCCTCGATCGGCCAGGCCGTCATCAGCACGGATGCCGAGGGGCGGCTGGACTATATGAATGCCGGAGCGGAAAGGCTGCTTGCCTGCCCGCTGGCCGCCGCCAGGGGCAGATCGGTCGCCTCATTGTTCCGGCTTGTCGACAAAGACAGCGGCGTCGAGGAGACCGATCTGATTGCCCGCCTGCTGGCAGGCGAGCCGCGCCGCTCCAATGTGCGCCCGCAACTTCTGGAGCGTCTCGACGGCTCGGTCGTGCCGGTGGCGCTAAACGGCGCGCCGCTGATCGTTTCCGGCACGATCCTCGGTTGCGTCCTGGCCCTGCACGACATGACACGCGAGCAGGACTATATCGAGCGCCTGTCGTGGCAGGCATCGCATGATGCGCTGACCGGTCTCGTCAACCGTCGCGACTTCGAGAACCGGCTGGCGGGCGCGATCTCCGAAGCGCCGGAAAGACCGCGCCGGCACGCGCTGATGTATCTCGACCTCGATCAGTTCAAGCTGGTCAACGACACATGTGGCCATGCCGCCGGCGACCAGTTGCTGCGCCAGATCTCGGTGCTGCTCGCCAACGAGCTGCCGCCCGGCGACATATTGGCGAGGCTGGGCGGCGACGAGTTCGGTGTGCTGCTCTTCGATTGCGATGCCGACTGCGCCGCCGCGACCGCGGAGCGCTTGCGCGCCACGGTTCAGGATCTGCATTTCTCCTGGGATGGACGTCCCTTCAACATCAGTGTCAGCATCGGCATGGTCGAGGTCGCCAATGCCGGCATGACGCTGGAGGAGGTGCTGCGCGCCGCCGACGTCGCCTGCTACATGGCGAAGGAAAAGGGCCGCAACCGCGTCCAGCTCCACAGCGACGGCGACTCAGCGCTGCGCGAGCGCTTCGGCGAGATGGCCTGGGTGCAGCGCCTGCATGCGGCGCTGGACGAGAACCGCTTCAGGCTGCATGCGCAGGAGATCGTGCCGTTGCGGGACGATATTGCCGAGGCAGGCGCGCATATCGAGATCCTGCTGAGGCTGACCGATGAGGACGGCAGCTTCGTCACCCCGCAGAGCTTCATTCCGGCGGCGGAGCGCTACGGATTGATGCCGGCGATCGACCGCTGGGTGGTGCGCAACACCTTCGCCATTTTGGCGGCGAGGCTCACCGATCCGCGCGCGGTGCCGATATCCACCTGCGCGATCAATCTCTCCGGCGCCACATTCGGCGACGAGACGTTTCTCGGCTTCATGCGCGAGCAGTTCGCCGCGCACGCCATCGCGCCCGAGACGATCTGCCTGGAGATCACCGAGACCAGCGCCATCGCCAATCTGACCGAGGCGATGCGCTTCATCGCCGACCTGCGTGGGCTCGGCTGCCGCTTCGCGCTCGACGATTTCGGTTCCGGCATGTCGTCCTTCGCCTATCTGAAGCATCTGCCGGTCGACTACCTCAAGATCGACGGAGGCTTCGTCAAGGACATGCTCGATGACCGCATCGATCGCGCGATGGTCGAGATGATCCATCATATCGGCAAGGTCACGGGAAAGCGCACAATCGCCGAATTCGTCGAAAGCGACGGCATCGTCGAGGCCTTGAAAGCGATCGACGTCGACTATGCGCAAGGCTATGCGATTGCCCGGCCCCAGCCATTCGATGCCACCACCGTCCTGCGCGGCAATCGCGGTGAGCGCGATGCAACGGCGGATGGCTGGGAGACCTTGGCGCGGACGCTGCGCCGCAAGGCCGGCTAGAGGAATTCCAGGAAAAGTGCGCAGCGGTTTTCCGTCCGGAATTCCGTAAAAACAAAGAGATAGCGCGTTTCGCCGTTTCCATGAAACGGTGAAATGCGCTAGGTAAGCGCTCCCCCGGCCGGCCTCTCCAGAAGGATGGTCGGCTTGTCGTGATAGGTGGTGCGCAAAATCTCGCGATAGCCGTTCCTTTCGGCCACCTTGAGCGAGGCGCCGTTTTCCGGATCGATGATGCAGACGGTTCTCGCCTGGCCGAGCGCTTCGTCGCCCCAGGCGACGATCCGCCCGACGACCTCGCTCGCAAGCCCGCGGCCATGCGCCTCCGAGGCCAAGGCCCAGCCGGCTTCCGGCACGCCTTCGATCGAAGGCTCGATCTCGCGCTTCAGGTCATGGAAGCCGGCCTCGCCGATGAAGCGTCCCGTCGCCTTGTCCTCGATCGCCCAGAACCCGTAGCCGATCAGCGACCACAGGCCGGCATGGCGCAGGAAGCGCATCCAGCTCTCCTCGCGGGTGCGCGGCTTGCCGCCGATGAAACGGGTGACGGCAGGCTCCGCCCACATGGCGGCATAGGTCTCGAAATCGCCCAGCCTGTGCGGCCGCAGAACGGTGCGCGCCGTCTCGAGGATCGGCACGCCGGCTTCCGTCTTGATGCTCATGGCATTCCCTCCATTGAGGTAGCAGCGCCTAGCAAACCAGCGCGTTCGAACAAGAGCCAGGACAACGCGGTGGCTCTTCCAACCATAACGGCCATGGCACGGCTGCATCGCTATGGGCTTTTCGCCTGCCGATGCTAGTTTGCGCGCGGAGCCGATCCCAAAACGCAAGTCGACCGGAGAAGAACCATGGACACCATCGACCTTCTGCTGGCAATCGCCCATCACCTTCTGGTGTTTTCGCTGGCCGGCATCATCGGCGCCGAATTCGTGCTGGTGCGCGGCGATCTGGGCGCGGCGACGCTGAAGCGCCTCGCCGGCATCGACCGTCATTACGGCATCATTGCCGCGCTGATCGTCATCGTCGGCGCCTGCCGGGTGTTCTTCGGCCTGAAGGGCTGGGAATTCTACGTCTACAATTGGGTGTTCTGGGCAAAGATGGTGGCCTTCGCCATCGTCGGCCTGCTGTCCATCGTGCCGACCATGCGCTTCCTCTCCTGGAACAGGCAGGCGAGCGGCAACCCCTCTTTCGCGGTACCGGCCGCCGAACTGGCTTCGGTGAAGAACTATGTCCGCGCCGAAGGCTTCATCTTCCTGCTCATTCCGGTCTTTGCCGCGGCCATGGCGCGCGGCTACGGTTATTAGAGCAGAAGAAGCTCTCTAAGCCTCGGCCGGAAAGGTCTCATCCAGCGGCGCGATCGGCACGAGCGGCGCCGGTATGTCGGTTGTCTTTTCCTTCGACTTGCAGATATCGGCGATCACGCAGGCAGGGCAGTCCGGCTTGCGCGCCTTGCAGACATAGCGGCCATGCAGGATCAGCCAGTGATGCGCATGGCGCATATATTCGGCCGGGATGACCTTGAGCAGTCCTTGTTCGACCTGTTCCGGCGTCGTGCCGGGCGCCAGCCCGATCCGGTTGCCGATGCGGAAGATATGCGTGTCGACCGCCATCGTGTGCTGGCCGAAGGCGACGTTGAGCACGACATTGGCGGTCTTGCGCCCGACGCCCGGCAGCTTCACCAGTTCGTCGCGATCCTGCGGCACCTTGCCCGCATAGTCGTCGATCAGCGCCTTCGACAGCGCGATCACGTTCTTGGCCTTGTTGCGCCATAGACCGATGGTGCGGATATAGTCGCCGACCTTGGCCTCGCCCAATGCCAGCATCTTCGCCGGCGTGTCGGCCGCCGCGAACAGCGCCTTCGTCGCCTTGTTGACGCCGGCGTCCGTCGCTTGCGCCGAGAGCACCACCGCGACCAGCAGGGTGAAGGCGTTGACATACTCGAGCTCGCCTTTCGGCTCTGGCCGCTGCACGGAAAAGCGCCGGAAGATCTCGTGCACCTCGGCGGCGTTGTAGAGCGACCGGGAAGCGGCTTTTCGCGGCCGTGCACCGGGCGCCCGGCCGTTGCCGGCAAGAGCGGGTTGAGGTTTTTTGACAGCTGCGGATTTTTTCGACTTGGGAGGCGCCATTTCCTTCCTATAATATTCCCTCATGAGCGACACAAACGCCTCGTTCCAGGCCGACGAGCCTTTTTTCCAGGCCCTGCTGACGCCGCACCGCTCGCTCGGCCGCACCGGCTTCCTGATCCTGATGGGAGCGCTTCTGTTCGGCTGGGCGGTGACCGGCGCATTCTTCTTGGCGCATGGCGCCTGGCCGGTGTTCGGCTTCTTCGGCCTCGACGTGATCGCCGTCTACATCGCCTTCCGTGCCAATTACCGCGCCGCGCGCGCCCGCGAGGAGATATCCGTCTCGCGCACCAGCCTCGACATCCGCAAGACGGCCCCTTCCGGCCGCTCGGAAAGCCACCGCTTCAATCCGTTCTGGACACGGTTTTCGATCGCCCGCCACAGCGAGATCGGCATCACCAAAATGGCGGTGGAAGCGCAGGGCAAGAGCGTGGCGATCGGCGGCTTTCTCAATCCCGACGACCGCGAAAGTTTCGCCACCGCCTTCTCGCGCGCGCTGGCCACCGCCAAGACACGCTGAACATAATCCCGAACCGAAGGTCCGCGTCAGCGAAAAGTGACGCCGGTTTTCGGACAAGATCAGACAAGCGTATCAGAACCGGTAGCGCAGCAGCCTGCCGACCTTGCGCATGGCGGGGATGAGCTTCCAGAGGCCAACGAACAAGCGCGCGGACCAGCCCAGCCTCGCCCCTGGCTCCGGCTTGTAGGACGGGATCTCGCCGATGAAGCGGAGTTTCGGGATGGCTCGCTCCAGTTCGCGCGGATCCTCGATGGCCCAATGGACTTCGGAGCCCGTGGCCTTGATGGCCGGATTGAGGCGCATCAGCTTCAGGCCGAAACGACTATAGGCGTCGAACATCAACTCGCCGCCGGCGAGATGCGCGACAAGCCGCGCAAACAGCCGCGGCCCCTCGTCTGCGGCGAGATACGGCGTCAGCCCCTCGGCCACCACGATCGCCGGGCGATTGCGCGGCACGTCAGCCAGCCAGTCCGGTTCGGTCACCGAGGACGCGATCGGATGGTAACGATCCCTGGACGGGTAGAGCTTGTGCCTGAGCGCGATGACTTCCGGATAATCGACGTCGAACCAGTCGACGCCTGGCAGTGGGTCGACCCGAAAAATCCGCGTATCGAGCCCGCATCCCAGATGCAGCACGATCGCATCCGGATATCTTGCGACGAAATCCGCGACGCACACGTCCAGTGTCTTCGCCCGGATCGCAAAACCCAGCCCGAGATTGGCGTCGACCTTGAGCCTCGAGAAATCATAGTCGATCTTGCGCACGGCTTCGTCGGCGAAGCGATCCTGGAGCAATGAATTGGGCAGCCGGCTCTCCAGCGCCTTGCCGTAGAGCGTCATCAACAAGGTCTCCCTCGCCCCGGTCAGATCGACCTTTTCACCGGCCATGATTGTCCTCTTCGTTCCAAAGCTGACTCTATCTGGGTGCGGCCGGCGGGAAGGCAAGTTTCGGGTGGTGGCAAAGCTTTGGAAGACCGATATTCGCGGTCAAGGAGATATTGCCATGAACGCTCAGATGACCATGAATACGCGGATGAAACCGACCGCGATCCTTGAGAACGACATCACGCCGGAAGGCAGCGACTATGACGTCGTGCGCCGGGCCATCGAGAAGATCAGCCTCGACTATCGCGACCAGCCCTCGCTGGAGGTGCTGGCCGAGGAAGTCGGCGAGACGCCGACCGGCCTGCAGAAGCTGTTCACGCGCTGGGCCGGCCTGTCGCCCAAGGCCTTCCTGCAGGCGGTGACGCTCGACCATGCGCGCAGGCTGCTCGATTCCGGCATGCCGCTCCTGGAGACCTCGTTCGAGCTCGGCATGTCCGGCCCCGGCCGGCTGCACGACCTCTTCGTCACCCATGAGGCGATGTCGCCCGGCGACTACAAGACCCGGGGCGCGGGTCTCACCATCCGCTACGGCTATCACATCTCGCCTTTCGGCATCGCGCTCATCATGGTCACCGACCGGGGTCTCGCCGGCCTCGCCTTCTGTGACGCCGGCGGCGAGCGGGCTGCCTTCGCCGACATGTCCGGCCGCTGGCCGAACGCGACCTATGTCGAGGACATGTCAGCCACCCAGGCTTACGCCGCGCGGGTCTTCGACCCGACGACGTGGCGCGCCGACCAACCGCTGCGCGTGGTGATGATCGGCACCGATTTCCAGCTTCGCGTCTGGGAAGCGTTGCTGCGCATCCCGATGGGCAGGGCCTGCACCTATTCCTCGATCGCGGCAAGCATCGGCCATCCCAGTGCCAGCCGGGCCGTCGGCGCGGCCGTCGGCGCCAATCCGATGTCCTTCGTGGTGCCTTGCCATCGGGCGCTGGGCAAGTCCGGCGCGCTCACCGGCTATCACTGGGGCCTGACGCGCAAGCGCGCCATCCTCGGCTGGGAAGCGGGGCAAGTAGGGTCCTGAAACAATCGATTTTTTCGTTCCATTTGCGGAAAGTCGCCAGTTTCAGTATAAAGTATTTTAAATCTAAATAATTATGGAATCTATTCATCGAACGCAACCGGCGACAACCTGGAGTTTCGCCGGTTGCTTTTTAGGTTGCTTTCGTCTATTATTTTAGTTAACACTAAATTAACTATGATGAATAGATGATATCCCTGTGTTTGAGCCGGCCCATCCGGCTTGAAAGAGGGGTCCCAATGAATTTCTTCCGCGCCGCAATGGCTGCGGCCCTGGTGGTCGCCTGTGCTGGCCAGCCAGCATCGGCCACCACCGGAAATGTCATCTTCAACGGTACCGTGACCGCCACCTGCACGCTGACCGTCAACTCCAATGGCACCATGACCGTCAGCAGCAACCTGCAATCGCTGAGTTCTCACAACAGCGGCGGCTCGGCAGGCAGTGTCCAGGTGGACACCACGGGCGGCGTTACGCTGAGCGTCGATCCCGTCACAAGCACCACCGTGCCCAGCAGCGACACGACAAGCACCACCTGGACGCCGACCTTTGCCACCACCGGCGCCCAGACGATCGCGGAAACCGGTACCGCGACGGCGCTCACAGTGCCAGGCACCTCGACGGCCGCCGTGAACCTTGCAGGCACCAAGAGCGGCACCAACCGTTTCTCGGCCGGCAACTATCAGGCGACCGTGACGGTGCGCTGCGAATAGTCCCATCGCGAAAGGAGCAGCCCTTGACACAGGTTCGAATTCTCGCGGCGGCCCTTGCCGTCGGCCTTCTCCCTGTTGCGGCGTCGGCCCAGTCGATGACGCCGATGCGAGGCGAGGTCAGGTCCTTCACCGATGCCTTCGCGGTGCGCGTCTTCCCAGGCAATCCCTACGATAAGCGAATTCGCGTCGAGGTTCACGTCTACGACCAGGATTTCCGGCCTGTCGAGGCCACGATCACGCCGAGCGTATTCCTCCTTGCGGGCCAGGCCTCGCGCCCGGTCCTTGTCGTCGTCCCGTTCGAGGGCCAGACCGATCGCAAGGTGCGTATCTGTACCGAGAGTATCCCTTTCCCCGGCGAGCAGACGCAGATAAGGGCGCAGATATGCGGAAAGTTTTTCGGGCATCGCAGGTTCTGACCTTGTCCTTGCTGCCCGTCCTGGCTGTCGTAAGTCAGGGGCTTGCCGAGGATATTCTGAACCTGAACCAGAACCAGACGGGTTTCAGCCTGCCCGGCGTCAGCCTGCCTCAGGGCCAGGATGAGGTTCATGCCAGCGACGGCACGACCTGCCGCTCAGCCGTCTCCGGCAGCGGTGCCTATCTCGACCTTGGCGTCATCCGTGGCAACAACAGCAGCAACCAGGCCAACAGCGACATCGCCACATACGGCCGCGTGGTGATCCCGATCGGGCGGACTCCGAAACGCGTCGATTGCAGCCGCCTCTACGAGCTGGAGGTTGAGCGCCTGCAACTGGAATTGAAGCTCCTCAAAATGGGCCTCGGCGCCGATGGCCAGACGACGGGGAGCACGACGACCACCCCGGCCACGGCTGCAACAGCTTCCGCAACTCCCGCGGCTCGCTCGGCGACGTCGACGGGATGGGCCAATGAGGGCTGGAGCATCAGAGGCACGACCGGCAGTGAGAAGAAAAAGAAGCGGAAATAGTCGAGCCACGTTGGCTATAGCAGCGCTCGCCTGCTTCTGTCTCCCGGCACAGGCGGCGATCGTCGGCACCTGCACGATCGTGATTGGCGCCTCGGGAACAATGAAATCGAACCTGGCCATCAACACCCTGGGCTCCAAGCAGGCGGGCGGTTCGAGCGCCGGCGCCACCATCACCGCAAGCTCGCTTCTGTGCACCATCCTCAACCTCTTGGACTGCTATTCCGTTTCCGCGCTGGCGCCGGCCGCGTTCATCTCCGCGCCGAACGGCGGCGACACCAATGTCTCCTTCGCCTCCGTCTTCCGCCTCGACGGGTCAGGGCTGGATATCCCGGGCAGCTCACCGCAAAAGCTGACCAACGGCACTCACACCATCCAGGTCGATCTGACCGCCACGAAGTCGCCGGGCATCTTCCCGGCAGGCAGTTACCAGGCCGAGGTCACTGTCCGTTGCGAATGATGCTGTGGGCCAGACCGCGCCAGCGACGACATGATCTGGCAACCGGCGGACTTTGCGGCTAGCTTCGCGCCCAACCCGCAATTCCAGGAAAAGCACTTTGCGTATTTCACTGGAATTGCGCAAAAGCAGAATCTTGGAGCAGGTGCACCGTTCAGCGCAGGCTGACCCGCTTCAACGGGAGGCAGTCTTTTGATTATCGTCGTCGGCTCGATCAACCTCGACCTCATTGCCAATGTCGACCGTTTGCCGGAGCCCGGCGAGACGGTGCGCGGTTCCGGCTTCGCCACCGCGCCCGGCGGCAAGGGCGCCAACCAGGCCCTGGCCGCCGCGCGCGCCGGCGCGCCGGTGCGCATGGTGGGCGCGGTCGGCAAGGATGCTTTTGCCGCCGAGGCGCTCGCCCTTCTCAAGGCCGGCAATGTCGATCTGTCCGGGGTCGGCGAGAGCTTCGCCTCCACCGGCACGGCCTTGATCCTTGTCGGCGCCGACGGGGAAAACGTCATCGCCGTCGTGCCGGGCGCCAATGATTCGGTGGTGCCGGGCGATGTCGCCAAGGCCTTCCTCAAAAAGGGCGACGTGGTGCTCTTGCAGCATGAGATCCCGCTGCAGACGGTCGAAGCTACGCTCGACGCGGCGCGCGCGGCGGGCGCGGTCAGCGTGCTCAACACCGCCCCCTTCCGTGCGGAGGCCGCCGGCTTCGTCGGCAAAGCCGACTTTGCCGTCGCCAACGAAACCGAGTTCGACCTCTATGGCGAAGCGCTGGCGCTTTCCGGGCGCGACCGCTCTGCCCGCATGCGCGACTATGCTCAAAAGACGGGCCGCGCCATCGTCGTCACTCTCGGCGGCGACGGCGTGCTAGCCGCCACGCCTCACGATTTCCTCACCGTTCCGGCGCTGAAGATCACCCCGGTCGACACTGTCGGCGCCGGCGACACCTTCTGCGGCTATTTCGGCGCCGGCCTGTCGTCCGGATTGTCGCTTGAGCAAGCGCTCACCCGAGCCGCCGCGGCAGGGTCGCTCGCCTGCCTGAAGCCAGGAGCGCAACCGGCAATCCCGCTGGCAAAGGATGTCGACGCCGCCCTGGCGGAGCGGTAACGGCCATGCGTCCCGTCACCAAACATGCCGTGTCGCCGGCCGGCGACATATGCCGCCTCTCCGCCGTCGAGCTCGCCGACAGGATCAGGCAGCGTCACTTTTCGGTTCGCGACGTGGCCAGCGCTTTCCTCGACCGCATCGAGGCCGTGAACCCGCTGGTCAATGCCATCGTATCGCTGCGCGAGCGCGCCGACATCCTGGCCGAGGCCGACAGGGCCGATGCCCATCTGGCCCGCGGCGGCGAGGCCGGATCGCTGTTCGGCCTGCCGATCGCCATCAAGGACCTGGCCCTGACCAAGGGGCTCAGAACCACCTTCGGCTCGCCGATCTTCGCCGATTTCATTCCAGACACGGACGACTTCTTCGTCGAGCGCATCCGCAAGGCCGGCGCCGTCATCATCGGCAAGACCAATGTCCCGGAATTCGGGCTGGGCTCCAACACCTACAATCCGGTCTTCGGGCCGACGCTCAACGCCTTCGACCCCGCGCTGACCGCCGGCGGCTCGAGCGGCGGCGCGGCCGTGGCGCTGGCGCTCGACATGGTGCCGATCGCCGACGGCAGCGACTTCGGCGGCTCGCTGCGCAATCCGGCAGCCTACAACAACGTGTACGGCTTCCGTCCCTCCCAGGGGCTCGTGCCCGCCGGCCCCGACATCGATGTCTTCCACGCCCAGATGGGCGTTGAAGGACCGATGGGCCGCAGCGTGCGCGATATCGCGCTGCTGCTAGACGAACAGGCCGGCTATCACCCGCACGCGCCGCTGTCGCATGCCAAGGAAGGGTCGTTCCTCGACGGCCTTGCGGCGAAAGCGGCCGGCGGCCGTGTCGCCTGGCTGGGCGACCTCGGCGGCCACCTGCCGACGGAACCGGGCGTGCTCGACCTTTGCGAGGCTGCGCTTGCCCGCTTCGCCGATGCTTCCTTCCACAGCGAAGCCCTGGTTCCGGATGTCGATTTCGAGGCGCTGTGGCAGGCTTTTGTCACCTTGCGCCAGGCGAGCAGCGGCTGCGGGCTGAAGGCGCATTACGACGATCCGGCAAAACGCGAACTGCTGAAGCCTGAAGCGGTTTGGGAAGTGGAGCAAGCGATGCGCCTCACCGCGCCGCAAATCCACGCCGCCAGCGTCCGACGCACCTCCTGGCACCGAACGCTGCTTGCGCTGTTCGAGCGCTTCGACCTTATCGCCCTGCCGACCGCGCAGGTCTTCCCGTTCGACGTGACCACCCATTGGCCGCGCGAGGTCGCGGGGCGGACGTTGGACAGCTATCACCGCTGGATGCAGGTCTCGGTCTTCGCCACGCTGGGCGGCTGCCCGGCGCTCAACGTGCCGGCCGGCTTCGACGATAAGGGCCGGCCGATGGGCATGCAATTGATCGGCCGGCCGCGCGGCGACCTCGCCGTGCTCAAGGCCGGTGTCGCCTATGAGGCGACGCTGCCCTGGTCGGCTGGGGCTGCCTGACAGGCCGCCCTGCCCGACCAGCTTGCGCCGGCTTCAATCCCGTGCATTGATCGCGTTCCGCCCAAGTCGGCGCTGTCCTGCTCGAGGGAAATCATGTCGCTGGAACTCTACGCCACTTATGTCGTCGCCTGCATCGTCATCATCCTGGTGCCGGGACCGACGGTCACGCTGATCATCGCCAACAGCATCCGTCATGGCTCGCGCGCGGGCTTGGCCAACGTCGCCGGCACCCAGGCCGGGCTCGCCATCATGATCGCCATCGTCGGCATCGGCCTCAACACGCTGATCGCCGGCATGGGCCACTGGTTCGAATGGGTGCGGCTGATCGGCGCCGCCTACCTGATCTGGATGGGCGTGCAGATGTTCCGCGCCAAGGGCACACTGAACCCCGACGGGTCGGCGAAAAAGCCGCGCGGCGGCTTCTTCCTGCAGGGTTTCCTGGTCGCCGTCAGCAATCCGAAGACGTTGGTGTTCTTCGGCGCCTTCTTCCCGCAGTTCATTTCCCCGCAGGGCAACTACACGCTGCAGATCGTCGTGATGGGCCTGACCGCGATGATCTTCGCCGCCATGTCGGACTCGACCTATGCCCTTGCCGCCGGCCGCGCCGGCCGTCTGCTGTCGGCCAGCCGAGTCCGGCTGATGTCGCGCATCAGCGGCAGCTTCCTGGTGGGCGGCGGGCTGTGGCTGGCGTTCTCGAAGGCGAAGTGAACAGCGACTTCGCCAATACGAAATTATTTTTGGAAGCATATTGAAGAGTTGTGAGCGCCCTCACAACTCTTAGTCATGAACAAGTCCTTCCGGAATCGCTTGCTTATTTGGCAGTACGAATACAGCGATGCCGTTAAAATTGTAGCTGTATTCTGCGTTTTTGCACTGATGCGAAGCGCCGCAATTATCCGGCTTGAGTTCGATCCGGTCATCGGCACCCAGCGTGTGATGGGCGTGGTTGAATACATCAGGCCGGCGCCCGTCAATCCGAAATTCACTGTCGGCCGCGGACTATATTACACCTATGACGTGCGCCTCGATGACGATACGCTCATATCGATTGACGATGAGGTGGGGACACCGCACCTTATCGGATCGGCAATCCCCATTGAGCGGCAGCACCACAAACACAACGCCGACACCTATCGATTGCTCAACGGGTGACGGCGCGCACCTGGTGATCCTCGACGATCAGTTCAGCCGCCCCAGCCTCTCCACCAGCAGGGCGAAGAAGCCGTCATGGTCTATGTCGCGCATCACCATGGCGTTCTTCTCCCGCTTGGTGACACCCCACCAGTCGACCACCGTCATGCCCATGGTGAGCTCGGATGAGGTCTCGACGCTGACATTGCAGCGGCGGCCTTTGAACAGCTCCGGCTTGAGGAGATAGGCGATCACGCACGGATCGTGCAGCGGCCCGCCATCGGTGCCGTATTTTTCCTCGTCGTAGCGCTCGAAGAACTCCAGCATCTCGGCGGTCGCGGTGCCGACCTTGGTGCCGAGCTGGCGGAAAGCCTGGATGCGCTTGGACGAGGTCAGCGCCTTGTGGGTGACGTCGAGCGGCATCGTCACGATCGGAATGCCCGATTTGAACACCAGGTCGGCGGCCTGCGGGTCGACATAGATGTTGAATTCGGCGGCCGGCGTGACATTGCCGCCCTCGAAGAAGCCGCCGCCCATCAAAACGATTTCCTTGATGCGCGGCGCGATCCTGGGCTCGCGGATCAGCGCCAGGGCGATGTTGGTGAGCGGTCCGAGCGGGCAGAGCGTGATCGTGCCGCTTTCCTCGCGCATCAGCGTCTCGACGATGAAATCGACGGCGTATTGTTCCTGCAATGGCATGGTCGGCTCCGGCAGCTGCGGGCCGTTCAGGCCGGTCTTGCCGTGCACTTCCTCGGCGGTGACGAGCTGGCGCGCCAGCGGGCGGATGGCGCCGGCATAGACCTTGATGTCGGGCCGGCCGGCCAGCTCGCAGATCTTGCGGGCATTGTTCTGGGTCAGTTTCAGCGGCACGTTGCCGGCAACCGTGGTGATGCCGACGATCTCCAGCTCGGAGCTGCCGAGCGCCAGCAATATGGCGACGGCATCGTCCTGGCCTGGATCCGTGTCGATGATGATCTTTCTGGACTGGGGCATTTCAATTCCTTTTGGGAGTCTTTTTGGGCGGGGTTCTGAGCTTGATCCCGAAAAGTGGGAACCGGTTTTCGGACAAGATCATGCTCCAACTAAGAGCTGAAACAGGGATGGCGGTTCAACGAAACGTCATCCTGATTTCAGTGGCTTGAACTTGATCGCGCGGCGGACCATATCAAGACCATCGGGAAAAATGCCATCCGGGTTTTTCCAGTTTGTGTCGCTCTTCAGAGGACAGTGTAACAAATGAGTCGAATGACGCCCTTCTCCAGCCCGCTTCTCCTGGGGTTCGATGCGATGGAAAAGACGCTTGAGCGTCTGGCGAAGTCGGGCGACAGCTACCCTCCGTACAATATCGAGCGCCTCGGCGCCGCTGACGGCAAGGCCGAGAGGCTACGCATCACATTGGCCGTTGCCGGTTTCGCCGAGAGCGACCTCGATGTCACCACGGAGGAAAACCAGCTGATCGTGCGCGGCCGCCAGACCGACGACACCGAGCGCGAATTCCTGCACCGCGGCATCGCCGCGCGCCAGTTCCAGCGCTGCTTCGTGCTGGCCGACGGCATGCGGGTGATCGGCGCCGAACTGAAGAACGGCCTTTTGTCGGTCGATCTTGACCGGCCGGAGGCCGAGCGGCTGGTACGGAAAATAAACATATCGGTGAAAGACTGACCTTTGCCGATGGCTCTATGCGAGGCGGCCGATCCTGGCGTCCTCGCGCCAAGGAGGCTTGAAATGACCAGAACTGACGAAACGATCACCATGACCAGCGGCGAGCTCGCCCATCTCGGCGAAGGTTCGGTCGCCTATCTCAGGAAAGTATCGAGCGACGACCTGCGCGGCCGCTTCCCCGGCCTGCAGGAAATTGCACCCGGCCTTGAGCTGTGGGCGCTGTTTGCCGCCAACGGCCAGCCGATCCTGCTTTCCGATGCCCGTGACCGGGCGCTGGCCGGTGCGTTGGAGAACGACCTGACCACTGTCGCCATTCACTAGACCATAATCCCGAAAAGTGGGACCCGGTTTTCGGGTAAGATTATGGTCAATTAAACTAGCGACTGCTGGCAGTCCGAAATGGAAAGGGCCGCTCCCGGCGGCCCCTCAAGGGTTTCATCCCAAAACCAAGTTCTATCCCAAAACTTCAGGCCGCGTGCGAGGCCTGCGTGTCCGACAGCAGCGCGTGGATGGCGACTGCGTCGCGCGTGCCCCTGATCTTGGCCACCGTGTCGGCATCGCGCAGCACGCGCGCGATGCGCGACAGCGCCTTGAGATGGTCGGCGCCGGCGCCTTCCGGCGCCAGCAGCAGAAAGACGAGATCGACCGGCTGGTCGTCGAGCGCCTCGAAATCGACCGGCGTTTCCAGCCGGGCGAAGACGCCAGCGATCCGCTTCACGCCGGCGAGCTTGCCGTGCGGGATGGCGATGCCGTTGCCGACGCCGGTCGAGCCCAGCCGTTCGCGCTGCAGGACGGTGTCGAACACTTCCCGTTCCGGAATCCCCGAAATCGCCGCGGCCCTCTCCGACAGCAATTGCAGAAGTTGTTTTTTGGAATTCGCCTTCAACGCCGGCATGATCGCCGAGACGCTGATGAGATCACTGAGATCCATGCTTGAAAAATCCCTTGCTCGCCTGCCGCGCCAGTCGTCGCCCCCTCGCGCGGCTGGCTTTTTATCCTTGAGCGACTTTGGTCGTCGACGGATCGATCCAGCCGATATTGCCGTCCGGCCGGCGGTAGACGATGTTGAGATGGTCGTTTCCGGCATTGCGGAAGACGAAAACCGGGCTGTCGCTGGTATCGAGCTCAATGACAGCCGACGCCACCGACATGGTCCGCAGCGTCATGCTTGATTCGGCGACGATGACCGGAGCGAAGTCCTCCGGAATGTCTTCCTCGTCGTCGGTAAGGGGAGCCATCACCGTGTAGGCGATGTCGGTCGGCTCCTCGCCATTGCCGTTGCCGGCATTGCGCGACTTCAGCCGACGCTTGTAGCGGCGCAGCCGCGTTTCCAGCCGATCGGCCGCCGCCTCGAAGGCTAGCGTCGGGTCCTGGGCGTCGCCGGTAGCCTGCAGCGAAGCGCCGGAATCGAGCCGGACCATGCAGTCGGCGGAGAAACGCGACCCCGATTTGATGACCGTGACATGTCCTGAAAAACCCCGATCGAAATATTTCTCGATCGCCTCGCCGACCCGGTCGTTGATGCGCGTGCGGAACGCATCGCCGATGTCCATGTGTTTTCCCGAAATGCGTAGATTCATCTGAAAACTGACCTTCCTTGCTCAGGCTTCAAACTGTTGCCGAGTTTATACCCGTGGCGCGCGCGCACAAGCTTCGCAGCGGCATGCGCGCCGATTTTAGACCCGAACTTTCCGGTTGATCACAAGTCGCCTTCTTGGCCATCCGTGGCCGTGTCTGACGGACCCTTTTTCGAGCTGGCATTACCGCCCCGCTCATGCGGGCGGGCTTCTAGACACTTCATTGCGGCTTGTCAATCAAGCTCGGGAATTGTGGAAAATCTGCCGCGTAGCGCGCTTTCAGCGGCCGGCGTTCGCGAGCGCCCGTTTTTCCCGCCGCCTTTGCACCGACGAGGGAATGTTCATGCCTTCGCGGTATTTCGCGACGGTGCGGCGCGCGATATCCACCCCGCTTTCCTTGAGCAGATCGACGATGGCGTCGTCGGAGAGCACGTCGGCGGGTTTTTCCTCGTCGATCATCTGCTTGATGCGGTCACGCACCGCCTCGGACGAATGCGCTTCCCCGCCTTCGGCCGAGGCGATCGACGCCGTGAAGAAATAGCGCAGCTCGAAGACGCCGCGCGGCGTAAGCATGTATTTGTTGGCAGTGACGCGGCTGACGGTCGATTCATGCATGCCGATGGCATCGGCCACCGTGCGCAGGTTGAGCGGCTTTAGGTGGCGAACGCCATGGACGAGGAAGGCGTCCTGCTGCCGCACGATCTCGGACGCCACCTTGAGAATGGTCTTGGCCCGCTGGTCGAGGCTGCGCGTCAGCCAGTTGGCGTTCTGCAGGCATTCGGCGAGAAAATCCTTTTCCGCCTGGTCCTTGGCGTGGCTCGAAATGCGCGCGAAGTAGACATTGTCCACCAGCACGCGCGGCAGCGTGTCGGCGTTGAGCTCCACCGCCCAACTGCCGTCATTGGCGGCGCGCACCTCGACATCGGCGACGATCGCATCGCTTGCGCCGCCCGAAAACGCAAGGCCTGGGCGCGGATCGAGCGCGCGGATCTCGGCCAGCATGTCGAGGAGGTCCTCCTCATCGACGCCGCAGATGCGTTTCAGCGTCTGGAAATCCCGCCGCGCCAGAAGCTCGAGATTGGCGACCAGCGCTTTCATTGCCGGATCGAGCCGGTCGCGCCCCGTAAGTTGCAGCGACAGGCACTCCGCAAGGTCGCGCGCGAAAAGTCCTAGCGGCTCGAAGGTCTGGCAGACGCCAAGCACGCGCGCCACCGCCGCTTCGTCCGTGCCGAGCCGGGCCGCGATCTCCACGAGGTCGGTGCGCAAATAGCCGGCTTCGTCGAGCCCGTCGGCGAGCTCGCCAGCGATCAGCCGCTCACCAGGGCTGAGAGACGCAAGCGCGATCTGCTCGCCGACATGTTCGCGCAGCGTGACGACAGCCGCCGCCATGTCGCCGACATCGAATCCTTCCGATGACCCCGCGCCGGCACCGGCGCCGGCGGCCGATTTCCACTGCGCCGTGAGGTCCGGACCCAGCCTCTCATGGGTGCCGGGATCGTCGGGAAACAGGTTCTCCAGGGAGGAATCGAGCTTTTGCGAGATCGCTTCCGCGCTCCACTCCGTCTCGCCCTCGAACCAGTCGCCTTCGGAATCCCGCTCCGGCGCCGCCTCGCTTTTCTGGGCCTGGTCGCCAGCGGCGTCGTCCTGCGGCTCGGCCCGCTCCAGGAGCGGGTTGCGCTCGATCTCCTCGTCGATGAAACGCTCGAGCTCGACATGGGTGAGCTGCAGCAGGCGGATCGACTGCATCAGCTGCGGCGTCATCACCAGCGACTGGGACTGTCTGAGCTGCAGTTTGGCTGCCAGCGCCATGATGGGATTCAAACGCCTCGTCTACGCGTCGCACAGTTGTTTTTCGGTCGGGCATAGAAACTGGCCCGGCTTTTGCTTGTCAAGGCAAACGCTAGCAGCCGCGGCTTACCGGAGCGTTATCGAGCGCTAAAATAGCGAAAAGCCGCCATGCGGCTTCGAAAATCGCGCCACAGCCCGAAAAACCGGCAGTCAGAGTGTGAAGCCCTCGCCGAGATAAAGACGCCGCACATCGGCGTTGGCGACGATCTCGTCGGCCCGGCCATGCGTCAGCACCTGGCCGGCATGGATGATATAGGCGCGGTCGATCAGGCCGAGCGTCTCACGCACATTGTGGTCGGTGATCAAGACGCCGATGCCGCGCGCCGTGAGGTGGCGGACGAGCTGCTGGATGTCGGCGACGGCGATCGGGTCGATACCGGCGAAGGGCTCGTCGAGCAGCATATAGGCCGGCCGCGTCGCCAGCGCCCGCGCGATTTCGAGGCGACGCCGTTCGCCGCCCGACAGCGACATCGACGGCGCCTTGCGCAAATGGCTGATGTGGAATTCCTCGAGCAGCTCGTCGAGGTTGCGTTCACGCACCTTGCGATCCTTTTCGACCACTTCCAGCACGGCGCGGATGTTCTGCTCGACGTTGAGGCCGCGGAAGATCGACGCCTCCTGCGGCAGATAGCCGATACCGAGGCGGGCACGCCGGTACATCGGCATCGATGTGACATCGAAGCCGTCGATCTCGATCGAGCCTTCGTCGACCGGCACCAGGCCCGTGACCATGTAGAAACAGGTGGTCTTGCCGGCACCGTTGGGGCCGAGCAGGCCGACGGCCTCGCCGGCGCGCACGCCCAGCGTCACCCCGCTCACCACCTTGCGGCCCTTGTAGCTCTTGGTCAGGCCCTTGGCGATCAGCGTGCCCTTGAACTTCGCCTTGTCGGTGCCGACCGTCGCCGGCGCAGCCGGTTTTGCGGCCGCCCGTCCCGGAAGACGGGCCAGCAGCGAGGTTACGCCGGCCATTAGTTGCCCGACGCTCCCTGCTGTTGCGCGCCCTGTTTCTGGGGCGTGAACGACATCATCACGCGGCCGCCGCAGCCGTCGACATTGGCGAGGCCGGTCTTCATCTGCACGGTGAGCTTGCAGCCCTTGAGCACATTGTCGCCCTGCGACAACACCACTTCCTTGCCCTTGAGCACCAGCACCTGCGTTTTCATGTCGAATGTGCCGCTGTCGCCGGTGGCGATCTGGTCGTTTGATTTGACGTAGACTTTGTTCTCGACCTCCAGGTGGTCGATATTGGCCGCGCCGGTCATCGCCGACGCGCCGGCCGCGGCGCTTTTGCCGGTATTGGCATCCTTGACATAGTACACCGTCATCTTGCCGGCCTTGAGCAGGGTAGGCCCTTGATTGACGGTGACGTTGCCGCTGAATATGGCCATGCTCTCGGCCTGGCGGACCTCGAGCTTGTCGCTTTCGATCTGGATCGGCTGGTCACCCGACAGCTTGAGTCCCGGGATCTGGCTGGTCGCGGTCGATTGCGCGAAGGAATGCGCCGTCGCCAAAAACAGCAATGCGGAAGCAGCGCCCGAAAGCCATGCGGATTTACTGCGACGCATTCTGTTCTCCACCGTTTACCCCCGCTGCCTTCAGCGCGGTTGGATCTATGTTGACGCGAACCCGGTTCTCGAAGACCACGAGCCTGCCATTGTCCTCGACCGACATCGAGTCCGCGGTGATGCGTGACCCGCCACGGCTGACGTCGACCGGATCGCTCGTCTTCATAGAGCCTTTGCCCATGTCTAGGAAGATCGATTTGAACTTGGCCATCAGACCGTCCGTCGTCGTCACGTTGACGTCGCTGGTCAGGTCCATCGTATTGGCGTCGCGATTGTAGATACCGTGCTCGGCATCGACCGACACGATGTTGTCGGTGGCAACGGGCAGCTTGGCGTTGATGCCGTCGAGGTCGATGACGGCCTGCTGGCCGACACTCTGCGTCGCCCTGGTCGCCGTCAGCGAGTATGGCAGCTTCTGCTTGGTGAAGCCGTTGAGCTTCGGATTGGCCATCACCAGCTTGCCGTCGGAAAACGCCGTGCCGTCGGCCTGCACCGAGATGGACACGGGCGCTTTGAGGTAGGAGTAGACCGGAAAGGCGACAGCGATCGCGACCGCGAGCAGCGGCACCGCGAATTTCAGCACGCGCACGCGGCGCGAGTGCCGCTGCGCGCGGTTGAAAGCGTCGCCTCGCGTGCCGCCTTCGGCCGCCGGAGCCGATGCCTCGGCGGCATCGCTCATTTCGTCAGATCGCGCCAACATGACTTTTCTAATGGACCTTTGCCCGCCCAAACACCGCCTATAGGTGGTATGCCGGCACCTACAAGCAAGCACAAGCGGAGGAAAACTGCAAAAATGTGACAGCTGCCGCCCGCAAAATCGAGAAGAATCCGGCGAAACGGCCTGTACTTCATAGCAGATAGGGACTTGGTTGCGTTAATTTTTCATGAGGCCGACGTCGACGCTTCACGGCGGGGCATTTTCAGGAAACGGTAGCCGTGTGCCGAGGCTTGCTTTAAAAGCGTGCTTTCCCACCGACCCATGAGGCTGACGATGGCAATGAGAGCCGACGACCTGATCGACCGCCGCCGCTTGCGCCGCAAGCTGACTTTCTGGCGTGTGGTCGCGTTTCTGGTTCTGGCGGCAGCCATCATCGCCTTCTCGACCTGGGTCTATGACGACAATTTTACCGGCCAGGCGGTCCCCCATATCGCCAAGGTCAAGATCGAAGGCACCATCACCGAGGACGAGGAGCTGCTCAAGAGGCTGGAAGCGATCCGCAAGTCGCCGGAGGTGAAGGGCGTCATCCTGTCGATCGATTCGCCCGGAGGCACCACGGTTGGTGGCGAGTCGACATTCGAAGCCGTGCGCAAGCTTGCTGGCGACAAGCCCGTGGTGGCCGAGGTCGGCACGCTGGCGGCTTCGGCCGGCTATATGATCGCCAGTGCGGCCGACCATATCGTTGCCCGCAAGACCTCGATCGTCGGCTCGATCGGCGTGCTGATCCAGTACCCTGATGTCAGCGGTCTCATGGACAAGCTCGGCATCAAGCTGGAGGAAGTGAAATCGTCGCCGCTCAAGGCCTCGCCCTCGCCCTTCAAGCCGACCAATGACGATGAGCGCGCCATGGTGCGCAAGCTGATCCTCGACAGCTACGACTGGTTCGTCGGCATTGTCGCAGACCGCCGCAAGATGACGCATGACCAGGCGCTGGCGCTGGCAGACGGTTCGATCTTCACCGGCCGCCAGGCTTTGGCCAACCATCTGGTCGACGCTGTCGGCGGCGAGCAGGAGGCGATCGACTGGCTGGCTACGAAGGGCGTGGACGCCAAGCTCAAGGTCGTCGAGTGGAAGGACAAGGACAGGCGTGGTGGTTTCCTGTTTTCCCAGTCGATGGCAAAACTGGCGGCCAAGGCGCTCGGCCTGCCGGACGCAGGCGGCGATGTCATTCACGAGCTCGGCGCCGACCGCTTGTTTCTTGACGGTCTCGTTTCGGTCTGGCACCCTTGACATCTCGTTAGGACGAGCCAAAAAAGCAATAAAATCATCCTGATAATCGACTGCAGTGGTTTTACGGGGAACGTTCCATGATCAAATCCGAACTTGTGCAGATCATTGCCGCGCGCAACCCGCACCTTTTCCTGCGCGATGTCGAAAACATCGTCGGCGCGATCTTTGACGAGATCACCGATGCGCTTGCCGAGGGCAACCGGGTCGAGTTGCGCGGTTTCGGAGCCTTTTCGGTGAAGAACCGTCCGGCCCGCACCGGCCGCAACCCGCGCACCGGCGAATCCGTCGAGGTCGAGGAAAAGTGGGTGCCGTTCTTCAAGACCGGCAAGGAGTTGCGCGAAAGGCTGAACGGCGGCAAATAGGCGCCGCGCCGGCGGTTGAGACGGCATCTTGGCGCTCAAAGCATGTCTCCCGAAAGTGGAGGCCGGTTTCGGGACAAAGACATGCGCGCTTTAAGAAGCCTCTCTGTGGAGATCTGATGTTCAATCGCTTCGTTCTCGTCGTGGTCTTCGTGCCGCTGGCTATCATCCTGATCGCGCTCGCCGTCGCCAATCGCGGCGCCGTCGCCTTCACGCTCGACCCGTTCCATCCCGGCAATCCCGCGCTGACGCTGAACCTGCCGCTTTTCATCTTCTTGTTCCTTGCCTTGGCCATCGGCATGGTCGTCGGCAGCATGGCGACCTGGGTGAAGCAGGGGCGCTACCGCAAGCTCGCGCGCCAGCGCGGTCTGGAAGCCGAAAACCTGCGCCAGGCGGTGAGCCGCCCGCCGGCGGCGCCCAAGGGACCGGCGCTGCCCAAGCCCACGAACTAGAGCATGATGCCGAAAAGTGTGAAGCGGTTTTCGGGCGACATCATGCTGTCTCAGGGCAACATCTTACGGAGCCTCCGATGCTGACCATTTCGGCCGCGGAGGTCGACCGCGCGCTGACCTTTCCGGGTCTTGTCGAGACATTGCGCACCGCTTTCCGCGAAGGCGCGGTGCAGCCGGTTCGCCATCATCATGCCGTCGAGCGGCCGGACGGCGCCGCCTCGACCCTGCTTTTGATGCCGGCCTGGACCGACTTCAACGCCGCGGGCAGCTCAGCGGGAGGCCATATCGGCGTCAAGATCGTCACCGTGTCGCCGGACAACAACGCCATCGGCAAGCCGGCGGTGATGGGCCTCTATCTTTTGCTCGACGGCGTCACCGGCGAGCCGCAGGCGCTGATCGACGGCCAGCGGCTGACGCAGTGGCGCACGACCTGCGCCTCGGCGCTCGCCGCCTCCTATCTCGCGCGCAAGGATGCCTCGCGGCTTCTGGTGATCGGCGCCGGCGCGCTGTCGCCGTTCCTTGCCAAGGCGCATTCCGCGGTCAGGCCGATCACATCTATCCGCATCTGGAATCGCACCCCGGCCAATGCTGAAAAGGTGGCCGCCGCCTTGCGCACCGAAGGCCTTCCGGCAAGTGCCGCCGGCGATCTCGACGCCGAGCTTGCCGAGGCCGACATTGTCACCTCGGCGACGATCTCGAACACGCCGCTGGTCAAGGGCGCGCTGCTGAAGCCGGGCGCCCATGTCGATCTTGTCGGCGGCTTCACGCCGACGATGCGCGAAAGCGATGACGACGCCATTTCGCGCGCCCGCGTCTATGTCGACACCCGCGCCGGCGCCACCAAGGAGGCCGGCGACATCGTCCAGCCGCTGGCCTCAGGCGTGCTGAAGCCGGAAGCGATCGTCGCCGACCTGCACGAGCTTACCCGCGGCGAGAAACAGGGACGGCAAAGCGACAGCGAGATCACGCTTTTCAAGTCGGTCGGCGCCGCGCTCGAAGACCTCGCCGCAGGCATCGCGGTCTACAAGGCGCTCAAATAGGCAATGGGGATTGGGCAGTGGGCAATAGGGAAGATAGACCTACTGCCTACCGCCCATTCGGCCAATAGACGCGCAGGCGATGATTGTCCGGATCGAGCGCGACGAAGGTGCGGCCGAAATCGAGATCGGTCAGGCCCTGCAGCACGTTGAGGCCCCTGCCAGTCCAATCCGCATAGGTGGCATCGACCGCCGCCGCGTTCTCGACGGCAAGCACGAGCTCGCCGCCACCGCCTGCTGCCGCAGCAGTCGGTTCCACCGTGTGGCGCGACCAGAGGCCGAGCTTGAAACCCTTATCGAGCACGAACATCACGAAGGTCGGCGAGGTTTCAACCGGCTCTCGCCCGAGCAGCGAAGCGTAGAACGCACCGCTCTTTTCCGGGCTGTCGACATAGAGGATGACGAAATTCGGCGTGGTCATGTCTGATCTCCAAAGTGTCTGAACCTTGGAGACCATATGCGAGCCTGCTGCCAGATTCTGGCAGCAGCAATCAGCCGCACGCGTCTTTCGCTCCATTCTGGCCCGGCGCATCGAGCGTCGCCCGCCATTCCTTCAGCATGACCTGTCGATGGCGGGGATAGCGGATGTCGGTCGCTGTCAGGCCGGATATCCGGTCGGCGCGGAAATGCCTGAAATCCTGGCGGGTTTCGCACCACGCCACCATCACCCGCACCTTGTCGAAGAAGGCGAGCGCGAACGGCCAGACCAGGCGCCTTGATGCCGCTCCCCCGGCGTCGCGATAGAGGAAGCCGAGCTTGTGTTCGTCACGGATCGCCTGCCGCACGATGCCGAGGTCGATCGCTTCGGCATTTTCCGAGCGCGGCCCGACAAGCAGCGTCGTGGCGTCGAGATCGTCGCGCAGATCATCCGGCAGCACCGCCGCGATCTTGGCCAGCGCATCCGCCGCGGCGGCCGCCAGCCTTTTGTCCGGTTGCTTCGCCACCCAGCGCGAGCCAAGCACGATCGCCTCGATCTCCTCGTCGCTGAACATCAACGGCGGCAGCATGAAGCCGGGCTTCAACACATAGCCAAGCCCCGCCTCGCCTTCGATCGGCGCGCCCTGCCCCTGCAGCGTCGCGATGTCGCGATAGAGCGTGCGGATCGACACACCCATCTCGTCCGCAAGCGTGCGGCCGCTCAGCGGCCGGCGATGGCGGCGCAGGATCTGGATCAGGTCGAGCAGGCGTTCCGAACGGGACATTGGTCTGTCATCAGGGATGATCGACCATAGAGCCGGGCCGCACGGTGCGGCAAGCGACCTGGTCGCGCAAGGAACGCCTGCGTCCCGTTCCCGTTGTCTCCGCAATGGAGATGCGCGGAACCCTGCTGTTCTGGTCGGTGCTGACCGTCTTCGTCGCGGCGCTCAGCCTTGGACCGTCCTTTGCCCATGTGCTGGAATCGCTGCCCAGGCTGACGAAGTGGTCGCCGGCGCTGTGGCGCGAGGCGACGGTCTTCAACGGTCAGTTTCTGCTCTTTGCCGTGGTCGGAGCCCCGCTCGATATCGCTGCGATCCTCTGTCCGGCGCTGCTTGCCTGGATGCTGCGTGGAGAGCCGTTTGCCTTCCGGTTCGCGCTCGTCGCCGCATTGCTTTATGCGGCCGCGCTGGCGCTCTGGTTCGGCCTCGTCAAACCGGCCAACGATATCCTCGCGACCTGGACGCCGGGGCCGATCCCGGAAAACTTCGAAGCCGTCCGGCTGCGTTGGGAAACCGGCCACATGGCGGTGACCGCGGCGAAGGCGCTTGGCTTCATTTCGCTTTCTCTCGGCCTGCTCGGTGTCCGGCATGGCTGATGCCGCACCTTGAATGAGCCGCGCTTTGTTGCGCCGATGGGCTTAGCTGTGGCAGAAGCGACCGAACCGCCGGAGATGATCCTTCTTGAAATCTTTTCGCGACAAACGCCGCGATGGCCGCCCGCATCCCGCAAGGGCGGAACAGCCCCGATCGCGTGATTCGCTCCCGGCCGGACGGCAGCAGGCCGCGCCCGCCGAGCGCCGCGAAACCAAACCGGGGGACCGGCAGGAAGCCAAACCGGCGCCGCGCGTGCTTGCGCGCCGCGAGGGCGCCTTGCCCGCCGAGCGCCTGCCATTGATCCTTGAAGTGGCGCCCAACGCCGATTACGCCCTGCTGGACAGCGGCGCCGGCGAGAAGCTCGAGCAATACGGCCCCTACCGCATCGTGCGCCCCGAAGGGCAGGCGATCTGGCAGCGGGCGCTACCGGCGAAGGAATGGGAGCGCGCCGACGCCATCTTCACCGGCGACACCGACGAGGAAGGCATCGGCCGCTGGCGTTTCCCCAAGGCGCCGCTCGGCGAGACCTGGCCGATGAAGCATGACGGCATCGACTATCTCGGCCGCTTCACCTCGTTTCGTCATGTCGGCGTCTTTCCCGAGCAGGCTTCGCATTGGGACCATATGGCGGCGCTGATCGCGGCGGCGAAGCGCCCGGTCAAGGTGCTGAACCTCTTCGGCTATACCGGCCTCGCCTCGCTGGTGGCGGCCCGCGCCGGCGCCGAGGTCACCCATGTCGATGCCTCGAAGAAGGCGATCGGCTGGGCGCGCGAGAACCAGGAGATGGCCGGCCTCGCCGACAAGCCGATCCGCTGGATCGTCGAGGACGCGGTGAAATTCGCCGAGCGCGAGGAGCGCCGCGGCAGCCGCTACGACATCGTGCTGTTCGACCCGCCGGCCTATGGCCGCGGCCCGAAGGGCGAAGTCTGGCAATTGTTCGAGGACCTGCCGGGCCTCACCGATCTTTGCCGCTCGATCCTGACGCCAAAGCCGCTCGCCGTCGTTCTCACCGCCTATTCGATCCGCGCCTCCTTCTTCGCCATCCATGCGCTGATGCGCGATACATTCGCGGGCATGGGCGGCACGGTCGAGTCCGGCGAACTGATCATTCGCGAGAAATCCGCCGGCCGCGCGCTGTCGACCTCGCTGTTCTCGCGCTGGGTGGCTTGAATGACGGCACATGACGGCGCGCGCCCGGTCGGGCAGGTCAAGGAAGTCACCAGCCTCGCCAATCCCCTGGTCAAGGACATCAAGGCGCTTGCGCTGAAGAAATTCCGCGACCAGCAGAACGCCTTCATGGCCGAAGGCCTGAAGCTGGTCATCGACGCGCTTGATCTCGGTTGGTCGATCAGGACCTTGGTCTTCGCCAAGGCCGGGCGGGGCAACGCGGCCGTCGAAAAGGCCGCAGCGCGGACCGTTGCCGCCGGCGGCACGGTGCTCGAAGTATCGGAGAAGGTGCTGGCGGCCATCACCCGGCGCGAAAACCCGCAAATGGTGGTCGGCGTCTTTGCCCAGCAGACCGTGCAGCTGAGGGACATCCGCGCCAGGGACGGCGATGTCTGGGTGGCGCTCGACCGGGTGCGTGACCCGGGCAATCTCGGCACCGTGATCCGCACCGTCGACGCCGTAGGCGCCAAGGGCGTCATCCTGGTCGGCGACACCACCGACCCGTTCTCGCTGGAGACGGTGCGCGCCACCATGGGCTCGGTCTTCGCCGTGCCGGTCGCCAGGGCGACCGAGCAAGCTTTCCTGGCCTGGCGGCGAGATTTTTCCGGCCTGGTCGTTGGAACGCACCTCAAGGGCGCCGTCGACTATCGCTCGGTCGATTTCTCCAGGGGCCCGGTCTTGTTGCTGATGGGCAACGAGCAGCAGGGCCTGCCGGACAGCCTCGCCGAAAGCTGCGACCGGCTGCTCCGGATACCCCAGGCCGGCCGGGCCGATTCGCTCAACCTGGCGGTCGCCACCGGCGTGATGCTGTTCGAGATCCGGCGCGGCGCATTGAAGCTCGAGCCCGCCAACGATATCCGATGAAGACTGGCGATGAGGACTGACAAGTGAAATCCTGGTCTCCTTACGTCGTGCTGGTCGTCATCGCCATTGCGCTCGATCAGTGGATCAAGCAGCTGGTCGAGAACGGTCTCGCCTTTCAGGAGAAGGTCGATCTCCTGCCGTTCCTGGCGCTGTTCCGCACCTATAACACCGGCATCGCCTTCTCGATGTTCCAGTCCTTCGGCGATACCGGCCTGGTGATCATCGCCGTGCTCGTCGTCGCCTTCGTGCTCTATCTCGCCACGCGCACGCCTGCCGGTCATGTCGTCGCCCGCATCGGCTTTGCGCTCATCATCGGCGGCGCGCTCGGGAACCTCATCGACCGCGCCATCTACGGCCACGTCATCGACTATATCCTGTTCCACACGCCCGTCTGGTCCTTCGCCGTGTTCAATCTCGCCGACGCCTTCATCTCGCTCGGCGCGGCACTTGTCGTCTTCGACGAGCTGATCGGCTGGCGGCACGAGGCCAAGCCGCAGGATCCAAGGAATTGACCTCACGCGGTTGAGGCCGCAGACTTCTCACCAGCCAAAACCGAGGAGAAAAAAGTGACCGACACCTTCAAAGCCATCCTCGTTTCGCGCGATGCCGAGAAAAAGCAGTCCGTCGATGTCGTCGACCTCACCGAGGCCGACCTGATGGAGGGCGACGTCACCGTTGCCGTCGAGGCGACGACGGTGAACTACAAGGACGGGCTCGCCATCACCGGCAAGGCGCCGGTCGTGCGCCGCTGGCCGCTGGTCCCAGGCATCGATTTCGCCGGCACGGTCATTTCCTCCTCGCATGCTGACTGGCGCAAGGGCGACAAGGTCATCCTCAATGGCTGGGGCGTCGGCGAGACGCATTACGGCGCCTATGCCGGCCGCGCCCGCGTCAAGGGCGACTGGCTGGTGCCGCTGCCCGAGGGCATGAGCGCGCATGACGCGATGGCCGTCGGCACGGCAGGTTACACGGCCATGCTCTCCGTCATGGCGCTGGAGCGGCACGGCATCGTGCCCGACCGTGGCCCGGTGGTGGTGACAGGCGCTGCCGGCGGCGTCGGCTCGGTCGCCATCTCGCTCCTGTCGAGCCTCGGCTACCATGTCATCGCCTCGACCGGCCGCAACGCCGAGAGCCCCTATCTGATCGACCTCGGCGCGGCCGAGGTGATCTCGCGCGAGGAGCTTAGCCAGCCGGCGAAGCCGCTCGCCAAGGAGCGCTGGGCGGGCGGCGTCGACTCGGTCGGCAGCCATACCTTGGCCAACGTGCTATCGATGACCTCCTATGGCGGTGCGATCGCCGCCTGCGGCCTGGCCGGCGGCATGGACCTGCCGGGAAGCGTCGCGCCCTTCATCCTGCGTGGCGTCTCGCTGCTCGGCATTGATTCAGTTATGGCGCCGAAGGACGTTCGCCTGGAGGCATGGCGCCGCATCGGCACCGACCTCGACTTGAAGAAGCTGTCGACACTGTCGCGCACGATCGGTTTCGACGGCCTTGTCGCCGCCGCGCGCGACATCGTCGACGGCAAGATCAGGGGCCGCGTCGTCGTCGACATGTAGCTGGAAATCGCGGGTTTTCGCCCGCGCCTGCGGGCGGCCGGAATTCGCGCGATCGCTAAAATTCGAACGATCCCTCCCAGTCTTCCATAATTTCTGTCTGGCATGGTCCGCGCATGGTCGCGGACTCCGACATCAGACAGGATAGCAAAGCCGCGGGCGCTGACAGGCTCATCGCCGATGCGCCGAAGCGGCAGGTGCTTATCGCGCCGCCGCTCGCTCCCGAACTGCCTACCGCCACCAGCCATGAAGGCTTGCCGTTCTTGACGATCGTCGCCATCGCCGTCATGGCGGGGCTCGCGCATCTCACTGGAGCGCCGATCATCGTCACCGCCGGCCTCGCCGTTGCGGCCTTTGCCGGCCTGGCCATGCATCTGCGCAGCCGCCGCGACGAGCGGCGCACCGCAGCATTGCTCGACGAGACCGCGGCCCGCAGCCGCGCCGAGATCGAGACCCTCGCCGACCGCATGTGGGAGATGCAGGAGAGCGAGGAACGCTTCCGCGGCCTGATCGACGCGCTAGGCGATCTCGTCGTCCATCGCGACCGCGACGGCCACATCGTTTATGCCAACAGCGTCTTTGCCTCGCTTGTCGACGTTGACGCGCGCAATCTTGCCGGCAAGACCTTGTCCGAGCTTGGCATCGATGTCGGGGTCGTTCCCGACGCCGCCTTCTCCGATCATGAATGCCTGAGCTCCACCGATGTCGCGATCCGCACCCCGGGCGGGCCGCGCTGGTTCTCCTGGATCGAATTGTCGGTGCGTGACAAGGACACGGGCGCGGTCTCTCACCGGGCGATCGCCCGCGACATCACCGCCCGCAAGCGCGCCGAATCCTCGCTGATCACCGCGCGCGAGCGGGCCGAATATGCGAGCCAAGCCAAGTCGCGCTTCCTCGCCACCGTCAGCCACGAGATCCGTACGCCGATGAATGGCATCATGGGCATGGCGAAGCTGCTTGCCGATACCGACCTTTCGCCCGAACAGCGCACCTATGTCGGCGCTGTCTCCACCTCGGCCAGCGCGCTGCTCGCGCTCATCGAGGACCTGCTCGACTATTCCAAGATCGAGGCCGGCCGCTTCGAGCCCGAGCCGCAGCCGACCTCGCTGCGCGAGATCGCTGACAACATCATCGAGCTTCTGGCCGCAAAGGCTTTCGCCAAGAACATCGGCCTCGGCTGCCATGTCGAGCCCGACGTGCCGCAGATGATCACCGCCGATCCCGGCCGCGTGCGCCAGGTGCTGCTCAACCTCATCGGTAATGCGGTGAAGTTCACCGACGCGGGCGGCGTGCTGCTCACCGTGGCGCGCGCCCGCACCGAAACCACCGACCGCATCTGCTTCACCGTCGCCGACACCGGCCCGGGCCTGCGCGAAGAGGACCTGGAGCGCATTTTCGAGGAGTTCGAGCAGTCCGACGGCACCTCGACCAGGGTGCATGGCGGCGCCGGCCTCGGGCTTGCCATCTCGAAGCGGCTGGCGACGGCGATGGGCGGCACGATCTCGGTCTCCAGCCGACTCGGCGAAGGGTCCGAATTCGTCCTAGAGCTTCCCGCGGTCGCGGCAACCGAGCCGCCGCCGCATCGCCACAACATCCTTGCCGACCGGCGGGCGGTGATCGTGTCGAAAAACGCCACCGAGGCCGATGCCATCGCCCGCGCGATCAGAGCCCATGGCGGCATTGTCGAGATCGCGGCGACACCAGGCCAAGCCGCTCCCTTCGCTGCTGGCTGCAACGTGCTCCTGATCGACGCCGCGCTCGAAAACAGCGACGGCAGGATGCTCAGGCGGCTGCGCGACTCGGGCTTTGCCGACTGCGAGGCCATCACCCTGATCGCGCCGACCGACCGCGGCATGCTCGGCGAATTCCGCGCCAGCGGCTACGCCACTTTCCTCGCGAGACCCGTGCGCGGCGAGACCTTGCTGCGGGTGCTGTTGACCAGCCACGGCTCCACGCTCGTCCAGCCGCGGCCGGAGCCGCGCGAGGCTGCCTCGGTGCGCAAGCGCGATCAGGGCCTGTCGGTGCTGATCGCGGAAGACAATGACATCAACGCCATGCTCGCCCGCGCCACGCTGCTCAAGGCCGGGCATCGCGTCAAGATCGTCGGCAACGGCAAGGCCGCGGTCGATGCCGTTACCGATGCCGGCCTCAAGTTCCGCTTCGACGTGGTGCTGATGGACCTGCATATGCCTGTCATGGACGGGCTCGATGCGATTGCCGCCATCCGCCGCCACGAAGAGTCCCTGGCCATGCCGCCGATTCCGATCATGGTGCTTTCGGCCGACAGCCAGGAAAAGACCCGGCATGCCGTGCTCGCCCATGGCGCCAGCGGCTTCGTCACCAAGCCGCTCGACCCGGACGCGCTCGTCCAGGCGGTCGAGGGCCAGGTTGCGGCTTAAGGAAATTTTCAACCCTTGAATGCCTTGGCTTGCCTGGCTTTGGCGGCCACAAGATAGCCGGTTGAGGGTATTGCCCAGCCGACAAAGTATTGCCCGCCACGTCGTATCACGGTACTGTCACAATCCTGTTGCACCTACACCGTATCCCCGTGCCAAGAGGGATGGCTCGAAGGAGAATCACTCGTGCATACAGTCGTGCCTGAATGTGACACTCGGCCGAACGCCGGCGGCGCCCTGCTCGCTGCCCGTAGCGCCGACGCCGTCGCAAGCGGTGCTCCGCTGGGCCGCATCGGCAATCTCGAAGTGCGGCTCGCCCGCAACGAGGCCGAGATCGCCGCCGCCCAGGAAGTCCGCTATCGGGTTTTCTACGACGAGCTCGGCGCGAGGAAGGACCTTTTCCAGGCGCAGGACCGGCGCGACGCCGACCGTTTCGACCCGCTCTGCGATCACCTTCTTGTGTTTGACACCTCCCTTCCCGGTCCCGAGCATCGCCGCATCGTCGGCACCTACCGCTTGCTGCGGCAAGAGATCGCCGCGGCCGCCGGCGGCTTCTATTCCGAGGGCGAGTTTGAGCTCACCAAGCTGATCGCGCGGCATCCCGGCCAGCGCTTCCTCGAGCTCGGCCGCTCCTGCGTTCTGCCGGAATACCGCTCCAAGCGCACCATCGAGGCGCTCTGGCAGGGCATCTGGGCCTATATCAACCACTACGGCATCGGCGTGATGACCGGCTGTGCCTCCTTCCATGGGATCGTGCCGGCGGCGCATGCCGAGGCGCTGACCTATCTCGCCCATCATTGCCGCACCAACTCCGCCTGGGACGTTCGCGCGGTTCCGGGACGCTACTGCTCGATGGACCTGATGCCGATCGAAGCGGTGAACACCAAGGCGGCGATCGCCGCCATGCCGCCGCTGGTCAAGGGTTACCTGCGCGTCGGCGCCCGCATCGGCGACGGCTGCGTCATCGACCACGAATTCTCGACCGTCGATGTCTTCGTCGTCATGCCGGTCAAGGAGATCGGCGCCCGCTACGTCAACTACTATGGCGGTGAAGGGCAGCGCTTCGCGGCATAGGCAGTAGGCAGTAGGCAGTAGGCAGTAGGCAGTAGAAAAACTGCGACGGCTCACGCTCTGGTGGCTATTCCCTATTGCCTGATCCCTATCTCCTATTCCCTCTCTTTATGGAATGTCTTCCGGCCTTCGCCCCGGCCGGCTCTTGTAAGCCGGAAACGACCAGCCGAATTTGAGCGCCCCGCCGCGCACCATGAATGCGCCCGCGAAGCCGAGCAGGCTGGAAGCCAGCGCCGGCAGGCCGGCTAGATCGCCAAGGGTGAAGATAGCGGCGCCGGCAAGGGCGGCCGTTACATAGATCTCGGGCCTGAGCAGCACCGAGGGTTCGCCGGCAAGCAGGTCGCGCAAGATGCCGCCGAAGGTCGCCGTCAGCACGCCCATGACGACCGACACGACGGGAGAGCCGGTGATCGCCAGCCCCTTGGCCGCGCCCATCACCGAGAACGCGGCCAGGCCGATGGCGTCGAGCCAGAGCAGCAATTTGTAGCGGGATTCGAAGCGGTGGGCGCTGAAGAACACCAGCACCGCGACGACGGCGCAGATCAGCACATAGCCGCTGTTGGCGACCCAGAACACCGGCAGGTTGAGGATGACGTCGCGCAGTGTTCCGCCACCAATGCCGGTGACACTGGCCAGGAACAGGAAACCGATGATGTCGAGCTGCTTACGCGATGCCGCAAGCGCGCCCGTCGCCGCGAAGACGGCGACGCCGGCATAGTCGAGCAACGCGATGGGATTCATGAATGAGCGAGTAGTGAGTAGCGAATAGTGAGTAGCAATGAATATCACGAAGCTGTGCTGTTGCTAGCCAGCTTCCCTACTCACTACTCACTACTCCCTATTCGCTATCAAGCATCCTTCTCGGCCTGCTCGTTCACCGGGCCCGGCTCAGCCTTCGCCTCGGCGGCAGCCTTCGGACCGCCCTTGGCGACGCCGACCATAGCCGGCCGCAGCACGCGCTCGCCGATCGAATAGCCCGGCTGCACCACCTGGACGACAGTGCCGGCCGGAACCTCCGGATTGGGCACCTCGAACATCGCCTGGTGGAAGTTCGGGTCGAACTTCTCGCCTTCGGGAGCGAGTTTCTTCACGCCGTGGCGCTCCAGCGCCGAAAGCATGGCACGTTCGGTGAGATCGACACCTTCGATCAGCGCCTTGAACCCGGCGTCGCCGCCGGCTTTCGCCTCGGCGGGGATCGCGTCCATCGCGCGGCGCAGATTGTCGGACACCGACAGCATGTCGCGCGCGAAATTGGCGACGGCGTAAGTCCGCGCATCATGGACGTCGCGCGCGGTGCGCCGCCGCAGGTTCTCCATCTCGGCCGCCGCGCGCAGCGCGCGGTCCTTCAGTTCCTCGTTTTCCTTCAGCAGCCGCACCAGCGCTTCGTAGTCGCCGTCGACGCCACCTTCCGCACGCTCGCCGGGAGCCTGGGTGGCTTCCATATCTTCGGGCGTGCGTTCGTCTTTTGCCTGGTCGCTCATCGCGTTTCCCGTCATTCGGATTGGTCTGGATTTGCGCCCGATATCGAGGTTTGGAGGTCAAAAATCAAGGGGTAAGCGCTCGCCGGGGATGTCGGACTATCATTCCAGATTAATTCAAATTTTACCGTATCGCGCGGCTTTGCTTGCCCTCAAATGCCGTGGCGGGAACCATAGGCGGGCTGGAGGAGTTTCGAAGCCGACACAGGATTTTGGGATATGAACGGCAACCACGGCAACAGGCGCGCCGAGCTGGCCAACGATATCAGGCGACAGGCCGGCAGCGAGGCGACGAAGCGCTTTCTGCGCACCTTGCCGGCATTTCGCCTGGAAAAGGAGGTGCCCCAGCGGCTGAGCGACCTGCTTGACCGCCTTGCAGGCGCCGAGGCGAAGAAGGCCAGCGGCGGGCGGCGTCAATAGCCGCGCGCCGCAATTCGCGCCGCAATTAGAGCAATTCCAGGAAAAGTGTGTAGCGGTTTTCCATCCGGAATTGCGCAAAAAAGTTTATGCCGCCTTCCGGTCGTCGCGCATCAGCGCTTCGCCGTGGCGGATTTCGGTGCCGAGCACCTTCAGGCATTCCCGCATGAAAGCGGCAAGGCCCGGCCAGCCCTTGGCTGAAACCAGATTGCCGTCGACATGCGCGCCGGTTGGGGCGACGTCGATATAGGTGCCGCCGGCAAGCGTCACTTCCGGCTCGCAATAATGCAGCGCCGCGACTTCCTTGCCACGCACCACGCCATCGACCGCGATCAGGATCTGCACACCGTGGCAGATGGTGAAGATCGGCTTGCCGGTCTCATGGAAATGCCTGACCAGTGCCTGCACGCGCTTGTCGATGCGGATATATTCCGGTCCGCGCCCGCCCGCGGCGTAGACCGCGTCGTAGTCGGCCGGCTTCACCTCGGCGAAGGTCTTGTTGAGGATGTAGTCGTGGCCGAGCTTTTCCGTATAGGTCTGGTGGCCCTCGAAGTCATGCAATGAGGTCTTGAGCACGTCGCCCGCCTTCTTGTCGGGGCACACGACATGGACGGTATGGCCCACCGCGTGCATGGCCTGTTCGAAGACGAAAATCTCATATTCCTCGCTGAACTCGCCAACGAGCATCAATATTTTCTTGCCGGCCATGCTCTTTCCTCCCTTAGCTGGCTATTATTTCGTGATCCGAAATAATGAACCTATCCTAAGGGCAGGTCAGCCCGAGGGGAAGCCTGAATCGTCAATGTGGTCTGACCAGAACGATGCAGCATGCGTTCCAGGCCTATCCTGAGCCGCGTTGGCCACCAAAATACGCAACGCTGGTCGGACCAGGACAATCACGCTTGCTGCATGAGCTGCCGCGTCAGCTTGGACGCTTGCGCCGCCAAGAATATTTCAGTCCCTTGGGCTCCGCCTCCATGGCCGGCTGATAGTACACCGGCAGCCCGCCGGTCCGCCCTTCTTCCAGCCGCTTCAACAGCACCGGATTGGAGACCTCGAACTCGTCGAAGCCGAGCCGCAGCATATGCGGCAGCTGGTCAACGAGAACCTGGCCGGTGGCGCGCATCGCACGCTTGAAATGATACCTGGTCCGCAGCAATTCGCCCTTGGAGAAGGAGCGGCCGTCATTGAAGGCCGGGAAGGCGAGCGCCACCAGCGACAGCTGATCCAACAGGCCGGCTATCTTGTCGAGCTCGTCGCCGGGCTGCAGCAACACCCCGAGGCGCTCCTTGGCCGACTTGCGAACTTCTTCATCCAGCCCCAGAAAAGCCTGGAGCGGCAGGATGAAACGGCCATTGCCGGCAAGCGCCTCCGCGCTCTCAGCGTGCGTCCATTCGTCCTCGCGAAAGCCGTCTGGGGTCCAGAGGCGGGTCCCCGCTGTCGTCGATCCAGTCATCAAAAATCCTAAAGTCCCAAAGATTCCAAGGATATGTCGAGATTCGGGTCAGGCCGAGCCGAAAATGGTGGCTTCCGAGAACCGGAGCGGAGCGTACTTGAAGTACGTGAGCACCGGAAGCGCAGGAAGTCGCCATTTGTAGGCCGGCCTCACCTGAATATCGGCGTATCCTAAAGCGAGGCGTCGGTCAGCGACTTCTCCAACCCCGACAAATGAATGCCGCACTCGGTCTTGGCGTGGCCCGCCCAGCGGCCGCTGCGCGCATCTTCGCCCGGTTGCACCGGCTGCGTGCAGGGGAAGCAGCCGATCGAGAGATAGCCATAGGCGACCAGCGGATTTTCGCGCAGCGCATGCGCGCGCATGTAGTCGGCCTGGTCCGAGGTCGTCCAATGCGCCAGCGGGTTGATGCGGATGCGCGAGCCGACCGCCTCGAAGATGGGCAGCGCCGCGCGCGTCGAAGCCTGGAAGCGTTTGCGCCCGGTGAACCAGGCGCGGAACGGCTCGACGCCGCGCGCCAGCGGCTCGACCTTGCGCACATTGCAGCAGGCGTCGGTGTCGGTCTCGTGCAGCCTGCCGGTCGGATCGACGCGTTCGAGCGCAGCCTCCTCCGGTTTGATCACCCTTATGTCGGTCAGGCCGAAATCGGCCGCCAGCGCATCACGATAGCCAAGTGTCTCCTCGAAATGCTTGCCCGTGTCGAGGAAGATGATCGGCAGCGAACGGTCGATCTCCGAAATCATGTGCAGAAGCACCGCCGAATCCGCGCCGAAGGACGACACGGCGGCGATCTCGCCGCGAAACAGATCACGCGCCGCGCGCTCGATGATCTCGATCGGCTTCAGATGGCCGTGCAGCGCGTCGAGCCCCGCAGCTTCCGCGGCGACGCCCGTCTCCACGCTGCCGGTGCGGTCAAGCGGCCTTGGTTTCGCCAGCATAGAGCGCCTCCTTGAACGGCGCGGGACCGACACGGCGGTAGGCGTCGATAAAACGTTCGTCGGGACTGAGCCGAAGGCCGAGATAGGTATCGACGATCTGCTCGATGGCATCGGTGATCTCTTCCGAGGAGAAGCCGCGGCCGATGATCTCGCCGACCGAGGTGTTCTCGTCGGCCGAGCCGCCAAGCGTCACCTGGTAGAGCTCGGTGCCCTTCTTCTCGACGCCGAGAATGCCGATATGGCCGACATGGTGGTGGCCGCAGGCATTGATGCAGCCGGAGATCTTCAGCTTCAGCTCGCCGATCTCGCGCTGCCGTTCCAGCGAGGCGAAGCGGCGCGAGATTTCCTGCGCCACCGGAATCGAGCGCGCCGTGGCCAGCGCGCAATAATCGAGGCCAGGGCAGGAGATGATGTCGCTGATCAGGTTGGAATTGGCCGTCGCCAGGCCGATCTCGACCAGCGCGTCATAGACCGCCTTGAGATCGGCGCGCGCCACATGCGGCAGGATCAGGTTCTGCTCGTGGCTGACGCGCAGCTCGTCGAAGGCATATTTCTCGGCAATGTCGGCAACCGCTTCCATCTGGCTGTCGGTGACGTCGCCGGGCACCTCGCCGATGCCCTTGAGCGAAATCGTCACCGCCGCATAGTCGGGATGGCGATGCGTCACGACATTCTGGTCGAGCCATTCCGAAAAGCTCTTGGAATCGAGCCGTGCTTGCTTGACGAGCGCATCACCTTCCGGCCGGGCCGACAGCGCCGGCGGCGCGAAATAGGCGTTGATCGCCTGGATATCGGCCTCCGGCAGCTTCAGCTCGGTGTCCTTGAGCTCCTGCCATTCGGCCTCGATCTGCCTTGCGATCTCCTCGACCCCGGTCTCGTGCACCAGGATCTTGATGCGCGCCTTGTACTTGTTGTCGCGGCGGCCATAGAGGTTGTACACGCGCAGGATCGCCGTGCAGTAGGACAGCAACTCGGCTTCCGGCAGGAAGTCGCGGATCTTCTTGGCGATCATCGGCGTGCGGCCCAAGCCGCCGCCGACATAGACGGCAAAACCCAGCTCGCCGGCCGCGTTCTTCTTCAGATGCAAGCCGATGTCATGCGCCTGGATCGCGGCCCGGTCGCGCTCGGCCCCCGTCACCGCGATCTTGAACTTGCGCGGCAGGTACGAAAACTCCGGATGAACCGACGACCATTGGCGCAGGATTTCGGCATAGGGACGCGGATCGGCGACCTCGTCGGCGGCCGCCCCGGCGAAATGATCGGCGGTGACGTTGCGGATGCAGTTGCCGCTGGTCTGGATGCAGTGCATCTCGACGCTGGCGAGATCGGCCAGGATCGCCGGAACGTCGGCCAGCGCCGGCCAGTGGAACTGGAGGTTCTGGCGCGTGGTGAAATGGCCGTAGCCCTTGTCGTATTTGCGCGCGATATGGCTGAGCATGCGCAATTGCCGGCTGCTCAGCGTGCCGTACGGCACCGCGATGCGCAGCATATAGGCATGCAGCTGCAGGTATACGCCGTTCATCAGCCTGAGCGGCCGGAACTGGTCCTCGGTGATCTCGCCGGCAAGCCGGCGTTTCACCTGGTCGCTGAACTCGGCCACTCGGGCCTGAACGAAATCGTGGTCGAACTCGTCGTAACGGTACATGCTTCGTCTTTCAGGGCGCGTCCGCCCGTTGCCTTCCTTGGATTTAAGCGGCTCGTTCCGCTTGCTTGCCGAGATCCGGGTGGATGGTCGGGCCCGCGGCGCGGATCTTCTCGCGCAACCGCACCGGCTCGACCAAACCATCGACAATGGTGACGTCGATCACGTTGACGTCCAGCACTTCATTGTTGGCGGCGGCCGCGGCGCCGATCGCTTCCAGCCGGTCCTCCGCCGCCTTGTCATGCGCGACATCGGCATGGCCGACCGTCTCCGCCCAGCCGCCATCGGCGTACCAGACGGCGATGCCGTCGGAGAGCCTGTTCGCGGTCAGTACCTTCATTGCTCGACTCCTTCGGCGACGGCTGAAGCCGCGCCCTCATGCCTGTGTGCCGCGAGCGGCTCGGATTGTTCGAAATTGGCGCCGGCGACGGCGTCGCCGATGATCGTCATCACCGGACCGGTGAGGTCGGCGCGCTCCTCCAGCGACGGCAGGTCGGCCAGCGTGCCGTGGAAGCGCCAGCGGGTGCCGAGGCTGGCGTTCTCGACGACGGCGACGGCGGTGTCCGGCGACAGCCCCGCTTCGATCAGCCGGCCGGCGACCTCGGCGGCGACCGAACGGCCCATATAGACGGCGACCGTCGCGCCGGAGATGGCAAGCTTTGCCCAGTCCGGCAGCGAATTGCCCTTGAGGTCGTGGCCGGTGGTGAACACCATCGAGGACGAAACGCCGCGCAGCGTCAGCGGCAGCTCGAAATCGGCGGCGGCGGCGAAAGCGGCGGTGACGCCCGGAACCACCTCATAGGCGACACCGGCCGCGCGCAACGCCGCCATTTCCTCGCCGGCGCGCCCGAACACCAGTGGGTCGCCGGACTTCAGCCGCACCACCTTGCTGCCGGCGCGGCCAAGCTCGATGAGCAGCGCGTTGATCTCTTCCTGGCTCTTGGAATGGCAGCCCTTGCGTTTTCCCACCGGCAGGCGCTCGGCGTCGCGGCGGCCCATGGCTACGATCGCCTCCGGCACCAGCGCGTCGTACACGATCGCATCGGCCTCCAGCAGCAGACGATGCGCGCGCAAGGTCAAAAGATCCTGCGCGCCCGGGCCGGCGCCGACCAGCGCGATATGTCCCTCGACCGGAGCATCCTGGGCCAAAAGCTCGAGCGCCGCGCCCTGCGCCTCGGTGAGTTCGCCGGCTTCGATGGCCTTGGCCGGCGCGCCAGCGAAGAAATCGTTCCAGAAGCGACGGCGGCGATTGCCCTTCGGCAGCCGCTCAGCCGCAGTGCGGAACGAAGCCGCCAGGGCAGCCAGCCGACCGAGCGACGGCGACAACATGCGGTCGATGCGCCCGCGCAACATCTGCGCCAGGACCGGTCCCGCCCCTTCGGTGCCGATGGCAATGGCGACCGGCGCCCGGTTGACCAGCGCCGGGGTAAAGAAATCGCAGAGTTCCGGCCGGTCTACCGCGTTGACCGCAATGCCCAGCCGGCGCGCGTCGTCGACGACGCGGCGATCGAGCGCCTCGTCACCGCTCGCGGCGAAGACCAGGGCAGCACCTTGGAGATGCTCGGCTTCATATGTCGTCTGGATGTGAACCGCGCCGGTCGATGCGATGAAATCCGACAGACCGCTGCTGGCATTGTCGGCAATGATGCGCAGCACCGCGCTCGATTGCGAAAGCAGCCTGGCCTTGGCAAGCGCTTCCTCGCCATTGCCGACGATGGCTACGGCTTCGCCGTCGACCCGCATGAAGACGGGAAAGGCATTGAGCTTGGCATTGGTTGACGGCATGGCGACGAGCAATACTGGAACAGTTTGGCAGTTTTACGCGGGCTGGCCAAAAACCAGAAGGCAAGCACTCGCGTGCCGCCGAACGGCAGGCAATCGCTTTTTCGCAGGCGCGAAGAGCAAGAGAAAAAAATTCTACTTTGAGAATGAGACGGCCAGAGCGGCGTGAGAAACTGCCTTGATCCGCCGTGATTTTTAGCGCCTTGCCCGGGCAGCCGCAAAACAGTTTTTTCTAAATTCTACTAAGTTAGTAGATTAAAGCCGACCTTGCCTGTCGGCGCCCGGGCTCGTCGGCTGAGAGTGATCGAAGCGCCGCCGCCGGATCGGAACAATCATGCTCCGCGGCTCGTTTGCCTAGCGATTAATCCTGTCGATCCCGGGCCCGTCGATCGACAACAATGCAAGCAAGGAGGAACGCCATGATTGTCAAGTTGAAGCGCGGACTGTGGGTCGTCGTGGCCGATGGCGAAAAGGCGCTCTTCCTGCGCAACCAGGGCGACAGCAAGTTCCCGAATCTGGAAGTGGTGCACGAGATGGAGCAAGAAAACCCCGCGACGCGCGAGCAAGGCACGGACAAGCCGGGCCGCTATGGCAACGAGGGTCCCCGCAGCGCCGTTGAGGAAACCGATTGGCACCGCCTGAACAAGGAACGCTTCGCCATCGACATTGCCGAACGGCTCTACAAGCTCGCGCATCGTGGCGCGTTCGACGCGGTCGTGCTGATCGCGCCGCCGCAGGTGCTTGGCGAGATGCGCCAGAAACTGCACAAGGAAGTCGCCGAGAAGGTGCAGGCCGAAATCCCGAAAACGCTCACCAATCACACCGTTTCCGACATCGAGAACCTGTTGCAGGCGATATAAAGCGACGGAAGGAAGACAGCGTCGTGGCCACATAGGGGATCCGAAGCCGCCTTTTGGCGGCGCAGCGCTGATTTTGCGTGGCGCGTCCTTCTTCAGCGTCGATTTCTGCGCGGTGGTGGTTGCATCATCGCCGCTCCCTCCACCATATTGCCCGAGGCGACAGCCTCGGCGGGCGCCCATCCGACATCGTTGATTTTCGAAAGGCGCTCCATAGACAATGCCGCATGACACGCCCCTTATCGCCACCATCGTCGCCGGCCTGGGGCTTGCATTCGTCTTCGGGGCGTTAGCCAACCGTTTCCGCATCCCGCCGCTTGTCGGCTATCTTGTCGCAGGCGTCCTGGTTGGTCCGAACACGCCAGGCTTCGTGGCCGACGCCAGCCTCGCCAACGAGCTCGCGGAAATCGGCGTCATCCTTTTGATGTTCGGCGTCGGCCTGCATTTTTCGCTGAAGGACCTTCTGTCCGTTCGCGCCATCGCCGTGCCGGGCGCCGTCGTGCAGATCGGCTTTGCAACGCTGCTAGGCGTCGGGCTTGCCTGGCTGCTCGGCTGGTCGCTGGGCGCCGGTCTGGTTTTTGGCCTGGCGCTTTCGGTCGCCTCGACCGTGGTGCTTTTGCGCGCCATGCAGGAGCGGCGCCTGATCGAGACCGAGCGTGGCCGCATCGCCGTCGGCTGGCTGATCGTCGAAGACCTCGCCATGGTGTTGGCGCTTGTGCTGTTGCCCGCGCTCGCCGGCGTGCTTGGCGGCCAGCCGCAGGTCGACGACCATTCGAGCCTGCTGTCGCTGCCCGCCAGCTACGGCATATGGGGCGTCGTCGGCGTCACATTCGCCAAGGTCGCCGCCTTCGTCGTCGTCATGCTGGTGGTCGGCCGCAGGGTCATTCCATGGATCCTGCATTACGTCGCCCATACCGGCTCGCGGGAATTGTTCCGGCTCGCGGTGCTTGCGATCGCGCTCGGCGTCGCTTTCGGCGCGGTAAAGCTGTTCGGCGTCTCGCTGGCGCTCGGCGCCTTCTTCGCCGGTATGATCATGAGCGAATCCGAGCTCAGCCACCGCGCGGCCGAGGAATCGCTGCCGCTGCGCGACGCCTTCTCGGTGCTATTCTTCGTCTCGGTCGGCATGCTGTTCGACCCGTTCAGCCTGATGAGCAACGGCCTGCCGATCCTCGCCACCTTGGCCATCATCGTCATCGGCAAGTCGATCGCCGCTTTCGTCATCGTGGTCGCCTTCCGCTATCCGATCGCGACCGCGCTGATGATTTCGGCGAGCCTCGCCCAGATCGGCGAATTCTCCTTCATCCTGGCCGAGCTCGGCGTTGGCCTGAAACTGCTGCCGGAGCAGGGTCGCGACCTGATCCTGGCCGGCGCCATCCTCTCGATCCTGCTCAATCCGCTGATGTTCCTCTTTGTCGATTGGATGAAGCCGTGGCTGGAAAAGCGCGCCGGCAAGACAGCCCCCGTCGAAGAGCAAAGGCCGATCGGCCCGGCGACCGAGCCCGGCCAGGTTGCGTCGGTCCAGGCAACTCAGGCAAAGGAAGACGGCCCGCCGCCGAAAACGGCGCTTGCCGGCCATTCCATCCTGATCGGCTATGGCCGCGTCGGCAGCCTGGTGGGCGCGGCGTTGAAAGAAGCCGCCCTGCCCTTCCTGGTGATCGAGGACGCCGACAAGACGCTGGCGAAGCTGCGCGACGACGGTATCGAGACCGTCGCCGGCAATGCCGCCAATGCGGATGTCTTTGCGGCCGCCAATCCGGAGGGCGCGAAGCGGCTGATCCTCGCCATTCCCAATGCCTTCGAGGCGGGACAGGTTGTGCTCAGGGCCCGCGCGGCCAATCCGGCGATCAGCGTCATTGCCCGCGCTCATTCCGACGCCGAGGTCGAACACCTGAAAGGGTTGGGCGCCGGTACCGTCATCATGGGCGAGCGCGAGATCGCACGAGGGATCGTCGAGGTGGTGACCGGCAAAGCCGGCGATCCGGCCGGGCCCGCCATGGAGATCAATCCGCAGCCCGCTTGATGCGTCTCAGGCGACGAAGGCGGAACCGCCGTTCTGCGCGATATCGCCGAGATATTTCGCCGGCGGCTTGCCCAGCGCTTTCTTGAACATGGTGATGAAGGCGGTGACGGATTCATAGCCGAGATCGCCCGACACCTGCTGCACGCTGGCGCCTGCGGACAGTTCCCTGAGCGCGACGATCAGATGCAGCTGCTGGCGCCAGCGGCCGAAGGTTAGCCCGGTTTCCTTCACGACAAGGCGCGCCAAGCTGCTCTCGCTGAGCGCCACGCGGTCCGCCCATTGCGCCAAGGTGCGCCGGTCGGCGGGATCGTCGGCCAACGCTTCGGCGATCCGTCGCAGCCGGGGCTCGGCCGAGATCGGCAGGTGCAATTGCTGCACCGGCATGAGCGGCAGCTCCGCGAGCAGCACCTTCCCCAGGAAATCGCATCTGGGGTCGTCCGGCGCGCACTCCGACAGCTCGATGATCACCTCGCGCAGCAGCGGCGAGATCGAAAGCGTGCAGCACCGATCCGGCAGGTCGGCGGCCCCCGGCTCGACATAGACGAAGAAAATCCGCGCGTTGGCCGTTGCGATGTTGCTGTGTTCCATGCGGCTCGGCACCCACACCCCGCAATGCGGCGGCACCATCCAAAGCCCGCTGGGGACCCGGCTGGTGACGCCGCCGCCGAGCGCGAAGACGAGCTGCCCCTTGCGATGCCAATGCTCGCGCACCTCGGCCCTGGTCTCGGTGACATCGACACCGACGGCGATCGCCGGCGCGGTCACGTCGTCGACGTCGAAATCCAGCCAGGGCCAGCGAAGTGGCTGTCTCATACTTGACGCTTTTTGGCGATCATTTGCTTTTATCTCTAAATTCTTCGATCGCAAAAGTCGATAGATTCCCGCTGTTTTGTCAATCGGTCGCGGCTGCCAAACGCCGATTTCAAAGGTGGGCCCATGCTTGCTCTCGCTATATCATCCGATAGCCCCAACCGGCTGAAGCTCACCCGGGCCGACGAGCCAAACTGCAATGCGAATGAAGCATTGGTGGCCGTTCATGCGACATCGCTGAACCGTGGCGAGCTGCGCCTGCTCGGCATTCGTCCCGATGGCTGGATACCCGGCCAGGACATCGTCGGCATCGTCGAGCGCGCGGCGGCCGATGGCTCCGGACCGGCCGCTGGCGCGCGCGTTGCCGCCTTGGTCGACCAGGCCGGCTGGGCCGAACATGTCGCCGTTCCGACCGACCGCCTTGCCGTCATGCCCGAGGGCGTAAGCTTCGCCTCCGCCGCCACGCTGCCCGTGGCGGGCACGACGGCGCTGAGGACCTTGCGCCATGGCGGCGACCTCGCCGGCCAGCGGGTCCTGATAACCGGCGCGAGCGGCGCGGTCGGTCGCTTCCAGATCCAGATCGCTCGCGAGCAAGGTGCTTCGGTGACGGCGATCGCCTCGGCCCGGCACCACGATGATCTTCGCCATCTGGGCGCCCAGCAGGTCGTCGAGTCGATCGAACTGGCCAAGGGACCGTTTTCGCTGATCACCGAGTCGGTCGGCGGCAAAAGCCTTACCGAGGCGATCGAACGCGTCGCGCCCGGCGGAACGATCGTCATGTTCGGATCGAGCAGCGGCGAGCTCACGCCGGTTGGATTCCGCCAGTTCGTTCCAGGCCACGAAGGCGCCAGGCTACAGACGTTCGCCTATTACACGTCCGGTTCAGCCATCGGCGACGACATCGCCGCGCTGCTCGATCTCGTCGCGGCAGGCAGGCTCGAGACCCGCGTGGCCATGACCATGCCCTGGACCGACATCGGCCAGGCCCTGGACGCGCTGCGGCAGCGCAGCTTCAGCGGCAAGGCCGTTCTCACTCTGGCCTGACTCAGCCGTTTAGAGCAATTCCAGGAAAAGTGTGAGCGGTTAGGCTCGGCGACTTCGCCGTAGCCTTCCGTCCGGAGTTAAAAATAAAGGGATAGGGCGTTTCGCCGTTTCCGTGAAACGGTGAAACGCTCTAGACGTGCTGGCCGCCATTGATGTGGATTTCCGAGCCGGTCACGTAGGACGATTGGCCCGAGCACAGGAAGTAGATGATATCGGCCACTTCCGAGGTGGCGCCCAACCTTCTCAGCGGGATCGCCTCGACTATTCGGTCAGTGCCGGGCGAAAGGATCGCCGTGTCGATCTCGCCGGGCGCGATCGCGTTGACGCGGATGCCGTAAGGGCCGAAGTCATGCGCCATCTCGCGCGTCAGCGAGCCGAGCGCCGCCTTCGACGTGGCATAGGCCGTGCCGGCGAACGGATGCACGCGGGTTCCGGCGATCGAGGTGACGTTGACGATCGAACCCTTGGCGGCGGCGAGCTCCTTGAACAGCCCTCTAGCCAGCATGATCGGCGCGAAGAAATTGACCTGGAACACGTCACGCCAAACGTGCATCGGCGTGTCGATCGAGTTCATCCGGCTGCCGTCCTTGAGCTTAGGCGAGATGCCGGCATTGTTGACCAGCGCGTGCAGCTGCCCGCCATGCGCCTCCAGGCGGTGACGGATTTCCGAAACGGCGATGCCGACATCCTCCTGGTCGGCGAGGTCGACCTTGATGTGGTCCTCGGGGCCGGCCGGCCATGGACAGTCCTCGGCAAAGGCCTGGCGCGAGCAGGTGATGACTCGCCAGCCTTCGCGCGAAAAGCGCTTCACCGTCGCATGGCCGATGCCCCGGCTGGCGCCGGTGAGCACGATGGTTTTTCTGCTGTCGGTCTCAGCCATGGTCTTGTCTCCGGCCGGACATGTAGCCGAAGGCGGCCATCATTGCGAGAGGGTGCGTTGCCACCGCAACGACGATCCCGGAAAGCGGGTTCCGGTTTTCGGGATCATGGTGGAATAAGAAGCTGAAGCCGTTCCGATCCCGTCAGGTGGGCTTCAACCGCCGCCCAATATGTCGAGGATCGAGGTCTGCCGCCTTTTCTTCGGTCCGCCGACATCGCCGGGCGGCACCGGATGCCCGACTGAGGCGGTTGTGCCGCTGTCGTTAGGCATGTCGAAGCCGTCCGCATCGACGGTCTGGGCCGGGCGCGCCTGGCGTGCCGGCGCGGGCGCCGGAGCAGCAGGCTGTGATTGGCCGACGGCCGCCAGCGGCGCGGGCGACGGCTGCGAGGCGTCCGCCGACGGGATCTCGTCCGGCACGATCGTATCGGACGGCGTCGACTTCCAGGTGCCGGGCAGCGGCCGCACCGGCACGCCCTCATGCGCGGCCACCATGAATTCGTGCCAGGCTTGCGCCGGCAGTGCGCCGCCGGTGACCTTCTTCATCGGGCTGCCGTCGTCATTGCCAAACCACACGCCCGTCGTGAGATTGGCGGTGTAGCCGACGAACCAGGCGTCGCGCGAATTCTGGCTGGTGCCGGTCTTGCCGGCCGACGGCCAATTGAAGGCAGCCTTCCTGGCGGTGCCGACCTCGACCGTGCCGGTCATCATCGAGTTCATCATGCCGACGATGTCGGCCTTGATGACGCGCGGCGCGCCGCCGCCGCTGTTCTCGTAGAGCACCTTGCCGTTGGCGGTGGTGATTCGCTGGACGAAATGAATATCAGGCTTGTAGCCGCCATTGGCAAACGGCACATAGGCCGAGGTCAGCTCCAGCGGCGTCACCTCCGAGGTGCCGAGCGCGATCGATGTGTTGGCCTGCAGGTCGGACTGGATGCCCATGCGATGCGCGGCTTCCACCACGGCGTCGGGCCCGACTTCCATGGTGAGCTGTGCCGCGACCGAGTTCAGCGACTTGGCCAAAGCCGTCGCCAGCGTGACCTTGCCGTAATATTTGCCGCCGTAATTGTCTGGCGTCCATTTGCCGATCTTGATCGGCGCGTCGTTGCGGATGCTGTCCGGCGTGCGGCCGGCTTCCAGCGCCGCCATGTACACGAAGGGCTTGAAGGCCGATCCGGGCTGGCGGCGCGCCTCCGAGGCGCGGTCGAACTGGCTCGTCGAATAATCATAGCCGCCGACCATGGCACGCACCGCGCCGGAATCGTCGATCGAGACCAGCGCGCCTTGCGTGACGTTGAGCTTCTTGCCGCTCTCGTCGATCAGCCGGCGGATCGACTGTTCGGCTAGCTTCTGCAGGTTGAGGTCGACGGTGGTGTTGATGACGATATCGCCGCGCACGTCGCCGATGAGATCGGGAAGCTCGTCCATCACCGTATCGGCGACATAGTTTTCCGAGCCGGTCCAGTAGGACGGCGCGCGCGTCGCCGGCGCGCTCAGCGCGGTCTTGTATTCCTTGTCGCTGATCTTGCCTGTCTCGCGCATGGCGGCGAGCACCAACTGCGCGCGTTCCTCGGCCGCTTTCGGATCGCGTGCCGGCGACAGCTTGGACGGCGCCTTGAGCAGACCCGCCAGCAATGCCGCTTCCGAAAGCGTCACGTCGCGCGCGCTCTTGCCGAAATAGCGCCGCGAAGCCGCCTCGACACCATAGGCGCCCGAGCCGAAATAGACCCGGTTGAGGTACATTTCCAGGATCTGGTCCTTGCTGTGCTTGTGCTCGAGCCACAGCGCGAGCAGCACTTCCTGGACCTTGCGCTCCAGCGTGCGGTCCGGGGTCAGGAACAGGTTCTTCGCCAACTGCTGCGTCAGCGTCGAGCCGCCTTGCGAGAAATGCCCGCCGAGCAGGTTGGTGACCATAGCGCGCGACAGGCCGATCGGGTCGATGCCGAAATGCGAGTAGAAGCGCCGGTCCTCGATGGCGACGACGGCCTCGGGGATATAGGGCGACATTTCGTGCAGGCCGACGGCCTCGCCGCCAGACGCGCCGCGATTGGCGATCAGCTGCCCATCGACCGACACGATCTTGATGTTCGGCGCACGGTCCGGGACCGACCATGTCGTCGCCGCCGGCATCTTGGCGCCGTAATAGATGACAACGCCGGCCGCCGCGATGCCGCCCCATATGCACAGCACAAAGCACCAGTAGACCAGGCGGGTGGCGATGCCTAGCAGGCCGCGCCGGTTGCGATCGCGGCCACGACCGCGGGATTTCGCCTTGGCGGTTCTGCCCTTTGCAGCGGATTTGCGGGTGCGCGGCACGACGCGATCCTCCTCGCTCACCGAAAAGCCCTCGGAGGATTTCGCGCGCGGCGATCCCTCGAAGCTCGGTTCGATGCGACTGTCTCTGCGGTTCGCCATGCGCTCTTGCTTGTTGCCCCGGTGCTGATGGCGTTCGGGTTGAAGACTAGATGCGGCGGTTTAAAGGCGGGTTAAAGCAGGGTTTATGCAGCCTTTCGAAAACCCTTGGGATTTTCTGAATCCCAGTGTCTCGACTGCATCAGGAGCGGGTCGGTTGCCTGCGTGACGTCATTGCTGGTAGGCAATTGTTCAAAAACCCGCTGCCTTGGCCAGATAGGGGCCAGCGCAAGTGCGCATCAATTCTGCTGGATCGAAATGCCCTTGTCGTCGATCTTGAGCTCCACGCCCTTCGGCCTGGTGTGCTCGCGATAGATGTAGATACCAAGCGCGATGACCACGACGACCAATGCGCCGATGACGAGATAGAGAACGTTCTGTCTCATTGCGCCCCCTTCTTACAGTCGGGTCTTACGCCTGTTTCAAAGCCTGTGGCGATTGCTCACTGGTCGTCGTCATCGCCCGATGCAGGCCGCCAGCTCGTCGGATCGACCTTCTTTTGCGTGTCGCTGTCGGTGTAGACCCACCAGCCGCCGTCGCGATACTGGCCGATGGATTCATTGACGACGCCGTCGCCGTCCTTCCACAGGATGGTGACCTTCGAGCCGTCCTTCGGCGCGCTTTCTATCGATTTGCGCTCTGCCATCTCACTTCCTCCACGAACCGATCCTCCATAGCCGGCCCTCAATAGACCGGCCCTCAATAGACCGGCATGAACGCCGTTCGACGCGCCGGGTTCCGTCAGCTGTGCGCGAAGATGTCTTCCTCCGCCCAGCCCATCAGGTCGAGCTTGGCGCGCGTCGGCAGGAAACGGAAGCAGGCGTCCGCCTCCTTGGTGCGGTTTTCGCGCGCCAGGCGCGCCGCCAGCACCTCGCGCAGGCGGTGCAGGTAAAGCACGTCGGAGGCGGCATAGTCGAGCTGTTCGGGCGAGAGCGTTTCGGCCGCCCAGTCGGAGGATTGCTGCGCCTTGGACAGGCCGATGCCGAGCAGCTCGTTGCAGAGATCCTTCAGTCCGTGACGGTCGGTGTAGGTACGGGTCAGCCGCGAGGCGATCTTGGTGCAGAACACCGGCTCCGCCATCACGCCGAAGGCATTATAGAGCACGGCGATGTCGAAGCGGCCATAATGAAACAGCTTGGTGATCGCGCGGTTCCGGAGCAGGCTGACGAGATTCGGCGCCTTCTTTTGCCCAGGCGCGATCTGGATGACGTCGGCGCTGCCGTCCCCGGGCGAGATCTGCACCACGCAGAGCCGGTCGCGATGCGGGTTGAGCCCCAGCGTTTCCGTGTCGATGGCGACCGCCCCGACATCGTATCGGGACAGGTCCGGCAGGTCGTTCGTATGAAAACGGATATCTGCGGTCATTCTTTTCTCCGGATCGGCTCAACCCGTCCTCGCCGCGATCCGGAGAAAAATCAACAAAAAGTTGAATCTCACGTCTTCCGTGAATCCGCGTCTCAACGCGTCAGCGCGTCGAGGATGCGCGCCCAGGATCGCTGCCCCTTGTGGAAGGAGCTCAGCTCGTACTTCTCGTTCGGCGAGTGGATGCGGTCGTCATCGAGGCCGAAGCCGACCAGCAGCGATTCCATGCCGAGATAGGTCTGGAAATCGCCGACCACGGGAATCGAGCCGCCGCTACCAATGGTGAGTGCCTGCTTCTCCCATTCGTCGGACAGCGCGTCCTTGGCCTTGGCCAGGAACGGCGAGTCGTAGGAAAGCTGGATCGCCGGCGAGCCGCCATGCGGATGGAATTCGACCGAGCAGTCGCCGGGAATGCGCTCACGCACGAAGGCCTGGAAGGCGGCGCGGATCTTCTTCGGATCCTGCTTGTGGACGAGACGGAACGACACTTTCGCCGACGCTTCCGCCGCGATCACCGTCTTGAACCCTTTGCCGGTGTAGCCGCCGATGATGCCGTTGAATTCCGCCGTCGGCCGCGCCCAGGTGAGCTCGAGCACTGAGCGTCCCTTCTCGCCGGCCGGAATGGAAAGGCCGACCGGTCCGAGGAAGGTTTCGGCCGTCTCGCCGAGCCCTTCCCAGGATTTCAGCACTTGGCTAGGCGTCTCCTCGACGCCGTCATAGAAGCCCGGAATGGTGACGTGGCCGTCCTTGTCGTGGACATCGGCCAGCACCTTGGCCAGGATGCGGATCGGATTGGCGGCCGGGCCGCCATAGAGCCCCGAATGCAGGTCGCGGTTGGCCGCCTTGACGGTGACCTCCTCGCCGACCATGCCGCGCAGCGACACGCAGATCGACGGCGTCTCGCGGTTCCACATGCTGGTGTCGCAGACCAGCGCGAAATCCGCCTTCAGCTCGGCGGCGTTGGCTTCAAGGAACGGCTTCAGCGACGGAGAGCCGGATTCCTCCTCGCCCTCGAACAGGATGGTGACGCGGCAGGGCAGATTGCCATGCACCTGCTTCCAGGCGCGGCACGCCTCGACGAAGGTCATCAGCTGCCCCTTGTCGTCGGCCGAGCCGCGCCCGGTGATCACCTTGCGTCCGGGCTCCATCTCCTTGATCGACGGCGCGAACGGGTCGGTTTCCCACAATTCGACCGGATCGACCGGCTGGACGTCGTAATGGCCGTAGAACAGCACATGCGGCGCTCCCGCCGGTCCCTCGTGATGCGCCACCACCATCGGATGCCCGGGCGTGTCGCGCACACTCGCCTCGAAGCCGATCAGCTTGAGCTCGGCGACCAGCCATTCCGCCCCCTTGCGGCAGTCGGCGGCAAAGGCCGGATCGGTGGAGATCGACTTGATGCCGAGCAGGCCGAACAGCCGCTCCAGGCTCTGGTCGAGATTCTGGTCGAGACGTTCAAGGACGGGAGAGATTCTGGACATGCTTTTTGCCTTTCGAGTTTGGGCAGACCCTAAAGGGCCGCGCCGAAAACGAAAAGCCGCGATCGTTAGACCAAGATACGATCATTGCCGCAGAATAAAAGAAGACCGCCGTGGTGGAGGGGGAACCACGGCGGTCTCTACTCGAAACGATGCGGCAGCCCGGAGAGGGGGGATAGGCTGCCGCAGTTTGCCCGGGATAGGCGGGGGACGGGCCTTACTCCGGACTTCGGCGAAAACTGCCGATGACGTGTATTTGGGTCTGTGAACGTGGCGATTCAAGGGCACGAAAATTACACTTTTGTAACATGCCCGTGAGTGGCAAATTTCCAGGCCAAATTTCCGGGCGGACAGGATCTGTCAGGGGTATTGCCCGAACCGGTGGGTTCCACCGCCTTTGGCATGGACCGCGACGCCCGGTCGCGCTATCCCTGCCGGCATGAAAAAAGGCGATCACCTCTTCCTTGTCGACGGCTCCGGTTACATTTTCCGCGCCTATCACGCGCTGCCGCCGCTCAACCGCAAATCCGACGGCTTGCCGACCAGCGCCGTGCTCGGTTTCTGCAATATGGTGTGGAAGCTGATGCAGGACGCCCGCAACACCAGTGTGGGCATTGCGCCGACGCATTTCGCCGTCATTTTCGACTATTCCTCGAAAACCTTCCGCAGCGATCTCTATCCCGAATACAAGGCGAACCGCTCGGCGCCGCCGGAAGACCTTATCCCGCAATTCGGCCTGATCCGCCAAGCGACAGTGGCCTTCAACCTGCCCTGCATCGAGATGGAAGGCTTCGAGGCCGACGACATCATCGCCACCTATTGCAGGCTGGCCTGCGAGGTCGGCGCCGACACCACCATCGTCTCCTCCGACAAGGATTTGATGCAGCTGGTCGGCCCAACGGTCGGCATGTACGACCCGATGAAGGACCGCCAGATCGGCGTTCCCGAAGTGATCGAGAAATGGGGCGTGCCGCCGGAAAAGATGATCGACCTGCAGGCGCTCACCGGCGACTCGGTCGACAATGTGCCGGGCGTGCCCGGCATCGGCCCCAAGACCGCGGCGCAATTGCTGGAGCAGTTCGGCGACCTCGACGGGCTGCTCGCGCGCGCTTCCGAGATCAAGCAGGAGAAGCGGCGCGAGACCATCATCGCCAATGCCGACAAGGCGCGCATCTCGCGCGAGTTGGTGACGCTGAAGAACGACGTGCCGCTGAAGGAAGGGCTGGACGACCTGGTCCTGCATGACCCGGATGGGCCGAAGCTGATCGGCTTCCTGAAAACGATGGAGTTCACCACGCTGACGCGACGCGTCGCTGAGGCGACCGCGACCGAGATCGGCGACGTCCAGGCCTCCGCCGTCACTGTCGAACGGGCCGATACCGCGCATGGCCCCGATGTCGGCGCCGGCGGGCCGCCAAGACAGCCGGCGCCTCAATCAAACGACGCCGCAAAGCCGGCTCCGGCCACCAGAGGCGAGGACGCGCCGCCGCAGGGCGACACCCCTTCCCTGCTGTCGGCGCTGCGGCTGGAACAGGCATCGGCGCGCAAGATCGACCCCTCGGCCTATGCATCCATTCGCGATGCGGCGGCGCTCAAGGCCTGGATTGCCGAAGCCCGCGACGCCGGCATTCTTGCGTTAGACGCCGAGACCAGCTCGTCCGATCCGATGCAGGCCGATCTCATCGGCATTTCCATGGCGATCGCGCCCGGCCGCGCCGTCTATCTGCCGCTCGCCCACAAGAGTGGCAATGGCGACCTGCTCGGCGGCGGCATGCTGGAGAACCAGGTACCGGTCCGCGAGGCGTTGGCGCTGCTCAAGCCGCTGCTCGAGGACCGTTCGGTCCTCAAGATCGTGCAGGACATGAAATACGACATCGTCGTGATGAGCCGGCACGGCATCGAGGTCGCCCCGTTCGACGACACGATGCTGATCTCCTACGTGCTCGACGCAGGCACGTCCGGCGGCCACGACCTCGCCTCGCTGTCGGAGAAGTGGCTGGGCCACGCGCCGGCGACGAAAAAGGAACTTGCAGGTTCGGGCAAGAGCGCCATCGGCTTCGACCAGGTCGATATCGAGCGCGCGACCGCCTATGCCGGCGAGCAGGCCGACCTGGCGCTGCGGCTTTGGCAGGTGCTGAAGCCGAGGCTGGCCGCCAAGGGCCTCGTTTCCGTCTACGAGCGGCTTGAAAGGCCGCTGGTGCCCGTGCTGGCCCGCATGGAGCAGCGCGGCATCTCCGTTGACCGCCAGATCCTGTCCAGGCTGTCGGGCGAACTGGCGCAGGGCGCCGCCCGCGTCGAGGAAGAGATCTACGGGATCGTCGGCGAGCGCATCAACATCGGCTCTCCGAAACAGCTCGGCGACATCTTGTTCGGCAAGATGGGCCTGCCCGGCGGCTCCAAGACCAAGACCGGCCAGTGGTCGACCTCGGCGCAGCTGCTTGAGGATCTTGCCGCAGAAGGCCACGAGCTGCCGCGCAAGATCGTCGACTGGCGCCAGATCACCAAGCTGAAATCGACCTATACCGACGCGCTGCCCGGCTTCATCAACCCCGGCACCAACCGCGTCCACACCTCCTATGCGCTGGCCGCGACGACCACCGGGCGGCTGTCGTCCTCCGATCCCAATCTGCAGAACATCCCTGTGCGCACGGCGGAAGGCCGCAAGATCAGGACCGCCTTCATCGCTGAAAAGGGCCACAAGCTGGTCTCGGCCGATTACAGCCAGATCGAATTGCGCGTGCTTGCCCATGTCGCCGAGATCCCGCAGCTCAAGCAGGCTTTCGCCGACGGCGCCGACATCCACGCCATCACGGCATCCGAGATGTTCAACGTGCCGGTCGAGGGCATGCCTTCGGAGGTGCGCCGGCGCGCCAAGGCGATCAATTTCGGCATCATCTACGGCATCTCGGCCTTCGGCCTCGCCAACCAGCTGTCGATCCCGCGCGACGAGGCGGGCGCGTACATCAAGCGCTATTTCGAACGCTTCCCGGGCATCCGCGACTATATCGAGGAAACCAAGGCCTATGCGCGGGAGAATGGATTCGTCGAGACCATCTTCGGCCGCCGCATCCACTATCCGGAGATACGATCCTCCAACCCCTCGATCCGCGCCTTCAACGAGCGCGCCTCGATCAACGCCAGGCTCCAGGGCACAGCGGCCGACATCATCCGCCGCGCCATGGTGCATATGGAAGAAGCGCTGGAAAAGGCGAAGCTCTCGGCCCGCATGCTGCTGCAGGTGCATGACGAGCTGATCTTCGAGACGGTGGAAGCCGAGGTCGAGGCGACAATTCCCGTCGTGCGCAAGGTGATGGAGAACGCGCCGATGCCGGCTGTCTCGATGTCGGTGCCGCTGCACGTGGACGCGCGGGCGGCCGACAATTGGGACGAGGCGCATTGATGTGAGCCAGATGCTGCCGCTCTCGACGGCGACATTGCTCTCCTTTGCGCTCGCCGCCCTGCTGATAGAGCTGACACCAGGGCCGAACATGACCTACCTGGCGCTGGTTTCGGCCAATGACGGCCGCCGCGCCGGCTTCGCTACGGTCACAGGCATTGCGCTGGGCCTCGCCATCATTGGCGGCATCGCCGCCTTCGGCGTCGCCGAGCTGATCCAGGCTTCCGGACTGCTCTACGAAGGTCTTCGCTGGGCGGGCACGCTGTTTCTTCTCTATCTGGCCTGGGAAGGCTGGACGGCCGGCACGGATGTGGTTTCGGCCGAGAGCATGCCGGACGGCAAGTATTTCACGCGCGGACTTGTCACCAACCTGCTCAACCCGAAAGCGGCGATCTTCTACATCGCGGTGCTTCCGACATTCATCGAGGCGGATCGGCCCCCACTGGCCCAGACCGCCTTGCTGACGACGGTCTATGTCGGCATCGCCACCGCCATCCATGCGATCATCGTGATTTTGGCGGGAACGCTGGAACCGTTCCTCAACGATCCGCGCCGCGAAAGCATCGCCCGCAAGGTCCTCTCCGCCATGCTGGCGCTGGTCGCGTTATGGTTCGCTTGGTCGACAGCTCGCTAGAGCATGATCCCGAAAAGTGGGAGCCGGTTTTCGGAAAAGATCATGCTCCGACAAAGAGTTAGCAGGTTGATGAAAAAGTCTCGGAGATACCCGTTTTGACTCTGATCTGTGTCGGGTTTGATTCTGATACGTTCCGTGAACAAAACAGTTTTTCAACAGCCTGTTAGAGCAGGATGAGGTTCAACGAAACGTCATCCTGCTCTAGCCTGAAGATACCTCAGGCCGCCTCAGCGCGGCACTTGGCGCATACACCGCGAAACTCGATCACCGCCTTCTTGGCCGCGAATCCCGTCGAGCGCACCCATTCATCCAGCCGGTGGTCGACATCATGGTCGGACATCTCGGTCACCTGGCCGCAATTGTCGCATATGGCGAAGGCCGTCATCGAATGGCTGTGGTCGTGCGGCTCGGCGCAGGCGACGAAGGAATTGAGGCTTTCCAGCCGGTGCACGAAGCCGGACTTCACCAGCGTGTCGAGCGCCCGGTAGACCTGCAGCGGCGCCCGGAAACCGCGCTCGCGCAACTGGTCGAGCAGCGTATAGGCGCTGAGCGGCCCGCTGGACGCCTCGAGCTTCTCGAGCACGCAGAGCTGGTTCTTGGTCAGCGCATCTCTTGCCGTCATCTTGTTCGCCCAATCGACGCCCGCGCGCAATCTCGCATGCGAACGACCTCAATTCCCCTGAGATAGCGACGAACGGATGATTTTGCCACTGTTTCCGCAGCTCATCCCTTCCGGTGCGCGTCGGATCAGATGGTTCGCTGGCTAATCGTTACTTGCGCGGCGGCCCCTTGCGCTCGGCCGAAGCCGCCCAGAGGTTGATATCGGACTCGCGCGCGTAGGTGTCGATCTCGGCGAGCTCGGCATCGGAGAACTCGAGCGCCTTGAGCGCGCCGACGCAATCCTCGACCTGCTCCGGCCGGCTGGCGCCGATCAGCGCCGTGGTCACCCGGCCCTTGCGCAGCACCCAGGCCAGCGCCATCTGCGCCAGCGTCTGGCCGCGACGGCCGGCGATGGCGTTGAGCGCCTTGATGTTGGCGATCGACTTGTCGTTGATGAAGGCTGGCTTCAGCGACTTGCCCTGGGATGCGCGGCTGCCTTCGGGGATGCCGCCGAGATATTTGTCGGTCAGCATGCCTTGCGCCAGCGGCGAGAACACGATCGAGCCGATGCCGAGCCCCTCCAGCGTGTCGAGCAGCCCGTCCTCCTCGACCCAGCGGTTGAGCATCGAATAGCTCGGCTGATGGATCAGGCATGGCGTGCCGAGCTGCCGCAATATGTCGGCCGCTTCGCGCGTGCGCTGAGAATTGTAGGACGAGATGCCGGCATAGAGCGCCTTGCCCGAGCGCACCGCATGGTCGAGCGCGCTCATGGTTTCCTCGAGCGGCGTCTCGGGATCGAAACGGTGCGAATAGAAGATGTCGACATAGTCGAGCCCCATCCGCTTCAGGCTCTGGTCTAGGCTCGCCAGCACATATTTGCGGCTGCCCCATTCGCCGTACGGGCCAGCCCACATCTCGTAGCCGGCCTTGGTCGAGATGATCATCTCGTCGCGATAAGCGGCGAAATCGGTGCGCAGGATCTCGCCGAACGCGGTTTCCGCGGAGCCGGGAGGCGGGCCGTAATTGTTGGCGAGGTCGAAATGCGTGATGCCGAGGTCGAAGGCCTTGCGCACGAGCGCCTGCTTGGTCCGGTGCGGCGTGTCGTTGCCGAAATTGTGCCACAGCCCGAGCGAGATCGCCGGCAGCTTGAGGCCGGAGCGCCCGCAGCGGTTATAGATCATTGTCTCGTAGCGGTTTTCGGCGGCGACATAGGGCATGGGAAATATCCTCGGGGTCGACGCGGCGCCGCGGGCGCCGTCAAATGCGGATTGGTTCGATGATAGTCCAATCCTTACCCTCTCCCCGCCGAAACGGGGAGAGGGGTCGCCGTCTACTTTTTCTTCGCCAGCAGCGCCTTCGCGTCCTTGACGCCGAGCGCGGCCGGCCGCTCGCAGGTCGTCTGCATGGCGACATATTTGCCGCTTTCACCGGAACGCAGGATGCCGGTCATCACATCGACGGCGTGCAGCGCCAGCTCCATAGAGCAGCGGTGCTGCCGCCCTTCGGCGATCGCGATCGCCATGTCGGCAAGGCCGGCGGTGCGGTAGTTGGCCATCATGCCATGGCCGTGCATCTCGTTCGGCACGCCGAAGGGATGATTCCACTTCGGCAGCTTCTTCACCGGCTTGGCCGAGTCGGTGAAGCGCACCTCGCCACCGAAGAAGTTCGGATCCGGCACGAAGACGGTGCCCAATTCGCCATAGAGCTCCATCGGCGCATGGCCATGGCTCCAGACATCCCAGGAGGTGTTGAGCGTGATCACCGCGCCATTGGCGAACTCGAGCAGCGCATGGATCGTGGTCGGCGTGTTCACCGGGATCTTTTCGCCCGCACGCGGCTTCGACGAGATCGTCCGCTCCTTCGCCGGGGTCGTCGCGAAGGCCGCCACCTGCTTCACAGGTCCGATCAGCTGGATCAGGTTGGTGACATAATACGGCCCGATGTCCAGCACCGGACCGGCGCCCGGCTGGAAGAAGAAATCCGGATTGGGATGCCAGTGCTCCATGCCGTGGCCCATCACATGGCAGGTGCCGCTGGTGATCCTGCCGAGCTTGCCGCTGTCGATCAGCTCGCGCGCCAGCTGGTGCGCGCCGCCGAGGAACGTGTCCGGCGCCGAACCGATGCGCAGGCCCTTCTTTTCCGCCCGCTTCTTGAGATCGAGCCCTTCCTCGATCGACAGCACGAAGGGCTTTTCCGAATAGACATGCTTGCCGGCGTCGAGCACCGCCTTTGAGACCTCATAGTGCACGGCCGGGATCGTCAGGTTGACGATGATGTCGATCTCGTCATCCCTGAGCAGGTCGCTGACCGTCTCGGCGCGCAACTTGAATTCCTTCGCCCGCGCCTTCGCGGCCTCCATGTTGATGTCCGCGCAGGCTCGCATCTTGATGCCGCGGAACAGCGGCGCCAGCGAGAAATACGCCTTCGATATGTTGCCGCAGCCGATGACGCCGACGCCAAGTTTGTCTGCCATTTTCGATTACTCCTGCCAGCTCTTGGCTGCCGCGATCGAGCGGCGGGCATAGCGCTCGATGTCGTTGGGGTTGTCCTGCTCCATGATGAAGTACTGCGCCGCGCTCTTGGCGCGCAATGTCTTGAACAGGCCCGCCCAATCGATCGTGCCGTGACCGACGTCAGACCAGCCGTCCTCATCCAGCCCTTCGCCGGGCTTGGCCATGTCCTTGACGTGGACGGCGACGATGCGCTTGCCGTGCTTCTCGATCCAGGGCAGCGGATCGGCGCCGCCGCGCACCACCCAGGCGACGTCCATTTCCCAGCCGATGTCGGGCGCCGCGGACAGGATGTGATCCTGTGGCAGCGAGCCGTCGGCGAGCGCCTTGAACTCGAAATCGTGGTTGTGCCAGGCAAAGCCGTAGCCGGCCTTCTTCGCCGTCTCGCCGACCTTAGCGAGACGCTCGCCAAAACCGCGCCAGCCGGCGGCATCGCCTGGGCGCTGATCGGGCATGAGATAGGGGCAGATCAGCAGCGTGATGCCGAGCGTGTCGGTGATTTTGCGCACGCCGTCGAAATCGTTCTCCAGCGCGTCGATCGAGAAATGCCCGGTCGGCATCGCAAGCCCGTTCTTGTCGAGCTCGGCGCGGAACGCTTTCGGGTCGTCATAGACGCCGCCGAAGCCTTCGACCTGTTTGTAGCCGAGTTGCCCAAGCATTTTCACCACGCCGTTCCATGGCTGGAAATTGCGGGCGCTGTAGAGTTGGAATGACCAGTTCATCTGTCCTGTCCGTTCGTTGGTCCTGGGAAGTTAGATTCGGTTGCCGGTTTGAGCCTCGAAGAGCGAGGCGCGCATCGGATCGAAGCCGATGCTGACCATATCGCCGTTCTTCGGCGTGCGTTCGGAGGTGACCCGCACGGTGAAGTTCTGCTGGCCGAGTTTCAGCCAGACCAGCGTGTCGGAACCCATCGGCTCGACGACCTCGACATTGGCCGTCGCGGTGAAAGGCCAGCCCGTACCGCTGTTGAAAGCGACGTGCTCGGGCCGGATGCCGAACACAGCAGGCCCCGGCGCCGGTTCCTTCTCGAAGGCATAGGTCGCAAGCGGGATGCGCACGTCCTCGACGGCAAACTGCCAGTCGCCGCCGGACTTCTCCAGCCTGCCGTCGATGAAGTTCATCGCCGGCGAGCCGAGGAAGCCGGCGACGAAGCGGTTGACCGGGCGGTTGTAGATCGTCTGCGGCGCGTCGAGCTGCTGGATCACGCCGCCCTTCATCACCGCGATGCGGTCGGCCAGCGTCATCGCCTCGATCTGGTCGTGGGTGACGTAGATCATGGTGTTCTGCAAGCGGCGGTGCAAAAGCTTGATCTCGACACGCAGCTCCGAACGCAGCTTGGCGTCGAGATTGGAGAGCGGCTCGTCGAACAGGAAGACGTCGACGTCACGCACCAGCGCGCGCCCGATCGCCACTCGCTGGCGCTGGCCGCCGGAAAGCGCCGAAGGCTTGCGCTGCAACAGCGGCTCGATCTGCAGGATCTCGGCGGCGCGGGCGATGCGCTTGGCGATCTCATCCTTCGCCACGCCGGCGACGCGCAGGCCGAAGGAAAGGTTCCTCTCCACCGTCATCTGCGGGTAGAGCGCGTAGGACTGGAACACCATGCCGATGCCGCGGTCCTTCGGCTCCTCCCAGGTGACGTTCTTGCCCTTGATGAAGATGCGCCCATCCGAAATGTCGAGCAGGCCGGCGATGCAGTTGAGCAGGGTCGACTTGCCGCAGCCGGACGGGCCGAGCAGCACGATGAATTCGCCGTCGGCGACATCCAGGTTGAGCGTCTGCAGCACCGAGACGGCGCCGAAATTGAGCGACAGGTCCTGGATCGAAACGCTGGGATTGGCGATTTCAGCTTCCATCATCATCCTTTCACCGCGCCGGCGGCGATGCCGCGCACGAAGAGCTTGCCGGAAATGAAGTAGACGATGAGCGGAACCAGTCCGGTGAGGATGGTCGCGGCCATGTTGACGTTGTATTCCTTCACGCCCTGGACCGAATTCACGATGTTGTTGAGCTGCACCGTCATCGGATAGGTGTCGGGTCGCGTATAGACGACACCGAACAGGAAGTCGTTCCAGATGCCGGTCACCTGCAGGATGATGGCGACGACGAAGATCGGCAGCGACATCGGCAGCATGATGCGCAGATAGATGCCCCAGAAGCCGGCGCCGTCGACGCGCGCGGCGCGGAACAACTCCTCCGGCATCGAGGTGAAATAGTTGCGGAACAAGAGCGTCAGGATCGGCATGCCGAAGATCGAATGCACGATCACCAGGCCGGTCAGCGAGCCGTAGATGCCGATCTCGCGCAGGATGATGACGATCGGGTAGATCATCACCTGATAAGGGATGAAGGCGCCGACGATCAGGATGATGAAGAAGGTGTCGGCGCCCTTGAAGCGCCAGTTGGCCAAGGCATAGCCGTTCACCGAGGCGATTGCGATCGAGAGCAGCACCGACGGCACGGTGATGCGCACCGAATTCCAGAAGCCGCGCGAGAGCCCGTCGCAGTTGAGCCCGGTGCACGCGGTCGCCCAGGCTTTCACCCAGGGCTCGAAGGTGATCTCCATCGGCGGCGAGAAGATGTTGCCGAGGCGGATTTCCGGCATGCCCTTCAGCGACGTGACGATCATCACGTAGAGCGGCAAAAGATAATAGAGCGCCACGACGATCAGCGTGCCGTAGAGAAAGATGTTGCGGCGCGACAGCACGTGCCGCGGCTTCGGCCCGCTCGGGCCGGCGGCATCGCGCCTGAGCGTTTGCACGCTGGTGGACAGGGGGGCGACGTCAACCACGCTTCTTGCCTCCGAATTCGAGATAAGCCCATGGCACGATGACGATCACCACCGACAACAGCATCATCGTCGAGGCGGCGAAGCCCTGGCCGAGATTCTGGGCGAAGAACATGTAGTCGTAGACATATTTCGCCGGCACTTCGGAGGCGATGCCGGGGCCGCCGCTGGTCTGCGCCACGACGAGGTCGTAGACCTTGACGATGCCAGCGGCGATGATCACCAGCGTGGTGATGAAGACCGGACGCATCATCGGGATGACGATGAAAAGATAGGTCTTCCAGGCGGGAATGCCGTCCACCCTCGCCGCCTTCCAGATGTCCTCGTCGATGCCGCGCAGGCCGGCGAGCATCAGGCACATGATGAGCCCCGTGCCCTGCCAGAGCGCGGCGATCGAGATGCCGTAGATGACGATGCTGGAATTATAGAGCGGGTCGAAGCTGAAGCTCGTCCAACCGAGATCGCGCACGACGCGCTGGACGCCGAAATCCGGATTGAGCAGCCATTGCCAGACCAGCCCGGTGACGATGAAGGACAGCGCGAACGGATAGAGGAAGATGGTGCGGAACGTGTCCTCGAAGCGGATCTTCTGGTCGAGAAGGGCTGCCAGCAGGAAGCCGATGACAAGCGAGAACACAAGCGAGATCGCGCCGTAGATCAAGAGGTTCTCGATCGAGATCAGCCAGCGCGATGTCGACCAAAGCCGGTGATACTGGTCGAGCCCGACGAAGTTGAGCCGCGGCAAGAGCTTCGAATTGGTGAAGGAGTAGAGCACCGTCCAGGCCGTGCCGCCAACGAACACCACCAGTGCGGTGAGCACCATCGGGATCGATGCGACCTTGGCGTTCAGGTTGCGGAAAAGCTTGCTTGGGCGTTCGCTGTTGCTCATCTCGGCAGCCGGGCTGGGACAATGAGGGCGTCATGCTCCCGACCCCCGATGGGCTGGGGCCGGGAGCCGGCGGGGGCGCCGGTTGTCAGTCCGCCGAGCCGATGATCTCGGCGAAGCGCTTCTGCGCCTCTTCGACGCTCATGTCGGGCTTGGCGAAGAATTCGGAGAACAGGTCTTCCTTCTGCTTCTGGGTGTCCTGCGAAAGCAGTTGGTCCGTCCACGGGATTACGGCGCCCTTGGCGAGGATGGCGAGGCCCTTCTTCATGCAGTCATTCGCCGTGTTGAGGTCGACGTCGCCGCGCACTGGCAGCGAGCCCTTCTTGAGGTTGAAGGCGACCTGGGTCTTCGGGTCGAGCAGCGTCTCGGCGAGCACCACCTGCGCCTTGGCCTTGGCCTCGTCCTTGAGCAGCGGGAAGTAGAAGGCGTCGCCGCCGGTGGCGATGACCTCGTTGAGCCCAAGGCCCGGCAGGCAGGTATAGTCCTTGCCGGCGGTCTTGCCGGCGACCTGGAACTCGCCCTGCGCCCAGTCGCCCATGATCTGGCCGCCGGCCTTGCCGGTGATGACCAGATTGGTCGCCTGGTTCCAGTCCTGCACATTGGTGTTCTTGGCCATCTTGCGGGCATCGTCCGCAGCCTTGAACACCTTGGCGATCTCCGGACCGGCCGCGAAGGTGGCGTCCTTGTCCTTGTAGACCTTGAGGAACGTGTCGGTGCCGCCGACAGCGGCCATTAGCACGTCGAAGGCGCCGGAAGCCTGCCAGGCCTGCCCGCCGACGGCGAGCGGAATGATGCCGGCCTTTTCCAGCGCCGGCGCATCCGCCACGAATTCATTCCAGTCCTTCGGCAGCGGCAGGCCGGCCTTCTGGAAGGCCTCGTTGGATAGCCACAGCCACTGCCAGGAGTGGATGTTGACCGGGACGCAGTAGATCTTGCCGCCGATGGTGCAGGAATCGAGCAGGCTCTTCGGCCGCACGATTTCCGTCCACTTGTCCTTGGTGGCGATATCGGTGAGGTCGCGCATCAGCCCGGCCTGCACCAGTTCCTCCGCCTGGCGGCCGTGGTTGAACTGGGTGGCGCCCATCGGATCGCCGCCGGTGATGCGGCTGATCATGATCGGCCGCGCCGTGCCGCCGGAGCCGGCGATGGCGCCGTCGACCCAGTGATTGCCCGTCGCGTCGAACGCCTTGGCAAGCTCGGCAACCGCCGCCGCCTCGCCGCCCGAAGTCCACCAATGGGTGACTTCCAGGTCGGTTGCGGCCGCGGGACCGGCGACATTGAGCGCAACCGTCGCGGCAAAAGCGGCAGTCAGGAATTTGTATCGCATTTCGGCTTCCTCCCAGAATCTGAAACGTTACAGATTTTCGATACGGCAAATGATCCGCCTAGGCAACCCCTCGTCTCGAAGACGACTCAGATTTTTTCGGGTCGCGAACAAAATCTTTCTCTCAAGGGAGCAATGCCGATGATCGATTGGCCGATCGGTGCTGAAATCGGGCCAAAACCAATATTTCTTTGTGATTCCAGCGACTTTTGGCTCTTCCCGATATCCGGAACGCCGAGGTCGCTACCGCCTCGTCCAACCTCGAAGATTGGCAATCTGTAACGTTTCAGTATACTGAACCAGACCGCAGGCCAGGGGTCGCGCAATTGTCAATGCCGAACGATTGCCGGCCGGTCCTGCGGCTGCTATGCGCCTGACGGGCGGGACGAATGGATAGACGGGTAACGAAGAAAGGCGACGACGACGCGTCGGGCAAGGAGCGGCCGACGCTGAAGACGCTCGCCTTCATGACCGGGCTTGGCGTCACGACCGTCTCGCGGGCGCTGAAGGATGCACCCGAGATCGGTGCCGAGACCAGGCGCCGCGTCCAGCTCGTCGCCAAGCAGATCGGCTATCGCCCGAACCGCGCCGGCGTACGCTTGAGGACCGGCAAGACCAATGTCATCTCGCTTGTGCTGAACACTGAGCACGAGCTGATGAGCTTCGTCTCGGACATCATCTACGGCGTCACCGAGGTGATCGCCGACACGCCCTACCATTTGATCGTCACGCCCTATTCACGCTCACAGGATCCGCTGGACCCGGTGCGCTATCTGGTCGAGACGGGCTCGGCCGACGGCGTCATCATCTCACGCACGCAGCCCAACGACCCGCGGGCGCGCTATATGCTGGAGCACGGCATTCCTTTCGCCACGCATGGCCGCACGGACATGGGGCTGGTGCATCCCTATCACGACTTCGACAATTACGCCTTTGCCGGCGAAGCCGTGCGCTATCTCGCCGGCAGGGGCCGCAACCGGTTGGCGCTTGTCACCCCGCCGGTCGGCCTCACCTATTATCGTCACACGGTGAACGGCTTTGCCGATGCGCTGAGCGAGGTTGGCGCCAGCGAGGTGCCGTTCAACACCGTCTCCATCGACCAGTCGATCGAGCAGATCAGGATGCGGACCGCGCAGTTGATGCGGCGCAAGGACCGGCCCGACGGCTTTGTCTCAAGCGCCGCCGCCGCGACGCTCGCCGTGGTGGCCGGCATCGAGGATGCCGGGCTGAAGCTCGGCCGCGACGTCGACGTGGTGTCGAAACAATCGTCGGAGCTGCTGCATCTGTTCCGGCGCGAGCTGCTCGTCGTCAACGAGAACTTCCGGCTGGCCGGCTCCGAGCTCGCCCGCGCGGTGCTTGGCTGGATCGGCGGCGCCGATCCAGGAACGCTGCAGTCGCTCAGCACGCCGAGCGAGGTTTTGCCCTATCGCGGCTAGAGCAATTCCAGGAAAAGTGTGAGCGGTTTTCCGTCCGGAATTGCGTTAAAACAAGGAGATAGAGCGGCTCGCCGTTTTCGTGAAACGGCGAAACGCTCTAATGCCCGGCGCCACTCCCCCACGGCCCGTGGAACGCACCCTGCTCGCCGATCCGCTCGAAACCATGCGCGCCGAAGAAGTCGCGCTGCGCCTGGATCAGATTCGAGGTGCCGCGTCCCTGGCGGTAGCTGTCGAAATAAGCGAGCGCCGAGGACAGCGCCGGCACCGGCGAGCCGGCTTCCGAGGCCCTGGCCACGATGCGCCTGAGCGACGGGTGCGCCTCCTTCATCATGGCGATGAAGGCCGGCGCCATCAGGAGGTTGATGGAAGCGCTGCCAGCGCCGAACGCCTCGGCCATCGTGTCCAGCATCTGTGAGCGGATGATGCAGCCGGCGCGCCAGATCTTGGCGATGGTCGGCATCGGCAGGTTCCAGTTGAATTCCTTCGAAGCGCCGCTCATCACGGCAAAACCTTGCGCGTAAGCCGCGATCTTGCCCGCGAACAATGCGAGCTCCAGGTCCTTGAGCAGCGCGGCCTTGTCGCCGGAAATCTTTTCGACGCCGATGGTGCCATAGGCTTTTTCCGCAGCCTGCCGCTCGTCCTTGATCGAGGAGAGTACGCGCGCCGCGACCGCCGCCTCGATCGCCGTCGCAGGAATGCCGAGCTGCTGCGCCTCGATGACCGACCATTTGCCGGTGCCCTTCTGCCCGGCGCGGTCGAGGATGATGTCGACCACCGGCTTGCCGGTCTTCGGATCGTCGGCAGCCAGCACCTTGGCGGTGATCTCGATCAGGTAGGAGTTGAGCCTACCCTTGTTCCAACCGTCGAACACCTTGCCGATTTCCTTGGGCGCCATGCCGAGCCCGTCGCGCAATATGCCGTAGATCTCGGCGATCATCTGCATGTCGGCATATTCGATGCCGTTGTGGATGGTCTTGACGAAATGGCCGGCGCCGTCATGTCCGAGCCAGGCGGCGCAAGGCTCGTTCTTGAACTTTGCGGAGATCGCCGTCAGCACTTTCTCGACGCGCTTCCAGGAGTCTTCGGTGCCGCCGACCATGATCGACGGACCGTGGCGCGCGCCTTCCTCACCACCCGATACGCCCATGCCGATGAAGGTCAGGCCCGAACCGGAAAGCTCGGAAAAGCGGCGCATCGTGTCGCGGAAATTGGCGTTGCCGGCATCGATGACGATGTCGTTGTTAGAGAGCACGCCGCGCAGGGCCGCGATCTGTTCGTCGACCGGCTTGCCCGCCAGCACCATGATGATGATCGGCCGCGGCGGCCGGATGGCGGCGGCGAGTTCCTCCAGGCTGTAGCAGGGGACGACCATGTCCTTCAGCGGACCGGCGCTCTCGACGAAGGCGTCGGTGCGTGACGGCGTGCGGTTGAAGACGGCGATGCGGTGCCCGTGCTCGGCAATGTTGAGCGCCAGGTTGGAGCCCATCGTGCCAAGGCCGATCAGGCCGATTTCGGCTTTTTCCATCGTTTCTTCCCTGCTTTCGAATGCTTGTTGTGGCCGCGTTTCGAGGCGATGCCCACTGTTTCGCAAGATGAATGACGGGCCTTGGTGGCGCCGTCAACCGCCTCGCCGTATTCTACATGGGCTTGTCCTCAATCGGAGCGGATATCAATCGGCGCCTCGATCTTCACCATCTCAAAGTCCGAAACGAGGATATCCAGCCGTGCGTTCCAACGCCCGGGAATTGGGATGACGAGATTGTCGACACGCCATGTGCCGTCGCCGGGCTTGGTCGCCGGCCGCTTGATCGGCTCGATGCCGGAATCCGGCTTCGACAGCACCAGCGTCACTTCCTTGGCGTCGAGCGGTCCGAAATCGCCGGTCATGATGACCACCGAGGCCGCAACCTCACCAGCATGGCCGGGCGTGATGCTGAGATCGGCCATCGCCTTCAGCGTATGGATGTGGATCGACACCGGCTGCGCGGCGGCGATCGCCAGCGCGCGCGGCGGCGGGGTGAAGCGCCAGCCGGCGGCGACGCCGAAGATGGCCAGCACGATGACCACCTCGATGCCGATCGAGCGCACCAGCCGCCGCTGCACCTCCGTGTCGCCCGCCTCGGCGGGCGCGGTCAATGTCCAGCGATTGACCGCGGCAAGCGTGAACAGGAAAAGCAGCAGCGCCAGCTTCAAGAGCAGCAACCGGCCATAGAACGTGTTGATCAGCGCGGCCGGCTGCTGCACCTGGATGATTGCCAGCACAACGCCGCTTGCGGCAAGCACGATGACGATCGGCAGGATCGCGCGGGAGAAGCGGCGCAGAAAGACTTTTGCCTCCGCCGGCTGCTGCCGCAATGCCAAACCGAGCGGCGCCAGCGAACCGGCCCAGAAGGCGATTGCGGCGCCATGCAGGAACACCAGCGGCCGAGTCAGCCATTGCGGCTCGGCGGCGCTGGCGTGGCCGCTCGCGGCAAGAGCGGCGCCGACACCGAGCAGTGCCGCGCCTGCCGACAGCTTGCGAAGGCCTGGCGGCCCGGCGAGCGAAAGCAGCGCGAGACCAAGCGCGATCAGGCCGATCAGCACCGTCCAGACATAGCTCGTCTCCAACGCGGTCTTCCAGACAGCCGCTGCCGCAAACCGCGCGAGCGGCGCGCCAAGCCCATCCAATCCCTGCAGGCCGAGCGACAACGGCGCGCCGACCAGGCCGAAAATGAGCACCGCGGCGACAAAGCGCTGGCTGCAGCGCCGGTCCTCGGCCAGCCAGGCGAGCGCGAACGCGCCGCCGACGCCGAGGAAGAGACCGGCATAGAGAAACAGCCTGGCCGCCCAGATCGCAGCGCGCAGCGTCCAGTCGACGGCTTCGCCCGCCACCGGCGCGGCACTTGGCGCGCCGATGGAAAACAGCGCCGAGCCGCCGACCGGATGGCCGTCGACCGACACCACCCGCCAGCTGAGCACATGCGTGCCGGATTTCAGCATTTCGGGATTGTCGATCTCGACCGTCTGGTCCTTGAGACGGAACGATGTCAGCGCAAGCTGCGAGCCGTCTGGCCGCACGAGCGTCAGGACCAGCGGCGAGACGGGCTCGCTGAAGGTCAGCGAAAACTGTGTCGGACTTTGCGTCAGCACCGCGCCGTCGGCCGGATCGGTCGCGACCAGCGCCGCATGCGCGAAGGCGTGGCCGGGCATGGCCAATACCGCCATCGCCATGAGCATTGCCACCAGCCAGGCAACCGGGCCGGCATGCATGCGGTTCATCAAGGAAGGCAGTGCTGCGTTCATGCCGTCATAACAGGAAATGGTGGCGCGCCCGATGGAGCGCGCCAACAGGAGATCATTTCTTCGGCAGCAATTTGATGCCGGGCGCCGGAGTTTCCAAGGCGTCCTCATCCTGGCCTGCCGCCGGTATCTCGATCCAGCGCTCGGCGGCGTCGCCGCATTCCTGCACCACCGGGAAATAGAGCATCTGCCCAGCCGGCAGATCGTTCGCCAGCGAAGCGCGGAAGACGAACTCGTCATAGAACTCATCGGGCAAGTTGCCGCCGCTCCAATCCACTTCTTTGACGCCGGTGGTCAGCGTCTCGCCATAGAGCTGGTAGGACTTCTCGTACTTGCCCTTCTTGGTCTGCAGCGTCCAGCCGGGCTTGGGCATCGGCTTCACCGCGATGACCCCTTCGGGGATCTGCACGCGCACCGCGGTCGTCGCCTTGCCCTCGCAGCCATGCGGCACACGAAAGACCGCCTTGTAGGTGGAGCCGACGGCCGCTTCCTGCGTTTCGAGCGTGATATGGGCGAGCGCGGCGTTGGTCCCGAGCGCGCAAAGCACGCCGGCCGCCAAAAGATACTTCTTCATGGATTGTCCCTCCGATTTTGAACTGGCGGATTAGTCGGCGTGGTCCATGTCCATGTCGCCCGTCTCGCCCATGCCTTCGACGAGGAACTCGACTTTGACGCTGCCGGCTTTTTCGAAAGTCAGCGTCGCCGGGAATTTCTCGCCCTGCTTCGGCTGCCGCTTCAGGCCGGTGAACATCAAATGGTAGGCCCCCGGCTTCAGCGCGACCTTGCCGCCGGCCGGGATCTCCAGCCCGCCCTCGACCGGCCGCATGGTCATGACACCGTCCTTGACGCCCATCTCATGCAGTTCGGCCTTGTCGGAGATGTCGGAGGTAATCGACAGCAGCCGGTCGGGCGCGCTGCCCTTGTTGACCACGGTGAAGTAGCCGCCGGCCACCTTGGCGCCGGGCGGTGTCGCCCGCGACCAGGGATGCTCGATCTCGAGATTGCCGACCTTGAACTCATGCGCGAGGGCGGCGGGAATGCAGGCGAAGAGAAGCAGCAGGGTAAACACCGCAAGGCCGACGTGCTGGAAGTCGAGCTGCGGTGCGCCGCGAAGCGCGAAGGCTTGCGCCTTGGAAGGAAGATTTGACATGGTTGCTCCATGGGTATGAGGATCGCGCCGCTTTGCGGCCGCGAACGGTCTGGTCTTTGGATGAATGGGCCTGCGGAAGGTTCCGCGGATCAGACCAGTGCCGGCGGCGCGCGCGGATTGGCCGGAGAGCGGTCGCGGGCGAAGTCCTGGTGCCGGAAGGCAGGAAGCTGGAAGGCGACCGTCTCGAAAAGCTGGGTTCCGGCCAGCGTGGCTGCCTCCGGCGACGGCAGATGCGCCGGTGAAACCATGCTGCAGCCGAGCGAGCAGCAGGCCGGCATATGCTGTTGGTGAGGATCCTCGCCGGGGAGTTTTACGGCTCCTTCATGCGTGCAGATGACGTTGCCGAAGGCGTCGAGCTGCGAAGGCGCGCCGAAGGCGAACGCGCCGAGACAGGACTGAAGCAACAGAAGCAGCGCCGCGACGAACGCGGCCGGCATGCTCCATCGTCTCAGCCTTATATCCAACGCAAGCCTCTCCCGAAAACTTGATCGACCCTAACACGGACGATGCGGCCGGAAAATCGGCAAAACCGCGCTGCGGCAACGAGGCGCGACAGGTCCCTGTGGATCGCGGCCGGCCTGTTATGCCGGCTGCGCCTGCCGTCCTTCGGGAATCGAGCTCAGCAGCGTCTGACGCGCCGATTTCAGGTGCTTGCGGCAGGCGGCGTCCACCTTGGCGGGATCGCGCGATTTCAGCGCCGCGATATAGGCGAGATGCTCCTGCACGGCGACCTCGTTGCGCTGGCGCTCCTCGGCCTTGTTCCACTGATAGTGGTAGTGGAAGATCATTGCGATGACGTCGTAGAAGTCGACGATGAAGCGGTTGTGCGAGGCGCGGTGGATCAGCCGGTGGAAGCGCTCGTCGAGCTCCGAGAATTCGTTGAAGCGCGTGGCGATTTCGCCGGCAAGCTGGCGATGCTCGACTTCCAGCCGGTCGAGATCGACCCACACCGCGCTCTCGTCCGGCAGCGCGACGAAAGCCGACGCCGAGCGCAGCTCGAACATCTCGCGGATCTCGGTCAGCTCCAGAGCGAAGGCGCGCGTGAAGCCCTTCAGCACCCAGTGGCTGTTGCGTCGCTTCTCGATCAGCCCGAAGCGCGAGAAGCGGATCAGGAACTCGCGCACGCTGGTGGTGCCGACGCCGATCTCGCGTGCCAGCTCCAGCTCGTTGATCTGCATGCCGGCTTCGGCGCCCTCCGCAAGCAGGCGCCGCATGAAGGAGCGCTCGATGATCTCGGCCAGCGAATCGGTCTCTTCCTCGGGGAAGAAATCCTCCGGCCGCGCCGCCCTGAGCACCGTCTTGTCGCGCTTGTTCCAGGCGATCAGCCCGGTTTCTTCCATGCGCGAAAGAATGCTGCGGACCGTGGTGCGGCTGACACCCAGCAACGTGCCGAGCTCAGGCTCCGACGGCAAGCTCTTGGTCTCGTCGAGCAGCCGCAGACAGCGATTGAAAGCGTCTTTATAGACGTTGTTGCTCTTCGACATGCCGCGTATCCCCGGCGCTTGCGGCGGCTGGCCGGAAGCGCGATATGATCGGTGTTCCTAGAGCAAGCCTCCGAAAAGCGGAACGTTTTTCGCCGGCTTGCCAAACGGACAGGTGCGGGCCTCCAAAGACGCGCGCCGCCCAGGTGAAAAAACAATTGACGCACAAATGTTTTTTCCCGATAAAAGACATTACCTTTAAACGGGCGCAAGTCAATCCGCCCGCATTCCCAGGATCACCCAGGACAGCCGCCCGTGACCGTTGCAAACACCATCCTTCTCTCACCCTCCGACAATGTCGCCGTTGCCAACGGGCGCATCGAAATCGGAGCGCCATTGCCGGGCGGTGCCGCCGCGACCGCCGTGATCGAGCCGGGCCACAAGGTGGCGATCAAGCCGATCGCAGCAGGCGAAGCGGTGGTGAAATACGCGCAGGCGATCGGCCGCGCCATGCAAGACATCGCGCCTGGCGAGCACGTCCATTCGCACAATCTGGTGTTCGAGAGCGGCCGCCTGCCGGTGGTGCCGCCGAGCGAGGCCGAGCACGCCACCGAGGCCGACCGCAAGCGCACCTTCATGGGCTACCGCCGCGCCGACGGCCGCGCCGGCACGCGCAACTTCATCGGCATCGTTGCAAGCGTCAATTGCTCGTCGACCGTCTGCCACGCCATCGCCGACGAGGCCAACCGCACGCTGCTGCCGAAATATCCGGGCATCGACGGCTTCGTGCCGATCGTTCACGGCCAGGGCTGCGGCATGAGCGCCACCGGCGACGGCATGATGGTGCTGCACCGCACGCTGGCCGGCTATGCCCGCCACCCGAATTTCGGCGGCGTGCTGATGGTCGGGCTGGGCTGCGAGGTCAACCAGCTCACCCTTTACGGCCAGAAGGGCGTGGCCGCCGGAAAGCGGCATTTCAACATCCAGGAAGCCGGCGGCTCGCGCAAGTCCGTCGAGAAGGCGATGGGCGTGCTGGCCGAGATCGCCGAGGAAGTGGGTCAGTTGCAACGCGAGCCGATCCCGGTCTCGGAGATCGTCGTCGGCTTGCAATGCGGCGGTTCGGACGGCATGTCCGGCATCACCGCCAATCCGGCATTGGGCGCGGCCGTCGATATCCTGGCCGGTTGCGGTGGCATCGGCATCCTGTCGGAGACGACCGAGATCTACGGCGCCGAGCATCTGCTTGCCTATCGCGCCGCCTCGCCCGAGATCGCCGCCAAGCTCGACGGCTTTGTAAAATGGTGGGAGGACCACACCGCCAAGCACGGCGCCTCGATCGACAACAACCCCTCGCCCGGCAACAAGCGCGGCGGCCTGACCACGATCCTCGAGAAATCGCTGGGCGCGGTCGCCAAGGGCGGCCAGACGCCGCTCAACGGCGTCTTCGGCTATGCCGAAAAGGTTTCGGGCAGCGGCCTGGTGTTCATGGACACGCCCGGCTACGACCCGGTCTCGGCCACCGGCCAGGTTGCGGGCGGCGCCAATGTCATCGTCTTCACCACAGGCCGCGGTTCCTGCTTCGGCTGCCGGCCGACGCCGTCGATCAAGGTCGCCACCAACTCGACCATGTATCACCAGATGGAAGAGGACATGGACGTCAATTGCGGTGTTATCGCTTCGGGCGAGAAGACGATACCCGGCATGGGCCGCGAGATCTTCGAGCTGATCATCGAGACGGCGTCCGGCCGCAAGACCAAGAGCGAGGCCTTCGGCTACGGCGACAACGAATTCGTGCCCTGGCATCTCGGCGCGACGCTTTAGCTGCGGGGGCGGAAGCGCCGTCGGCTGCAAGGACGTCGGCCTTCACAATCGCGCGACTTCAATATGGAATGAACATTCCATATTGACAGCATCATGAAACTATCGTTCCATATCGATAAGGAGGAACGGAAGCGCCGAGATGTTGCCAGGGAGGAGCCGCAGAGCCGGGCAAACCTCATCCGGCATCACATAAACGGCACCAGACACCGCTTGCATCGACCATGGCGATGCATTATCAAAAAAAGGCATCTGTTTTTTATTGATAAAGTTCTGTTTGGCCACGCCTATCCAGATGGAGCTTCCGCAACCTTCACCAGGCGACTTTAGGGAGGAACCTAATGAAATTCGTGACCAGCCTTCTCAACCGCCGTGCTTTCGTGGCCTTGGCCGCCGCGTCGATGCTTGCCGGCGTGATGCATTCGGCGCCCGCCTCGGCGGCCGACGTGACCATTCCGATCATCGTCAAGGACACCACTTCCTTCTACTGGCAGATCGTTCTGGCCGGCGCGCGCAAGGCCGGCAAGGACCTCGGCATCAACGTGCCGGAGCTCGGCGCCCAGGCCGAAACCGACGTCAACGGCCAGATCTCGATCCTCGAGAACGCCGTCGCCAGCAACCCGGCGGCAATCGTCATCTCGCCGACCGAGTTCAAGGCGCTCGGCAAGCCGATCGACGAGGCGGCTTCCAAGGTCAAGGTCATCGGCATCGACTCCGGCGCCGACTCCAAGGCCTTCACCTCCTTCCTGACCACCGACAATGTGCAGGGCGGCCGTGTCGCCGCTGACGGTCTCGCCGCCGCGATCGGCGCCGCCAATGGCGGCAAGGTGGAAGGCAAGGTCGCGCTGATCACCGCGCTTCCCGGCGCCGGTTCGCTGGAGCAGCGCAAGCAAGGCTTCATCGAACAGATCAAGGCCAAATATCCGGGCCTCCAGCTCGTCGCCGACAAATATGCCGACGGCCAGGCCACTACCGGCTTGAACATCGCGACCGACCTGATCACCGCCAATCCGGACCTCAAGGGCATCTTCGCCTCGAACCTGATCATGGCGCAGGGCGTCGGCCAGGCGATCGCCGAGAACAATCTTGGCGGCAAGGTGGCTCTGATCGGCTTCGACAGCGACGAGAAGCTGATCAAGTTCCTCAATGACGGCGTCATCTCCGGCCTCGTCGTCCAGGACCCGTACCGGATGGGCTATGACGGCATCAAGACCGCTCTGGCCGCCTCGAAGGGCGAGAAGGTCGAGGCCAATGTCGACACCGGCGCCAACCTCGTCACCAAGGCGAACATGAAGGATCCCAAGATCGACGCGCTGCTCAACCCGAAGCTCAAGTGAGCGTCGTGACCCTATCCGTTTCCGGGGCGGCCTCGCCCCGGAAACGTCAAGGGGCGGGGTGGCTTGGAAATTCGCCGGTTTGCCTTACCTTGCCAATCAAGATGCGCGTTTGAAGACGCATCGGCGCATACCCAATGGTTGAGACCAATCTGGGAGGATTGTCATGACGTCGACGGCGCAGGAACTGCATCCGGCCCCCACGCTGGCCCCGGGCAGGACGATCCTCGAGCTCAACGGCCTGGAAAAGCGCTATCCCGGCACGCATGCGCTGAAGCCCGTGCACCTTGCCTTCAAGGCGGGCGAGATCCACGCCATCGTCGGCGAGAACGGCGCAGGCAAATCCACGCTCATCAAACTGCTCACCGGCGTCATGCCGCGCACCTCCGGCGAGGTGATCTGGGAAGGCAACCCCACAGGCCTGTCCACTCCGCATGAGGCGATGGCGCTCGGCATCAACGCCGTCCACCAGGAGGTGGTTCTGTGCCGCCACCTCACCGTCGCCGCCAACATGTTCCTCGGCGAGGAGGAGTCCCGCTTCGGCCTGCTGCAACAGCGCGCCATGGTCAAGGAAGCGCAGAAGATCATCGACGGGCTGGGTTTCGACCTGCCGGCGCATGTCGTGCTCGGCGATCTCACCATCGGCCAGCAGCAGCTGATCGCCGCCGCCCGCGCCACCGTGCGCGGCACGAAGTTCCTGATCTTCGACGAGCCGACCGCCTACCTCACCCGCAAGGAGGCAGACCAGCTCTTCAAGCTGATCCGCAGGCTGAAGGGCGAAGGCGTCACCATCATCTATATCAGCCACCGCATGGAGGAGGTGTTCGAGCTCGCCGACCGCGTTTCCGTGCTGCGCGACGGCACTTTGGTCGGTACCCGCGACATCGCCGAGACCGACGAGCCCGAGCTGGTCAAGCTGATGATCAACCGCTCGATCGAGCAGATCTACCACAAGGAGCATTTCACCCCCGGCGATACGATCGTCGAGACGAAGAACCTCTCCGGCAAAGGCTTCGAGAACGTCTCGGTGACGGTTCGCGCCGGCGAGATCGTCGGCCTCTACGGCCTGATCGGCGCCGGCCGCAGCGAGTTCGTCACCACGCTTTACGGCCGCCACAAGAAGTCGGCCGGCCAGATCCTGTGGCAAGGCAAGGAGGTCCAGGTCAATTCCGAGCACGACGCTATAAGGCTTGGCATGGCGCTGGCGCCGGAAAGCCGCCGCGACCAGGGCCTCTGCCTCAACCTGCCGGTCGGCACGAACCTCAATTTGCCGATCTATAAGCGCATCTCGAGCAACCTTCTGATCTCCAAGGCCAAGGAGAAGGCCGAGGCCGACCGCCAGATCGCCGGCCTGCGCATCAAGACGCCGACGCGCAACGCGCTCGCTTCCAGCCTGTCGGGCGGCAACCAGCAGAAGATCGTCATCGGCAAGTGGCTGGCGCATGGCGCCAAGCTGTTCATCTTCGACGAGCCGACGGTGGGCGTCGATGTCGGCACCAAGGCCGAGATCTACCGCCTGTTCTCGACGCTGCTGTCCAAGGGCGCCGGCATCATCCTGATCTCGTCCTATCTGCCGGAGGTCTACGAGCTCGCTGACACGCTGCACGTGTTCCGGCGCGGCAAGCTGGTCGCCACGCATGGCTTCCGCACCGCGAGCCATGAGGACATTTTGGGACAGGCACTGGCCGAGAAACAAGAAAAGTCGGGAGGACAAAAATGAGCACCGAGGCGATCGCCGCCGAAAAACCCAAGCGCAATTTCAACGCCCTCTTCGGCTTGACGCTGCTTGGCCTTCTGCTCCTGATGTGGATCGTGCTGGCTTTCGCCACGCCGTCCTTCGCCACGGCGCTCAACATCACCAATCTTCTGCGCCAGGGCTCGCTGATCGCCATCCTCGCCGTCGGCCAGACCTTCGTCATCATCACCGGCGGCATCGATCTTTCGGTCGGCGCCATCGTCGGCTTCACCACCGTCATCGTCGCCCTGCTGATCAATGCAGGTTGGCCGATCTGGGTCGCCGTGCTCGTTACCTTGCTCGTCGGCGTGGCCATCGGCCTGTTCCATGGCTTCGGCATCGTCAAGATGGGCCTGCCGCCCTTCATCATCACTTTGGCCACCATGACGTCGCTGCGCGGCATCGGTCTGCTGATGACCAACGGCAACTCGATCTCGATCAACAGCGACCCGTTCCAAGCCTTCTCGCGCGGGTCGCTCGCCGGCATCCCCTATCTTTTCTGGATGGTGATCCTGGTCGCCGTGCCGTCCTATGTCTTCCTGCACCACACGCGCTGGGGCCGTTACCTTTTCTCGGTCGGCTCGAACGCCGAAGCCGCGCGTCTTTCCGGCGTCAACGTGCCGCGCACCATCTTCATGGCCTACATCCTGTCCGGCCTGCTGGCTGCCTTCGTCGGCGTGCTGCTGGCCTCGCGCATCGGCATCGGCAACCCGACGCAGGGCGACACCTACGAGCTGCAGGCCATCGCCTCGTCGGTGATCGGCGGCACCTCGCTGTTCGGCGCCATCGGCTCCGTGCACGGACCGCTGATCGGCTCCTTCATCCTTTCCACGATCAACAACGGCGCCAATCTGCTCAACGTCAACACCTTCTGGCAGCGTGTCATCACCGGGGCACTGATCATCGTCATCGTCTACTTCGACGGCCTGCGCCGTCGCGGCAAGTGACTCCTCCCTGAAACGTCCGCGCCGGCCCCGCTCAAGCGAGGCCGGCGCTCTTCTTTTTTGGATTTGCGACATGAAAGCCGTTGTCTGCCGTTCACCCGGCGAGCTTGTTCTCGAAGACCGCGCCGCGCCCGGCGCGCCGCCGCCCGGCTGGGCGCGCGTCGCGATCAGCCATGTCGGCATCTGCGGTACCGACTACCACATCTTCGAAGGCAAGCACCCGTTCCTCGCCTATCCGCGCGTCATGGGTCACGAGGTCTCGGGCACGGTCGTCGAGAAGGGCGAAGGCGTCGAGATCGGCGTCGGCGAGCCGGTGATCATCAACCCCTATCTTTCATGCGGCAAATGCATCGCCTGCCGGCACGGCAAGCCGAATTGCTGCGTGAAGATCGAGGTGCTGGGCGTGCATCGCGACGGCGCCATGTGCGACGAGATCCTGGTGCCGGCGCAGAATCTTTATCTGGCGAACGGCCTCTCGCTGGCCGATGCCGCGGCGGTGGAATTCCTGGCGATCGGCGCGCATGCGGTGCGCCGATCGCTCGGCGTGCCCGGCCAGCGCACGCTGGTCATCGGCGCCGGTCCGATCGGGCTCGGCACGGCGATCTTCGCGCGCATCGCCGGGCTGGATGTCAGCCTGCTCGACATGAGCGCCGAGCGTCTCGGCTTCGCCGAAAAGGAGCTCGGCTTTGCCCCGCTGGACAGCTCGAAGGCGACGGCTGTGGAACTGGTGCGGCAGGCGACCGGCGGCGAAGGGTTCGACCTCGTCTTCGACGCGACCGGCAACACTCAATCGGTGCAGTCGGCCTTCGCCTATGTCGCGCATGGCGGCACGCTGGTGCTGGTCAGCGTCGTCAAGGACGACATCACCTTCTCCGACCCCGAATTCCACAAGCGCGAGATGACGCTGGTCGGCAGCCGCAACGCGCTCAAGGCCGATTTCGAGCATGTCGCCGCATCGATCCGCAACGGCGCCGTGCCGCTGGACAAGCTGGTCACCCATCGCACGACGCTCGCCGGCACGCCGCGCGACCTGGCGCGGTGGGCGCATGAGAAATCGGGGCTGATCAAGGCGGTCATCGAGGTGGGGTGAGCTCGATTAATCGCCGGCCGACAGCCTCAACTCCACCCGCTCCGCCGGAAAGCGCGACTCCGCGAACTGGATCGGCTCACCGTCGAGCGTGACGTTGACGGCGACAGTGACCAGCACGATGGCGCCGGGCTGCAAATCCATCGCCGCTAGATCGTCGGCATCGGCGTGGCGTGCCGACAGCACCGTCGATTGCCGCAGATAATCGTTGATGCCGAAGCGCTTCAGCGAGGCGGTGATCGACCCCGTTTCCGCCATTGCCGCCTCGATGCCGGCGAAGCGTTTGGCATCGAACCAGGTCGTCGCGCGCGACACCGCGTGTCCGTCAGCCTCGCCGCGCGTCTCCAGGCGAATGACGGCCGCGCCCTTGGCGATGCCCAGCGCCTCGGCGATGCGCTTGGTGGCCGGTTCCGTCGATGACGACAAAAGCGCGATATGCCGCTCGCTCGTCTGCCCTTGCAGCCCGGTCGAGAAGCGCGTGCGCGCGCCGATGGGATAGGACAGCCGTTTGCGCGACAGGACAAATGTGCCGCGTCCCTGCTCGGCCCTCAGCACGCCTTCCTGCACAAGTGCTGCAATGGCGCTGCGCACCGTGTGGCGGTTGACGCCGTAGCGCTCGGCCAGCGCGATTTCCGGGGGCAGCGCCGCGTTCTCGGCGAAATCACCGCTTGCGATCCCCTGCAATATCTTGTCGGCGATCTGCCGCCACAGCGACACGCCGTTGCGCCTTTCGACGCTGCTTGCCAGTCCAACCATCCATCGCCCCCATTTCTTCGCAAGCCCGGGCAATTTTCCGAGCCTGTCATCCACCCGTCATGGACTCTCGGTACGAGGTAAGTATAATTTGTATAGTTGTCTATATCAATAGACAAATTTTACAAGCAAGGAGCGATGCGATGCGAGGACAGGAAGCGCGCGAGCAGGCCGGACGGAAAGCCCTGATGGCGACGCTGGCGCACGCCGAAGCCGATGAGATCGCCCGTCTGTGGAGCGAAGCGGGCCTGCCTTCCGAGGCTGAGCTTTTGCGCGGCCCCGAAACCGGACTGGTGACGGTGCGCGGGCGGATCGGCGGCGGCGGCGCGCCGTTCAATGTCGGCGAGGCGACGGTCACCCGCGCCACGGTGCGGCTGCCCTCCGGCCAAGTCGGCCATTCCTATGCGCTCGGCCGTGACAAGGGAAAGGCCAGGCTCGCGGCGATCGCCGACGCGCTGTGGCAGGACCCGGCGCATCGCGAGGCGGTCGAGACAAAGCTCGCCGCGCCCCTACGCGCGGCGCTCGATGCGGCGCGCGAGACGCGGCGCGTCGAGACGGCGGCCACGAAAGTGGATTTCTTCACCATGGTGCGCGGAGAGGACTGATGGATATCGCCACGCAATCGATCGACGGCGGCTTCGCCGAGCCGGTCTTCAACGCCCAGGCCGTCTTTCGCGCCATCATGGACGCGATGGCGCGCCCCGGCACCGTCCAGCCGCTGCCGCGGCTGGCCCGTCCGCCAGTGCCGTTGTCGGCGACCGCCGGCGCCGTGGCGCTGGCGCTCTGCGACAACGACACGCCGGCATGGCTCGATCCGCCGCTGCAGGCGGAAGCCCCGGTCAAGGCCTGGCTCGGCTTTCACACCGGCGCGCCCTTGGCCAACACCCCGGCCGACGCACATTTCGCCTTGATCGCCAATCCGAAGGAGATGGCGGCGCTCGACGGTTTTGCGCAGGGCACGCAGGAATATCCCGATCGTTCGACGACGCTGATCCTCTTGGTCGATGACCTTGCTTCGGGCCCGTCACTGCTGCTCGAAGGTCCGGGGATCGAAAAGACCTCGATGATCGCGCCTCCAGGCATGCCACGCCATTTCGTCGAGCAGTGGAAGCAGAACAACCAGCGTTTTCCGCGCGGCGTCGACATCATCCTGGCGGCGCCAGGCCACCTTGCCTGCCTGCCGCGCACCACCCGCATCAAGACGATGGAGGCATGACATGTATGTCGCGGTAAAGGGCGGCGAAGCCGCCATTGCCAATGCGCACCGCCTGCTTGCCGACCGTCGCCGCGGCGACCGCTCGGTGCCGGCGCTGCGCCTCGACCAGATCGTCGAGCAGCTGGCGCTCGGCGTCGACCGCGTGATGAGCGAAGGCTCGCTCTATGATCGCGAGCTGGCAGCACTGGCCGTCGTCCAGGCGCGCGGCGACATGATCGAGGCGATCTTCCTGGTGCGCGCCTACCGCACCACGCTGCCGCGCTTCGGCTACACCAATCCGGTCGACACCGGCGCCATGCAGGTGGAGCGGCGCGTCTCGGCCACCTACAAGGACCTGCCCGGCGGCCAGGTGCTGGGCCCGACCTTCGACTACACGCATCGCCTGCTCGATCCCGAGCTTGCCGCCGGCGCCGAGGTCGAGACACCGGCGCAGCGGCCGGCCGAGCCGGAGGCGATGCCACGCGTTTCGGTGATCCTCGCCCATGAAGGCCTGATCGAGGCTGATGGCGACATGCCCCGTGACCATGTGCCGGGCGACATCACGCGTGAGCCGCTGCAATTCCCGATGGCGCGCGACATCCGCTTGCAGGCGCTGTCAAGAGGCGACGAAGGCTTTCTGCTGGCGCTCGGCTATTCGACGCAGCGCGGCTATGCCCGCAACCATCCCTTCGTCGGCGAGATCCGCATCGGCGAGGTCGAGCTGGAGCTGGACGTGCCGGAACTGCCCTTTGCCGTGCCGCTCGGCTCGATCCGCGTCACCGAATGCCAGATGGTCAACCAGTTCAAGGGCTCGGCCAAGGCGCCGCCGCAGTTCACCCGCGGCTACGGCCTGGTCTTCGGCCAGAGCGAGCGCAAGGCGATGGCGATGGCGCTGTGCGACCGGGCGCTGCGCGCCGGCGAGCTTGGCGAGGATGTCGTTGCCGCCGCCCAGGACGAGGAATTCGTCATCTCGCATTCCGACAATGTCCAGGCGACTGGCTTCGTCGAGCACCTGAAGCTGCCGCATTATGTCGACTTCCAGGCCGAGCTCGGCCTGGTCCGCCGCATGCGCGCAGAACACGAGGCGCGGGAAAATGAGGACAGGGCCGCCGAGGAAAAGCGGGAGGCGGCAGAATGAGCTTAGTGCCCGCCGCCGTCGAAGCCGCCCGTATAGTCGCCGCCGCCGAAGCTTTCTCCATGCGGGGGATCCTTTGGCGCGGGGAGAAACATCTTCCGCAGCGCAAAGGCCGCGATACCGGCGAACACCAGCAACAGCACGCCAAGATGCATCCAGCCGGTAGAGTCCATTCGGGCGTTCTCCCGCGTCTTGGGCACCAAATCCATACCACAGAGCGGACGTGATCGCCATGACCGACATCGCCACCTACAACTTCGCCTATCTCGACGAGCAGACCAAAAGGATGATCCGCCGCGCCATCCTGAAGGGCATCGCCATTCCCGGCTACCAGGTGCCTTTCGCCTCGCGCGAGATGCCGATGCCTTATGGCTGGGGCACCGGCGGCGTGCAGGTCACCGCCTCGATCATCGGCCCGGATGACACATTGAAGGTCATCGACCAAGGCGCCGATGACACCACCAATGCCGTCTCGATCCGCGCCTTCTTCAAGAAGGTCGCCAAGGTCGCCGTCACCACCGAAACCGCGACGGCGACGATCATCCAGACCCGTCACCGTATCCCCGAGCATTCGTTGACGGCGGGCCAGGTGCTGGTCTTCCAGGTGCCGATCCCCGAGCCGCTGCGCTTCCTCGAGCCGCGCGAGACCGAAACGCGAAAAATGCATGCTCTCGAGGAATACGGCCTCATGCATGTGAAGCTCTACGAGGACATCGCCAAGCACGGCCGCATCGCCACCACCTATGCCTATCCGGTCAAGGTCGAGGGCCGTTACGTGATGGATCCTTCGCCGACGCCGAAATTCGACAATCCGAAGATGCACCGCTCGCCGGCCCTGCAGTTGTTCGGCGCCGGCCGCGAGAAGCGCATCTACGCGGTGCCGCCTTTCACCGACGTCGTCAGCCTCGACTTCGAGGACCATCCCTTCGAGGTGCAGACCTTCGACCAGCCCTGCGCGCTCTGCGGCGCCGAGAACGTCTATCTCGACGAGGTCATCCTCGATGACCATGGCGGCCACATGTTCGTCTGCTCGGACACCGACCACTGCGAGAAGCGGCGCGAGGATGGCCATCACGGTCACCTAGCCCCCGAGACCCATCTTGCCCCCAAGACCCACCCTGCTGAGAAAACGGAGCCGGCAGAATGACCGACGAACCGCTGCTGCGCGTCTCCGCGCTGTCCAAATTCTACGGCTCGCGCGTCGGCTGCGAGAACATCTCCTTCGACCTCTGGCCGGGCGAGGTGCTGGCGGTGGTCGGCGAGTCCGGCTCCGGCAAGACGACGCTGCTCAATTGCTTGTCGACGAGGCTGCTGCCGTCCTCCGGCACGGCCTGCTACCGCATGCGCGATGGCCAGTGGCGCGAGCTCTACCGCATGAGCGAGGCCGAGCGCCGCTTCCTGATGCGCACCGACTGGGGCTTCGTCCACCAGAACCCGGCGGATGGGCTGCGCATGACCGTGTCGGCGGGCGCCAATGTCGGCGAGCGGCTGATGGCGGTCGGCGATCGCCACTACGGCAAGATCCGCGCCACCGCCGTCGACTGGCTGTCGCGCGTCGAGATCGACGAGGACCGTATCGACGACGAGCCGCGCGCCTTTTCCGGCGGCATGCGCCAGCGCCTGCAGATCGCCCGCAACCTGGTTACCGGTCCGCGTCTGGTGTTCATGGACGAGCCGACCGGCGGCCTCGACGTCTCGGTCCAGGCTCGCCTGCTCGACCTGTTGCGCGGGCTGGTCACCGATCTCGGCCTGGCCGCGATCGTCGTCACCCACGACCTCGCCGTGGCGCGGCTCCTGTCGCAGCGCATGATGGTGATGAAGGACGGCCGCGTGGTCGAAAGCGGTCTCACCGACCGCGTGCTCGATGACCCGCGCGCGCCTTACACGCAGCTTCTCGTTTCTTCGATTTTGCAGGTCTAGCCGCATGGTCCCGAACCAAAGGTCCGCGCCAGCGAAAAGTGGAAGCCGGTTTTCGGACCAGACCATGCGGCAAAACAAAGGACTCTGATCATGGCTACGCCTCTCGTCGTTTCCGATGTCGCCAAAAGCTTCACCATGCATCTGCGCGACGGCGTCACGCTGCCGGTGGTGACAGGTGTCTCCTTCTCGATCCGCGCCGGCGAATGCGCCGTGCTCGGCGGCCCCTCGGGCGCCGGCAAAAGCTCGATCCTGAAGATGCTCTACGGCAACTACGCCGTCGATGAGGGACAGATCATCGTCCAGCATGGCGGCGGATTGATCGATCTCGCCTCCGCCAGCCCGCGCACCGTGCTTTCCGTGCGCCGCCACACCATCGGCTATGTCAGCCAGTTCCTGCACACCGTGCCGCGCGTCTCCGCGCTCGATGTCGTCGCCGAGCCGCTGGTCGAGCGCGGCGAGGACAGGGAAAGCGCGCGAACGAAGGCCCGTTCGCTGCTGGCGCAGCTCAACCTGCCGGAAAAACTCTGGGCGCTGCCGCCCGCGACCTTCTCGGGCGGCGAGCAGCAGCGCGTCAACATCGCGCGCGGCTTCATCACCGAGCATCCGATCCTTTTGCTCGACGAGCCGACCGCGTCGCTCGACGCCAGGAACCGCGATGTCGTGGTCGAACTCATCGCCGCCAAGAAGGCGGCGGGCGTTGCGCTCCTCGGCATCTTCCACGATCTCGATGTGCGCGAGGCTGTCGCCGACCGCGTCATCGACGTCACCGCTTTTGCCGCAGGCAGGATCGCCGCATGAGCAAAAAACTTTCGGAGACGCCGCTGATCCATCCGACGGCGCAGGTCGAAAACTCGACGCTCGGCCGCTGGACCGAGATCGCCGAGCGCAGCCGCGTCGCCGAGTGCGAGCTCGGCGACTATTCCTACATGATGCAGGACTGCGCCGTGTGGTGCGCGACCATCGGCAAGTTCTCCAACATCGCCGCCAGCGTGCGCCTCAACGCCACCAACCACCCCACCTGGCGGCCGACGCTGCACCATTTCACCTATCGCGCCTCCGACTATTGGGACGACGCCGAGCACGAGGGCGAGTTCTTTGCACAGCGCCGCGCCAGGCGCGTCACCATCGGCCACGACACCTGGCTAGGCCACGGCTCGACCGTCCTGCCCGGCGTCACCGTCGGCGATGGCGCGGCCGTCGGCGCGGGCGCCGTGGTGTCGAAGGACGTCGCGCCCTACACCATCGTCGGCGGCGTGCCGGCAAAGCCGATCCGCGAGCGTTTCGACCGCCGCACCGCCGAACGCTACCAGGCCCTCGCATGGTGGGACTGGGACCATGCAAGGCTACGTGCCGCGCTCGACGATTTCCGCGAGCTGAAGGCGGAAGCATTCCTGGAAAAATACGGCGGCTGAAGAGGTAGGTGTTTTCGCGTGTGTCCAGGAACATGCGTATATGCTAAAGTGAGGTATGTTTGAGGGGTTCATGCAGCCCTTGCGAAAAGACGTGCCGGCCCCGCCGACAGCGGCCGCGGAGCCGGGAATGGTGACCGCCTTTGTGGTCCTGGTCTTTCTCGGCAGTATCCTTGCCGCTATCTGGTTCTGATCCGTTTCCATCTCGCGCGAGAACCCTGACCGTGCCGACCATTCGTCCCGCCACACCGGCCGACACAGATGCGATCTGGTCCATTCTCGAACCTGTCCTGCGAGCCGGTGAAACTTATGCGCTGCCCCGAGACTGGAACCGCGACCAGGCACTGGATTACTGGTTTTCCGATGGCCACGACGTGTTCGTGGCGGAGGAAGCCGGCGACGTGATTGGCTGCTATTATCTCCACGCCAACCAGCGCGGCGGCGGCGCGCATGTCGCCAATTGCGGCTATGTTACGTCAACGACTTCGAGCGGGCGCGGCGTTGCTACCGCGATGTGCGAGCATTCCTTGCAACGGGCCGCCGAACTCGGCTTCCGCGCCATGCAGTTCAACTTCGTCATCAGCAGCAACGAGCGCGCGGTGAAGCTGTGGCAGCGGCTCGGCTTCGACATTGTCGGCACGATTCCGCAAGCATTCGACCATCCGCGGCTAAGCTATGTCGACGCGTTCGTGATGCACCGCATGCTGTAGGGATGTACAGCTTTCACACCGCTGACACACGACTCGGACAGGAGGCGTCTCTTGCAAGGAGATCGCCATGCTCGACACAATCAAACCCTCGCTCGCCGGATTTTTCGAAGGCTCCAATCCAAAGCCGCCGGTCCATCTCGGTACCCGTTATGACGCGTCGGGCAACTTCCTCCCGGAACCGGGCAACACCGTCGTCTGCCATCTGATCGAAGGCTCTTCTTCACAAGCTGCCATCATCGAAGCGCGCGAACGCATGCTCGCCATGCCGGATGCCGATCGCCTCGCCTTCACGCCGATCTCCAGCCTGCACATGACGCTCTTCCAGGGCATCATCGAATACCGGCGTCGCCTCCCTTACTGGCCCGCCGACGTGCCGCTCGACACCAGCATCGACGATATGACCCGCCTCTATGTCGAGCGCCTGCAAGGCTTCGAGGGACACGGCCCCTTCAAGGTCAAAATTGTCGAAATCGTTCCGACCGGCCTCACCGTCGCGGGAGCCACCGAGGAAGACCGCCTGGTGCTGAAAGCCTGGCGCGATGCCCTTTCAGTGCCGTTCGGCTACCGCCATCCAGACCACGACACCTATGTCTTCCACATCACCTTTGCCTATCAGATCCGCCGTCTCGCCGACGAGCGGGCGGCGGCCTGGCAGGATCTGTTCGACGAGAGCCTGTCCTTCCTCGAGCGGGAAGCCCCCGTGATCGAGCTCAGGCCGCCGGCCTTCTGCAGCTTCAAGGACATGAAGCATTTCGAGGAGTTGCGAGTGCTTGGCTGACGCCGATGCGTGCGGTCTCAAATTGCGAAATGGTCGTGGCACAATAACACACATCAACCTGCAATCATTGGCCTGTGACTCGTAACAAAACTGACATCATTCCGACACCTCAGCTTCATCGGCCTGCGCTAGCCAGGGTTAACAGACCTGCAAAACCGCAACGGACTGGAGCTTTGGTATGTCGGCATCATCGGCCACGCTGGAAATCCGCGGCGTAACCCGACGATTTGGCAAGAACACCGCTGTCAACGACATCAACATCTCGATCCCGCGTGGTCAGATGGTCGGCATCATCGGTCGTTCCGGCGCCGGCAAGTCGACATTGCTGCGCATGATCAACCGTCTCATCGATCCCAGCCAGGGGTCGATTTTTTTTGACGGCGCCGAGGTCTCCAGCCTGCAGGGCTCGACGCTGCGCCGCTGGCAGCGCGACTGCGCCATGATCTTCCAGCAGTTCAACCTCGTGCCGCGCCTCGACGTCTTGACCAACGTGCTGCTCGGCCGCCTCAACCATCGCTCGACGGTTTCCAATCTGCTCGGCATGTTCACGCGCACCGAATGCGCCGAAGCGGTGGCCGCGCTCGAGCGCCTCGACATCGCCCGCACCGCGCTGCAGCCGGCCGGCACGCTGTCCGGCGGCCAGCAGCAACGTGTTGCGATCGCCCGCGCCATGATGCAGCAGCCGAAGGTGCTGCTTGCCGACGAGCCGATCGCTTCGCTCGACCCGCTCAACGCCAAGGTGGTGATGGATTCGCTGCGCGACATCAACCTGCGCGAAGGCATCACCGTCGTCACCAACCTGCACACGCTGGACACCGCGCGCGCCTATTGCAACCGCATCATCGGCATGGCCGCCGGCAAGGTCGTCTTCGACGGCGCCCCGGAAGACCTCGACCGCGACGCCGTCCGCACCGTCTATGGCGCCGATGCCAGCGGCGCCGAGATCTCCGAAGCCATCACGTCGACCAGCGTGACCATCAAGCCGAAGATCACCGCATCCGCCGGACCGCTCGAACCAGCCTTTCCTGGCTACTGACTCCGCCGCCCGGCCCCAACCGGTCCGGGCAAATCGTGGATGTCGGCAGAGCAACCCGGATCGCCCGCCAGCGTCAAAGGCATGACTTGAAAAATTAGAACGCCGCCGGCGCGCAGCCGGAACAACAGGAGAGAGATCAAGATGTTCAGGAAGATGGTTTTTGGAGCGGTTTCGCTGCTCGCCATGGCGGCAAGCGCCGCGCACGCCGCCGATATCAAGGAATTCCGCGTCGGCATCCTCGGCGGCGAGAACGAGACCGACCGCCTGCGCAACTACCAGTGCCTCGCCGACCATTTGAAGTCGGAATTCGGCTTCGAGAAGGTGTCGCTGTTCCCGGCCGCCGACTATGACGGCGTCATCCAGGGCCTGCTCGGCGGCACGCTCGACTTCGCCGAGCTCGGCGCGTCCGGCTATGCCAGCGTCTACATCAAGGACCCGAAGGCCGTCACCCCGATCCTCACCACCCAGCAGACCGACGGCTCGACCGGTTATTATTCGATCGGCCTGGCGCTGAAGACTTCCGGCATCACCGACATCAAGTCGGCCAAGGGCAAGAAGCTCGGCTACGCCGATCCGGATTCGACCTCGGGCTACCTGATCCCGCTGACCCAGATTCCGAAGGACACCGGCGTCGCGAACGACACCTATTTCGCTTCGACGCAGTTCAACGGCGGCCACGAGAACAACGTGCTGGCCGTGCGCGACGGCAAGGTCGACGTGGCCGTGGACGACTCCTCGGGCATCGGCGACTTCAAGAACGGCTACACCTCCGGCACCTTCCACAAGGAAGTCTCCAAGGGCGCCGTCGACCCGAACGACTTCGTCGAAGTGTGGCGCTCTGGCCTGATCCCGAACGGCCCGCTGGTCGTGCGCACCGCGCTGGGCGACGACCTGACCGCCAAGCTCACCACTTTCTTCACCGCCCTGCCGAAGAAGGACAAGGCCTGCTTCGAAGGCGTCGAAGGTGGTGACTTCACCGGCTACGTCCCGGTGAAGCCGGACTTCTACAACGTCATCGTCGAAGCCCGCAAAGCCGCTATCGGCGGCTAAAGGCATCAGGAAAAAGGGCGGCGTTCGAAACGTCGCCCTTTTGCATGTCCAGATCATGACATCAGCGACACTCCATTCCGATGCCACCCGCCAGCAGGCCGATGCCTGGCAACGCCAGACATCGCTGCGCCGGCTCTACACGGTGCTCGGCGTCGGCCTGCTGCTCGCGGCCATGGTCGCCAGCATGTGGTTCGCCGACGAAGCCAATGCCGGCCACTTCTTCGAGCGCCTGCCGCACATCCTCGATTTCCTGAGCTGGCTGGTCCCGAAGGACTGGAACGACGTCTGGCGGGCCCTGTTCGACATCGCCTCGCCAAGTGACAAGGGCACGCAGGAGTTCAATTTCCCGCTCGGCCGCGTCTATATCTGGGGCGATTTCTACATTCCTGAATATTTCGAGCTGATGCTGACCACGGTGAATGTGGCGCTGGTCTCGACTTTCATCGGCTTCGTCTTCGCCGTGCCCTTTTCCTTCATCGCCGCACGCAATCTGACGCCGCATCCGGCTCTGAGGCTCGTCGTGAAGCGCTTCATGGAACTGCTGCGCGCCTTCCCCGAGATCGTCATTGCCGGCCTGTTCGCGGCAATCGTCTCGACCGGTCCGATCGCCGCCATCATCGCCATCGGCCTGCATTCGATCGGCGCGCTGGGCAAGCTGTTCTACGAGATCAACGAGAACATCGACATGCGCCCGGAAGAGGGCCTGCGCGCAGTGGGCGCCAACTGGTTCGAGCGCGTGCGCTTCGCCGACCTGCCGCAAGTGCTGCCCAATTTCATGTCCTACACGCTGCTCAGGATCGAGATCAACGTGAGGGCCTCGACCATTATCGGCGCCGTCGGCGGCGGCGGCATCGGCGAGGAACTGAAGCTCTCCATCTCGCGCGGCTTCGGCGCCAAGACCCTGGCGCTGGTGCTGCTCCTGTTCGTAACGATCTTCCTCATCGACCAGTTCTCCGCCTGGCTGCGGCGCAAGCTGGTTGGCGAGCAGGCTTTCCTCATGGGTGCCGGCTAACCATGATCCCGAACCGAAGGGCCGCGTTAGCGAAAAGTGGAAGCCGGTCTTCGGAGAAGATCATGGTCGGAGAAAGAGCCTGACATGGCTATGACTGTCGAGGAAATACGGGCCATCGAGGAGCGCTTTCCGCAAGTGTTCCGGCGTCCGGCCTACAAGCGCTACTGGCCGCTCCTCGTGGTCGCAGGCACCATATTTTACCTCCTCTACGCCTTGTGGTTCTTCAATCTGCCGCAGGTGATGCGCGAGTCGCATTGGGAGCGCCTGCCGCTCTTCCTGTCGCAATGGATCAGCTACGACCTGCAGCCGGAATTCCGCCTCGATCAGCCCGAGATCACGCCGAAATATCCACGTTTCTCGGCGCTCGGCGACAATCCCAATCCGAACTGGGTGATCAGGAATCCCGACGGCACCTTCACCGTGCAGATCGACGGCGCAGCCAAATCCGTCACCTTCGACAAGACCAGGGCGACGATAACGGCATATGGCGAGACGATCCCGATATCCCTCACCGGTGGCAAGCCGGTGGTGAGCGGTCCGGTGCCCGACTGGGTGACCGTGCATGACGACGAGATCGTCGCCAAGATGGGCTTTGTCGGCGAGGTGCGCGTCACCGTCGACCGCGTCAAGGTGCGCAAGCGCTTCCTCGGCTGGGCCAATTTCGTCTTCGACACGCGCTCGCCCTTCTTCGGCAAACCGGCCGGCGAAGTCATCTCCCTGATCGTCTCGGGGCCGGAGCTTAAGCCCGGCACGTCGAACCTCGCCCTGGCCGCCGACAACATCTGGAACAACGCGCAGTGGCAGCATGGCGATGTCTGGACGAAACTCCTGCAGACCATCGTCATGGCGTTCCTCGGCACGCTGCTCGGCGGCATCGTCGCCTTCCCGCTCGCCTTCTTCGCCGCCCGCAACATCACGCCGAGCGGCGTGCTCAGCCAGGTGCTGAAACGCTTCTTCGACTTCATGCGCTCGGTCGACATGCTGATCTGGGCGCTGTTCTTCACCCGCGCCTTCGGCCCCGGACCGCTGGCGGGCAGCGCCGCGATCTTCTTCACCGAGATCGGAACGTTGGGCAAAACCTATTCCGAGGCGCTGGAGAACATCGACGACAAGCCGCGCGAGGGCGTGCTGTCGACCGGCGCTAACGGCATCTTGGTGCAGCGCTACGGCGTGCTGCCGGAAGTGGTGCCGGTCTTCATCAGCCAGACGCTCTACCAGTGGGAATCCAACACCCGCGGCGCCACCATCATCGGCGCCGTCGGCGCCGGCGGCATCGGCCTGAAACTATGGGAAGCGATGCGCACCAATTCGAACTGGGCCAACGTCTTCTACATGGTGCTGCTGACGCTGCTCGTCGTCTTCATCTTCGACAACATCTCGAACTTCCTGCGCCGAAGACTGAGCCGCACGCTGCATGATTACAACCGGCTGCAGGCTGCGCGGGGGTAGCTCATCGCCGCGGAATCAAGCGAAGGGCCGGCGGGACAGCGCCCCCCTCTGCCCTACCGGGCATCTCCCCCACAAGGGGGGAGATCGGCCGTCATCGACGTTTTCGCCAATCGCCCAAGTAACAGGATTGAGCGGAGCGCCGAAGCCGCCAATCTCCCCCCTTGTGGGGGGATGTCCGGCAGGACAGAGGGGGGCGCGAAGGATCGCGACGCCCGTCGGACGGCGTTTCTAAGCCGCCTTCCTCCACCCATCCCTGATATGCATGTACCCATCCCGATACACAGCCTCAGGCGTCTCCGCGAAATCGCGCCACACCTTGGTTGCCGCAGCCAGATCCTTCAGCGAGCGTCCGAACGCCTCGATGGTCAGCCAGTCGTCATAGCCGCTTTTGCGGATCGCCGCGAAAGTCTCCTTCCACGGGATATTGCCGCGCCCCGGCACGCCGCGATCATTCTCCGAAATATGGATATGGACGACATTGCGGCGATGCTTGGTATAGGCGCTGATCGGGTCGGCTTCCTCGATATTGGCATGGAAGGTGTCGTACATCGCCTTGATGTGCGGCCGGTCGATGGTGTCGATATGCTCCGACAGGTCGGCCATGGTGTTGACGAGGTAGCATTCGAACCGGTTGAGCGCTTCGAGCCCGATGGTCACGCCTTTCTTGCCGGCATGGTCGCCGATGGCGCGCTGCGAGGCGACCGAGCGCTTCTTTTCGGCGGAAGTCGGCCCGCTGCCGGAAAAGGCGCCGAGCGTCGAATGCAGCGGCCCGCTCAAACGGTCCGCGCCGAGGGCGGCGCTGCAGTCGATCGCCCATTTCATATAGTCGATGCCGGCCTTGCGCGTCGCGGCATCCGGCGAGATCAGGTTCATCGCCGGATCGCCCATGGCCGAAACCGCGGTACGCTCCAGGCCGATGCGGTCGAGCATCTCGCCGAGTCTTTTATAGTCGTCAGGCACCCCGGCGAAGACCGGTATCTCGACCCCGTCGAAGCCGGTCGCCTTGATGTCCTTCAGCAGCGCCTCGTGCTTCTTCGAGACGCTGGTCGTCCACAAGAACATGCACATGCCGATTTTCATCGACACCCCTCCCCCTCTGACGGCTGGCCAACTCCTGCGCCAGCTAGGCCGCACTCCCCCTCATCCGGCCGCTTCGCAGCCACCTTCTCCCCGGCGGGGAGAAGGTGCTGGCGCCAGCGCCGGTCACCTCCTCTCCCCTCGGGGAAAGGTCGGATTGCCCCGAATTGCACATGCAATTCGGCTGGCAATCCAGGTAAGGGGGCGCCGCGGCTGACTAAAGCTTCGTCCAGGCCCCATTCTTCTTCGACGACTTCACGCAGGCCTCGATGAAGGCCATGCCTTCGACGCCATCCGCGATCGTCGGGAAGATCACATCCTTAGCCGGCTTGCCGCCTTTCCTGCGCGCCGCACGGATGGCGCGGGCTGCCTCCTGGTAGATGTTCGCGAAGCCTTCGAGATAACCCTCCGGATGGCCGGACGGCACGCGGCTGACGCGCGCCGCGACCGGCATTGCGCCGGCACCGGCCCGCGTGAGCAGCTGCTTCGGTTGGCCGAAGGGCGTGTACCAGAGATAGTTCGGGTCGGCCTGCACCCATTCCAGCCCGCCCTTCGAGCCGTAGACGCGCAGCTTCAGCCCGTTCTCGTGGCCGGGCGCCACCTGGCTGGCCCAGATCATGCCCTTGGCCGGATGCTTGTTGCCAACCGGCTTGAAGCGCAGCATGACGTTGACATTATCGTCGAGCTGGCGGCCCGGCACGAAGGCATCGAGATCGGCCGACAAGGAATCCAGCTCCAGCCCGGACACGAAGCGGGCAAGGTTATAGGCATGCGTGCCGATGTCGCCCAGCGCGCCGCCAGCGCCTGCCTGCTTGGGATCGGAGCGCCAGGAGGCCTGCTTCTGGCCGGTGGCGGCGAGGTCCTCGGTCAGCCAGTCCTGCGGATATTCGGACTGCACGATGCGGATGTCGCCGAGCATGCCCTTGGCCACCATCTCGCGCGCCTGCCGGATCATCGGATAGGCGGTGTAGTTGTGGGTCAGCACGAAGACCTTGCCGGTCTTCTCGACCAGTGCTGCCAGCTTCTTCGCCTCGGCCAGCGACGTCGCAAGCGGCTTGTCGCAGATGACATGGATGCCGGCCTCGAGGAAGGCCTTGGCCGCCGGCACATGCACATTGTTTGGCGTCACGATCGCCACCGCCTCGATGCCGTCGGGACGCTTGGCCTCGGCCTTGGCCATCTCGGCATAGGAGCCATAGCTGCGTGACGGATCGAGCCCGAGTTCTTCGGCCGACGCCTTTGCCCGTTCCGGGTTCGACGACAATGCGCCGGCCACCAGCACGAAGTCGTTGTCCATGCGCGCTGCGATGCGGTGCACCGCGCCGATGAAGGCGCCCTGCCCGCCGCCAACCATGCCGTAGCGGATCGGGCCGCCTCCCGCTTCCGACTTCGATGCGCCGACCATTTTTGTCCTCTCTCTTTGGTGTCACCTCCCCCTTGAGGGGAGGTCGATCCGCGCAGCGGATCAGGTGGGGTCGCCCGGCGTGGAGTTCGGCATGAACCGACCCTTCCCGGCCCCTTCGGGCTACCCTCCCCTCAAGGGGGAGGGAAGGCAAGCGTCAAATCCCCATCATCGCGCGCAGCAGCTTCTTGTCGGTGGTACCGGCGGCGAAATCGTCGAAGGCTTTCTCCGTCACCCGGATGATATGGTGCTGGATGAAGGGCGCTCCTTCAGCCGCGCCGTCCTCCGGATGCTTCAGGCAGCACTCCCATTCCAGCACCGCCCAGGAATCGTAATTGTACTGGGCAAGCTTGGAGAAGATGCCGCCGAAATCCACCTGGCCGTCACCAAGCGAACGGAAGCGACCTGCCCGGTTCACCCAGCCTTGGTAGCCCGAATAGACGCCCTGCCGTCCGGTCGGGTTGAACTCGGCATCCTTGACGTGGAAGGCCTTGATCCGCTCGTGGTAGATGTCGATGAATTCCAGATAGTCGAGCTGCTGCAACAGGAAGTGCGACGGGTCGTAGTTGATGTTGCAGCGCTTGTGGCCGCCGACCGCGTCGAGGAACATCTCGAAGGTGGCGCCATCGAACACATCCTCGGAAGGGTGGATCTCGTAGCCGACATCGACACCATTGTCCTCATAGACATCGAGGATCGGCTTCCAGCGTTTGCCGAGCTCGTCGAAGGCTTCCTCGATCAGCCCGGCCGGCCGCTGCGGGAAGGGATAGAGATAAGGGAAAGCCAGCGAGCCGGTGAACGACACCGAAGCGTTCAGCCCGAGATTGCGTGAGGCCTTGGCGCCGAACTTCATCTGTTCGACAGCCCACTTTTGCCGCTCCTTGGGATTGTTGTGCACCGATGGCGGCGCGAAGCCATCCATCTGCGCGTCATAGGCCGGATGCACCGCGACCAGTTGACCCTGCAGATGCGTCGACAGCTCGGTGATCTCGACGCCGGCCTCAGTGCAGATGCCTTTCACCTCGTCGCAATAAGCCTTCGACGCCGCCGCCTTCTTGAGGTCGAACAGGCGTCCGTCCCAGGTTGGGATCTGCACGCCCTTGTAGCCCAGCCCTGCCGCCCATTTGGTGATCGAAGCCAGTGAGTTGAACGGCGCGGCGTCGCCCGCGAACTGCGCCAGAAACAGGCCGGGACCCTTCATCGTCGTCGGCATTCGGCATCCTCCCTCTTTTGTTTCGCGACCAAGCATAGCGCCGATTGGAATGAGGACCAGCCCGTTTGGTCAATCTTGCCGGCATCCAACCGCCATGTCATTCTGGTATTACCAAATCCCATAATTCGGTCAAGCGCTTGAAAAGCTGGAAGGAGGGTTTGGCAGACAATCAGAAAAAAGAAATTACCTCGATAAATCATAGGATTGACTGAGGTATGCCTCCTCCTCAGCGCACTTCTTGCCGCGCATGAAAATTTGCTGTAGAGGTCATGGCAGGCCCAATTGGTCGAACCAGTTTCGAGGAAAATGCTGGCAACGCCTTGGGGAGGAGTCGTGCGGCCGCCTCGACCGGAGGCGTCGCGGGGTGAAACGTGACAGGCGAATTCTGGGAAGGATAGACCATGCATCTTTCGACGCACAATTGGATGCGGGCGGAGCCGCTGGAGGTGACGCTGAAGCGCATCAAGAAACTCGGCTACGAATCGATCGAGATTTCCGGCGAGCCCGAGCAGTACAAGACCAAGGAGACGCGCGCGCTGCTCAAGGAGCACGGCATCCGCTGCTGGGGTTCGGTGACGCTGATGCTGGGCGAGCGCAACCTCGCCGCCAGGGACCAGGGCCAGCGCGAGCGCTCGGTCAAATACGTCAAGGACGTGCTCACCATGGTGAGCGAGCTCGACGGCGAGATCATCACGCTGGTGCCCGCGACCGTCGGCAAGGTCGTGCCGGACGGCACCGAGGCGGAGGAATGGGGCTGGGTGGTCGACGCCACGCGCGAATGCTTCACCCATGCCAAGAAGGTCGGCGTCAGGATCGCCGTCGAGCCGCTCAACCGCTTCGAGACCTATCTCTTCAACCGCGGCGCCCAGGCGCTGGCGCTCGCCGACGCGGTGAGCCCCGAATGCGGCGTCTGCCTCGACGCCTACCACATCCACATGGAGGAATTTAACGTCTATGACGCGATCCGTCAGGTCGGAAAGCGCCTGTACGACTTCCATGTCGCCGACAACAACCGCTTCGCCGCCGGCCTTGGCCAGATCGACTGGCCGAAGATCGTGCGCACGCTGAAGGAAGTCGGCTATGACGGCGCGCTGACCAACGAATTCGTCGCGCCCGTCGACCGCACGCCGGCCGCACCCTATCCGGAAATGGTCGAGCGCAATCCGGTCGACATCTCGCCCGAGCAGCTCAAATTCATCCAGGACCACGGCTCCAGCCTGCTCACGGAAAAATTCTACACCGACCAGATGCGCATCACCGCCGAAACGCTGCTGCCGCTGATCAAGTGACCTCCGACTGAAACCTGTCCCTTCCGCCCGGCGGGCGGAGGGGCCGAAGGAAAGACATGCGCATCAATAGCGTAGAGGCCTGGTGGGTTCGTATCCCGATCGAAGTCGCGAAGCAGCATCGCAGCGACTTCGGTCAGGTGACGACGTTCGACGCCGCCATTGTGCGCATCGAGACCGATGACGGCCTGGTCGGCTGGGGCGAGGGCAAGAACGCTGCCGGCAGCGCCGGCAGCTATGGCGCGCTCGTCCATATGCTCAACCACGAGATCGGCCCGCAGCTCATCGGCCGTGATCCGGCCGACATCGGCATCATCTGGGAGATGCTCTACAACGGTGTACGGCACGAGACGGCGGCGCATGCGGGCCATGCCATGCCGCAGTTGGCGCGGCGCGGCATGAGCGTGGCGGCGATCAGCGCCATCGACATCGCGCTCTGGGACATCCTCGGCAAGTCGCTCGGGCAGCCCGTATGGCGGCTGCTCGGCGGCCGTAAGGTCGAGCGCATGCAGGCCTACGCCTCGGGCGGCTGGGCCTCCGCAGACGCGATCGGCGAGCAGTTGAAATCCTACATCGCCAAGGGCGGCTTCAAGGCGTTGAAGATGCGCGTCGGCGCTATGGACGGCGCCCCGCATGTGTCGGCCGCGCGCGTGCGCGCCGCAAGGCAGGCGATCGGGCCCGACGTCGATCTGATGGTCGACGCGCACGGCACCTACACCGTTGCCGAGGCCAAGCGCTTCATCAAGCTCACCGCCGATCTCGACCTAGCCTGGTTCGAGGAACCGGTGATCGCCGACGACAAGCCGGGCATGGCCGAGGTGCGCGCCTCGGGCTCGACGCCGATCGCCACGGGCGAGAGCGAGGCGACGCGCTACGCCTTCCGCGACCTGGCGGTGCTGAAATCGGCCGACATCTTCCAGCCGGACCCGGCGTTCTGCGGCGGCATCAGCGAGGCGATGAAGATCGGCACCATCGCCAGCGCCTTCAATCTGCGCTTCGCGCCGCATCTGTGGGCCGGCGCGCCCTGCTTCTTTGCCGGGCTGCATGTGTGCGCCGCCTCGCCCGCCAGCTTCATCATCGAATATTCGCTCGGCGCCAATCCGATGATCCACGACCTCGTCGAGGAGACTGTCGAAGCGAAGGACGGTATGATAGCGATCCCTGAAAAGCCCGGATTGGGTTTCACTATCTCGGGACGATTCCTGGAGGCGCACGCGCAACGTATTTGACGATGAAAGAAAAGAACCTTCTCGCGGAACTTGCCGCCTATCTCTTCTCCAACTCGGACAAGGAGTCCGGCCGCACGCCGTCGGAGCGCGAGCTGGCGGAGCATTTTAGCGTCAGCCGCGGCCAGATCCGCGAGGCGCTCGCCATCCTCGAGGCCATGCGCATCGTTGAGCGGCGCGCCAAGTCCGGCATCTATATCGACACCAAGCAGGCGAGCGTGGAAGCGCTGGCGCTGTTCGCCCGCGCCGGCCTGCCGCTCGATCCGGTGCAGATCTACGAAACCGTCGAGCTGCGCAAGATCCATGAGATCAAAGCGGCCGAGCTTGCCTGCTCGCGCGCCACGGAAGAAAACTTCGAACGCCTGCGCGAGGTCCTGAAGGCCTCCGAAGAGCGCATCGCCGCCGGCGAAGGTCTCGCCAAGGAGGACCGCGAGTTCCACCTCGAGATCGTGCGCGCCACCAAGAACAGCGTCTTCCACAACATCTGCAGCGTCTATTACCTGATGGGCGAGCAGCGCCTGCCGATCTATTTCAACGACCCCGAGCGCAGCGTGCGCTCGCACGCCGAGCACATCCAGATCTATGAGGCGCTGCTGCGCCGCGACGGCAATCTCGCCCAGGCCCTGATGAACGCCCATCTGCAGGGCGCCGAGAGCTACTGGAAGGGCATCATCGAAGGCCGCGGGATGGAACCGAAAAGCGCTGCGCTCGAGAAAGCTTGAGCATTTTTGCAGCCAAGCGCTTTCGCTTGGCGTCGCAGAAATGCGGTCCAAAAAGGAACCTTGATGCGCAAGATCCTGTCGACGCATCCGCTGCATCCGCGCGCCACGGCCATGCTGGCAGGCGCCGGCCGGCTTGAGGTCGCTTCCGCGCTCGATCCCAGGACGCTGACTGGGGAGGCCCGCGACGCCGATATCGTCATCGTGCGCGCGCCGTTGCCGCCGGAGCTGTTTGCGGGCGCTTCGAGCCTGCGCGCCGCGATCCGCCACGGCGCCGGGCTGGACATGATCCCGGTCGAGGCGGCGACCGCCGCCAGCGTGCTGGTGGCGAACGTGCCGGCGGTCAACGCCCGCTCGGTCGCCGAGCATGTGATGTTCACCGCCCTTGCCTTGCTGCGGCGCTTCCGCGTGATGGACCGCGACCTGCGTGCCAAGGGCTGGCTCGCCGGACGCGAGCATGCCAATTCCACCAGCGAGCTTGCCGGCAAGACCATCGGCATCGTCGGCCTCGGCGCCGTCGGCCAGGCCGTCGGCCATATCGCCGCGCACGGCTTCGACCTCAATGTCGTGGCGACCACGCGCAGCCTGCGGCCGGCGCCTGAACGTGTCGGCTTCCTGTCGATCGACGCACTGGTCGAGCAGAGCGATATCATCGTGCTCTGTTGCCCGCTGACGGAGGAGACGCGCGGCCTGATCAGCCGCGAGCGCATCGCCCGCATGAAGCCCAATGCGCTGCTGATCAATGTCTCGCGCGGCCCGGTGGTGGACGACGAGGCGCTGATCGAAGCCTTGCAAAAGGGCCGCATCGGCGGCGCCGCGCTGGACGTCTTTTCCACGCAGCCGCTGCCGCCAAACCATCCTTATTTCGGCTTCGACAATGTCATCGTCACCCCGCATATGGCCGGCATCACCGAGGAATCGATGATGCGCATGGGTGTCGGCGCGGCGAACGAGGCGCTGCTGGTGCTTGCCGGCAAGCTGCCGGTCAATCTGCGCAATCCGGAGGTCGTAGAGCATTATCGCCGGCGCTTTCCGACCGGCGGTTAGCCCATCGCGGTTTTGCCCCAATTGTCCGCGACGTTGAAAACATGTCCCGTCATCGCTTCGCGTTACTTACCATCGTCGCCTGCTCGATTGCGGCATTGCCGTCGCTCGCCGCAGCCGAGGGCAGCAGTTATGTGTACTGCAGCAATGGGATTGTGTGCGTGAAGGCTCCCTGTCCTTCCGGCGACGCGCTCGATCTCACCACCGGTACGGTCATCAAGGGCGTTGCGATCGACACTACCCGACTGCCACTGCTGGACAGAGCCGCGGTCGATTTTCCGGATAAGCTTCATGCCGGAAAGATCGTCGTCAGAGGATCGATCCAGCACCGCGACGGGGAACACAGTTTGCCCTGGTTGGTCGCGACCGGTGTGGAGCGAGCCGCCAAACAAAGCGAGCGCAAGCACTGCTCGGCACGTTAAGTGCGCCGCCGCGCAATCTCAACCTTGCAGCAATGTCTCCACTGCCGCGGCAATACGCAGCAGATGCCTGTCCTGCCCATGCTTGCCCACCAGCATCAATCCGGCCGGCAGCTTGGCGCCCGGCATCGGCAGCGAGATCGCGCAGAGATCGAACTGATTGGCGACCTGCGTGTTGCGCAAGAGCAGCCCTTCCGCCCTGTCGCGCAGTTCTTCGTCGCCGGCCATGGCTGCGATGGACGGCGCGACCATCGGCACGGTCGGCAATGCCAGCAAATCGATCGTCTCCAGCCGTTTCGCCATGGCCGCCACGAGCTCGCCGCGACGGCGGATCGTGCGGATATAGGCAGAGGCGGGAACGGTGAGCGCGCGCGACAATGGCCCGGTGACATGCGGATCGACCGGCACCGAGGCGCCGCTCGCCAGCCAATCGGCATGCACTTCGGCGCCTTCCATGGAAGCGATCGTGCCGCGTCTGGTGGCCACGCGCATCTCGGCGATGAGATCGTCGATAGGCAAATCGACCGCGCGGGCGCCGGCCCGTCCGATCCTGTCGATGCATGCCTCGAAAGCTTCGGCGACCTCCGCTTGCGTTTCGCCGAACAGCACGCCGCGCGGGATGCCGACGCGCAAGGTCGCGAGCGGGACCGGCTGAAGGACCGCCGGCTCTTCTCCCGCCATGATTGCGTCGGCGAGCGCGCAATCGGCGACGCTGCGAGCGAGCGGACCGATCGAATCCAGCGTCATCGACAGCGGAAAGGCGCCGGTCAGAGGCACGCGCCCCGCCGTCGGCTTGAAGCCGACGACGCCGTTGAGCGAGGCGGGGATGCGCACGGACCCCCCGGTATCCGAACCGATCGAGATGTCGCTTGTGCCCTCGCCGACCGCTACGCCCGCGCCCGACGATGACCCGCCCGGGACCAGGCTGGCATCGGCGGCATTGCCCGGCGTGCCGTAATACGGATTGTCGCCGATCGCGGTGAAGGCGAATTCGGTCATGTTGGTCTTGCCGAGGATGACGGCGCCTGCCTGGCGCAGCCTGTGCACGATCGCCGCGTCCCGCGCGGCGGGTGCGGCCTCGGCGCGGATCAGCGAGCCGGCCGTCGTCGGCTCGCCAGCGACGTCGAACAGGTCCTTGATCGAGACGACCCGGCCGTCGAGCGGCCCAAGGCTCATACCAGCCTTGCGGCGCGCGTCGGACGCGTCGGCGGCGGCCCGCGCGGCCTCGGCATAGAGCTTCGTGAAGACCTTCTCATCGCCCGCGCGATTGGCAAGACGTGACAGGATGATTTCCAGACGGTCGCGGATGGATTGCATTTTCGATGTCGGGCCTTGCAAAGTTGCAACGTCTTTTAGGCACGGCCCGATGTTGGGCCGGCGCAAGAGATAAACCGGCAAGCGTGCCTTTGCACCCTGCCAGTGATGGGAAGATGCTGATGCTGTACAAAGGCAGCTGCCACTGCGGCAAGGTGGCGTTCGAGGTCGAGGGCGAGCTCGGCATGGCCGTGCGCTGCAACTGCTCGATCTGCCGGCGCAAAGGCGCGCTGTTGTGGGCTGTGCCGCATGAGAAGCTCAGTCTGGTCGCCTGGGGCGACGACCTCGGCCGCTACACTTTCGGCAAGGCTCAAATCGCGCATCGCTTCTGCCGCACCTGCGGCATGCATCCCTTTGCCGAAGACGTCAGCCAGGGCAGCGAACGATCCGCCTATATCAACCTCAACTGCCTGGAAGATGTCGATCTCACCGCAATTGAAGTGTTCGAGTTCGACGGCCGCTCGGCCTGAGCCGAAGGCATGCAATCGGCCCGGCGCCCCTGAGAGCCGCCGAGCCGAAGCTTGATGGGACGGTCGGGCCTGACTATTCGGCAGCCTGCTTCGGCCCTATCAGGAAGGTCACCAGCGCCGCGAGCAAGGTCGCCGCGCCGCCATAGGCGAAAGCGCTCGCGACACCGGCGTGATCGACAAGGAGGCCGCCGACGATGGCGCCCAGCGCGATCGCCACCTGGAAGGTCGCGACCATCAACCCGCCGGCGCTCTCGGCCTGGTCGGGCGCGGCGCGCACCAGCCAGGTCTGCAGACCGACCGGCACGGCGCCGAAGGCAAAGCCCCAGGCGGTGACCGCAACAGCCGCCGTTATCGGCGAGGCGCCAAACACCAGCAGCGTCGCCGCCGACAGGGCGATCAGCAGCGGCGCCAGGCCGACGGCCATCTTCAAATTGCGCTCGGCCAGGAACGCGCCGGCGAAATTGCCGAAGAAGCCGCCAATGCCATAGGCGAGCAGCACCAGCGAGATGGTCGCGATCGGCATGACCGGCACCGTCTCCAGGAACGGCCGCACATAGGTGAAGCCGGCAAATTGTCCGGACGCGACCAGCAGCACCACCAGCAGCGCGACGCGGATCATCGGTCGCTTCAGCACCTCGACTAGCGTGCGGAAGCTGGCCACCGCCGTCGGTGGCAGGCTGGGAAGCGTGGCGAGTTGCACCAGAAGCGCCAGCGCACCAACGACCGCCGCGATCATGAAGGCGATGCGCCAGCCCCAGACGTCGCCGACATAGGCGCCGACCGGAGCCGCCGTCACGGTGGCGACCGAGACGCCGGTGAGGATGATCGACATGGCGCGCGGCATCAGCCGCATCGGCACGAGCCGCAGCGCCATGGCCGCCGACATCGACCAGAAGCCGCCAAGCGCCACACCAAGCACGACGCGGGCAAGAAGCAGCATGGTGAGCGAGGAAGCGAAGGCGGCGACGAGATTGGAGATGATCAAAAGGACGGAGAGGATCCACATGACCAGCCGGCGGTCGAGCCGCTTGGTGACGATCGCCATGGTCGGCGCCGCGATCGCGCCGACGACAGCCGTCGCGGTCACCGCCTGGCCGGCGGCGCCTTCGCTGACGCCAAGGTCTTGCGCCAGCCGCGTCAACAGGCTGGCGGGCAGGAATTCGGCGGTCACGAGACCGAAAACACCGAGCGCCAGCGAGACCACCGCACCCCATGCAGGCTCACTTCGTTCTTCAGGTTCGGTTCTGTCGAGGACAGCGGCGTCGATGGCGCCTGTGGCGGGCTCGGTCATGACAAATCTCCGGTGAGTTGCAGCGCAACATTTGGGCTGCAGTGCAACATAGGGAGTGACTATCTGGAGTTTCCATGCTAGAACCGCCGAAATGAATTACAATTCGTCCAAATCGGTTTTAGAGACCTCGGGCGACCCGCTCACCGACATGTTGCGTGGCTTGCGCCTCGATGGCGTCGACTATGGCCGTTGCGTGCTGGGCGAGCCCTGGGCCGTTTCCTTTCCCGCGCAGAAGGCCGCGCGTTTCCATTTCATCGGACAGCAGGGCTGCTGGCTGTTCTCGCCGGCGAAGGAATGGATCGAGCTCTCGGTGGGCGACGCGCTGCTGATCCCGCGCGGTGACGAGCATGTGCTGGCGAGCGCGCCCGGCGTGCCGCCGGTGCCGATCGGCCGCTACACCATCGAGCCGGTGTGCGAAAACATCTATGACGTCTCGAACGGCTGCGACGGCTGCAAGACCTTGCTGTTCTGCGGCTCGATGCATTTCAACCTCGACGGCTCGCATCCGCTGCTGGAGATGATGCCCGACCTGATGCAGGCGCATAAATTGATGGCGAACGCGCCGGGCATCCAGCATCTGCTCGACGCGATGGCTGGCGAGGTGACGATGGACCGCGTCGGCTCCGGCGGCATTCTTGCCCGCCTGGCCGACGTGCTCGCCGCCACCATCATCCGCTCCTGGGTGGAGAATGGCTGCGGCGACGCCACCGGATGGATCGCCGCCGTGCGCAATCCGGATGTCGGCAAGGTGCTTGCCGCCATCCATCTGCAGCCGGAGCGCGACTGGACGGTGGAGGCGCTGGCCAGGATGATGGGCGCCTCACGCTCGGCCTTCGCGCAGCGCTTCGCAACCGTCGTCGGCGAGACGCCGGCTAAATATGTGCTGCGCGTGCGCATGCACCAGGCGCGGCAATGGCTCACCCGCGACGGCATGCGGGTTTCGGTCGCGGCCTCGAGGTTAGGCTACGATTCGGAGGCCTCCTTCAGCCGCGCCTTCAAGCGGGTGATGGGCGTGGCGCCGAGCCATTTCCGCAATGCCGGCGCCGAGGAGCAATCCTGACATCCGGCAGGCGGCTGCTGCCCGCTGGAGGAATTGCCAAATCTTTTGGACGATGCGCCATTCCCCGCCGACTGAGGCCCCCTAAGCTGGCTGGCGGAGGAAACCGCCATGCCCAACCATCTCGCATCGCTTGCGCTTGCCGCGGCCGCCATCCTGCCGGGCCGGGCTTTCGCGCTTGAAGACAGCTACCTTCCCGTCGACAAGATCCCTTACGCCGTCGAAGCGCCAGGCCAGCCGCAGCGCCTTGGTCCGCTATGGGGCGAGCGGGCGAAAGGGCCCGCCGGCACGCTGCTGAAAGTTCCCGGCAATTGGCGCGCGCCCGTCCACGCCCACACCGCCGATTACCGCGCGATTGTCATCAAGGGCCTCTGGGCGCACTGGCAGATGCAGGGCGGCGAAGCCACCAGGGTCGAGTTGCCGCCAGGCTCCTACTGGACCCAGAAGGCCAACGAGATGCATGACGACGCCTGCCTGTCGGACACCGAATGCGTGATCCTGCTGATCAACGACATGCCTTACGAGACATACCTGCCGAAATAAAGCATGTCTCCCGAAAGTGGGAACCGGTTTCGGGATAAAGACATGCGTAAAATCAAAAACCTAAAGCGCAGGGAGCGAATCTGAAAGATCGCGACGCGCTTTAGGCGCAAGCCCGATGGCCGCGGGCAATGGCTGGCGACTATCCCGCGTGCCGCAGGCTCACCCCGCTGCCCTTGTCGAACATCACCACCTTGTCCGGGTTCCAGGCGAAGCGCACCGGCTGCTCGATCGCGACGTCGGTCGTGGCCGGCACTGTCGCCCGCAGCATCGTGTCGCCGACCCTGAGTGTCAGGATCTTCTCCACGCCATGGTTCTCGACATCGTGGACGCGCGCTTCGACCGGCGCGCCGCTCTCCAGGTAGACGTCCTCCGGACGGATGCCGAAGACGAGCGGGCGACCGTCGGTCGCGCCGCTCGTCCTGCCCCCGCCAAAAGTCTTGGCCCCGCCGAAAGTCTTAGCCCCGATCGTGAGTGGCAGTTCGAAATTCACCGGCGCCATCACGGCGCGGTCGTTGACCAGCCTGCCGTCGATGAGGTTCATCGGCGGCGAACCGACGAAGCTTGCGACATAGGTATCGCGCGGGTTGTTATAGATCTCATGCGGCGTGCCGGTCTGGACGATGCGGCCATGGTTGAGCACGCCGACCTTGTCGCCCATCGACATGGCCTCGATCTGGTCATGCGTGACGAACAGGAACGTGGCGCCGAGCTGCATCTGCAGGTTCTTCAGTTCCGTGCGCAGCGCCTCGCGCAGCTTGGCGTCGAGCGCCGATAGCGGCTCGTCCATCAGGAAGACGCGCGGCTTGCGCACGATCGCGCGGCCGATCGAGACGCGCTGCATCTCGCCGCCGGAAAGCCGGTCGGTCTTGCGGTCGAGCAGGTGCTCGATACGAAGCGTGCGGGCCGCGCGCGCGACGCGGTCCTTGATCTCGGCATCCGGCAGCCGGCGGATCTTCGGCTTCAGCGGAAATTCGAGGTTCTGCCTGACCGTGTAGCGCGGATAGAGCGAATATTGCTGCAGCACCAGCGCCACGTCGCGTTCGGCCGCGCCCCAGTCGGCGACGTCGACGCCGTCGATGAAGACCTGGCCCTCAGTCGGCTTTTCAAGGCCCGCGACCATTCTCAGCGTCGTCGTCTTGCCGGCGCCCGTCTCGCCGAGCAGCACGAAGAATTCGCCGTCTGCGATGTCGAGATTAAGATTGGACAGCGCGGTGTGGTTGCCGAATGTCTTGGAGATGTTCTTCAACTGGATATGGGCCATTACAGTCTCACTCCGAGCGATTTGCCGCTCGCGGCGTCGAAGAAATGCGCCTGCGAAGGCTCGATCCGCGCATAGACGCGTTCGCCGGCTCCGGAAGCGAAACCACTCTTGGTCCGCGCCCGCAGCAATTCCGACCCCACCTTGAGATCGACAATATCGTGGGAACCGAGCGACTCGACGAGTTGTATCTCCACCGGAACGAACCCGGCTCCCGCCTCCCGACTGATCGCCACGCCTTCCGGCCGGATGCCGAGCTTGAGCCCGCCCGCAGCGTGGCCGTTCAGCTTTGAAAGAAGTCCGCCGGGAAATTCGAACCCCTTATCCAGGCCGCCCACCTTGACCTCCGCCCCCGAACCATTCTGGGCCACCGTCGCTGCGACGACGTTCATCACCGGGCTACCGACAAATTGCGCCACGAACAGGTTGGCCGGATGCGAATACACCTCGTCCGGCGACCCGACCTGCTGAAGGAAGCCCTCATGCATGATGACGATACGGTCTGCCAGGCTCATGGCCTCGATCTGGTCATGGGTCACATAGACGGTCGTGGAGCCTTGCTTGACGTGCAGGCGCTTGATTTCGGCGCGCATCTCCTCGCGCAGCTTGGCGTCGAGCGCGCCGATGGGTTCGTCCATCAGCATCGCTTTCGGGCGCCTGACGAGCGCGCGGCCGATCGCGACGCGCTGCATGTCGCCGCCTGAAAGCGCCGACGGCTTTTTATCCAGGAGGTCGGTGATGCGCAGCACCTTGCCGACCTCCCGCACCGCCTTGTCGACCTCGCCGCCGCTCATGCGCGTTGCCCGCAGCGGGAAGGCGATATTCTCGTAGACGTTCATGTGCGGATAGAGCGAGAATGATTGGAACACCATCGCAATGTCGCGATCGGCGGCCTTGAGATGCTGTACGGCCTTGCCGTCTATCAGGATGTCGCCTTCGTCGATCGTCTCGAGCCCGGCGACGGCGCGCAGCGTGGTCGTCTTGCCGCAGCCCGATTGGCCGAGCAGCACGATGAATTCATTGTCGGCGATTGCCAGGTTGAGGTTATGGATGACCTGGACGGCGCCAAAGAACTTTTGGATGCCGCGAAGCTCGATCTGCGTCAATGCCCGGGCCCTCCACGCACCGCGGCCTCGGCTTCGCCGCCCTTTTCAGGCGCGATCTTCGAGGTGACGTTGAAGCCGATCAGTCCGATGAGAATGATCGTCGCGCCGTAGCTATGCAGCGTCAGGTTCCACGGCTGGCACAGCACGAGGATGCCGAGCACCATGACTATCTGGGAGCCGGGCAGCAGGTATTTCTGGTTGATGCTGCGAAAGCTCATTTGCGGATCGCTCCGAAGGTGACGCCCCGCAACAGATGGTTGCGCAGCAGGAAGGTGAAGATCGCCACCGGCAACAGGAACAGCACGGTGCCCGCCGCGATCGAAGTCCAGTCCGGAAGGCCTGAACCGAGTTGCGAGGGGATGAAGGGCGGCGCCGTCTGGGCGCGCCGGTTGGTCAGCATCAGCGCAAAGGCATATTCGTTCCAGGCGGTGATGAAGCAGAAGACGGCCGTCGCCGCGATGCCGGTGACCGCCTCCGGCAGCACGATCTTGAAGAACGCCTGCATGCGCGTATAGCCGTCGACGAGCGCGGCCTCCTCATACTCCTTGGGGATCTCGTCCATGAAGCCCTTCATCAGCCAGACCGAGAACGACAGGTTGAAGGCGACATAGAGGATGATCAGGCCGAGATGGGAATCGTTCAACCCCACGGCGCGGTACATCAGGAACATAGGGATAGCTACCACGATCGGCGGCAGCATGCGCGTCGACAGGATGAAGAACAAAAGGTCGTCCTCGCCGGCGATCTTGAAGCGCGAGAAACCGTAGGCCGTGAAGGTGCCCAGACCGACCGCCAGCACGGTGGAAACGACGGCAACGATGAGGCTGTTCATGAACCGGTTCGGGTAGGCCGAGAACTGCACATCCTTGCCGGTCTTCAGCACCGCCTCGCCGCCGTCCATGATGTCCCTTTCCCACCACGGAGCCGCCGCATATTGCTCCGGGTCGACCGCCTTGTTCGATTGCACCCGCTTGACGAACAGGCGTACGAACGGCGTGATTTCCGGCTTGAAGAAAACGGTCGGCGGCACCGAGATCGCCACGTCCTTCGGCTTCACCGCCGTCGAGCCGATCCAGTAGATCGGCAAGAGGAAGATGATCGTGGCTGCGACCACGGCAACGATGGCCGCGCGGCCCAGTATCCTTTCACGCGATGTCTCGACGGCCGCCATTCTAGCGTTCCTTCGCCTTGTTCAGATATTTTACGTAGATGTTGGTGATCGCGAGCACGACGAGCAGCACGATATATGCAAATGCGCAGGACTTGCCCGTATCCCACTGCTGGAAGGCCTGCTTGTACAACCTGACCGCGATAAGTTCGGCCGAAGGCTGGCTGGTCATGGTGAAGGCAATGTCGAACGTCTTGAACGCTTCCATCGTGCGGAAGATCAATGCGATCAGCAGGAGCGGCGTGACCAGGGGCAAGGTGATGCGCGTGAACGTATACCACCAGCCGGCGCGATCGATCGCGGCGGCCTCGTAGAGATGCTTCGGCACCGCCGAGAGCCCCGCCAGCGACAGGAGCATCACGAAAGGCGCCCACATCCAGATGTCGGTGATTGCGATCGCGTAGAGAGCCGCGTTCGGGTTGGAAAGCCACGGGAAATCGCCGAGGCCGAAAATGTAGTTTATCGGCCCCCAGGACGGACTGTAGAGCAGTTGCCAGAATAGGCCGACCACGGCTGCCGACATCATCATCGGCAGAAGAAGCAGCGTGGTCACCAGACCTTTCAGCGGAAAGCTTCGATTGAGGAGCAGCGCAAGGCCGAAACCCACGACCATCTGTCCCGTGACGGAGACGATGACATATTTCGCGGTGATGACGAAGTTCTGCCAGACCTGCGGGTCGCTGAGCAACATCCGGTAGTTCTGCAAACCGACGAAGTTCCATGAGCCGCCGCGGTTGGCCGCGTAGTCGGTGAAGGAGTAGCCCAGCGAATAGATCAGCGGAAAGACGTTGAAAATGATCAGGAACGCTACTGTCGGGATAATGAAGATGTTGCGGATCGTGAGATCGGACCAGCCGCGCGCGGCGCCGCGCGAACGCGCGTCGGGTTGGGATATGGCCACGGTTGACACACTCGCCTCTTGAACGTTGACAAAAAGGAACCGGAGAAGGAGTTCCTCCCCCTCCGGCATATTCGGTGGACGATCCGCCTACTTGTAGCGGTTGTACTTGACGAAGGTCGCTTTCCAGTCGGCCGTCAGCTTGTCCAATGCTTCCTTCGCGCTCCCCTGGTTGTTCACCACGTAGGGGTAGAGATCCTGGTTCAGCTGATCCAGCAGTTCGGCGTATTCCGGAGTCGCCCAGAAATCCTTGACGATCTGCATGGAGTCGTTGAAGGCGCGATTGTAAGGGGTGGCGTTGAGGAACTTGTCCGACGTCAACACCGCCTGGCTGCAGGTGTAGCCGCCATACTCCGCCCACTTCTGCTGGACATCGTCGCGAATGAACCATTCCAGGAACTTCATCGCGTCATCCTTATGCTTCGAATAGGAGACGATCGAGACGCCCTGGCCGCCGAGCGCCGCGGCCTTCACGCCCGTCGGTCCGGGCGGATTGGCAAAGTAACCTGTGACATCGGCGTATGGATTTGTAGCCTTGTTGGCCAGTGCCGGCATGAAGGCGAAGAAATTCATCGCCATCGCCGAGAGACCGGACGTGAAGGCCTGGTTATCTTCGACGAAGAACGAATCGCCCCAATTCGGAGGCGTGAATTTCGTCAAGTCGTGATACATCTCGATGGCTTTGATATTCGAGTCCGAATTGACGATGCCGTCAACGGCATATGTCGAATAGTCACCGAGCGAGCCGCCATAGCTGAAGATCGTCTGCTCGACGCCCATGGCCATCGCGTCATACTTGTTCTGGGTGTAGATCGCGAGACCGTATCTCTTCTGGTCCGGACGCGTGAAGAACTCCGCGATGTCGTGCAGCTGCTTGTAGTCCTTCGGAACGCCCAGATCGTAGCCATACTTGGCCTTGAAGGCTTCCTTTTCCTTCGGATCCTCGAACCAGTCCTTGCGGTAGGCCCAGCCGTTGGCATCGCCTTCGAGAGGGATCGCCCAGTACTTGCCGCTGCCCGGCGGATATTCGGCGTAACCCTTGACCGTGGCCGGCGTCATGACCTGATCGAGCTTGTGCTGCTTGAAGAAATCGCTCAGGTCGACCCAGTGACCCTGTGTCGAGCCGGCTCCGAGCCACTGCGAGTCGCCGACGATGAGATCGTAGGAATCGCCATGCGCGTTCAATTCGGTGAACGCCTTGGTCTGGAAGTCCGACCACGGCGTGGTTTCCACCGTCACTTTGATGCCTGTCTCGGCTGTGAAGTCGTTGACGAGCTGCTGCAGGTAGTTGGATGGGTCCCATTCGGCCCAAAGAATCGTCAATTCCTTGTCTTGCGCGAATGCAGACGTACTACCGGCAAGTGCAAAGGCGATGCCAGCAAGCGTGCTGGCGACTGTCTTGCGCATAGTTTTCCTCCCTTGTGCGCATTCTACCGTGTCATGCGAGCCGGCAGCGAAACCGGCCCAGGTAGTTCCTCCCGTGAGGGCATCTTTTCCGGTTCCGGGCCTCCTCGCCCTGCCGGAAATGGATCGCGGCCCTCACATTTGATCCGCTTTGTCCGCCTTGATCTGGTATTACCAATTTCAGCTTGGCGTCAAGCGCTTTCTTGAGCGGCCGAGATCGGGCGAATGAGCCAATCCTTGCGATATCTGGCTGTTTTCCCTTGTTTTTCCTACTCTTTGATATGCATGGCCCTTGTCACGGGCTGCCCACCCCAATTAACATTCAAAACTGGCTCCGCAATCTGGTCGAACCAGATTTAGATGACTGTCGCCTTCGGCGCTGCCGACATTCCTGCTGATTTTGCCTCTGCTTCCACTATTGCGGCGCGCACCAGCGCGCTCGCCGCCCACTGCGCCACCGACACCATCTCGGCGCTGTCCAGCCCCCAGATATCCTTCAGCACCGTGACCACCTCGACGCCGAACACCAGCGACAGCGCCTGCGCCAGGCGTTTGAACTGGCGCGGCTTCAGGCGACCCTTGAGCGGCCCGATCGCATCCTTCAGCAAGTCGACGCGATGACCGCGCTTGAAGGCGGGCTCCGATCCGAGCGTGCCGGCCTGGCGTCGCGCCCATTGATCGAGAGACAGCTTCAGCGCCGCCTTGAATGTCGCCTCGAAAGCCTCGATGCGCGGCATCGCGGTGGCGAACAGATCCGCCACGCGCCGCTCGGCATCGTCGGAGGCCGACTTCCAGGTGAGGATCGGGCCAAGCCCTTCATCGACCACGGCCTGCACCAGCGCCGCCTGGCTCGGGAAATAACGGTAGGCGGTCGCGCGCGACACTTCCGCTGCCTCCGCGACCTCGCTGACCGACGGGGTCATGCCGGACTGCATCAGCCTTGTCGCCGTTTCCAGCATCAGCCGCTTTGTGCGGGCGCGCGGCCCCTTCTCAGCGGTCCGAGCCTTCGCTGCGTCATCGCTGGAGGCGGCTTGTTGACGTGAGACATCCATATCAATACGATACGCACGTCTCAAAAATTTGCAATGGCGCAATGCCAGGCAATAATGGGTCCCCACCAGCGACGAGGCTTTTGCCGAGGAGCTTAAGGGTGGGGCAGAAAAAAGGGCCCCACCAGCGACGAGGCTTTGCCGAGGAGCTTAAGGGTGGGGCAAGAATGGAGTCCCCACCAGCGACGAGGCTTTGCCGAGGAGCTTAAGGGTGGGGCAAGAATGGAGTCCCCACCAGCGACGAGGCTTTCGCCGACGAGCTTAAGGGTGGAGCAGAAAAGGCGGGCGGCAAAGCCGACCATGCCGGACGACGGGGAACCGCGGATGAAGCGCATCTATGTGGTCGGCACCGCCGACACCAAAGGTGAGGAACTCGCCTTCCTCGCCGATGCCGTCACTGCTGCCGGCGGCGCGGTCGTCCGTGTCGATATCGGTACGCGCGGCGCGACCGTCCCGGTCGACATCCCCGCCAGCGAGGTCGCCACGCATCATGCCAGGGGAGCCGACGCAGTTCTAGGCATCGATGACCGCGGCGCCGCCGTTGCCGGCATGAGCACCGCCTTCGCCAATTTCATCCAGTCGCGCAACGACGTCGCCGGCGTGATCGGCATCGGCGGCGGCGGCGGCACCTCGATCGTCACCGCCGGCATGCGCGCGCTGCCGCTCGGCCTGCCGAAGCTCATGGTCTCCACCCTCGCCTCGGGCGATACCGCGCCTTATGTCGACGTCTCCGACATCATCATGATGCCCTCGGTCACCGACATGGCCGGGCTCAACCGGCTCTCACGTGTCGTGCTGCATAATGCCGCCCAGGCGATTGCCGGCATGGCCGCGAAGCCGGCTCCGGCCGCCGCCGGCAAGCCGGCGCTCGGGCTCACCATGTTCGGCGTCACCACCCCCTGCGTGACCGCGATCGTCGAGCAATTGCGCGCCGGCTATGACTGCATGGTCTTCCACGCCACCGGCACCGGTGGCCGCTTGATGGAGAAGCTCGCCGACAGCGGCCTTCTGGCCGGCGTCCTCGACATCACCACGACCGAAGTCTGCGATCTCCTGTTCGGCGGCGTGCTGCCGGCGACCGAGGATCGCTTCGGCGCGATCGCCCGCACGAAATTGCCCTATGTCGGCTCGGTCGGCGCGCTTGACATGGTGAACTTCTGGGCGCCGGCCACGATCCCCGAGCGCTATCGCGGACGGTTGTTCTACGAGCACAACCCCAACGTCACGCTGATGCGCACCACGACTGACGAATGCCGCAAGATCGGCGAATGGATCGGCGGCCGCCTCGCTCGTTGCGACGGCCCGGTCCGTTTCCTGATTCCCGAAAAGGGCGTGTCGGCGCTCGACATCGAAGGCGGCGCCTTCTTCGATCCGGACGCCGATGCGGCACTGTTCGACGCCATCGAGCGCACGATCCAGCCGACCAGGCGCCGCACCGTCACGCGCCTGCCGCTGCACATCAACGATCCCGCTTTCGCCAAGGCAGCCGCCGAGGCGTTCCTCGATATCGCCAAGAAGTGAGAGACGACAAGCATGGCCGCCATTCCGCGCAAAACGATCCTGGAAAAGTTCCGCAAGATGATCGCCGATGGCGTGCCGATCGTCGGCGGCGGCGCCGGCACCGGCCTGTCGGCCAAGGCCGAGGAAGCCGGCGGCATCGACCTCATCATCATCTACAATTCCGGTCGCTACCGCATGGCCGGGCGCGGCTCGGCCGCCGGCCTGCTCGCCTATGGCAACGCCAACGAGATCGTCAAGGAGATGGCCTATGAGGTGTTGCCGGTGGTGAAGAACACGCCGGTGCTGGCCGGCGTCAACGGCACCGACCCCTTCGTCATAATGCCGCTGCTGCTCTCCGAGCTGAAGACCATGGGCTTTTCCGGCGTGCAGAATTTTCCGACCGTCGGCCTGTTCGACGGCACCATGCGCCAGAGCTTCGAGGAGACCGGCATGGGTTTTGGGCTCGAGGTCGACATGATCGCCGAGGCGCACAAGCTCGACCTGCTGACCACGCCCTACGTCTTCAATCCGGACGAGGCGCGCGCCATGACCACGGCCGGCGCCGACATCGTCGTCGCCCATATGGGCGTCACCACGGGCGGCTCGATCGGCGCCACCTCGGCGAAAACGCTCGACGCCTGCGTCAACGAAATCGATGCCATTGCCGACGCAGCGCGTTCGGTGCGCAAGGACGTCATCCTGCTTTGCCATGGCGGGCCGATCTCGATGCCCGACGATGCGCGCTACATCCTCGAGCGCTGCGAGGGGCTGCATGGCTTCTATGGCGCGAGTTCGATGGAACGGCTGCCGGCCGAAGCGGCGATTGCCAGGCAGACGGCGGATTTCAAGACGATCACAAAAAGGAAAGGATGAGGCAATGGCCGACAAGAGCAAGGTTTTCGTCTACCCGAAGGATGTCAGCGCCTTCGGCTTCGACTGGGGCAAGCTGTCGCTAACCGTCGCGCCGGAAGTGAACGGCGCCGCCCGCTTCTCCGGCGGCGTCGTCGACCTGCCGCCGGGCAAGGGCCACACCCGCCACAACCATCCGGGCGCCGAAGAAATCATCTTCGTCATCTCCGGCAATGGCGAGCAGATGGTCGAGGACGAGAGCGGCAACCCGGTGGTGGCAAAGGTCGGCCCCGGCTGCACCATCTACGTGCCGGAAAGCCGCTTCCACTCGACGCTCAACACCGGCGACCAGCCGATGCAGCTTTTCGTCGTCTATTCGCCTGCAGGACCGGAGCTTGTGCTGCGCGACCTGCCGGACTTCAAGCTGCTGCCGGCACAGAGGTGACCCTAGAGACTGAGCCCAATCTTCATTGCACGGGCTATTCTGGCCAGGTTGCTGACATCGCTCCCGAAAGCGAGGTTTTTTGGAAGAGTGGGCATGTCCCGCTCTGTCCGAAAGGCTTCCCTGGAGGATAGGCGCTCAACCCAGTACGAGATACAGTTCTCGGCAGTCTCTCGACCTAGCTGCCAGTACACAAATCTGATGGCGTGCTCCGGCCGTTCGAAGCCAGGAACATCGGAGATCGCCACCTCTTGAGCGAGCTCTTGAGGCGCGCTGAAGCGCTCAAAAAATGGCAAAATGATCGTCTTGATGTTGGCAACGACATTCGAGATTTGCGCCTGTCGGGTAATTGGTCCTGCAATGTTCCATGTCCGCCATTTGCGCGGTAGCCGCAAGTTGCCGAGTTGCCCCCCTGCCACCCACTCGTTTGCACCCGCAGGCCAAGCCGAGCACTCATCCCATGCTCTCAGTTCCTTGCTGGAAACTGAGGCATGAACAGTCAGCTCGACATATTCACCAGCAACATTCAGGTTGCTCGATTGAAAGGAGATCTTGAATGTCCAATCGCCGGCCCGGCGACTGACGTGAGGTCCGCTTTTAGCGAACCGGAACCCCATAGGTTCAAGACACGAAGAAACTTGCTGACAACCGTCGAGAAAGACCTGCTTGGGCAGTTCTTGTTCCATTCTGGTGGCGGTCCACTGCGGGCCATATCATTTGCTTAGCTCGGCGTAATCCCGAGCCATAAATTGACGCAAGCGTTAAACCGCCCCACCCCTGTTCCATCCGCGCCCCCGATCGCCGAACATCACATAGCCGGCGTCGGTCACCGCCACCGTGTCCTCCAGCTTGATGAAGCCACGGGTCGGGTGGAGCATGGTCGTCTCGACCGAAAGCACCATGTTTTTCTCCAGCGGCTTCGCCGCATAGGTGCCCTCATAGGCGACCGGATGGTTGGTCATCAGGAACGGCGCCTCATGGGTGATCAACCCCATGCCGTGCGCGAAGAAATCGGTGTAGGCCGCGACCTTCGACGCCTTCAGCACGCTCTCCGCATGCGCGATCATGTCGCCGCCGAGTATGCCTGCCTTGACCTTGGAAAAGGCCGCCTGCTGCACCGCTTCGACTTCGGCCAGCAGATCCTCCAGCTCGGCATCCGGCTCGCCGAGCACGCCCATGCGGCAGAGGTCGCCGATATAGCCGTGATAATTGCCGCCGGAATCGATCGACATCACCTCGCTTTTCTTCCACGCCTGGCTGGACGCCGCGCGGTTGTGGCTGGAGCCCAGCGTCAGCAGGCAATATTCGAAATGCGCGCCGCGATTGGTCTCCTCGCGCCTGAGCTGCTCGATGATGTCGGTCTTGCTCGTGCCTTCTTGCGCCCAGGCAATCGTCGCCAGCATGGAATCGGTGATCAGCTCGGAGGCGATGCGCAGCTGTTCCAGCTCCGCCTCCGTCTTGATGGCGCGCATGCGCTCCAGCATGTCGGTCGCGTCGATCAGCTTGGCATCCGGCAACGCCTTGCGGATCAGCATATAGGCATCCGACGGCAGGAAACCCGGCTCGATGCCGATGCGCGCAGTCGCCTTGCCGATCTGCTTGAGATGCTCCACCGCGAGATTGGCGGCGTCCAGCGTGCCCCAGCAGGCCGTATGCAAGGTCGGCGTCCAGAACGGATGGTTCTGATGCTCTCCGCCTTCCATCTTGTTGCCGATATAGGCGGCATGTTCCGGCCCGCCCTTCTCGTAAAGGACGATCGGCAGATAACGGCTGTGGCCGATCGCATCCATGGCAGCAAAGAAGATGAACTTGTAGCCGCCGAGCAGATATTGGGTGTTGTGCTTCGAGGTGGCGAAGAGCACGTCGATGCCGGCCTCTTCCATCAGCCGGTCCACCCGCGCCTGGTCGAACGGAATGCTGCTGACTTCGGTTTTGCCCGGAGCGATGTTCATCTGCCTCTCCCTATTTCATCGGCCGCAGGAGCGCCGAACGTCATGATTTATGGCTGCTGGCTAAATCTGCATCATTTCAGCCGCTCTGGTCCAGCCAGAATTGATCACTTTCGCGCTAAAAGCGGTCTCATTTCGGATCTCGATCCTTCCTCTCCGTAATCTGGTCCTACCAGACAAGAGCAACGGAGCCTCTTTCAGCCGGCTGGTCCAGCGGACGGAAATTTCAAAGCCAAGCCATGATGCGCCAAATCCGTCTCTGGCGAAACCTTTGCCAAGGGCCATAATCACGCGATTACCGCGCCTGGAACGGCGCGAAGAGGGGAGTTTGAGCGATGTCCGAATTGACGATTTCACGCCGCGGCCTGCTGGCCGGCTCGGCCCTGCTTCTGGCCTCGACCGCATTGCCGACGATCGGCTTCGCGCAGACGCCGAAGAAGGGCGGTCGTCTCGTGCTGGCCGCCGATTCCGAGCCGCGCAACCTCAACCCCGCCATCGTCGCCTCCAACGGTGTCTTCTTCATCTCCAGCAAGATCGTCGAGACGCTCGCCGAAGCCTCCTTCGACGGCAAGGACGGGCTTCAGCCGCGCCTGGCGCTTTCCTGGGAAGGTGCCGCCGACGGCCTTTCGGTGACCTTCAAACTGCGCGATGGCGTCAAATGGCATGACGGCAAGCCGTTCACCTCGGCCGACGTCGCGTTCTCTGCGCTGCAAATCTGGAAGCCGCTGCAGAATCTCGGCCGCACGGTGTTCAAGGATCTGGAGGCCGTCGATACGCCGGACGAGCTGACCGCTATTTTCAAATTCGCCAAGCCGACGCCGTTCCAGCTGATCCGCAACGCCTTGCCGGCGCTGTCGAGCGTCGTGCCGAAGCACCTTTATGAGGTGGGCAAGATCGAGGACAACCCGGCCAACAATGCCCCGGTCGGCACTGGCCCGTTCAAATTCGCCGAATACAAGGCCGGCCAATATTACCGGCTGACCCGGAACGATGCCTATTGGGGCAAGGACGAGCCCTATCTCGACGAGATCGTCTACCAGGTGCTTCCCGATCGCACGTCGGCCGCGGCGGCGCTGGAAGCCGAAGAGATCCAGCTTGCCGCCTTCTCCGCCGTGCCGCTCGCCGATCTCGACCGCATCTCGAAGGTGCCCGGCCTGAAGGTCATCACCAAGGGCTATGAAGGGCTGACCTACCAGCTCGTCGTCGAGATCAACCACCGCCGCAAGGAGCTGGCTGATCTCAAGGTGCGGCAGGCGATCGCGCATGCCATCGACAAGGATTTTGTCGTCAAGACGATTTTCCTCGGTTACGCGGCGACCGCGACCGGCCCGGTGCCGAAGAACGATCCGCAATTCTACACCGCCGATGTGCCGACCTATCCCTTCGACGTCGCCAAGGCCAATGCGCTTCTCGACGAAGCCGGCTACAAACGCGCCGATGACGGCAAGCGCTTTGCGCTAAAACTGCTGCCGGCGCCCTATTTCAATGAGACGAAGCAGTTCGGCGATTATCTGCGCCAGGCGCTGGCTGCCATCGGCATCGACGCCGAGATCATCAACAACGATGCGGCCGCGCACATGAAGGCCGTCTACACCGATCATGCCTTCGACCTCGCCGTCGGCCCGCCGGTGTTTCGCGGCGACCCGGCGATCTCGACCACCATCCTGGTGCAGAGCGGCATTCCCGACGGCGTGCCCTTCTCCAACCAGGGCGGCTACAAGAATGCCGACCTCGACGCGCTGATCACGAAGGCATCGGAGACGCTGGATACAGCGGCCCGCACCGAGCTCTACAAGGAGTTCCAGAAGAAGGTTGCGGCCGATTTGCCGCTGATCAACGTCGCCGAATGGAGCTTCATCTCGGTCGCCCGCGATACGGTCGGCAACATCGCCAACAATCCGCGCTGGGCGGTGTCGAACTGGGCGGACACCTATTTGGCCAGCTGACCTCGCACTTGCGGATCGACAGTTGGGGTGCTCAGCTTTGAGAGTGAGAGTTCCTTCGCGCCCCCCTCTGTCCTGCCGGACATCTCCCCCTCCTGGGGGGAGATTCGCAGTTTCCGCGCCCCGCCCTTTCCTGTCATCTCCGAGATTGGCGAAAACCGCGATGATAGCTGATCTCCCCCCTTGTGGGGGAGATGTCCGGCAGGACAGAGGGGGGCGCCGTGGAGCGCGACCTCAACTGTTTGCAAATGGCGTCCACTCGCCATGACCCGTGCCCTTCGCCTCATCCGTCGCCGCCTCATCGGCAGCGTCTTCGTGCTCCTCATCGTCGTCATCGGCAGCTTCCTCCTTCTCGAAGCCGCGCCAGGCGACGCGGTCGACGCCTATATCGTCTCGACCGGCGGCGATGCCGGCATGATCGAATTGCTGCGCCATCGCTGGGGCCTGGACCAATCCGAACTCACCCGCCTCGCCAACTATCTCTGGGCGCTGCTGCACCTCGACCTCGGCCAGTCGGTCACCTTCTCGCGGCCGATTCGCGATGTCATCCTCGAACGCCTGCCGACCACGCTGATCCTGATGGGCAGCGCCACCGCGCTCTCCTTCGGCCTCGGCTCTGCGCTCGGCATCTATGCCGGCGCCAAGCCGGGCAGTGTTCGCGACCGCTTCCTGTCCATCGGCTCGCTGGCGCTCTATGCCGTGCCTGGCTTTTGGCTCGGCCTCGTGCTCATCGTCGTCTTCGCCGTCGATTTGCGCTGGCTGCCGATCGGCGGCATCGAGACGATCGCCTCCGGCAAGGCCGGGTTTTCCCGCGCCGCCGACATCGCCACCCATCTCGTGCTCCCCGTCTCGGCGCTCGGCTTCATCTATCTCGCGCTCTACCTGCGCATGATGCGCGCCGGCATGGCCGAGGCCTGGCGGCAGGATTTCGTGCTTGCCGCCCGGGCGCGAGGCCTGCCGCGCCGCCGCATCGTGCTTGCCCATGTCGCCCGCAACGCGCTTCTGCCCTTGGTCACCATGCTCGGCCTGCAATCGGCGCAGATGCTGGGCGGCAGCGTCGTCATCGAAAGCGTTTTTGCCGTCCCCGGCCTCGGCCGGCTGGCGCAGGAAGCCGTCGCCGGCCGCGACAGGCCGCTGCTGATCGGCATCATCCTGGTCAGCGCCGTTCTGGTCGTCTTCATCAACCTTCTGGTCGATCTCGCCTATGCTGTCCTCGATCCGCGCGTCGGCGCCGGCGAGGCCCGCACATGAGCCGACTGCGCCGCTTCTTTCGCACGCCGGAAGCGATCGCCGGCGCGCTGATCCTCGCTCTGCTCGTCGTCATGGCGCTGGCGGCGCCGCTGCTCTTTCCCGGCGACCCGCAGGCGATTGCCGGCCCGGCGCTACTGCCGCCATTCCAGAACTGGTCGCTGCCGCTCGGCACCGACCGGCTCGGCCGCGACGTGTTGGCCGAGCTGTTCCACGGCGCCCGCACCTCGCTGGCCGTCGGCCTGGCGGCGGCCGCCGCGGCGCTCCTGATCGGCTCGGTCGTCGGCACGTTGGCCGGCTTTGCCGGAGGCCTGGTCGACGAAGTGCTGATGCGCGTCACCGACGCCTTCCAGACCGTGCCGAGCTTCCTGCTGGCGCTCGCCTTCGTCAGCATCGTGGGGCCATCGCTCGGCGTCGTCGTCGCCGCAATCGCGCTCGGCGCCTGGACTGGGCCGGCGCGCGTCGCCCGTGCCGAGGTGCTTTCGATCCGGGAACGCGACTATGTCGCCGGCGCCCGCGTCATAGGCATGCATCCGATCGAGATCGCCTTTCGCGAGGTGCTGCCCAATGCCTTGCCGCCAGTGCTGGCGCTGTCCTCGGTGATTGTCGCTGCGGCGATCCTCACAGAGGCAGCGCTCTCCTTCCTCGGCCTCGGCGACCCCAACCGCGTCACCTGGGGCGGGATGATCGCCGAGGGCCGCACGGTGCTGCGCACCGCGCCCTTTCTTTCGGTCGTGCCCGGCGTCGCGCTGGTGGCGACCGTGCTCGGCGTCTACCTCGCCGGTGAAGGCGTGGTGGAAAGCACCGCGGTGCGCAGGAGCCTGTCGTGACCACGCTGCTTTCTATCCGCGATCTGACGGTGCGGTATCGGCGTGACGGCGTCGAGGTGCCGGCGCTGAAAGGTGTGAGCCTGGATGTCAAGGCCGGCGAGCGGCTGGCGATTATCGGCGAGAGCGGTTCGGGGAAAAGCACGCTGGCGTTGGCGATCGCGGGGTTATTGGCGGGGTCAGCCTTTGCAGGCGGAGCGATAGAATGGCCGGCGAACCAACTTCAAACGTTCCATTCCTTCGCGCCCCCCTCTGTCCTGCCGGACATCTCCCCCACAAGGGGGGAGATCAGCAGTTCCGTCGCCGGCTCTCCTCTTGCAACGCTGGCCATTGGCGAAAGCGGCCGCGACAGTTCAATCTCCCCCCAAGTGGGGGAGATGTCCGGCAGGACAGAGGGGGGCGTGACAGAACGCGACCCATCAGCGACTGGCGCGAACCTCGCGCCCACCCTCGGCCGCGACATCGGCTTCGTCTTCCAGGACCCCTCCTCCAGCCTCGACCCTGTGATGCCGGCCGGCAAGCAGATCGCCGAAGTCGCCCGAACGCATCTCGACCTGACGTGGCCTGACGCCTACGCCAGGGCCAAAACCCTGCTCGAGCGCGTCCGCCTACCCGACCCTGACGCCACCCTGCGCGCCTACCCGCACCAGCTTTCCGGCGGCCAGAAGCAGCGCGTGGCCATCGCCGCGGCAATCGCCGCCGGGCCGAAGCTGCTCATCGCCGATGAAGCGACCAGCGCGCTCGACACCATCGTCCAGGCCGAGATCGTCACTCTGATCCGCAGGCTGGTGGCCGAGGACGGCATGACGCTGCTCTTCATCAGCCACGACATCGCGCTCGCAGCCACGCTTGCCGATCGCATCGCTGTGCTGCGCCATGGCGAGCTGGTCGAGATCGGCGAGACCGATCAGATCCTCAACGCACCGCGCCATGCGTACGCCAGAGCCTTGCTCGACGCGCATCTCGGCCTCGACGCCGAGCCGTTGCTTGACCGGCAAGGCGCCTCGGCATGAGCGTCCTGGCCATTTCTAATCTCACCAAGCGCTATCGCCGCGGCGACAAACCCTTCGCAGCCGTCGACGATGTGTCCTTCGAAATCGGTCCGGCCGAAACGCTGGCGCTCGCCGGCCCGTCCGGCAGCGGCAAATCGACGATCGCCAGGCTGGTGCTGCGGCTGATCGAGCCCGATGCCGGCCGTATCGACTTCGAAGGCGCGGACTTCGTCGCGCTGTCGGGCGCCGCGCTGCGCGCGCGCCGCGCCCGCCTGCAGATGGTGTTCCAAAATCCGCTCGCCGCCTTCAACCCGCGCGCCACCGTGGCACGCGTGCTGGACGATCCGCTGCGCATTCATAACATCGCCAGGCGCGCCGAGCGCCCGCGCCGCGTCGCGGCGCTGCTGGAGCGCGTCGGGCTAGGTGCCGGCCTTGCCGCGCGCCCTATCCACGAGATTTCCGGCGGCCAGCGCCAGCGCGTGGCGATCGCCCGTGCCATCGCCACGCGGCCGTCGCTGATCGTGCTCGACGAAGCGGTGTCGGCGCTCGATGTCTCGGTGCGCGGCCAGATCCTGGAATTGCTGCTCGATCTGCAAAGGCAGGAACGGATCGCCTATCTCTTCATTTCGCATGACCTCGGCGTCATACGTGCCGTGGCGCATCGCGTCGTCATCCTCGATGCCGGCAGGATCGCCGAGAGCGGCGATGCCCGCGCCGTGATCGCCGATCCGCAATCGGCGATCGGCAAGGCTCTTGTCGAAGCAACGCCGAGACTCAATAGGAAAACAACACCATGACCGATCCCGAAGCAGCCAGAGCCGAAAAGCTGTCGCTTGAGCTCGACTCCGCCTTCCGCAACCGCGCTGACCTCTACCGCCTCTTCCTCGAAGAACTGACCGCCGAGCTCGGCGCCGAGAAGGCCGAGGCGGTCATGATCCGCACGATCGAAAAGCGCGGCCGGGAAGTCGCGGCAGCCGCTTTTACCGATTTCGGCCCAAACGACGCGCCGGCTATCGGCGAGGCGTTCCTCGCCGTCAGCCCCGATGATGGTCGCATGTATCCGACCCATGTCGAGCGCGGGCCCAGTCACATCGCCTTCAAGGTGAAGCGCTGTCCGCTGAAGGACGCCTGGGTCGAGGCCGGCGTCGGCGAGGAGAAACTCGCCACCCTCTGCCGCATCGCCGGCGCCTTCGATCGCGGCCTGTTCGAGGCGACCGGCGTGCGCTTCGCCAACGTTACCTGGACGCCGGGTCATGGCACCGGCTGCTGCCACATCGCGCTGACCAACAAAGACGCTTAGCCGGTTATCTATTCAACTCTCAGCAAAGACGTGCAGCTCGCCGCCCGCATCATCGATGGCAGTGCGCAGCGCCGCTGCCGGCTCGCTGTCGGTGACCACATCGGAAATCTCGCTCAGCGCGCAGATCCGTTCGAGGCTGCTGCGGCCGAACTTGTCATTGGTGACGACCAGCATCGTCGACAGCGATCGCCCCATCATCGCGCGCTTCACGGCCGCCGCGCCCGAGATCATGTCGCTCGGCCCTTCGGCATTCAGCGCCGAGGCGCCGATGATGGCGACATCGGCATTGTATCGCCGAACGAATTCGACCGTGTCCTCGCCGAGCACGGCCGCCTCGCGGCTGTCATAGGTGCCGGGGCAAAGGATGACGCGGAAGCTGGGGTTGGCGCCGGCCACCGAAGCGACGCCGACGGAGTTGGTGATGATCGTCAGGTCTCGTCCAAGCTGCGACAGGCTGCGCGCGACCTCATAGGTGGTCGATCCGCCATCGATCATCACGATGCGGCCTTTCTCGATCAGTCCGGCGGCACCGCGCCCGACGCGGGCCCGTTCCTCCACCATGGTGAGGCCGCGTTCGGCGATCACCGGTTCCGACGTCACCAGCGAGATGGTGGCGCCGCCATAGGTGCGGTTGATGAGCCCGGCCTCGCCGAGCTCTATCAGATCGCGGCGTATGGTCTCGCCGGCGACCCCGATGCGACGCGCAAGCTTCGAGATGCGGATCGAGGCCGAGCGCCTGACCTCCGACAGGATCAGCTCATGGCGTTCCTTCTTGGTCAGCCGGCCCGGCTCGATATTCATCGGTCTTCCTTCCCGGGATTTCGTCCCCGGCGCGGAGACATTAGCCACGCCGGGAACAGGAAGCCAGCATCAGTGTCTGAGCCGATCGCGCATCGCATACCACAGCATGCCGAGCACATAGAGCGGGCCGCGTAGCGCCGTGCCACCCGGGAAGGGCAGCGGCGTCAGCGTCGAGAACAGGTCGAGCCGCGAGGCATCGCCCGTGATCGCTTCCGCAAGCAGCTTGCCCGACAGCGTCGACAGGATCACGCCCTTGCCGGAATAGCCATGCGCGAAATAGACCTCGCCATAGTGCCCGACATGCGGCAAACGCGACGTGGTCACCGACACCAGCCCGCCCCAGGCATGATCGATGCGGCAGCCCTTGATCTGCGGAAAGGTCTTTTCCATATGCGGCCGCACGAAACCTGCGATGTCGGCCGGCGGCGACGGCGTGTAGCGCTCGCCGCCGCCGAACAGCAGGCGGCCGTCCGCCGACATGCGGTAGTAGTTGACCACGAACAGCGTGTCCGAGACCGCGACATTCGCCGGGATGACATTGCGCGCGCCCAAAGGCTCGGTGGCGACGATATAGTTGCCGACCGGCATGATGCGACTGTTGACGCGCGGCTCCAATCCTTTCAGCAGTGCATCGCCGGCCAGCACCACATGCCTGGCGCGGACCGAACCCTTGTCGGTGAACACCCGGATGGAGGGCTCGCGCTCCAGCCGGACCGCAACCGAGTTCTCATGGATGACGACACCGGCGCCGACTGCCGCGCGGGCGAGACCCAGCGTGTAGTTCAGCGGATGCATGTGGCCGCCGAGCCTTTCGTAGACCGCGCCCCGATAAGGCGTGTCCACCATCTGCCGCGCCTTCGCCGCCGACAGGATCTCGACATCGGTGAACTTCATCACCTTGGCGAGGCACTCGGCCTCGTCCTCGAAGTCGCGCACATCCGAAGCGTTGACGGCGCCGACCAGATGGCCGGTCTGGCGCAAGTCGCATTCGATGCCGTGACGCTCGATGATGTCAAGCACCAGCCCACGCGCTTCGAAGGCCAGGTCGAACAGCGCCTTTGCCCGTTCCGGCCCGAATGTCTTGACCAGGCCCCTGGCGCCCTTGCGCAGGCCGGGGATCATCTGGCCGCCATTGCGGCCCGAGGCGCCCCAGCCGATCTTGCCGCCTTCGAGCAGCACCACCTTGAGGCCACGCTCGGCCGCATGCAGCGCCGCGGACAGACCCGTGCAGCCACCGCCCACCACCACCAGATCGGCCTCGACATCGCCGGCTAAAGCGGGATGATCGGGCGTCGGGTTGGCGGTGGCGACATAATAGGATTTGCCGATATCGAGACCGGAATTGAAACCCGTCGAACGCGAAGCCATGATCACACCTTGAGCAGCAGGTGGTCGCGTTCCCAGGGCGTCACGACGCTCTGGAACAGGTCGAGCTCGACACTCTTCACGCGCAGATAAGTCTGGAAGAAATCCTCGCCGAGCAGCGCCCGCACGGGCTCGCAGGCGGCGAAACGATCGAGCGCTTCCTCCATCGTCTTTGGCAATGTGCTCTTGCTTTTATAGGCGTTGCCGAAGGCCTCTTCCGAGCGCGCAAGCTTCTCCTCAATGCCAAGATAGCCGGCGATCAGCGAGCCGGCCATGGCAAGGTAGGGATTGGCGTCCGCCCCCGGCAACCGGTTCTCGATGCGGCGCGCGGCCCGGCCGCCCAGCGGCACGCGCAGGCCGCAGGAGCGGTTGTCGTGCGACCACTCGATGTTGGCCGGCGCGCTGTGGCCGGGCCGGATGCGCCGGTAGGAATTCGCGTGCGGCGCGAACAGCGGCATGATTTCAGGAATGTATTTCTGCAGGCCGCCGATGAAGTGGCGGAACATGTCGCTGTCCTTGCCGTCCTCGCCGGCAAACAAGGGCTCGCCCTTCCTGTCGACGATCGACATATGCAGATGCATCGCGCTGCCGGCCTGCGCCGCGATCGGCTTGGCCATGAAAGTGGCATGCATGCCGTTTGCCTGAGCGATCTGCCGCGCCAGGCGCTTGAACAAAAGCACCTGGTCGGCGAGCGCCAGCGGATCGCCATGCACGAGATTGATCTCCAACTGCGCCGTGCCGGATTCATGGATCAGCGTCTCCACCGGCAAGCCCACGACGGCGGCTTGTTCATAGAGGCGCCGCGTCACCGCTTCGAACTCCTCCATCGCCTGCATGTCGTAAGGATGCTGCACGTTTTCCGCGCGGCCGTTGCTCCCCACCGGCGCCGTGATTGGACGATCCGGATCCGGATTTGGCGCCGTCAGGTAGAATTCGAGCTCCGGCGCCATCACCGCGCGCCAGCCGCGCCGCTCGTATAGGTCGAGCACGGCTTTCAGCACATGACGCGGCGAGGCCATCCACGGCCGGTCGTCCATGTGGAACGTATCGGCAAAGACATAGGCCTTGCCGGCGCTGCCGGGCGCAAGGCACAGGCTCGAAACGTCCGGCACCATGCGCATGTCGGGATCCTGGTAGGCGAAGCCCTCGTCGATGGACCCGGAATAGCGCCCGTCTATGGCGACCAGGAAGGCGCTGCTCGGCAGATAAAGCGCGCGGTCGTCGAGCGACTTGAGGAACTTCGCCACCGGCAGGGTCTTGCCGCGCAGCACGCCGTTGACGTCGGGCACGAAGCACTCGACTTCGTTGATCGCATGCGTTTTCAGCCAGCTTTGCGTGTCCGCGCCGGGGAATGAGGTGTTCAGATTATCAGGCATTGGTCATGTCCGTACGAAGGAGAGATCGCTTCGGCGGGCATGTCCGTTCGGGTTAGGGCGTTATCTAAGCTGCGTTATCCGAGGACGGACGCCCGCCTGATGGCCGGCCGAAAGGCCGGATGCGGAGCGTCCTGCACGCCTTCGGTCCAGCCGTCACGAACGACATGCGAGCCGACCTTGGTCTCCTCGGCGCGCTGCAGGTTCTCGTGGCGGCAGCAGCGCATGATCAGCGATATCCCGAGCGCGCATACGAAATACCGCAGGCAAAAATCATATGCCTTTCGCGGTATCGCTGTTTTGCAGCTTGCATGACGGGTCTCACTAGAGCAATTCCAGGAAAAGTGCGAGCGGTTTTCCGTCCGGAATTGCGTAAAAACAAAGGGATAGAGCGGTTCGCCGCTTCCGTGAAACGGCGAACCGCTCTAAGTTGAACTCATGATTTGAACCATCATCGCCGCCGGCGCAAGCCCGCTTTGCTGGACCAGATCAGCCAATGCTCTCACCGCCATCGATCACCAGGGCCTGGCCGGTCATGAAGGACGAGCGGTCGGAGACGAGGAACAGGATAGCTTCGGCGATCTCCTCCGCGCTCGCCCAGCGGCCCATCGGGATCTTGGTGCGGACATAGTTTTCGATCGCGTCGCGCCCGCCCATCTGGGCGATGAACGGCTCGTTGAACGGCGTGTCGACCCAGCCCGGGCAGAGCGCGTTGATGCGCACATTGTGCCTGGCATAGTCGAGCGACATCTGCCGGGTCATCGCCACCACGGCGTGCTTCGACGTGGCATAGGCGATCATCTCGCGGTCGTAGAAGACGCCGGAGTTGGAGGCTGTGTTGAGGATGACGCCGCCGCCTTGCGCAATCATCGAAGGCATCACGGTCTTGGCCGCGAGGAACTGCGCCCGCACATTGATCCGCCACGAGGCATCCATCCCGTCGGTGGCGACTTCCGTCAGCGTGCCGCCGACCTGGATGCCGGCATGGCTGTGCAGGATATCAATGCGGCCATGCTTGCCGAGCGTCCCCTCGATGAGGTCCTCGACGGCCGTATCGTTGCCGACATCGGTGGCGACAGCCTCGGCGCGTCCGCCGGCCTCGCGGATGGCGAACGCCGTGGCTTCGCCCGCCGCCGAGTCCCGGTCGGCGATGACCACATGCGCCCCTTCCCGCGCCATGATCATCGCGCCGGCGCGGCCGATGCCCGACCCGGCGCCCGTCACCACGGCGATACGGTCCTTCAAAATCATGGATTGGTCTCTCAAGGCGATGGCTTCCGTCGGCCGAGCTGCCATTGCGCTAGCAGCACGAGCAGGACAGACGCTGCGAGCACGATAGTCGCGATGGCGTTGATCTCCGGCGTCACGCCGCGCCGGATCGAGGCGAAGACATAGATCGGCAGCGTCGTCTGCGCGCCGGCGACGAAGAAGGCGATGATGAAATCGTCGAAGGAGAAGGTGAAAGCGAGCAGGAAGCCCGCGATCACCGCCGGCATGATTTGCGGCAGCACGATCGAACGGAACGTCGTCAGCGGCGTGGCGTAGAGATCGCTCGACGCCTCGACAAGGTTGCGGTCGAGGCTGCTCAACCGCGTGCCGACGATCATCGTCACCAGCGCCATGGAAAACAGGCCGTGCGCGGCGATGATCGAGCCATAGCCGAGCGAGAGCCGCGGCGGCTGGTCGGTCGGCCACACAGAGGCGAGGAACGGGTTGACGACGGCGAAGAGCTGCACCAATGCCACCAGCGTCGAGATGCCGATGACCACACCCGGAACAACGATCGCGGCGCCCAGCAACGCGTCGAAGAGCGCCCGCATCCGCGTGCCGACGCGCTGCAGCCCGAGCGCCGCGGCGGTGCCACAGAAGGCCGCGAGCAGCGCGCTCGTCGTGGCGATGAACAGGCTGTTCTTCAGCGCCTCGACCAGGAACGGGTTCGACAGCGCCTTGCCGTACCATTGCACCGAGAAGCCGGTGAACTCGCTGGCATGATGGCCGGCATTGAAGGAGAACAGCACGACCAGCGCGATCGGCAGATATAGGAACGCAAAGACGGCGACGACGAAGGCGCGCATCAGATCAGGTCCACCCGGCGTGCGCCCGAAAGCCGGGTCGAGATGCGGTTGGCGACGATCAGCACCACCACCGAGACCAGCACCAGCGTGATGGCGATGGCCGATCCGAACGGCCAGTTGCGCGATTGCAGGAAAAGATCGACCAGCGCGTTGCCGATGAAGAACACCTTGCCGCCGCCGAGCAGCGTCGGGATCAGATATTCGCCGAGCAACAGGATCATCACCAGCGAGAAGCCGGTCATGACGCCAGGCAGCGACAGCCGGAGCGTCACGCCGATGAACGTCGACAGCGGCGTCGCGCCGAGATCGGCTGAGGCCTCCAGCAGGCGGCGGTCGAGCCGTTCCAGGCTGACATAGATCGGCAGGATCATCAGCGGCAGGTAGCCGTAGACGATGCCGAGCAGCACCGCGCCCGGCGTGTTGATCAGCCGCAGATCCTCGATGCCGACATAGGCGAGCAAGGCCGGGATGCCGCGCCCGCCAAGGATGTACATCCAGGCATAGGTGCGCATCAGCAGGCTGGTCCAGAACGGGATGACGATCATCGCGAGCAGGATCAGCCGCCACCGCTGCGGCGCGCGCAGCGCCAGGTAGTAGGCGACGGGATAGGCGACGAGCAGGCAGGCCAAGGCGCCGACCGGCGCCAGCACCATCGTGTTCCAGAAGGCGGTCGCCCGCGCCGGCAGATTGGCATATTGCGCGAAGGTCAGCGCAGCCTGGTAGCCGCCTTCCGGCGCGCGCTCGCCGACGCTGAAGATGGCGATGGCGATGAAGGGCAGCACCAGGAACACAACCAGCCACAGCGTCGCCGGGGCAAGCAGCAGCGCCGTCATGAGATTTTTGCGAAAGAGACTGCCGCGCATCGGGAAAGCCGGTTGGGAGCCGGCGGACTCTCGTCCGCCGGTCGCATTGTCTTGATCGGATTTGTGGCCGGTCTCGCTCAAGCCGACTTGAAGCGCGCCATCAGCTCGGCGCGGCCCGGATCGGTCAGCGTCGCGGCAGCGCCGAATTCGAGCGGCTTCAAGAGATCGGCGGCCGGATAGAGGATCGGGTTGTCGAGCACTTCCTTCGGCAGCAGCGCGTTGACCCGTGCATCCGTGCACGGCGCGCCATTGGCCAGATGCTCCTTCACCGCGACCTTCGGGTTCATCAGGTAGTTGAGCAGCGCATAGCCGGCCGGCTTGTTCGGCGCGTCCTTCGGAATGGCGTAGAAGTCGGTCCAGATCTCGCCGCCTTCCTTGCCGAGCACATAGGCGATCTCGGGCAGGTCGCGATGGAGCTGTGCCCCGTCATTGGTCCAGCACATCGTCATCCAGGCATCGCCGGCGCGCATTCCCGGCTGATAGTCGCTCGACACCGCGAACAGATGCGGCTTGACCTTGAGCAGCAGCTCCTCGGCCTTGGCGAGCTCGTCCTGCTTCAGGGAGTTGAACGAATAGCCGTAATATTTCAGCGCGTTGCCGATGGTGGTCAGCTGGTAGTCATGCACCATGGTGCGGCCGTCGGCCTCAGTCATGGCCGTGTCCCAGAACTCCTTCCAGCTCGACATCGGCTTGGCGAGCTTCTTGGTGTTGACGGCAAAGCCCGTCGTGCCCCAGTTCTTCGGCACGGCGTAGATCGTGCCGTCGATCGTGCCTTCGGCGGTGAAGCGCGCATCTTCCGCCTTGCCGTCGAAATTCGTCAGCTTGGCCATGTCCAGCGGCTCGATGATGCCGAGCTTCTTGTAGGTCGAGATCGTGTAATTGGTCGGCACGAACAGGCTCCAGCCCGAGCCGCCGGCCTGCAGCTTGGCCAGCATCTCCTCATTCGATCCGAAGACGTTGACCTCGACGGCGACGCCGGTCTCGGCCTTGAAGTTCTCGAAGGTCTGAGGGTCGTGATAGTTCGGCCAGGTGGCGATCGACATGCGGTCACCGAGATTCTCGGCGGCGAAAGCGGGCGTCGGCATGATGCCGAGCTCGCGCGCCATCACCGCGGTGGCGACACCAAGGCCGGTCAGGCCGAGGAAGTCGCGCCGGCTGATCGAGCCGCGCTTCAGGCGCATCAATTGGTCGACGAATTTATCCGGGGTTATCGGCAGTCCGTCACGATAGGATTTCGGCATTTTGGTCTTCCCTCTGGTTGGTCCCGTTGTTTTTGGCGTGCGGGAACGCCAGCGGCGCTCCGGCGGCAAAGCCGATGGCGACGGGTTCGCCCGGCTTGAACAGATTGCCCTGGCCGATCACATGGTCGGCCTTGGCAAGCAGCGATCCGATGCCCTGGACCTCGATGGCGTATTCCGCGGTCGAGCCCAGGAAAATCCGGTTGCGGACGACGCCTTTCAGGGCGCCGCCTCCGGGCGCCGAGAGGCTGAGCGATTCCGGCCGCAGGCTGACGGAGACAGCCTCGCCGCGGTTGAGCGGAACGCGCTTGCGCGCCGAAATCACCGTCCCGTCGGTGAGCGCGACATCAACCAGGTCACCCGAGAGCCCGGCCACCTTGCCGCTGACGAGATTGGTCTTGCCGACGAAATCGGCGACGAACAGGTCGGCCGGCTCGTCATAGATTTCGCTTGGCTGTCCGAGCTGGACGACGCGGCCGCCATTCATGACGCAGACGAAGTCGCTCATCGACAGCGCTTCCTCCTGATCGTGGGTGACCAGCACGAAGGTGATGCCGATCTCGCGCTGCAGGTTCTGCAGCTCGATCTGCATGTCGGTGCGCAGCTTCTTGTCGAGCGCCGCCAGCGGCTCGTCGAGCAAAAGCACCGCCGGCTTGTTGACCAGCGCGCGGGCGAGCGCCACGCGCTGCTGCTGCCCGCCGGAAAGCTCGTGGATCTTGCGCCGCCCGTAGCCGGCGAGCTGCACCATCGAAAGCGCCTCGCCCGCCCTCTGGCTGATCTCGCGTGACGACAGCCGCGGCCTCGCCTGGCGCAGCCCGTAGGAGATGTTCTCCTCGACATCGAGATGCGGGAACAGCGCATATTGCTGGAACACCATGTTGACCGGCCGCCGGTAGGGCGGCGTTCCGGCCATGTCGCGGCCGCGGATCAGCACCTGGCCCTCGCTCGGCTGCTCGAAACCGCCGATCATGCGCAGGCACGTCGTCTTGCCGCAGCCGGATGGGCCGAGCAAAGCGACGAAGGCGGAAGGCGGGATGGCAAGGTCGATGCCGCTCACCGCGGTGACGGCGCCGTAGCGCTTGGTGACCGCGCGAAATTCGATATCGGGCACTGCAGTCAAGCCACGGGCTCCAGCGACAGCGTGAGGCAATGTCGCGACGCTAGCAGAGCCAATAGCACCTAGTATATACCTCGCAGGTGGTATATTTAGCCGATTTTATCGTTTAGAGGGGTATTGATTGGCCGCCTCCCGCTGTGACGACTACAACGCCTTGGCCGCCGTGATTGCCGCGTCGCGTGAAACCAGCGGCGACCATTTCGGCAAGGCGATCGTCGGCTGGCTGCGCGGACATGTCCGCTTCGACCACTGCGTGATCTTCGGCTATCGCGGTGCTGCGCGGCCGCCGCTCCTCTTCGAGACCTTCTCGCCGGCGGAGAGCCACATCTTCGTCGCGCTCTATCAGGAAGGGCCCTATCTGCTCGACCCGTTCCATCACGCCGCGGTCGAGCGCAAGGAGGGTTTCTGGCGCATGCGCGAGCTTGCCCCTGACCGCTTCTATGCCAGCGAATATTATCGCTCCTACTACAGCCAGACCCGCCTTGCCGAGGAGGTCGGCTTTTTCGTGCCGCTGGCGGGCAAGGACGCGCTCGTCCTGTCGCTGATGCGGCTGCGCGCCACCGGCCCGTTCGGAACGGCGGACGCCAGGCTGCTGCGTGACATGGCGCCGGCGGTGATCGGCTTCTGCAAGCAGCGCTGGCCCGCTTTGCCCGCCGACGAGGTTGCGGCCCAGCCATCCGGCGATATCATCGCGACGGCCAACGAGCTCGACCGCGCGCATATCTGGAAGAGCCTGTCCTTGACCTCGCGCGAAAAGCAGGTGGTCGACCTGGTGCTCCAGGGCCACTCCACGGAATCGATCGCCAGGGCGCTCAGGATCGTGCCGGGGACAGTCAAGGTCCACCGCCGCAACATCTATCGCAAGCTGAAGATCAAGTCGCAGGCCGGCCTGTTTGCGCGCTTCGTCGAGATCATCGATGCGCGGACCGGATAGTGGGCCTCAAGCCACATAACCGCTCAGGAACCGGGGCGTCGTTGGGACAGGCCGGATGCAACCCCGGCCGCCCTTGCGGCGTCTCGCGTTGAGCGTCTATCGTGCGGCCGCAACGACCGGCCAGGTATCCGGCGGCAACCAGCTGTCCTGGCCATCGGATTGAGTGACGAAGCAGATTTCAGGACCGATCAAGCAGCGCACAGCCAATGGCCGATAAAACACGATTCGGACTGACCGCCCTCGATACGGTACCCCTGCACGAAAAAGTCTATCTGGAACTGGTGCGGGCGCTTATGTCGGGGCAGCTCCAGCCTGGCCAAAAACTGACCTCGCGCAAGCTCGCCAAGGAGCTCGGCACCAGCGACATGCCGGTGCGCAGCGCCTTCATGCGGTTGCAGGCGCTGAGGGCGCTGAGCCCTATGCCGAACGGCAGCGTCGAGGTGCCGCTGATTTCGGCTGACCGCTTCCAGCAACTGACCGCCGTGCGCACGGTCCTGGAAGGCACGGCCACCGAGCTCGCGACAAAACGCATCAACGGCAACAATCTGCGTGCCATCCGGCGTCACTGCGCTGAGCTTACGGAAGCCGCGCGCGACGGCGGCATCGAAAACTACCTGCGCAAGAACTATGACTTCAAATTCTCGATCTACCGCCGTTGCGGCAACGAGCAGATGATCTTCCTGATCGAAACGGTGTGGATGCAGGTTGGCCCTTTCCTGCGGAACCTGCACATCGGTTTCGAGGACGATCTCGCCGGCATTCTGCGCATCGACTACCACGAGGAGGTCGTGGCGGCGATCGAAGCCGGCGACGGCGAGCGGGCGCGGGCGGCGATCGTGCGCGATATCGCCGAAGGCGCGAGTCACATCCTCGGTCAGGTGAAATTCCCTGAACTGCGCCGCTAGAACGGAAAACCGCTCTCGCCTTTCCAGGAATTGCTCCTGCCTACCACGCGCCGAATCCGGCTTGGCTTTCGCAGGTCATGTCGCTATGTTGCGATCGCAGATCGCACATAATGGACCCGAAATGCCTCCCGATATCCCGGCTAGTGAATTGAAAAAATGAAGGAAACCCACCCGGCGTCAGCCGTGTTGGTCTTCACAAACTCACAAGCTGAAAATTGGATATCGTAGCCGAAACGGCTACAGCACCCAGAGAAACAGGGGCTGGAAATTGAGTGATGCGATTGCGGACGTCTTGAAGTGGCTGGACAGCAGGAAGGACATCCAGAGCCTGCGGGCGGCGGTGTGCGACCTGAACGGCATCATGCGCGGCAAGCGCATTCCGGTCGAGCAGGCGCGCAAGGCGCTCGAAGGCAAGCTGCGCATGCCTTACTCGGCCATCGGGCTCGACATCTGGGGCGAGGACATCGAAGGCAACGCCCAGGTGTTCTCGACCGGTGACGCCGACGGTCTTTGCCATTGGACGGGGCGCGGCATACTGCCCGTCAACTGGACGGCGCATCCGACGGCGCTGTTGCCGGTCTGGCTGGCGGACGACAGCGGCGCGCCCTATCTCGGCGACCCGCGCCGGGCGCTTGCCCGCATCCTCGACCGCTACGCCGCGCTCGGCCTGACGCCCGTCACCGCGACCGAGCTCGAATTCTACCTTGTCGACCCGACCTCGCAGCGGCCTGTCGGCCCCGTCTCGCCGGTCACCGGGCGGCGCCTCGATTCCGACGCGGCGCTCTCGATCGATGAGGTCGACGATTTCGAAGCCTTCATCCATGATATCTACGAAGCCTGCCACCTGCAGGACATTCCGGTCGACACCGCGATCGCCGAGAACGGCATCGGCCAGTTCGAGATCAATCTCAACCATGTGCCCGACGCCCTGCGCGCCGCGGACGACGCGGTGCTCTTCAAGCGCACCGTCAAGGGCATCGCCCGCAAGCACGGCTTTGCCGCATGCTTCATGGCCAAGCCCTATGGCGAGCGCGCCGGCAATGGTTTCCATGTCCATTTCAGCGTCCTCGACAAGGAGGGCCGCAACATCTTCGACGACGGCTCGGACCAGGGCTCCGACACCATGCGCCATGCTGTCGGCGGCCTGCTTGCCGCGATGGCCCAAAGCACGCTGGTGTTCGCGCCGCACTTCAATTCCTACCGCCGGCTGCGGCCGCGATCCTATGCGCCGACCGCCGTCGCCTGGGGTTACGAGAACCGCATGGTGGCGATCCGCATTCCGGGCGGCCCGTCGGCCGCGCGCCGCATCGAGCATCGTGTCTCCGGCGCCGACGCCAATCCCTATCTGGTGCTGGCGGCGATACTTGGCGCGGCGTTGATCGGCATCGAGCGCCGGCTCTCGCCCGGCGAGCCAACCGGCGGCGAAGGCCAGGGGCTGACCCTCGCCAAGCTGCCGCCGGACTGGGCCTCGGCGATCGCCGCCTTCGAGGCCGGCCCGCGCGTCGCCGAGATCTTCCCGGACGTGCTGCGCGACGCCTTCGTCGCCTGCAAGCGCCAGGAGTTGAACACGTTCGCGCTCAATGTCAGCGACTTCGAGATCGAGACCTATCTCGAGAGTGTTTAGCGGGACCTCTGTTTGAGAAAGCCCTCACGCCGCCGACACGCACCTTCTCCCGTACGGCGGTACAAGTGCGCAGAGGCACGCTTCGACAAGGCGATCCGAAGCCATCAGCCGTCTTGAGTCAAATCGGACGATGCCAATGGGTTCATGCGTTCGAGCGTCCGATCCTTCAAAACGAATTGATGCCAGAGCGCGATCAGCGCATGCAGACCAGCCAGCCAAAGAATCAGCGTTCCGCCGGTTTCGTGCAAATCGGCGATCTCCCCAGGCGCGCCTTGCACCGACGCCGCCAGGTTTGGCAGGCCGATCCCAAGAAAGGAGACCGGAACGCCGAGCCGGGAGGCGGCGTACCAGCCGCTTAATGGCAGCGCGATGAGCAGAAGGTAAAGGGCAGTATGTCCCGCGCGCGCCGCAAGATCGAGCCAGCGTTTTTGCGGGTCTTCGATTCGAGGCGCGGCGCCAAGCCATCGGGCAAGCAGACGGGGAACAACCAGCAGCAACACAGCGAGCCCCACGGTAAAATGAACGTAGGAGGGATCGGTCCGCGCGTAACGACCGCCCACGGCCGTGAACCAAGCGACGACCACAAGCATCGCGGTCAGCCAATGAATTGCGATCGTGATCTGCGAATAGCGATGCATCAGGTTACCTTCACGTTCTTGCGCGCTCTCACAATCGCTCAAGCGCTACTATATCGCCGCTGTCGCGGCATCGAGACAATATGGAAGATAGAACAGGCCCGGGCGGGCAAGACATATGGGTTCAGTCTTGCCTCTCGCCGGATGCACCGTTCAACGAGCCATGAGGATCGGCAGTCCCGGTTCCTCGATCAGGGATTTGGTCACGCCGCCGAAAATCCGCTCGCGCAGCCGGGAATGACCGTAAGCACCCATGATCATGAGCTCGGCGCCGGTGTCGATCGCATGCTGGCGAAGAACATCGGCGATAAAATGGTTCGAGCTTGGCAGGCGATCCACGGCGACCTTCACGCCATGTCGGGAGAGATAGGTCGCCACGTCCGCTCCAGGTTCCGCGCCATGGTGCCGTTCGTCCTCGATCGGATCGATCATGACGATGCGTGCCTCATCGGCCGCTGACAGGATCTCGAGCGACTCTCGCACGGCACGCGACGCTTCCAGGCTGGCGTCCCACGCGACAACGACGCATTTTGGCTTCAACGTCACGGGCGCTGCCTTGGGGACCAGCAGGATCGGCTTCCCGGACGAGAACAGTCCGCCTGCAATGACCTTCTGCTTGAGCAAATGGGTTGCGAGCATTTCTGGCCCGACAACGGTCAAGTCGGCGTAGCGGGCACGCCGGCCGACGACTTCATCCGCCCAGGACTGTTCCGGGTAGTCGCTGCTGAGGTCGGCCGATACGCGGCTTTGCGACAGCATTTTGGATACCGCCGAGCTGCGCCGCTCCAAGTCTTCCATTTCGGCTTCACGTTCCTCGAGCCAGGCCGGCGAGACGACGGCTGCGTATTCTCCGCCCGAAGGAGGCGCGGCCAGCATCAAGACGAGCACGGAGAGATGCGCATTCACCTCTTCGCACAGACCGGCTGCGAGCCTCAGGTCATCGTCCCCGTGACCCGGCCCTGTAACCGTGAGCAATGTCTTGAACGGCATGTCGGCTGCTCCTTCGTTCGAGAAAGTTCACTGAGGACGAGTGGTATCGAGCCGGTAGGAAGCCTTCCTTGCGCTGAATCAAACCGACCCCTTCTCAGGATTGATCCCGGTCAACATATGCGCGCGCCGCATGCTCTAGCGTGACATCGATACCTGGAGGCGGATCAATGAGGTTCTGGACGACGACGGGTCTTCTGGCGCTGACGCTGAGCGCCGCGGCGGCACAGGAGATGAGCAACGGACAGCAGGAATATCTGAATTCCTGCGCGGTCTGTCACGGCGTGGACGGCAAAGGCGACGGACCTATGGCCGACGTATTGCGGAAGCGCCCCGCGAATTTGACCATGCTCGCAAGGCGCAATGGCGGGGAGTTTCCGTACTGGCGGGTCTACGCGACGATCGACGGCCGCGGCCTCGTTCCGGAGCATGGCGAGCGCGACATGCCGGTCTGGGGCGATCAGTTCCTGCCTGACGACGTGAAGAAGTACGGTCCCTATGGCGGGGAGGCCGTAACCACGGAACGCATTCAAAACCTCGCCGGTTATGTCCAGACGCTCCAACGCTAGGGAGGTTCATGGGGCTTCGCCCGGCAAGCCGAGGAATGACGCAACCAAAGTCAAGGACGCGCTTATGATCACTGAGAACCAGGATATCGTGGTCGAGATGCTGAAGAACCCTGCCACCTATGGCGAGGCTGGTCCCGTCGAGACGATCGAAACCCACATTTCCCGGATATTCCTTGTCGGCCAGCGCGCGTTCAAAATGAAGCGGGCGGTCAAGTTGCCCTATGTCGATTTTTCGACGCCGGACTTGCGGGTCGCCGCGTGCGAAAAGGAAGTGGAGTTGAACTCCAGGACGGCGCCCGGCCTCTATCTCGGTGTCCACCGTATTACGCGCGCAGGAGGTCGGCTTGCCTTGGACGGGTCGGGGGAACTGCTCGATGCCGTTATCGAGATGGTTCGCTTTGATCAGTCGAAGCTTCTCGATCGCATGGCCGCCGCGGGGAAGTTGACACCCGCGCTGATGACAGGCGCAGCACGCATGATTGCGCAATATCACCGCAACGCCGAGGTGATCCATGCCGGTCGCGGGTCGGCGAACATCGGCGGCGTGCTTGAAATCAATTCGGCCGGATTTGCAACAAGCCACGTGTTCGACGCAAGGGAGATCGAAGCGCTCAATGCAGCGTTTCGCAATGCCCTCGCCCGCCATGCCGGCCTTCTTGATCGGCGCGAGGCCATAGGCAAGGTCCGCCGCTGCCATGGCGACCTGCATCTGCGCAACATCTGCGTCTTCGATGGCGAGCCTCGCCTGTTCGACTGCATCGAGTTCAACGATCAGATCGCCACGGTCGATGTCCTCTACGATCTCGCATTCCTGCTGATGGATCTGTGGCATCGCGGCTTCCCGCAATTCGCCAATCTGGTGATGAATCGCTATCTGGACGACGCCGATGACGAGGACGGCTTCATTCTCTTGCCTTTTTTGATGGCGGTACGGGCAGCGGTGCGCGCTCATGTGACCGCGACGCAGGTCGAGGAGGGCAGCCAGGACTCGACAAAGCTGACAGCCGAGGCGCGATCCTATTTCGAGCTTGCGCTGGTCCTGCTTGCCGAAACGCCGCCCCGGCTTGTCGCGATCGGCGGTTTGAGCGGCTCAGGCAAGACGACGGTCGCCGAAGCGCTCGCCGCTCAAATCGGCGCGCCACCCGGCGCCCGGATCGTCGAGAGCGACCGCATCCGCAAGGCCATGCATGGCGTGCCCGCCGAAACCAGGCTGCCGGACAAGGCTTACCGGCCCGGCGTCTCGGAACGCGTCTATCGCCAGATCGCCTGGCGCGCGGAGTTGATCCTTACCGAAGGCGGTTCCATCGTCGCCGACGCTGTTTTCGACAAGCCGGAGGACCGCGACAGGATCGAACGCGCCGCGAGCAAGACAAATGTCCCGTTCGCGGGATTTTGGCTGGCGGCCGATCCTTCGGTGCTTTGGCGTCGTGTCGGCGAGCGGAACGGCGGACCTTCCGACGCCACGGTCGACATCCTGTCGCGGCAATTGCAGCGCGATGCCGGTCCGTTGACGTGGCGCGAGATAGAGGCGGACCGCAAGGTCGCCGAAATCACAGCCGAAATGCTGGCCCTGGTTGAAGAGACCTCTTCATCCGGGGTCGGCCTCGAGAAGACGGGTTCACGGCGTCGCTGAACCGATCTCCAAGGATGCCAGGGACAGGCGCGGCTCGCCAGGATGGCGCGCAATCGAGAAGCCGAACTCCCGGCACATCGTGAGCATCTTGCGATTTTCGTTGAGGATCGTGCCCTCGATGCGGCTGATGCGTTCGGCCCTCGCATAGTCGATGACCTGGTTCAGCAGCTCCCATCCCAAGCCACGGCCCTGCAGGTCCGATCGCACGAGCAGCGCATATTCGCCGCTCCTGTGGTCGGGGTCGCAGGAAAGCCGGCCGATTCCAGCCAGCGCTCCCGTGTCCTTTTCAAGCGCAACGAAGGCGATATCGCGGTCGTAGTCAAGCTGCGTGAGCCGCTTCAGCATCTGGTCCGGGAAGTTCTTGCGCAGTGACAGGAACCGCAGTCTGAGGTCGTCCGGGGAAATCCTCGCCAGGAAGGCGGGGTAAAGCGCTACGTCCGCCGGCATGATTGGCCGGATGTGAAAGGTCATGCCGTCCGACTGGAAATCGCGGCTCCATCCCGACGGATAGGGCCTTATGGCAAGCGCCGGGTTCGGCGCAGGTTCATCCACCCGTCGCGGATCGATTTCGATACGGGCATCGAGCGCGATCACGCCCTCGGCATCGGCCAGCAGCGGGTTGATGTCTAGCGAGACCAGGCAAGGAAAGTCGACGATCATTTGCGACAGGCCGTTCAGCGCGGCGACGATCGCGCCTCGGTCGGCTGGCTTGCGATCGCGATAGCCGGCAAGCAGGCGGCCTATCCTGGTCGCGTCGATCGCGTCTCCGGCCAGCACGTCATCAAGCGGCGGCAGGGCGATCGCGGTATCATTTAGAACCTCGACCGCCGTGCCGCCGGCGCCAAACAGAATGACCGGGCCGAACATCGGGTCGAGATTCATCCCCAGAATGAGTTCCTGCGCATGCCGGCGCACGACCATGGCTTGCACGGTATAGCCGTCCGCCTTCATCTGCGGCGACTGCGAGCGCAGGCGTGCCTCGATCGACCGGGCGGCCTCCGCAGCCTTTTCGGCGGTGGCGATGCCCAGGACCACGCCGCCGACATCCGACTTGTGCGAAACCACCTTCGACAGCAGTTTGACGACCACCCTTTCGGAATTTTCGAGAAGCTTGCCGGCTGCCCGCGCCACGTCCGCGGCGGATCCGGCGACAATGGTTTTCGGTACGGGAATGCCATAGGCTTCTATCGCCGCTTTTGCTTCCGGCTCCGTCAGCATGCGCCGCCCTTCGCTGGCAACCCGCCGGAAGATGGCATGCGCCGACGCCTTGCCGTCGGCTTGGCCTTCAGCTTGGCTCGAAGGCGTACGCAGCAGGGCCCGCTGGGCGCGCGACCACTCGCTGAGATAGGACGCCGCGATCGCGGCGTCCTCCGGCGTTTCGAAACTCGCAATGCCGGCATCCGTCAGGACGCGCCTGCCTTCGTGCGCGGTATGCTCGCCGAGCCAGCACGCAAGGAGCGGTTTTCTTCCGATCTCGCCTTCGTCGCCAAGCTCGGCCACTTTCCTGGCGGCGTCGGGCGAGGAGCCGAGCCCGGTCGGGCAGTTCATGACAAGGATGACATCCGTTTCCGGATCTTCCGCCAAAGCGCCGAGCGCCGCACGATACCGTTCGGGGGCGGCATCGCCCACGATATCGACGGGGTTGGCGTGCGACCAGGTCGGCGGCAGCACGCGGTTGAGCCGTTCGATCGTCGACGGCGCAAGCTCGGCCAACGCACCTCCGCGTTCGATCAGCTTGTCGACCGCGAGAACGCCCGCGCCGCCGCCATTGGTGACGATGCCGACGCGCGCCCGCTCGAGCGGAGAATAGCGCCCGATCGTCTCGGCCGCATCGAGCAATTCGGCGAGGTCTTTCACGCGCAGCACCCCAGCCCTGCGCAAAGCGGCGTCCACCACCCTGTCCGTGCCGGAGAGCGCGCCCGTGTGGGTCGCCGCCGCCCTGGCCGCCTGTTCGTGGCGGCCGGGCTTGATAGCGATGACCGGCTTGAGCCGCGCTGCCGCCCGCGCGGCCGACATGAACTTGCGCGGATCGGGTATGGTTTCGAGATACATCACGATGGCGCGCGTATGAAAATCGCCCGCCAGCATGTCGAGGCAATCGCCGACGTCGACGTCCGCCATGTCGCCAAGGGAGATGATCCGGGAAAAGCCGACATTGTTCTCGACCGCCCAGTCGATCAGCGATGTGGCGATCGCGCCGGACTGCGAGATCAGCGCGATGTTCCCGGGCCTCGCCGCCATATGGGCGAAGCTGGCGTTGAGCTTCGCCGGAGGAACCATCAAGCCGACCGTGTTCGGCCCGATGATGCGCATAAGCGAGGGCTTGGCCGCATCGAGCATCGCCTGGCGCAGACCATTGGCGTGATTGAGTCCCGCCGTGATGACGATGGCTGCTCGTGTTCCCTTCTCGGCCAGTTCCCGCACGATGTCGGGAACTGTGTCGGGAGGGGTCACGATCACGGCAAGGTCGGGAACGCCCGGCAGATCGGCAACCCTGCCGTAGCAGCGGTGGCCGGCGACTTGCGGATGTTTGGGATTGACCGGCCATATCTCCCCCTCGAAACCGCCGCCGATGATGTTGTCGAAGACAACGCGGCCGACCGAGCCGACGCGCTCGGTCGCGCCGACGACGACAACGGATTTCGGTGAGACGGCATATTCAAGATTGCGGATTGTCATCGCAGAACTCCTTGCCGCCACCATCGCCGATGGCGTCGAGCATTCCTTGCGCTGGATCAAGCTCCATCCGCCCGGCCGCGGTTGGCCGGCGCCTCTCGCCGCTCGACACTTCTGCCGCTGCGGTCACCGGCTCGCCGTCGCCCGCTTTTCTCTCTGACCCGCTTTTCTCTCTGAAATGGCTAGGCCTGCCCACCCTTAATATGTTAGCGAGTTCTTATATTGAGTGGATTCGGGGCTGAGGCGAAATGCAGATTGTTGCGGTCGAGTTGATGGCAAAGCTTCGCGATGCCATAGAGGCGATCGGTGACCATCTTTCGGGCATGGACAGCGTCAATCTACAGGCGCTGGAAAAGAGGTTGCCTAGGAATCCCCTGCCTGGCAGCGCGGAAATGGTTATGCTTCTGCTCGTCTCTCATGAGATGGACAGCCGCAAGCGATAGCACATATCCTGAACCGGTTTCCCCTTTCGGGTAACAAGCTCACGTCTAGCTCACCCCCAGGTAGCGGCCGGGCCGATGATTGATCGCTAGAATCATGTTGAGGATGATCGCGCTGAGCACCGACAGCATCAGCCGGCCGGGCGACAGGACGAAGAAGGCGGCACACAATATCGCAAGGTCGACCGCGAGCTGGAAATAGCCGGCGCGCAGACCGAACCTCTCTTGGAGCAGGATGGCAAGGATGTTGAGGCCGCCGAGACCCGTGCGGTGCCGAAACAGCATCAATAGCCCAGTGCCGCACAGCGTGCCGGCCATGACCGCGGCATAGGTCGCGTTAAGAAATGAAAAGTCGATCCACTCGCCGGTGAGACGGGAGAAGAGGGAGACCAGGCTGACGGCAAGAAACGTGCGCAGCACAAATACCCAGCCAAGCTGCCTCACCCCGAGCAGGTAGAAAGGCAGGTTGATCAGCGAGAAGCCGATCCAGAAATTCATGCCGGACGTGTATTGGACGATCAGCGCCATGCCCGCCATGCCGCCAACCAGAAGCGTCGCCTTCGAATAGATCGTCACCCCCAGGGCGACCATGAGCGTGCCAAGCGACAATGCGATCACGTCCTCGTGGATGCCATGCTTTTGGTTTGCGACGATTTCCATGCTGCACCCTCGTGCCCAGCCTGAAGCGCGTCCCGATCCTTCAGATTCGTCCCCTGCGCTTAGGTTCTCGATACTACATATCCTTGTCCCGAAACCGGTTCCCACGTTCGGAGGACATGCTTTTGGCTTCAAATATGAAGCCAAGGCGCGCCACCGTCTTTGCGCACGCGCAAACGCCAAGGCGACGGCGCCCGCTGCGTGCCCGCGAGACCCGTCTTGCCATCACATTCGCCGACGGCGTCGAGCATTGATTGCGCTGGATCAAAGCCGCGGTCGTTCTGTCGCGGTTAGCTGACAGGACGCCGCTCACAACCCGTCGTTCTGGCGTGGGCCGGTCGCCGAAGGAGAGTTCGATGAGTTATTATTTCAGCAAAAGCCTCGACATGCCGTTCGACGCGGCGATCGAACAGGTCACCAAAAAGCTTGCCGGCAAGGGTTTCGGCATCCTGACCAGGATCGATGTCCAGCACACCATGAAGGTCAAGCTGGGCGTCGACTTCAAGCCATACATGATCCTCGGCGCCTGCAATCCGCATTTCGCATGGCGGGCGCTGCAGGCCGAGGACAAGATCGGCGCCATGCTGCCTTGCAACGTGATTGTGACCGAGACGGCCCCAGGACAGGTCGAGGTAGCGGCTATCGATCCGATGGCCGCGATGGGAGCGATCGACAACCCGCAACTCGCCGCGACGGCAAAGGATGTCCGGCTGTTGCTGCGGGAAATGATCGACGAGCTTTGACGGCCGCGATGAACGAGTCCGTGCTGCGCCGTGCGCAGCTGATCATCGCCCTTCTCGGTCTGGCGCTTGGGCTGGGCGCCCGGCGAAGCGGTATCGATTTCGTCTCGCCCAATGCAATCTGGACGGCGGCAACCTTGCCCGTCGTTGTCACACTCGCCGTCTCCATCTTGCGGGATTTCTGGATCGGGCGGATCGGCGTCGATGCTGTCGCGCTGGTTTCGATGTCGGCGGCGCTGTTGCTTGGGCAGGCTTTGGCGGCGGTGGTTGTCGCCATCATGTATGCCGGCGGCACGGCACTTGAAGACTTTGCGCGCGGCAGGGCCGAACGCAATCTCAAAGCGCTGACCGACAGGGCGCCGCGCGTGGCGCACCGTAAATCCGCACAGGGCACCGAGACGGTTCCGATCGAGCAAGTGGCGGTGGGCGACGAGCTTCTGGTGCGCGCCGGTGAATTGCTGCCGGTGGATGGCGTCCTGATCGACGCCTCGGCCGTGTTGGATGAATCGACCGTCACCGGCGAGCCCCTGCCGGAGCGGCGCAGCGCCAGTGACGTATTGCGCAGCGGCACCGTCAACGTCGGCGAGGCCTTTGTCATGCGAGCTTCGGCTGTCGCCGACAAAAGCACCTATGCCGCGATCGTGCGCATGGTCGCTGCCGCACAGACCGCCAAGGCGCCGTTCATACGCATCGCCGATCGCTTTGCGCTGCTCCTGCTTCCGGTCACGCTGCTTCTCGCCGGCATGGCCTGGCGGCTTTCGGGTGACCCCATCCGCGGCCTCTCGGTTCTGGTGGTTGCCACGCCCTGTCCGCTGATCCTCGCGACGCCCGTTGCATTCATCGGGGGCGTGTCGCGCGCTGCCCGCGCCGGCATCCTCATGAAGGGCAGTGCCGCGCTGGAGGCGCTGGCCCAGATACGCACCGCAATCTTCGACAAGACCGGGACCTTGACGCTCGGCGGCGCCGAACTGATCGAGATCGATGTCGCTCCGGGTCAGCAAGCCGATGAGCCGCTGCGGCTTCTCGCCTCGCTCGAACAGGCTTCGCATCATGTTCTTGCGGATTCGATCGTCCGCATCGCCCGCCATAGAAAGCTGATGCTTTCCCAACCCTGTGATGTTCGCGAGTATCGTGGAGAAGGCCTTAAGGGTCGGATAGACCGGATCTCCGTCGCGGCCGGGTCGAGGCCGCTCATTGTTGGGAACGGACCACTGCCCAAATGGGCGGAAAGTGGAGAGAGCCGGTACCACGACGCGCACGTGCTCAGGGTGTTTCTGGCTTTCGATGGCCATCTTGCCGCCGTTTTCACATTCGGAGACGCCATACGCGAGGATGCTGTCGATACAGTTCGCGCTCTGCGTTCGGCAGGCATCACCCGGATAGTCATGCTGACCGGCGACGATGGCACGACCGCCGAAAAAGTCTCCGCTTCGCTCAAGCTTGACGCCGTCTTTGCCGATGCCGCGCCGGCCGACAAGGTCGGAACGGTCGAGGCCGAAAAGGCAGCGGCGCCGACGATGATGGTCGGCGACGGCATCAACGACGCTCCTGCTCTCGCCGCGGCGACCGTTGGCATCGCGCTGGGAGCTCGAGGCGGCACGGCTTCATCGGAAGCCGCCGATGTCGTCGTGCTGACCGATAGCCTGCAGCCGGTAGCGGAAGCATTGCGGATCGCCAGGCGCACGCGCGGGATCGCCCTGCAGAGCATCATCGTCGGGCTGGCGCTCTCGGGCGCCGCGATGATCGCGGCCGCCATGGGGCACATAACGCCGGTGGCGGGAGCATTGCTTCAGGAGGGAATAGATGTCGCCGTCATCCTCAATGCGCTGCGGGCGCTTGGAGAGGGGCGTATGCAACACAATCGGAATCAGGAGAACTGAAAGGTCATGACGCAGGAGAATCTGGTGGTTTGCACCAAATGCGGCGTGGTCAACCGCCTGCCGCTCGGCCGCAACGGCACCGACGCAAAATGCGGAAAGTGCGGCGCGCTGCTGTTTTCAGGGCTTCCGCAGGACATCGACGCGGCGAACTTCGATCGTCAAATCGGTCGCGGCAGTCTGCCTGTCCTCGTCGACGTCTGGGCGCCATGGTGCGGCCCCTGCAAGGCGATGGCGCCAGCCTACGAGGCCGCGGCCAAGGCGCTGGAGCCTCACATCCGGCTGGTCAAGCTGAATTCCGACAAGGAGCAGGCCATCGCGGCGAGGCTGGACATTCGCGGCATCCCCACCATGATCCTGTTTCATCGCCGGCTGGAGATCGCGCGCATATCGGGGGCGATGGGCACGAGCCAGATCGTCAGCTGGGTTCGCGGCCACGTACCGACGGGCACCAGCTGAGCTGTCGTCGAAGCACGGCTCGTTTGACTCGGATCAAGGCCACCTCCGGCCGCCGCGCTAGGAATGGCCTCAAAGGAGTTTGCCATGACCGGCTTGCACGACCTCACCCCGAAATTCAGGAACATCCGCCTGCTTCTGGCGCGCGAGAAAGGCCATCCGGAGGGTGACCGCGAGGAAGGTTATGATGTGCTGGCGCCACTCACGGACGAAGGACGCCTGGATCCACAGGAATGGAAATCGCACCCGACGGTCTGCCGTGTCCGCCGTTTCCGTGCCGGCGAGGACGATCTTGTCGGCCGCTTGCGCCGCAAGCCGGGCGGACAATGGTTTTTCGACTATGCCGAAGGCGACCGTGACGATGAGATCGGCTTTCACCTCGGCGAGGAGCGCTTCGTCACCGGCGAATATGTCTCCATAAAGCGCAACGGGGCCATGCACACCTATCAGGTGGCTCGGGTCGAGCAGCCATAGCACCTCTGTCGAAGCCGTCGGAGGGACCATGCCGCGGCGCATACTTGTCCTCATCGGCCATCCTGATCCATCCCCCGACCGGCTTTGCCGCGCCTTGGCTTCGGCATATGCCGAGGCCGCGGAGATGGCCGGCCATGACGTGCGCAAGATCGACCTGGCCCTGCTGGACATTCCGCTCCTTCGGACGATGCAGGAATTCGAGCACGGGCCGATCCCCGACAATCTCAGGGAAGCGGCCGAGGCCGTCGTCTGGGCGGAGCATTTCGTCTTTGTCTTCCCGCTTTGGCTGGGCACCGTGCCGGCGATGCTCAAAGCTTTCCTCGAGCAGGTGATGCGGCCAGGCACGGCGTTCGCCTACCCGGCCAAGGGCGAGGGTTTCACCAAATCCTTGCTGCGCGGGCGCTCCGCCCGCCTGGTGGTGACGATGGGAATGCCAGCGGTCGTCTACCGGGTGTGGTTCCTCAGCCACGGGATTGCCGGCATGCGGCGCGGCATCCTCAATTTTGTCGGCATCAGGCCGGTGCGGGAAACCTTGTTCGGCATGGTCGCGGACGCCAGCGACGCAAAGCGCGCGAAGTGGATCGAGCAGATGCGCGCCCTCGGTCAGCGAGGGCATTGAGACGCCGACCCGGAAAAGTCGCGGAGAGCATTCGGGAGTGGTGGCTCGGCAAACAAATGTCGGAGCCGCCACTCGTGGTAAGGCACCTGAATTTCGGGCGATCTCGGCAAGCGTCGAAGCGACAGCAGTCGCAGATCTTCGGTCGAGCGCCGGTTGGCTTAAGGATTGACTGTGAATTCGGCCCACATGCCCGCGCCATAGTGGCCGGGCACGTTGCAGATAAGCAGGTATTTCCCCGCCTTCAGATCAACGGTCAACGAACCCGATTTGCCGGGATCCAGCTCCGAAACCTCGCCCTTGTCGCCGGCCTTGTCTTCGTCGACCCGGTTCTCGGCATCAATGTAAGGAAGGGGCTTCTTCGGATCGGCAAGGAACATCACGATCATTTCGTGGATAGTATCCTTGGAATCGTTCTTCACCTTGAAGGTGACCTTCCCGGCCTTCACCGCACCGGGTGAAACCTTGATGCCCATGGTGGCCTTTGTGGCGTCCAGTCCTGGAGCCGCATAGATCAGCCCGGTCGGCATTTCCATACTCGCGCCCTTGTCCCACAGTGATACTTGGACAAGCGCGGCAGCCTGGACGAGGCTGGAACTGCAGGTCATGAACATCGCGGCGACAAGTCCGAGTTTGGGTATGCTCGTCATGATGATCCTCCTTGTGGACGGCGGCATGAGTGCTCGCGCCCATCCTCACCCTGCTCGCGCGGCCATCCGCCGTCCTTGCGCCAAATCAAACTGATCGTGGTGAAATCAGCTGCTGCGAGCTGTCAGCCGACTGTCAGGTTGAATCGGGTATGCCGCCCGAATGACGGTGAAATCATCGTCTGATCGAAAATCCCACCTACAGGCGTGACATCCGCGCCCAACAGCCATGGAGCCATCATGTATCGTACACTCGTTCTCGCAGCGCTTGCCGGAATGCTCGCAGGACCGGCGCTTGCCGCAAGCGGCACTTGCAGCACCGCGCCGAAATCGCAGTTCAAATCCAAAGCAGCTCTCCAGGCGCAGTTGACTGGTGAGGGGCTGACAGTACGGCAGATCAAAGTCGAGAAGGGGTGCTACGAAGTCTACGCGGTCGACAAGTCGGGTAAGAAAGTCAACCTGGCCTATAACGCCGAGACCCTTGAAAAGCTCGACAATGCCGAAGCCGGCGAAAACTGACCGGAACATCTCGGTGGCAGCGGGTGAGCAGCCAGAGGCACGGGAGGTGCGTGTCTGGGACCGCGTCGTGCGAAGTTTCCATTGGGCGCTGGTGCTCAGCTTCGCCACGGCGTGGTTGACACGCCATTCCTTGGAAGACATCCACCACCTGGCTGGTTACGCCGCCGGCGCGCTGATCGCGTTGCGGCTCGCATGGGGCGTCCTGGGGCCGCCTTATGCGCGCTTCTCGCAATTCGTGCGCGGTCCGGCGACAGTGCTGGGCTATCTCTCCGCGATGCTGGGCGGTCGCGAAGCACGCTATATCGGGCATAACCCTGCAGGCGGCGCCATGGTGGTGGCGCTGATTGCGATAATGAGCGCGACCGCGCTGACCGGCTGGCTCATGACCACGGATGCCTATTTCGGCGTAGCATGGGTCGAAACGGCGCACGGCCTGGCTGCCCACGGTCTGCTGCTGCTCGTGCTGCTCCACATTTGCGGCGTGGCGTTGGCAAGCTTTCGGCATCGCGAAAACCTGGTCCGGGCCATGATCACGGGGCGGAAACGCAAGGCCGAGCAGGCCGATATTCCCTGACGATCGCCAGCCTGCTCGATTCCTGATTGGGCGGCATTCCCGTTCAGTGTAATTCTTAAAGCATGTCTCCCGAAAGTGGGAACCGGTTTCGGGATAAAGACATGCGTAACATCAAAAACCTGAAGCGCATGGAGCGAATCTGAAAGATCGCGACGCGCTTTAGGTCACGGCACCAGAACAGCGGCTCCGCTCAATCTCCCCATCCGTAAATCGTCCAGCGCCTGATTGGCCTGCTGGAGCGGATAAGCCTTCGTATGCGTGCGCACCTGAGCACGCTGCGCTATCGGGAAGAATTCCTCCGCGTCACGGCGGGTCAGGTTCGCGACCGACACCAATTCTCTTTCTTCCCAGAGAAGCTTGTAGGGCATCGACGGGATGTCGCTCATGTGGATACCACCGCAAACCACGCGACCGCCTTTGCGCACAGCCCGCAACGCCGCTGGCACCAGTTCGCCGACCGGCGCGAAAATGATCGCGGCGTCAAGCTCGACGCGAGGCAGTTCATCGGACGACCCTGCCCAGGCGACGCCCAACGAGCGCGCGAATTTCTGCGCCTGAAAGTCACCGGACCGCGTGAAGGCGAAGATCTCACGCCCCTGCCAGATCGCGACCTGCGTGATGATATGCGCGGCGGCGCCGAAGCCGTAGATGCCCAGCCGGCGGCCGTCGCCTGCCTTCTTGAGGCAGCGCCAGCCGATCAGTCCTGCGCACAGGAGCGGCGCCAGCGACACCGGATCGGCGGCAGCATCGAGCTCGAAAGCGAAATGCTCGTCGGCGACGACATAGCTCGCGAAGCCGCCGTCGCGCGTGTAGCCGGTGAAGAGCGGCTGGTCGCAGAGGTTTTCAGCGCCGGAGGTGCAATAGGGACAGTGGCCGCATGTGTGTCCGAGCCAAGGGACTCCCACCCTCTGCCCAAGCCGGGATCGCGACACGCCCTCGCCGACCAGATCGACGATGCCGACGATCTCATGGCCCGGCACGAGCGGCAGCTTCGGCTGCGGCAGGTCGCCGTCCACGACATGCAGATCGGTGCGGCAGACTGCGCACGCCTCCACCTTGAGCCTGATCTCGCCCGGCCCCGGTATTGGGTCGGGACGTTCGACGAGGATCAAAGGCGTACCGGGCTTTTCCAGCACCATTGCCTTCATCACGTTTCCCCGGCTTCTCGGAACATCGACAGGAACAGACGGCTTCCGCTCGGCAACGAGAATGGAAACGCGCCGATCCGGCACCGGTTCCTATCGGGAGCGCCTGACCCTCACCGGGTGCGGCCGTGCGTGACGGCCGAAACCGTAGCCCGCCGAAGCGTCGTTGCGCTTCCCGGCGGAAAGCATTTCGAAACAAACGCCCGCTGCGACAAGATAGGCAAGGCCGAGTATCCCAGCCCAGATTTCGATCATATCGGAAGTCATGTTCAGGCACCCTGGGTTGAATGATTGGTTCGACCGAATGATCGCCGGGCCGGTTCATCCGGGCCTTGATCGTGGTCAATTGCATAGAACGAAAGCCTCGCCCCGCGTGGCCTGCTCGATCTGGCGGTTTCAGGACAGCCCTACGTAGTTTCCCGTAGGGACATAACCGAATTTCGGCATTGGGGGATTTGCGCGATTGCTGTTGTCACAATTCACCAGGACCCCAGCCCAGGATCACAGCCATGTACGCTCAAGCCTCCGCCAAGATCGAACTGCCGTCCTATGTCCAGAGCCCTGCGCCTGTCTCTGAAGGGCCGACAACGCCGGTCACCTTCTTCTCGTCAGGGGCCGAAATCTACGCCCAGGGCGAAAAAGCGGGTGCGCTCTACCAGGTCGAGTTCGGCGCGGTCCGCATCTACCGCCTGCTCGCCGACGGCCGCAGACAGATAAGCGCGTTTCACATGGCGGGAGAGACCTTCGGTTTCGAGGCCGATGCCACGCACCACTTCTTCGCCGAAGCCATCAATGCAACCGGTGTGCGCGTTTTTCGCACGCCCTCAGGCACGGACATGTCGCGCCAGCTGCTGCCTCTCGCGCTCAAAGGCCTGACCCGGGCGCAGGAACATCTGCTGGTGCTTGGCCGCCAGAACGCCATTGAGCGCGTCGCGGCATTCCTCGTCGAAATGTCGGAGCGTCAGGGCGGGCTGCGTCAGGTGGAACTGCCTATGTCGCGCAACGACATCGGCGACTATCTCGGCCTGACCATCGAAACCGTCTCGCGGGTCTTCACCCGCCTGAAGGAGAAAGGCGTGATCCGCCTGCTCAACCTGCGCAGCATCGAAATTCTCAAACGCGACACATTGCTGGCGATGGGGGAATAAGGGCTGAGTTCGCAAGATCGCCGCGCCAATCTCGTGAAAAGGACGACAATGAAAAGCACCCTCACCACCCATACCGGATTTCGCTTCGAAGTACGTCGCGCACGCCCTGACGATGAGCCGCTCGTGGCCGAGTTCTTCACCCATGTGACCGCTGAGGATTTGCGCTTCCGCTTCCTCGGAGCCGTGAGGGAGGTTTCGCATGAGCGCCTAGTGGCGATGACCCGTTCGGACGATCCGCATGTCCATAATTTTCTCGCCTTCTCGACCGACGGAATGCTGATCGCGGTGGCGACCCTCGCAGCCGATCCGGCCGACCGTCGCGGCGAAGTCGCCATTTGCATCCGAGAGGATCGCAAGCATCTCGGCGTCGGCTGGGAGTTTCTCGGCTATATCGCGCGTTACGCCGACGCTCATGACATCGAGACGATCGAGTCGATCGAGAGCCGCGAGAACCGCGCGGCGATCGAGCTTGAGCGCGAGATGGGCTTCACCGTCGCGGCAGATCCTGACGATCCGACGCTTGTCCTGGTCCAGCGGAAGCTCGGCGCCAGATTGGCGAGTTAGAGCAATTCCAGGAGAAGTGTGAGCGGTTAGGCTCGGCGACTTCGCCGTAGCCTTCCGTCCGGAGTTGCATAAAAACAAAGAGATAGCGTGTTTCGCCGTTCCGTGAAACGGTGAAACACACTAGACACCGCCTTGCTTTTCCACCTTCTGGGAGCCCGCCACCAGATCCTGGTGACCGGGTAGCGGGCCGGCGAACGGCTACACCCCTAAGGGATCGACCACCCGCCTCAGCTGGCAATTTTGGCACGCAGGAGGGCGTTCCGCCAACTGGCAGCTGTCGTGATCAACCCGCTTCGAAATTGAGCAGTTCCGCAGCCACCGCCCGCTCTTCGTCGGCCGCAATGACAAGCACGTCGACGGAGGAATCCCCGGTGCTGACCAATTCTTCGCTGCTCGCGTTCAGCTCTTTGTCGAGCGCAACGCCAAGCCATCCCACGGTTTCGCAGATCCTCTGTCGGATCACAGGCGCATGCTCGCCAATGCCCGCGGTGAACACGAGCGTATCAAGCCCGCCTATCGCCGCGGCAAGCGATCCTATCTCACGCCCGACACGATAGACGAAGAGATCAACGGCGCGCTTGGCCGCCGGATCTTTCGATGCAAGCAGTGTCTGCATGTCCCCGGAGATGCCGGATAACCCGAGCAGACCGGATCGTTCGTAGAGCAAGTCGGCCAGTTCATCGCACGACAGCTTACGCTCTTGCAGAAGATGCAGGAGGACGCCGGGATCGATCGCCCCGCAACGCGTGCTCATGACAAGGCCGTCAAGCGTCGAGAAACCCATGGTGGTGGCATGACTTGCGCCGGCCTTCATCGCGCAAAGGCTCGCCCCGCTGCCAAGGTGGGCAACGATCGTTTTACCACCGGCGGCGGCGCCGTAACGGTTGCGGAGCTCGCTGGCGATATGGCTGTAGGAGAGCCCGTGGAAACCGTAGGACACGATGCCTTGCTCCGACATCTCATGCGGCAGGCCATAGAGTCTTGCGAGATCAGGCTGCGTCGCGTGAAAGGCTGTATCGAAACAGCCGACCTGGATGGCGCCGGGCAGAAGACGGCGGGCCAGGTCGACGAGTTCCAGGTTGATCGCCTGGTGGATCGGGGCGAGCGGCGCGAGCCCGCGCAAGGCATCGAGCGTGCGCTGATCGAGCAGCGTTGCGCGGGCAAACTCCCGACCGCCATGCACGATCCGGTGCCCGACGCTGCGCACCCGGCGCAACAGACCACGGTCCGCCAGATAGGACGCGACGGCTTCGAACGCCTTGTCGATGGAGATCGGTTGCCCGCCAAGGTTCCTGTCGAACGGCGGCGTCGTTGCCGTGGGCGCGACGTGAAGCCGGGGCCGCTCGCCGATCGACGAGACGCTGCCACGCACCAGCAGATGAAGGTCGTCGCGCCCTTGAAAGGCGGCGAACTTCAGGCTCGATGAGCCGCCATTGAGGACAAGAATTGCATCCGTCATGGTCGACCTGCCCCGGCCATTTTTGTGGGTCGGAAGCTCTCGGCCTGGCGCTTCGTCATCGGCTATTGCTCCCACTTCCAGCCGAGGATCTCGGGCATGTCCTGCCCGTGCTCGCGGATATAGGCCCGGTGCTCGATCAGCTTGCCTTCCATGGCTTGTTTCAGCTCGATGTGAGCACCGGCCGGTTCGGGAATACGGTCGAGCACGCCAAGCACCAGATGGTAGCGGTCGAGCCCGTTGAGCACGGTCATGTCGAAGGGTGTCGTCGTCGTCCCTTCCTCATTGTAGCCGCGCACATGGATGTTGTCGTGGTTGGTCCGCCGATAGGTCAGGCGATGGATGGTCCATGGGTAGCCGTGATAGGCGAAGATCACGGGCTTGTCCGTCGTGAACAACGCATCGAACTCGCGATCCGATAAACCGTGCGGATGGTGTTCTTTCGGCTGCAGGGTCATCAGGTCGACGACGTTCACCAAGCGAATCTTGAGCTCGGGAATGTGGTGTTTCAGGATCTGGACGGCGGCCAGCGTCTCGAGCGTCGGCACGTCGCCGGCGCAGGCCATCACCACATCCGGCTCGTCGCCGCGGTCGGTCGATGCCCACTCCCATATGCCGATACCGGCCCCGCAGTGGACTTTCGCCTCGTCGATCGACAGCCACTGCCAGGAATTGGCTTTGCCCGCGACGATGACATTGATGCGGTTCCATGTCCGCAGCACGTGGTCGGTCACGCAAAGCAGGCTGTTGGCATCCGCCGGCAGATAGACGCGCACGACGTCGGCCTTCTTGTTCAAGGCAACGTCGATGAAGCCCGGATCCTGGTGGCTGAAGCCGTTGTGTTCCTGCTGCCAGACATGGCTGGACAATAGGTAGTTCAAGGAAGCGATCGGGCTTCGCCAAGGCAGATCGCGGCAGGCGTCCAGCCATTTCGCATGCTGGTTGAACATGGAATCGACGATGTGCGTGAAGGCCTCGTAGCAGGAGAAAAAGCCATGGCGCCCGGTGAGCAGATAGCCTTCCAGCCAGCCCTGACAGGTGTGCTCGGATAGAATCTCCAGTACCCTGCCTTCGCGGCCGAGATGGACATCCTCAGGCAGGATTTGCTCCATCCAGGCGCGCTCGGTCACGTCGAAGACATCCTGCAACCGGTTCGAAGCCGTCTCGTCGGGCCCGACGATGCGGAAGTTTCTGGTGCCTTGATTCAATGCCATGACGTCACGCAGGAAACTGCCCATCACACGGGTCGATTCTGCCTTGATGCTTCCGGGACGCTCGACTGGAAGCGCATGCGCTTGCAAGGCGGGCAGTTCCAGAGACCGGCGCAGCAGGCCGCCATTGGCATGCGGGTTGGCGCCCATGCGCCTTTCACCTTGCGGAGCGGTGGCGCGGATCGTTGCCACGGGAGCGCCGGCGGCATCGAAAAGCTCTTCCGGCCGGTAGCTTCTCATCCATTCCTCGAGCATCCTCAGATGCGCTGGATTCTCGGCGAGGCCGGAGAGCGGGACCTGGTGGGCGCGCCAGAAACCCTCGGTCTTCAGTCCATCGACCTCCTTGGGACCGGTCCAGCCCTTCGGGCTCCGCAGCACGATCATCGGCCATTTCGGCCGCGACTGCGCCGTCTTTGGGCCACTGCGGGCCGCATCCTGGATCGCCTTGATGCGGTCGAGCGCATCGTCGAGCACGATCGCCATCCGCTCATGCATCAAGGCGGGATCGTCGCCCTCGACGAACAACGGCTCGTAGCCATAGCCTATGAACAGCGCACGCAGCTCTTCCTCGGGAATGCGGGCAAGAATGGTGGGATTGGCGATCTTGTAGCCGTTGAGGTGGAGGATAGGCAGCACCGCGCCGTCAAGCGCCGGGTTGAGGAACTTGTTGGAATGCCAGGAGGTGGCGAGCGGCCCGGTTTCCGCCTCTCCGTCGCCGACGACGCAGGCGACGATAAGGTCCGGGTTGTCGAAGGCCGCGCCATAGGCGTGCGAAAGCGCGTAGCCGAGCTCGCCGCCCTCATGAATCGAGCCGGGCACATCGGGCGCCGCATGACTTGGGATGCCGCCCGGAAACGAGAACTGCCGGAAGAGCTTCTTCATTCCGGCTTCATCCAAAGCGATATCCGGATTGACCTCGCTGTAAGTGCCCTCGAGGTAGGTATTCGCCACCATGGCGGGTCCGCCATGACCGGGACCGCAGACATAGATGACATTGGCATCGCGCTGTCTGATAGCGCGATTGAGATGCGCATAGATAAAGCTGAGACCCGGCGAGGTTCCCCAATGGCCGAGCAGCCTTGGCTTGACATGCTCCAACCGAAGCGGCGCGCTGAGCAGCGGATTGTCCAGCAGGTAAATCTGCCCGATGGTTAGGTAGTTTGCGGCACGCCAGTAGGCATCTATGTCGTGCAATTCCTGGGCGGACAACCGATTGGTGCTGGGGCGCTCGGTCATTTCTCATTCCTTCGCTGGTTCCAAGCCCGACGCCGGCTAAAGCAGAACGCACGAATGCTGCCACCGGTTCACGACGGCTCGGTGTCAAGATCGGTCGTCATCGATCTATCCGGCGAAAAACGATCGAGCTTTGATCCATCGCAAAATGCCGGCCAAGGGCCGGTTTCGGGATCAAGACATGCGTAAAATCAAAAACCTAGAGCACATAGAGTGAATCTGAAAGATCGCGACACGCTTTAGACCCAAACGCGATCGAGCTGCAGCCTGTCGAGCCAGGCAAGACGACGTCATCTTTGTTTCAGAGCAACGAAGACAATGGAAAGCTCGGGCAGGATGCCTGCATGAAGCGCCAGTTGAACGATGATGCGACGATGGACGGGATCATGCGCGCGGCCCCGGCGACGATCCGTGTCGTTCTCCAGCACAAAATGCTGTGCGCCGGCTGTCCGATCGCTTCCTTTCACACAGTTTCCGAAGCGGCGCGCGAGCATGATTTGGACGAGGACCAACTTCGCCGCGACCTCGAGGCAGCGATCAAACGCGGCGATGCGGATTAGAGCAATTCCAGGAAAAGTGTGAACGGTTAGGCTCAGCGACTTCGCCGTAGCCTTCCGTCCGGAATTGCGTAGAAACAAAGAGATAATGCGGTTCGCCGTTTCCGTGAAACGGTGAAATGCACTAGCGTTTCGATCCACGCCCCTCGGCGACCACAACAAGCCGATGAGGCTCGACCACGACAACCCTCTGGCGTCCGCTTTTCACCAGCCCCTGGTCTTCCCAGGCCGAAAGCAGACGGCTTACTGTGTGAAGCGTCGTGCCCGTCATCTCCGCGATGTCCTGGCGCGAAATCGGGAAATCGATCAGGATACCTTCCTCGACCTTCTTTCCCGATTGTTTGACCAGCTTGAGCAATGCATTCGCAACGCGCTGTTCGACCTGCTCGGTGGACATCTCGATGACGCGCATGTGGGCATCCTGCAGCCTGCTTCCCACCATCTTGTAGGTGTTGGCGCTGAAGCTCGGAAAGCTCGTCGCGAATGTCGGCCAGAGATGACTTGGCCAGGCAAGCACCACGCAATCGACGGCGGCGACGGCATTTGCCGGATAGGTCGTCCGGCCCAGCGCCCCGGCGATCCCCATCAACTCGCCGGGGCTTATGTAGCGCACCGTCACCTCGTGCCCGTCGGGAGTCGATTTCACCACGCGCACATGGCCGTCGAGCAGCAGGAAGAACGAATGGGCCTCCTGCTCCTGCTCGAACACCGATTGATCCCTGGCGACCCGGATCGATCTTGCCTGCCCGACTATGCGATCGAGATCGGCGGCAGCGATCCCCTCGAAGACGGACAGCCCGGCAATCAGCGATCGATCAAGGCTTGCCAATTGGCTTTTCTCCCGGTTTCAACAGTGCAACGCGCTCAAGGCCCTCTGACAGGGCCCCTCTGACGGACTTTGTCACGGACGGCAGCCCGTCGACAAGTGAAGCCTCCCGTCGCGGCCCTCGGCCATTCACCCGCGTGTTTGATCTAGCGCAAATTCCACCCTTCGGGGCCGGGATAGAGATGGACTGAAAACAGGCACCTCGCCTGGTCTCCCATGAGGCATGCCATGGCAATTCCGCGGACACGGCCAAGCGTCTATCCGGCAATTTTCTCCTACGGGTTCCGGCCCTTCTTTCTGCTCGGCTCGCTGCAGGCAGGCACCGCCATACTCTTTTGGTTGCCTCTCTATTACGGCAGGCTCGAGACCTTCAGCACCTTCCTGCCCGTGGACTGGCATGTGCACGAATTGCTCTTTGGCTATCTGCCGGCGGTCGTGACGGGCTTCCTGCTGACCGCAATTCCGAATTGGACCGGGCGGCTTCCGGTTCAGGATTTTCGCCTGCTGGCACTGGTGCTGCTCTGGATTGCGGGCCGGGCGGCCGTGTTCTTCTCGGCGGAAACGGGCTGGCTCCTGAGCGCCGTCATAGACTGCTCGTTTCTCCTCGCGGTGGTGGCTGCCGCCGCCACGGAAATCGTCGCCGGGCGAAACTGGCGGAACCTCAAGGTGCTGCTGCCCGTCGCGACCCTTTTTGCGGCAAATGTCATGTTTCATGCTGAAGCGCATTACCAGGGCATCTCCGACATGAGCCGGCGCCTCGGTCTTGGAGCGGTTGTCGTCCTCGTCATGATTATCGGCGGACGGATCGTTCCGAGCTTCACCCGCAATTGGCTCGTTCGCGAGAAGCCGGGCCGGCTCCCGGCATCGTTCGGCAGGTTCGATGTCGGAACGATCGCGCTGTCCGCCGTCGGGCTCGCCGCATGGACATTCTTTCCCGACAGCATCGCAACCGGCATGTTGCTGGTCGCCGCGGCGATCTTCAACGCCGTGCGGCTTGCCCGCTGGGCAGGCTACCGGACGCTGCCCGACCCTTTGGTTCTGATCCTGCATGTTGCCTTCGTCTTTGTGCCGGTTGGGCTTCTGCTCGCGGGCTTGAGCGTCCTCGTCCCCGACAGGATTCCCACGGTGGCCGGCATTCATGCGTTCGCGGTGGGAACGGTCGCCTGCATGACGCTTGCCGTCATGGCCCGCGCCACGCTTGGCCATACGGGCCGCGAACTAAAGGCTAGTGGCGGCACATGCGCGATTTTCGCCGCGATCATCATTGCCGCCATCCTGCGCGTGGCCGCCGGCATGGCGCCTGCCATGGCAATTCTCCTCCATCTGTCGGCGGCGTTCTGGGCCGCGGCCTTCATCGGCTATGCAGTCCTGTTCGGCGGCATGCTGACGCGGCCGCGGCGCAATGCGCGCAGCAGGAATCTCTCTTGAGCAAGTGCATGTTGTGGAGGGCTTCCACCGGGCCCACATGTCGAACGTCATCCGCGACCACGACGGCGGCGGCGCGCGGTCCATGACGGCGCGCATCGGTGGGTCGCCATTCACCCGAACACTCGAGAAACAAGGAACCTGAATGACTTCAAAGCCCGTCTTGCTTGACAGGGTTCGCCCTGCCGCCGAACAGCCTCTGCTTCGCCCTGGCGTCGATCGGACATCGATAGGAGCGCTGGTTCGCAAATTCTATTCCAGGGTGAGAAAGGATGAGCGGCTCGGACCTATCTTCGCCGGCGAGATTGTCGGCGATTGGGAGCCTCATCTGGAGAAGATGACGGACTTCTGGTGCTCCGTCATCCTGAAGAGCGGCGACTACAATGGCCGGCCGGCGCCTGCTCACCTGAAGCTCAAGGACGTCACCGAAGCCGACTTCGAGATCTGGCTGGCTCTCTTTCGCGAAACGGCGGCGGAGCTGTTCGCGCCCGAAACCGCGGCGGTGTTTGTCGAGCGTGCCGAGCGGATAGCGGCGAGCCTGAAGCTCGCCATGTTCTTTCGCCCCGGTCCCGCCGCTGCCGCGGGTGGCGCGTAGTTCTGCCTTTTCAAATGCCGCCGACGCGCCGTGATCTTGGTAGCTTATGTCAGGCTTGATTTTACGCAAGGACTGGGACCGACCGTGGCCTAGTTTCCCTGGATGATCGTTAATCTCTGCGTCGGCACGATCGTCATCAGCCTGACGGTCCTGATCCACACTTTCGGCCTTATCGCGATCACGCGCGTGATGGCGCGTCTTGTCGCGCTCTTCCGCATGCATGGCCGGCGCAGCCGGGTCATCGCCATGATCAGCGTGGTGATGGGGCTTTTCGCGATCATGACGGCGGAAGTCTGGCTATGGGCCGGAATCTACCGGCTGATCGGGATCCTGAACGACTTCGAGACGGCGCTCTATTTTTCGACCATCACCTTCTCGACGGTCGGCTATGGGGATGTGGTGCCCGCCCATGGCTGGCGCATCCTGGCGGCCCTGGAAGGCATCAACGGCTTTCTGCTGATCGGCTGGTCAACCGCCTATCTGATCGCGGCCGGAACCCGCGTCGGTCCCTTCAAGATCGGCGAGCACTTCTGATCCGCGGTCCAATGCATGTCGCCCAAAAGTGCACAGCGGTTTTGGGAAAACGACATGCATAAAACAAGGACTCGCTCAAACCGCCAGCGAATGCCTGCCCGTTCCGCTGCTGAGATATTTGTCGAACTTCGCCGCCACGGTCCGGACAAGCGGGCGGCTTTCCTCCGGTACGGTGAAGTTTTCGCCCTCGAGCCGGAGAAGCTCGCCGTGACCGCTGATAGCCAGGCGGCTCGCTTCGCAGAGCAAGCCTTGCCCGACGGCACCAAAGCGTTCGACGAGGTCCACGGCCGAGAAGGTGAAATTGCACATCAGGCGCTCGATGACCCAGCCCCGCGCCAGATCATCGACGCTGAGTTCAATGCCGCGCGCTGTCGCCAGCTGTCCGCAATCCACGGCCTTCTCGTACTCACCGGTCGCAACGATGTTTTGCGCATAGCCCTGGCGATACCGGCTGATCGAGGACGGGCCAAGGCCGATCAATGTCTCGCACTGGTCCTCGGTATAGCCCTGGAAATTGCGGCGGATCCTGCCGGCCCGCGCGGCAACCGCCAGCGAATCCTGCGGCTTTGCAAAGTGATCAAGCCCCAGGGCCTCATAGCCGGCGTCGACGATAAATCGCGCGGCAAGCCGCGACTGTGCCAGGCGTGCCGCGGAATCGGGCAGCCAGGCTTCGTCGATCATCGTCTGATGTTTCTTGAACCAGGGCACATGCGCATAGCCGAACAAGGCCAACCTGTCCGGCGCCAGCGTCAGCGCCTGGGCGACCGTCGCCGCGACGCTCTCCAAGGTCTGATGCGGCAGGCCGTAGAGAAGGTCCAGGTTGACGGATTGAACGCCCCGCGCGCGGACCGCATCGACAATGCTTTTGGTGAGCGCAAAGCTCTGCTCGCGGTTGATCGCCTTCTGCACCTTGGGATCGAAGTCCTGGACGCCAAGGCTCGCCCTGGTCATCCCGATCGCCGCGAAGGCATCGATCCGGCCTTCGTCCATGTCGTTGGGGTCGATCTCGACGCTGAGACTGGCGTCATCGCGAAAGTGGAACCGATCCCGCAACGCTTTTCCCAGCATGAGGATGTCGTCGGGCTTGAGCATCGTTGGGGAGCCGCCGCCGAAATGGACAGCCCGGACCTTGCCCCTGCCGCTCACAAGGCCGCCGACCGTTTCGATCTCCTTGTGGAGCGAACGCAGGAAGGCGGCGACGGGCGCATAGTGGCGCGTCTGCTTGGTATGGCAGGCGCAGAACCAGCACAGCCGGTCGCAATAGGGGATATGCAGATACAGCGATACCTCATCATCGCCTTCAAGCGCATCCATCCACCCGCGAACCGTTACCGCGTCAACGCCCGGATGAAAGTGCGGCGCCGTCGGATAGCTCGTGTAACGCGGCACGTTGTCGGCAACGTTCGCAACAGGGGTTGGATGCGTGGCATGGACGGCGGCGTGAGGGCTCATGCCGGGCAAACTGCCCGAACGATACCGGCAAAACCTTGATCTGGATCAAGGCGATCGAGCTGCGACCGGCGCAAAGTGCCGGCGCTATTTGATCACGGGCGTCGCGATGACCGCCACACAGGATGCTCAGCAGGCCGACATTCCCACGATTTGCAGAGCCTGCGAAGCGCGGCGGGGTGGATTATGCGGCGTGCTCAAGGCCCGCCAGCTCGCCGAGCTGGCCGGAGCCTCGTCGAGGCATGAGGTCCCGGCAGGGATGGAGCTGTCCGACGATGGAACCTACTCGAACCTGTTGTCCGGTGTGATCAAGCTCACCAGGAACCTGCCGGGCGGTCGCCAGCAGATCGTCGGATTTCATTTCGCGCCTGATTTTCTGGGCCGGCCTTTCGAGGCGAAAAGGCCGATCAAGGCCGAAGCCTTGACGAATGTGGAGCTGTGCTCGTTTCCAGGGACGACGATCGATCGAATGATCAACGAGGCGCCTGAGCTCGCACGTCAGCTGCTGAGGCATGCGCTGAACGAACTCGACGACGCGCGCGACTGGATGGCTGCGCTGGGACGCAAGACCGCCTCCGAGAAGGTCGCAAGCTTCCTTCTCATGGTCGCCGGAAACATCGATCCCGCACACCATCCGGCAAGCTCGATGAGCTTCGACCTGCCGCTGACACGTGCGGACATCGCGGATTTTCTTGGGCTGACCATCGAGACGGTAAGCCGGGAATTCTCCCGGCTTAGGTCGGACGGTGCGATCCAGATCGCGAACAAGCGGCATATCAGCCTCGCAAGCCTGGCTCAGCTCAAGGAACGGTGCGGCGACTGAACAGCGACCGCCCCCGCCAAGACCGTCGTTCAGCGTCGACCTCACCAAAACCCGAGGCTCAGCCTTGCAGGCCGCTTCGCCGCCGCCCCTTGCCCTGTTCGCGTCGCGGCCGGAGCGTTCCAGCGATCGGCACGGACGCTCCCAAACAAAAGCGGCCCGCGTTTGACTTGAATCAAGGCTGGCGGATGGAAAATCCCGAAATGGTGCCGGGAGGAGCGGTCATTTCCGCCGAAACTTTCGAGACGAGATCGGGGACTTGCGATGAAATATGGCACGGAGATCGTCCTTTTAAGCCTGTTTGCTTTTGGGGCCCTCGTGGCCGCGGGCTTCGGCGTGGACGAACCATTTCGCCAGCACATGTGGATTTTGTTCTTCGCCGTGGTTGGCTTCACCGCGCTGCTCTTGCGCAACTCGGATTTCAAGCCCGCGGCTCCGATAGATCCCTCTGCCTACATGGATGATCCGATCCGCTATGGCGCCATCGCCACAGTGTTCTGGGGCGTCGTCGGCATGCTGGTCGGCGTCGTCATCGCCCTTCAGCTTGCCTATCCCGCTCTCGACATCCAGCCTTGGTTCAATTTCGGCCGGCTGCGACCTGTCCACACCTCCGGCGTCGTCTTCGCCTTTGGCGGCAACGCGCTGATTTGCACCTCGCTCTACGTCGTCCAGCGCACCTGCCGGGCGCGGCTGTTCGGCGGCAATCTCGCCTGGTTCGTCTTCTGGGGCTATCAGCTGTTCATCGTCATGGCCGCGACAGGATACCTGCTCGGCATCACCGAGAGCCGGGAATATGCCGAGCCCGAATGGTATCTCGATATCTGGCTGACCATCGTCTGGGTCGCCTATCTCATCGTCTTCCTCGGCACCATCCTGAAGCGCAAGGAGTCGCACATATACGTCGCGAACTGGTTCTACCTGTCCTTCATCATAACCATCGCGATGCTGCATGTCGTCAACAACCTGTCGATGCCGGCCTCATTCCTCGGCTCGAAGAGCTACTCCGCCTTCTCGGGTGTTCAGGATGCGCTGACGCAGTGGTGGTACGGGCACAATGCCGTTGGCTTCTTCCTGACGGCCGGCTTCCTCGGCATGATGTATTATTTCGTCCCGAAGCAGGCGAACCGGCCAGTCTACTCATACCGCCTGTCGATCATCCACTTCTGGGCGCTGATCTTCCTCTACATCTGGGCCGGGCCGCATCACCTCCACTACACCGCCCTGCCCGACTGGGCGCAGACACTTGGCATGGTGTTTTCGGTGATGCTGTGGATGCCGTCATGGGGCGGCATGATCAACGGCCTGATGACGCTGTCGGGCGCCTGGGACAAGGTCCGCACCGATCCGATCATCCGCATGATGGTTGCGGCCCTCGCCTTCTACGGCATGTCGACCTTCGAGGGCCCGATGATGTCGATCAAGACCGTCAACTCCCTCTCGCACTACACCGACTGGACGATCGGCCATGTCCATTCGGGCGCGCTCGGCTGGGTCGGCATGATCACCTTCGGCGCGATCTACTACATGGTGCCGAAGCTCTGGAACCGCGAGCGGCTTTATTCGCTGCGGCTTGTCACTTGGCACTTCTGGCTGGCGACGCTCGGCATCGTGGTCTACGCCGCGGTGATGTGGGTCTCTGGCATCATGCAGGGGCTCATGTGGCGCGAGTACGACGAACAGGGGTTCCTCGTCTACTCCTTCGCCGAGACCGTCGCCGCGATGCATCCCTACTATATCATCCGCGCCACCGGCGGCGCGATGTACCTCGCCGGCATGCTGATCATGGCCTGGAACATCACCATGACGATTCTCGGCTACCAGCGCGAAGAACAGCCTTTGGCGGGTTCCGCGCCCACCCTCCAGCCCGCCCAATAAGGAGCCAGACATGGGTCTGATCGATAAACACGCGCTCATCGAGAGGAACGCCACGCTGCTTCTTGTCGGGTCGCTGCTGGTCGTCACCGTCGGCGGCATCGTCGAGATCGCGCCGCTCTTCTATCTCGACAACACGATCGAGAAAGTAGACGGCATGCGGCCCTACACGCCGCTCGAACTCGCTGGCCGCAACATCTATGTGCGTGAAGGCTGCTACGTCTGCCATAGCCAGATGATCAGGCCGTTCCGCGACGAGGTCGAGCGCTACGGCCATTACAGCCTGGCGGCCGAGTCGATGTACGATCATCCGTTCCAATGGGGGTCCAAGCGTATCGGCCCCGATTTGGCGCGCGTCGGCGACCGCTACTCGAACGCTTGGCACGTCCAGCATCTTACCGACCCGCGCTCGGTTGTGCCGGAATCGATCATGCCCAGCTATGCCTTCCTGAAAGACACGCCGATCGAGGTGAGGGATTTCTCGACGCATCTGATAGCGAACAGGCGCGTCGGAGTGCCCTACACCGACGACATGATCTCGCATGCCGACGCCGACCTGATGGCACAGGCGGACCCCAACGCGGACACGACTGGGCTGGAGGCTCGCTACCCCAAGGCCAAGGTCGGCGACTTCGATGGCAACCCGCAGCAGGTGACAGAGATGGATGCCCTGGTCGCCTATCTGCAGATGCTCGGCACCCTCGTCGATTTCAAGAACTACGACGAAGCCGCCGGCTACCGCTGAGGAGAACGACCAATGGTATACAATCTGATGCGGGAATTTGCGGATAGTTGGGGCCTGCTGGCCATGGCCCTGTTCTTCGTCGGCTGCATCGCTTTCGCGTTTCGTCCCGGCGGCAAGGCGCATGCCGACAAGGCCGCGCAGATTCCACTCAAGGACGATTGATCATGAGCAACGGGCACATCGACGAAATCTCGGGCATCACGACGACCGGCCATGAGTGGGACGGGATCAAAGAGCTGAATAACCCTCTGCCGCGCTGGTGGGTGATCACCTTCTACATCACCATCGCCTGGGCGATCGCCTACACGATTGCCTATCCGGCATGGCCGATGCTGAGTTCCGCCACCAAGGGCGTTCTGGGCTTCTCCAGTCGCGGCGAAGTCAAGAACGAAATGGCTGCGGCGGAAGCCGCCAAGACCAAATATGTCGCGGCGATACAATCCAAAAGCGTCTCCGAAATCGCAGCCGACGATACCCTGCGCGAGTTTGCCGTCGCGGCCGGCGGCGCGGCATTCAAGGTCAACTGCGTGCAATGCCACGGATCCGGTGCACAAGGCTCGAAAGGTTTTCCGAACCTCAACGACGATGACTGGCTCTGGGGAGGCAAGGCGGAGCAGATCCAGCAGACGATCACGCACGGCATCCGCTTCGCCGCGGACGCCGACACCCGTCAGTCGGAGATGCCTGCCTTCGTCGATGTGCTCAAGCCCGAGCAGATCAATCAGGTCAGCGCTTTCGTTGCCAGCCTTTCGGGCCCTGTCAAGGACAAGAGCCTGATCGAGCCCGGCGCCAAGGTCTTCGCGGAAAACTGTGCTGTCTGCCATGGCCAGAACGCAAAGGGCAACAGGGACGTTGGAGCTCCCAACCTGACCGACGCAATTTGGCTCTACGGGTCCGGCGAAACCGCCATCGCTTCGCAGGTGCGAGCCCCGAAGAACGGGGTGATGCCCGCCTGGGTCGGCCGGCTCGGCGAAACAACGGTCAAGGAATTGGCTGTCTACGTCCATTCGCTTGGCGGCGGAGAATAGGAGCGGGGCCTATTCTCGGCCCTCGGCCGCTCAAGCGACGAGGCCCGGCCACGCCGGGCCTCGACTTGTTTTGATCCCTCAATTTGACCTGCATCAACGCGACGCTGCTTGAGCAATTGCAAGACTGCCGGACAGAGGCGGCATTCTTCCGCCGCGATTGGAGATCGTCGTGCTGGATCAGACGCAGGTGGAACGGCTCGAGGCCGAAGCGGTCAATTCCGCAAAGACGCGACAACCGCTCTACGCAGCGCGCAAGAAAATCTTCCCGAAGCGCGCCTCGGGCCGTTTCCGCCAGTTCAAATGGCTGGTGCTGGCGATCACGCTCGGCATCTATTACCTGACCCCCTGGCTGCGCTGGGACCGCGGCCCCTTCGCTCCCGACCAGGCCGTCCTCATCGATCTGGCCAACCGGCGCTTCTACTTCTTCTTCGTCGAGATATGGCCACAGGAATTCTATTACGTCGCCGGCCTGCTCATGATGGCGGGCGTCGGGCTTTTCCTGATCACATCGACGGTCGGGCGGGCCTGGTGCGGCTATACCTGCCCGCAAACCGTCTGGGTCGATCTGTTCCTTGCCGTGGAACGCTCGATCGAAGGCGATCGCAATGCCCGCATCAAGCTGGATGCCGCTCCCTGGAGCGCGCGCAAGCTCTTCCTGCGCATATCCAAGCACGCCATCTGGCTCGTGATCGCGGTGGCCACCGGCGGCGCCTGGATCTTTTACTTCGCAGACGCGCCGAAGCTGCTTGGCGAAGTGATCACCGGCACGGCCGCGCCCGTCGCCTATGCCACGATCGCCGTGCTGACCGGCACCACCTATGTGTTCGGCGGGCTGATGCGCGAGCAGGTCTGCACCTACATGTGCCCGTGGCCGCGCATCCAGGCCGCCATGCTCGACGAAAATTCGCTGACGGTGACCTACAATGACTGGCGCGGCGAGCCGCGTTCACGACATGCCAAGAAGGCCTCCGCCGCCGGGCAATCGGTCGGCGACTGTGTCGACTGCAACGCCTGTGTCGCCGTCTGCCCCATGGGGATCGATATCCGCGACGGCCAGCAGCTGGAATGCATCACCTGCGCGCTCTGCATCGATGCCTGCGACAGCGTCATGGACAAGCTCGGCCGCGAGCGCGGACTGATCTCCTACGCAACCCTGGCGGACTACAACGCCAACATGGCGCTGGCGACCGGCGGCGGCACCAGCCCGGTCGATCCGGCGCTCGTAAGAACGGCGAGCGGCAGCTTCGTCGATGGCTTGGCACATTTCCATCTGGGCAAGATCTTCCGGTTGCGCACCTACATCTATCTCGGTGCATGGTCGGCGATCGGGTTGGTCCTCGTCTATTCGCTACTGACGCGCGAGCGGTTGGAGCTGAACGTCCTGCACGACAGGAATCCGCAGTTCGTGACGCTTTCGGACGGCGCGATCCGCAACGGCTACACCGTCAAGCTGCTCAACATGATACCCGAGCCGAGGACGATCGAGGTGATGCTGGAAGGCCTCGACGGCGGCGAGATGAGCGTCGTCGGTATCGACCAGGCCCCAGGCCGCTCTTTCACCGTCCCGGTCGAGCCCGACCGACTGAAGATGCTGAAAGTGTTCGTCCGTCAACCGGCAAGCCAGATCAGGAAGCCGGCGCAAAGCTTCGAATTCCGCATCAAGGACAAGGCGAACTCCGAAACCGCCGAGTACACCGCTACCTTCAACGCCCCGGAGAACAGCAGATGAGCGCCGAAACGCAAAAGCCAGGCGGCTTCACCGGCAAGCACATGCTGATCGTCATCGTCAGCTTCTTTGCAGTGGTGATCGGGGTCAACGTCACCATGGCCACGCTCGCCCAGAAGAGCTGGACCGGCCTCGTCGTCGAGAACACCTATGTTGCGAGCCAGCAATTCAACGAAGAAGCAAGGAAAGGAAGGGCGCAGGCCGCGCTGGGCTGGACAGGCAAGCTGACCGTCGCCTCCGGTGAGGTCCGTTACCGCCTTGTCGACAGCCAGGGCAAGCCGGTGCCGCTGCACGGCGTCAGGATACTGTTCCGCCACCCGGCCTACGAGGCGGAGGACGAGGCCCTGACACTTGCGGCGGTGTCCGGCGGCACTCCAGGAGATACGGGCGCGTTTGCCGTTCGGCACACGCCGAAGGATGGCGTCTGGATCGTGGAGATCGATGCGGACGCCGGACTGACATCACCGTTTCGTGACGTTCGTCGCATCATGATCTCGAACGGAGCCCTGCGATGAGTTGCTGCGCGCCAGGGGCTGAAATGGCGTTGGAGGTCGCCGCGGCAGCGTCTGCTGCACCGTCGAGCGACGAGATCAAGCTGGCGAGCCGCTCTCTGGGCAGCGACATTCACCAGATCGACCTGTCGGTGCCGACAGTTCATTGCGGGGCTTGCATTCAAGCGATCGAGGCTGCGCTCGGTAAAATCGAGAACGTCGAGTCCGCTCGTGTCAACTTGTCGACCAAGCGTGTGTCGATCCGCTGGCATGGAGACCGCGTCCCACCGTTCTTTGCGGTGCTCGGTCGTCTCGGTTATCAGGCGCACCTGTTCGACCCGGAAATTCACGAGAAGGACAGCGCGCTCTCGGAGCTGATCCGCGCCGTCGCCGTGGCCGGCTTCGCGGCGGGCAACATCATGCTGCTCTCGGTATCGGTCTGGTCCGGCGCGGAAGGCGCGACACGCGATCTGTTTCATTGGCTGTCGGCGCTGATCGCCATCCCGGCTCTCACCTTCGCCGGCGGTATCTATTTCCGCTCCGCGGCAAACGCGCTGCGCCATGGCCGCATGAACATGGATGTGCCGATCGTGGTGGGTGTTTCGCTCGCCTACGCCATGAGCCTTTACGAGACCATCAACCATGGCGAACACGCCTATTTCGACGCCTCGGTGTCGCTGCTCTTCTTCCTGCTGATCGGCCGCACGCTCGACCATGTCATGCGCGAGCGGGCGCGAACGGCCGTCAATGGCCTCTCCAGGCTCGCGTCGCGGGGTTCGCTTGTCTTGAGGGATGACGGCACGCGCGAGTATGTGCCCGTCGCCGAACTTGTGCCTGGGCTGCGCCTGCTCGTCGCGGCCGGCGAACGCATACCGGTCGACGGCGACATACTCAGCGGAAACTCCGACCTGGATTGCTCGATCGTCTCCGGCGAGAGCGCGCCAAAGGCGGTCGGGGCCGGGGCCCGTGTCCAGGCTGGCACGCTCAACCTGACAGGTCCGCTGACGATGCAGGCAACCGCCGCGGCGAAGGACTCCTTCCTGGCGGAGATGGTCCGACTGATGGAGGCCGCGGAAGGTGGCCGCTCGCGCTACCGCCGCATCGCCGATCGCGTATCGGCGCTTTACGCGCCCGTCGTCCATCTGGCGGCCTTTGCGACATTCCTCGGCTGGATGGTCGTGTCCGGCGATTGGCACCGGGCTCTCACCATCGCTATCGCAGTGCTGATCATCACCTGCCCCTGCGCGCTCGGCCTGGCGGTGCCGATCGTTCAGGTCGTGGCGGCCAGGCGCTTGTTCGAGGCCGGCGTCATGGTCAAGGACGGATCGGCGATGGAGCGTCTCGCCGCCATCGACGCGGCGGTATTCGACAAGACCGGGACGCTGACGCTCGGGCGCCCGAAACTGGTGAACGCAGCCTCCATCGATCCGACCATGCTTGCGATTGCCGCAGACATGGCGGCTCATTCCCACCACCCGTTCTCGAGGGCCATCGCCAGCCATGCGGGGTATTCCGGCCAGTCCAAAATCGAATCCGTCAGCGAGCATCCGGGCTTCGGCGTCGAGGCCATAACGGAGGGGAACACGTGGCGGCTCGGAAGGCGCGGATGGGCGGGCTGGAAGGCTCGCACCGGCGGCGAAGGCAAACCCGGCGGCTATGGCGGCACCGTGCTTTCCAAGAATGGGAACATCGTCGCCTGCTTTGCATTCGAGGACGCGCTTCGACAGGACGCCAGGGCAACGATCCAGCGGTTGAACGATGCCGGGGTTTCGGTCGACATGTTGTCCGGAGACACCGCCAAGGCCTGCGACGAGGTTGCCAGATCATTGGCGATCGAAAGTTTCGTGCCGGCTCTGCTACCCTCCGGAAAGGTCGAGTGGATCGAAGCGCTGACCCGCGCCGGCCACAGGGTGTTGATGGTGGGCGACGGCCTCAACGACACACCGGCGCTGCGAGCGGCGCAGGTTTCGATGGCTCCCGCAACCGCGGCCGACATTGGCCGCCAGGCCGCGGATTTCGTCTTCCTGCGCGAGAGCCTGCTTGCGGTGCCGCTCGCCCTGGATGTCTCGCGCAAGGCCGGCCGGCTCATTCGCCAGAACATCGCCATCGCGATCGTGTACAACGCCTTTGCCGTTCCGATCGCCGTTTTGGGACACGTGACGCCACTGATCGCGGCGATCGCGATGAGCGCCTCATCGCTGATCGTGATTGCAAATGCGATGCGGCTTCAGGCAACGTCGAAGGCAGCGCCTGAAGCTGCGCCGGCCCGACGCCGCACCGATGTCGCCGACGCGGCCCGCTCATGACCACGCTCGTCTATCTCATTCCGGTGGCCCTGTTCCTGGGAGCGCTCGGTTTGTCCGGCTTCCTGTGGGCTTTGCGCAGCGGCCAGTACGAGGATCTCGATGGAGCCGCGGAGCGGATACTGATCGAGCCTGACGAGCGAGACAGCGAAGGCCGGCAATCAAACTGACGTGGATCAAGGCAGCGTTGTTGCCGATGTCCGAAAAGCGGTTGAAGAAAGCGGGAGATTCCGATGCAGGCTCGGGACATCATGACGACGCCGGTGGTCACGATCGCCGCCTCCGCCTCAGTCGCCGAAGCGACCGATCTGATGCTGACCAGGAATATCCGCTGCCTCCCGGTCGTGAGAGACGATGGATCGCTGGCCGGCGTCATCAGCGAAGGCGACTTTCTGCGTCGAGGGGAACTTGGCACCCGACGGACGCGGCCTCGCTGGCTCGAATTTCTTGTCGGTCCTGGCAAGGTGGCCGACGAGTATGTTCGTTCGAATGGACGCCGGGTGGACGAGGTGATGACGACCGGCGTCGTTTCGGCGGCGCCCTCCGCCTCGCTCGCCGAGATCGTCGAGCTCATGGTGAACCACGACATCAAGAACGTCCCTATCCTTGATGCGGGCAGCATTGTCGGCATCGTCAGCCGCTCCGATCTGATGCGCACCCTTCTGCGCACTTTGCCGAAATCAGGCGCGACAACCGTCGATGACGAGGTCATACGCAGGAACATCATCGCCGAGTTGCGGGGGCAGTCCTGGAGCGTCGGCGGCGACCTTATCGGCGTCACCGTCAAGAAGGGAGAGGTCGAACTGAATGGCGGCATTTTCGACGAACGCCAGCGAAAGGCCGCTGTCGTTGCCGCTGAGAACGTCGCCGGGGTCAGGAAGGTCACGGACAAGCTTTTCTACGCCGGACCGCTGTCGGTCGTGCTTGTCTCCTGACGAGCAGGCATTCTTCGCCGATGGTCGTCCTGACATGCACCCTGGGCCAGCACCACGACGGGGACTGGGCGCTTGAGGGTCCCAGTCGAGCGTTAGATCGCAGCCGCGATCAATAACGGCCGAAGCAGCAGCAGAGCAAATCCAAGGAGCGCCGCGCCGGCGACCTTGTCGGCTACCCGCCTGCCTCCGCGAAGCCGCTTGCCCAGCAGAACCCATAGCGATCCTGTAATCGCGGTGATCCCGACAAGCGCCAGCCAGAAGATGCCAAGTTTTTCCGGGCCGCCATCCATCGGCACCATCGCCAGGCAATAGATGAAAGCCTTGGGATTGAGCGCGGTGGTTGCCAGCACCGAAAGGCCATGGCGGCGGCCCGATACGTCGCCCGATTCCTCGATAGGGTTGCTGGCCATCAGGCGCAGCCCCAGGACTGAAAGCCATCCAACCGCGACGAATTTCAGAATCTGGATGGCGTCGGTCGGCATCAAAGGACGAGACAAAAGCCAGAAAGCCGCCGCGATCCCATAACCGCAGGCCTGTGCCGCCAAGAGCTTGGTCGCCTGCTCACGTTTGACGGCACCCGCCATCAGGAGCGCGTTGGTTGGCCCTGGAGCGACAAAGAGCAGAAATGCTTCCAGAAGAAATAGGCTGTTTGACATCAGTCAGCCGCCATGTGGCCTTCCGAACCTGCTTTCTGCCCGCCCGCCAGGCAGCCTGTTGCGCCCAACGTCAAGGTTCACTCAACGGATGGACTGCAATCGAGCGATCAAGTCGCTATTGCGGCAATAGGCCGGCGGATGCTCGGCATGCGTGGTTTCGTCGAGCCAGGCGGCGCACTCGTCCTGGTGGCCGCAAGACCGGCAGCGGTCAGCTGCACGACCGGTGACGGCTGCGTGATCCGCCACAACTTTCAGCTGCCTCTCGACGCCCATCTTCCGCATCATGCGCTCCATCAAGGCAGTTCTGGCGTCAGCCCCGATCAGATATTCGAGAAGGCTCATGTCGGCACACTCCTCAGACCGCAAATCATTGCCATGTCAGGCGGCGTGCGACGTTGATCTCGATCAACGACAAGCCCGTCAGCCTGTGAGACGCAACCTGAAGACTAATGCATGTCGCCCAGAAGTGTGCAGCGGTTCTGGGACAACGACATGCATCAAAACAAAGACCTAAAGCGCGTCGCCTGAATCCGTTTCAGCGCGACGCGCTTTGGGTGCAGACCATGCTCGATGAAGCGGCCTAACCGGCCGTACCGAATATCGCGCCAATACCTGCAGTCAGGGCCATTGCCAGCGCTCCCCAAAAGGTCACCCGAATGGTGGCCTTCCATACATTGGCGCCGCCGGCCCTCGCGCCGATTGCGCCGAGCACCGCCAGGAACAGTAGCGACGCAATCGAAACGACGGCAACAAGTCGGGAGGGCGATGAAAGCAGCACCATCGCCAGCGGCATGATCGCGCCGATTGAAAACGCCGCCGCCGAAGCCAGCGCGGCCAGTATCGGTCGTGCCGCGGTTATCTCGGAAATGCCAAGCTCGTCGCGGGCGTGCGCGCCAAGAGCGTCCTTGGCCATCAACTGGTCAGCCACCTGCAACGCCAATTGAGGCTCCACACCCCGGTCGATATAGATCTGAGCAAGCTCGTGCCTCTCGAATTCGGGTTGGCTCGCGAGCTCTTTTCGCTCACGCGCGAGATCCGCGTGCTCGGTATCGGCCTGGGAACTGACGGATACATATTCGCCGGCGGCCATCGACATGGCGCCCGCCACCAGGCCCGCGACGCCGGCTACCAGCACGCTGGCCGTGGTGGCATTGGCGCTTGCAACGCCAATGATCAGGCTGGCGGTCGAGACGATGCCGTCGTTTGCGCCGAGCACCGCGGCCCGCAACCAACCGACGCGTGAAACCAGGTGATTTTCGGTGTGAAGACGACTCATCTGAGCAAAGGGACAATTTTCGGTTTGGCCACGATTTGCGCCCACATCGGCAAGCGAGGAAGGCAACCCGACCGTTCATTGCCGCTCGATCCGACCAAATGCCTTGATCAAAGTCAATCGCGATCGCAGTTCGTCCACCCGGCACTTTTCGCAAGCCGCAGCGCTGACAGCCAGTTGTCAGCTAGCTCGTGAGATATTGCTCCTAGCCTGCACGAAACGGCTCGGCCGGAGCGTGCTCGAAATTTGGAACAATGCTCATGAAACAGATCGCCCTGTCTCTCTTCGTGATCGCCTCGTCCGGGGCCTATGTCTGGGATCAGGCGGGCAAGCTTCCCGGCAACGATCTGATCGACACACAGGGAACCGCCGATGCGGCGGAGCAGACCACGTTGCCGCCGATCACTCCGCCCCCTCCTGCCGGCCCGGCCCCGGCAACGGCGGCACCCCTGCCAGCGGCTTCCCCGCTGAATGTGCCGCGAGAGCCGGCGCCACGCATAACGGTCGAGGCCAGGAAGGATACTTCCGCGACGATTGCGGTCGCGGCACCACGGCCCGCCTTTACCGATAGCCAGCCGGAAATCACTCAGCCACCGCCTCCGCCGGCTAAGCCAAAGGTGGAACTCCCAAGAGCGGATGCCGCGCCGCTACAGACACCGTCATTCGCGGTGACCCCTGCCGTCTATATTCCCATCCCGCAGCCGCGGCCGGATTATCCTTCGGCACGCGTCCTCCACACGGCCATGAAGCTCGCGGCGCACGGCTACACCGACGGGGTCTACACCGGCCCTGCCGCCGACGCCTATTACGGCATCATTCAGATTCAGGCACTTGTTCAGGGTGGCCGCGTCACGGCGCTCAAGGTGCTGAGATACCCCAATGATCGCCGCACCTCGGTCAACATCAACCGGCAGGCGTTGCCGATGCTGCGTGATGAGGCGATCAGCGCGCAAAGCGCCGATGTGGACATCATTTCGGGCGCCACACTGACCAGCAAGGCCTTCATCCAGTCGCTCGGCGGCGCCCTGAAGAAGGCTTCTTCCTGACACCATGCGCGAAACCCGAATTCTGATGGGAATGCCGATCACGGTCGATATCGGTGGCGCGCCCGGAACGCTGGCCCGCCGCGTCTTCGACTATTTCGAGCAAATCGATCGGCGCTTCAGCACATACAGGAGCGACAGCGAGATTTCCGCCATCAACCGAGGCGACGTTCCGGTCAAGGATTGGAGCGGCGAGATGATGGAAGTGCTGGCGCTGGCCGAGCGGACGAGGAGCGAGACCGGCGGATATTTCGACATCCACAAGGTCGACGGCTCGCTCGATCCGTCGGGAATCGTCAAGGGCTGGGCCATCCGCAACGCGGCCGAAATTGTCCGGCAGGCCGGTGTCAGCGACTTTTTCATCGAGGCGGGCGGCGACGTTCAGTCCTTGGGCAAGAATGCTTCCGGGCAAGACTGGAGCGTCGGCATCCGCAACCCTTTCAAGGCGGATGAGATCATCAAGGTCATCTATCCGCGCGGTCATGGCGTCGCCACGTCCGGCACCTATGCGCGCGGGCAACATATCTACAATCCCCATCGGTCCGGCGATCCCATCTGCGACATCGTCAGCCTGACAGTCGTCGGATCCGATGTGCTCGAGGCCGATCGCTTCGCGACCGCTGCCTTCGCCATGGGCCGGGACGGTATCCTGTTCATCGAGCAGACTCCCGGACTGGAGGGGTATGTCGTCGACATCACCGGCCGAGCCACGCCGACAACCGGTTTTGGAGACCTTTGCGAACCATGATCAACGCTATCGATCGTTTCCTCGATCACCTGACCATGTACAGGCTGGTGCTCTACTATCTGGTGGTTCTGCTCGGCGCGGCTTTGGCTTTTGCCTTCGTCAAGCTCATACCGCATGATCCGCTCGCGCTCGCTTTCACCGCTATCCTGATCCTCGTCGCCTGCTGGATCACCAACAAGGCGTTCGCGCTGGTCTTCGAGGTTCCGGCCAACAGTGAATCGCTCTACATCACCGCGCTCATCCTCGCTCTCATCCTCGACCCGGTGACCGTGACGGATCTCAAGGGCATCGGGGCTGTCGCCTTCGCCTCTGTCTGGGCGGTCTCATCAAAGTTCATTCTCGCGGTCGGCAGAAAGCACCTTTTCAATCCGGCGGCCATTGGCGTAGCACTGTCGGCGCTGCTGCTGAACCAGCCCGCTACATGGTGGGTCGGTGGCAATCCATGGCTGCTTCCGCTCGTGCTGATCGGCGGCATTCTCGTTGTCAGAAAGCTGCGTCGCCTCGATCTCGTCGCGACATTTCTGATCATGGCGCTAGCGACCATCCTGGCGACAACCGAGCCGGCGCAATATGGCGTCGCCGTGAAGGAAACGTTGAGTTCGTCGCCGCTGCTATTCTTCGCGTTCGTGATGCTGACCGAGCCGCTGACGGCGCCGACAACACGCTGGCCGCGCATCGCTTTTGCCGCCATCGTCGGCTTCCTGTTCGCGCCCAACATCCATATCGGTTCGTTCTATTTCACACCCGAACTTGCGCTTCTGGCGGGCAATCTCTTCGCTTACGCCGTGAGTCCGAAGGGCCGCTTCGTTCTGACCTTGGAACGCATCGAGCAAACCGCCGTCGACAGCTACGACTTCATCTTCAAGTCACCGAGAAAGCTCGCGTTCCAGGCGGGTCAATACCTCGAATGGACGCTTGGCCTCGACCGTTCCGACAATCGCGGCAACCGGCGCTACTTCACCCTCGCCTCATCGCCCACCGAGCAATCGGTGCGGCTGGGCGTGAAGTTCTATCCGCAATCGAGCGCCTTCAAGCGGGCGCTTGGCGGCATGAAGCCCGGCGCCACGATCCACGCCTCGCAACTGGCCGGCGATTTCACGCTGCCGTCCGATCCCAGCATCAAGATCGCCTTCCTGGCAGGCGGCATCGGCATCACGCCGTTCCGCTCGATGCTGCAATATCTCATCGATCGCCAGGAAGTGCGGCCTATCGTCGTTCTCTATGGAACAGAAGGCCAGGAAGACATCGCCTATCGAGACGTGCTTGGCTCCGCGAGACGCGAACTGGGCATCAGGACATACCACGCGGTGGCCAAAGGCGCCGCGCGCGGCCAGTACCCCGGTTATATCGACGCCCGCCTGGTGCGCCTCACCATGCCCGATTATCTCGAGCGCACCTTCTACATTTCCGGCCCCCAGGCGATGGTCAAGGCGCTGCGCCGGAAGCTTCTGGCCATGGGCGTCAGCCGTTCGAGGATAAAGGTCGACTACTTCCCCGGTTTTGCCTGACGCTCAATCATGCCGAGGCAGATGGATCGTTACCTCCAGGCCAGGGCCGGCATTCGCCATTGCAAGGCGGCCGCCATAGGCTTCGACGATATCCGAGACGATCGCCAGGCCGAGACCGCTGCCACCGCTCTTGCTGTCGAGTTGCACGCCACGGGACAAGGCGGCGTGCCGTGCATCCTCGGGAATCCCGGCGCCATCGTCGACGACGGCGATGATGACCTCGCCCGCGGTCGCGGATGCGCTGACGCGAATTAAGGATTTCGCGAACCGCACGGCATTCTCCAACAGGTTGCCCAGGATCTCCGACAGGTCACCTTCGTCGATCGGCGCCATGAAGTCTTCGGTGCTGTCAATCTCGAACGAGAGCTGCTTGCCCTGCGGCGTGCGTTTGACCACCGCGACCACGCCAGCTGCTACCTCGCGGACCCGGCACGCGGCCTTGCCGGAGACACCTGGCGCCAGACGGGCGCGCGCCAATTCCCGCTCGACATGGCGGCGGATGGCGCCAGTGCTCTTCTCGATCTCGTCGGCAAGTCGGGTTTCGCCTTTTTTGCGCAGGGTCCGAATATCGGCGGACAGGACCTGGAGAGGAGTCTTGAGGCCGTGCGCGAGATCGGTGGCGCGCGAGCGGGCCCGCAAGAGGGCCTTCTCCTGAGCATCGAGCAGGCGATTTATTTCGTCGGCGAGCGGCTGCACCTCGGCCGGTGCGGCCACCTCAAGCCGAGCGGCGCGCTGTGCCACCACGTTTCTGACGGCGACCCGCAAGCCCTCCAGAGGAGCCAAACCGACGGTGATCTGGATGAAGAATGCGCCCATCAGGGCGAGCGCGAGGACCATGAGCGCTGGCGCGAGATCACGGACATATTCGCCCACCGAGACTTCCACATTGCGATGGTCTTCCGCCACGACGGCGCGAAACGCCCGCCCGTCGGCATCGGTGATCGTGCGCAGGACGGCAACGGTGAGCTCGCCGCCTGGCCCGATGAGTTCTGCCTTGCGCAGCTCGCCACCGGTCGCTTGGTGGGGCAAGGCGAGCGTGGCGTCCCAAAGCGAACGCGATCGCACCAGGTTATGCGTGGCAAGGTCCTCCACTTGCCAGTAGTGCCCGGACAGCGGAATGGTGAAGCGTTGGTCGGAAAGCGTCGACGCGACCGACAAGCGGCCATCGGCTGCGAAACTCGTCGCGCCGATCAACTCGTTGAGATCGACGGTCAGCTCGCTGACAACCCGCTGCTCGACGTTCAGCTCGAACAGATAACGCAGGCCAACGCCGGCTATGCCAAGCGCGATCACAATCGATATGGCTGCGGCCGACCATAGCCTGAAGCGGATCGAATTGCGCATCAGTCGGGTCCGTCGGGCACGAGGTATCCGAACCCGCGCCGTGTCTCGATCACATCGCTGCCAAGCTTCCGCCGCAGGCGTGCAACGATGACTTCGATCGTGTTCGGGTCGCGGTCATTGTCGGAGCTGTACAGATGCTCCGCCAGTTCGGTCGGCGCGACCACACGGCCGGCATGATGCATGAGAAACGCGAGAAGGCGATACTCCAGCGGTGAAAGCGCCATAGGGACGCCACGAAGCGAGATGCGCATCTGGCGCGTATCGAGCAGCAAAGGGCCCGACTTCAACACCGGCGCCGCCTGCCCGCTCGAGCGACGCAGGATGGCGCGCAGCCGCGCCAGCAGCTCCTCCATCTCGAACGGCTTCGGAAGGTAATCGTCGGCGCCGGCATTGATGCCTTCCACCCGCTCGGTCCACAGTCCTCGCGCCGTCAGGATCAGGACGGGAAAGCGGCGGGCGTTGGCGCGCCAGCGCTTCAGCACCGTGAGGCCGTCGAGCTTCGGCAATCCCAGGTCGAGGATCGCCGCATCGTAGTTCTCGACGTCGCCTGCAAACCAGGCCGCTTCTCCGTCGTTCACGATATCGACGGCCATGCCCGAGGCCTTCAAGACCGCCGCGATATCGGCCGCAATGCGCGGTTCGTCCTCGGCCACGAGTATCTTCATTTGCGGTCGCCTTGGCCACTCGAGACGCCGCCCGCCCGGGCATCGACGTCAACGACCCTTCGCCTGCCGTCGGCTGCGATTACTTGGAACCGATAGACCCACTTGTCCCCTGCCCGTATGAGATCGACCGCGACGATCTCGCCTGGAGCCTTGGCGCGGACAACGGCCATGATATCGGCAAGGCCCTCGATTTCGCCGCGCTCATAGAGGTCGCGTGCCCGATCGTGATCACCGTCATCGTCCTCGGCGCGAGCGGCCAAAGGCGTGGCCAGCATAAGCCCGGCCACACCCAGGACTGCCAGGAGCGTCAATACGGTTTTCATGGGAGAGAGCTGTCGCACGCCAAAGCTGTCAAAACGCTGTCAGTCATCGTCAGCCGGCGGCAAGCACAAGGTCTCTATCAGGGGCCACCGCGCCCGACGATGGGTGCGCAGAGAAGGATACGAAAATCATGCGCAATCTCCCTCTATTGTTTGTCGCCCTTGGGGGTCTCACCGCTTTTGCCATACCTGCTGCCGCTGAATCCATCCAGGCATCATGCGCGTCCGCACCGGCCGCTTCCGGAGCAACCATCGATCTGCAGGCTATCCCCATGATGAGCGCTGCCGGTCCCAAGTCGGTCAAAGGGGTCGACGATGACGGGTGTGGCGGCGGCAAATCCGTGTCCGGCGCTCGCGCTGATCGGGACGACGAAGAATTCGGCGACAGCGACGATTGACGGACTTGAACGTCTGACGCCGCCCCCTTCCCCGTTCCTGGAGAGAATTCCCGATGCCTGCGATTCAACACGTCCATCCCATTCTGGTGCATTTCCCCATTGTGCTCATCTACACGCTCGTGATCATCGATATTGCCGCGCTCGCCGGCAGCAACACTGTAACAATGCGTTCCGGCGTAGGAACGATTTCGACCTTTGTCGCCGTCGCCGCGGGATTGTTCGCGGTCGCCACCTGGCTCTTCGGCGGAATGGCCCTTGATTACGCCGAGGCTGCCGGCTTCAGCAGTGAGATAGCCGAGATCCACGAGAGCTTGGGCACGATCAGCGCCTTCACCTTTCTGGGCTGGGGCGTCGTTCGGCTCGCGCTGTGGGTACGAAATCGCGAGCTCGGAACGTTGGATCTCGCCATTCCCGCCATTGAAATAGCCGGCGCGGCCCTGGTCACGATAACTGGCTACTACGGGGGCCAGCTTGTCTATGACCTTGGAGTGAATGTCACCAAGGCCGCCGTCGGAGGCTGACACCGGAATGCTCTCCATTGCTGGCCGGCCTCCCGCCTGGTTCAGCCAGCCAGGCGGGCCGATCTGCTTGCGGATCGGCCCCGGCCTGAATTCCTTCGTCCGCGCTGCCTGCCGTTTCCGTGATCGAAGAGCCAATGCTTGGTCAGCTCAGAGACAAGAACATACGTCGCCGTGATCGCGAGCAGCCCCAAAAGCACCGGCAGGGGCAAAGGCACCATGGCCAACCAGCTCGCGACGGGCGTGTAGGGGATCGAGATGGCAATGCCGCCAACCGTCAATGCGAGCGCCGCGAGCAACCGGCTGGGGCGGCTGGTCCAGAAGGTTCTCCGGGTACGAATGACAAGCAGGATCAAGAGTTGCGTCAGCAGGGACTCCACAAACCAGCCGGTCCGGAATGTCGATGCCTCGGCGTGCACGACATACAGCAGGAAGGCAAACGTCAAAAAGTCGAACAGTGAGCTGACGAGCCCGAAGCTGATCATGAACCGCCTGACGAAATGAATATCCCAATGGCGGGGGCGCCGGAGCTGATCCGGATCGACATTGTCGCTGGCGATCGCAAGCGCGGGAATATCCGCCAGAAAATTGTTGAGCAGTATCTGCTTGGCCAGCAGCGGCAGAAACGGCAGGTAGAGAGACGCCGCCGCCATGCTGATCATGTTGCCGAAGTTCGCGCTGGTCGTGATGGAAATGTACTTCATCGTGTTGGCGAATGTTTTGCGGCCATCGTCGACGCCCCGCACCAAAACGCTCAGGTCGCGCTTGAGCAGGATGATGTCGGCCGCCTCGCGGGCGACATCGACAGCCGTATCGACAGAGATGCCTATGTCGGCTTCATGCAATGCGGGCGCATCGTTGATGCCATCGCCAAGATAGCCGACGACGTGGCCGCTGCGGCGCAGCGCCTCGACGATGCGCTCCTTCTGGTTCGGATCGATCTCGACGAAGAGGTCGGTTTTGCGCACACCGGCAAGAAGTCCGTTCTTCGTCAGCTTCGACAGGTCCTCGCCAGTCATGATCCTGTCGGACCGGAGGCCAACAGCCCCTGCCAGATGCGCGGCGACGTAGCGGTTGTCGCCAGAGATAACCTTGACGCCGATGCCGCGACTGGCAAGTGCTGACAGTGTTTCCCTGACGCCTTCCTTCGGCGGATCGAGAAACAGCAGGAAACCCGCGAACGCCATTGCGGTTTCGTCGTCCCGGCTGAAGCCCGCATTGTTCTGAAATCGACGGATCGCCAGGCCAAGAACCCGGTACCCTTGCGCGCTCCAGTGCCTGAATTTCTCGTCGATAGCCTCGCGCTCCGCCAGGTCCAGGGATTTCGAACCGAGCGGACGCTGCACGAAGGAACACGCATCGAGAACGTTCTGGATGGCTCCCTTGGTGATGAGTATCTGGTCGCGCGCCTCTTCCCGCACGGCGACCGACAACCGCTTGCGGACAAAATCGTATGGAATCTCGTCGATCTTGGTGAAACGGGACAGATCTTCCTGGGCAGGCTGTGCCGTCGTTATTGCCTCGTCCAAAGGGTTCTTCAGTCCAGTCTGCAGCATGGCGTTCAGCCGTGCCCAAAGCAGGACCTCGTTCGAAGGATTGCCCTCGACGTCGAACGCTCCATCGAGGTGTATGACGCCCTCCGTCAACGTTCCTGTCTTGTCCGTGCAGAGCAGGTCCATGCTGCCGAGATTCTCGATCGCATCGAGACGACGCACGATGACACCGCTGGCGGCCATCGCCCGCGCGCCACTGGCCAGGGTGACGCTGATGATCGCGGGAAGCAGTTCGGGCGTCAGGCCGACCGCGAGGGCAAGCGAAAACAGCAGCGACTCGATCAAGGGCCGATGGAGCATCATGTTGGCGAAGAACACCAGGATGACGATCGCGAGCATGATTTCGGTCATCAGATATCCGAACATCCTGATGCCGCGAGCAAACTCGGTCTCCGGGATCCGCCTTTCCAGCGCCTCGGCGATCGACGCGAATTCGGTGCGCGCTCCCGTGGCGACCGCAAGCACCTTCGCCGTTCCGCTGCGAACCGATGTGCCGGTGAAGACCGCATTGGTCCGCTGCGCGATGCCGGCATCGGGCGCCGACCGGCCAGCGGACTTCACAACGGGAAAGGTCTCGCCGGTAAGAACAGACTCGCTGACATTGAAATCCCGCGCCTCCAGGATCACGCCGTCGACCGGGATGAGATTGCCAGCTGACAGGCAGACGACGTCTCCAGGAACGATGGTCTCGACATCGATGCTTTGTTCGATGCTGTCGCGCAGCACGGTGGCCTTGCGGGAGATGCGTTGCTGAAGCGCCTCCATCGCGCGGGAGGCCCCATATTCCTGGGTGAAGCTGAGGACGCAGCTTGCAAGCACGATCGCGCCGATGATCACCGCCTCATGGCCCTCGCCGACAAACACCGAAACGGCCGCGGCAAAGACAAGGATAAGCACCAGTGGACTGCGAAATTGACGGGCAAAGACAGTGAATGCAGATCCACTTGAGCGCGGAGCCAGCGCGTTTCGGCCGAATTTGGTGAGCCGGATCGCGGCATCGACGCTCAAAAGACCGGAAGTGGAGGCCTCCAGTTGCTCGACCAGCCGACCTGTCTCAAGCGACCAGTAGGCGTGCTCGACAGCGCCATCGGAGCGGCTGACCGATTGTGCCGCGCTCGCCGTGGCTGTCGGCCGGTCCGTGTCGTCTGCAAAGCTGGTCGCCATGACCGGACATTCAGTTCGAAAGGAGACGACTGATGCCACTCTCGCCGATCAGCGAGCGCGTGACGCCGCCAAAGGCCCATTCCCGTAGCCGGCTGTGACCATAGGCCCCGGAAACGATCACATCGGCATGGATGGAGCGTGCGAACGCCACCAGCCTGTCGCCGTCCGCCTCACCTGCGATCACCTCGGTTCGAGCCATGATGCCGTGTTGCTCCAGGAACACCGCGGCATCGGCAAGGCTGTCTCGCACATCTTCTCCGGATTCGCGTTCCATCGTGGCGATCACCACCTCTTTTGCCTTGGCAAGGAGCGGCAAGGAATCGCTCAAGGCCCTTCGCGCTTCCCTTCCGTCCTTCCAGGCGACAAGGACGGTCCGTCCCAGGACGTGTTCGGCATTGCGCGCGGTGACCAGCACCGGGCGCCCGGCTCCGAGCACCAGGCTTGCGATATCGACGGCGCGGAAGACATTCTCTCCGCCGTCGGCGGTCACGACGAGATCCGCCGAACGCGCCACGCGGCCCAGGGCGCGCGTCGGGCCGCAAATATATTGCGACCATTCGCTGCTGACCGAGGCCGGGACGAGCTGCCAGAAGATTTCGGACATTGCGGCAAGACGCTTTTCGATCTCGGTACGCTGGACCTGCATGACCTCGCCCTCATAGACCAGGCCTTCTCCCGTCGACACCAGGGGCGGGACGTCCGCAGCCGCCAGGCCGATGAGATGAGCGTCGAAGCGCTCTGCCAGGTCCGCCGCGAGTCTCACCATCGGCGCAGGGTCTGCATCGACGGCCAGGTTGACGACTATCGTTTTGTAGGTCATGCGGCACCTCGCTCGGAACGCGGAATGCTTCGTCATTTGCGTTGTGTGGACGTGCGGCGCCTTGACACCGATCAAATCGTCACGGCGCTGTTTGGCGCGCGGGACGATGAGTGCTAAATCAGCGGCCGCCGCTGTTTCTCAATCTGGAGACTGCCCGTGAGCAAGAAGGAGCAAGGCTGGTCGGAAGCCACCGCCAGAGCGTCTCGGGCGGCCAGCGGTCCACTGGAGCATGACGACAACTTGCCTGAACACGAGCTTCTTGCTCTGATGTTCGACCAGGCCCCGGGTTTCATGACCTTGCTCCGCGAGCCGGACCACATCTTTCAGCTGACCAATGCGGCTTACCAACGCCTGATCGGCGCGCGGCAGGTGATCGGCAAGTCGGTTCGCGAGGCTTTGCCCGAGCTCGAGGGCCAGGGATTCTTCGAACTGCTTGATCGCGTCAGCGAAACCGGCGAGCCTTATGTCGGGCGCGGCGTCAAGGTCGTCCTCCGCAACGCTGAAACCGCCCTTGCCGAGGAGCGTATCCTCGATTTCGTCTACCAGCCGGTCAGGGCCGAGGATGGCCGGATCACCGCGATCTTCGTCCAGGGCACGGACGTCAGCGACCTGTCTTTCGCCAACGCCGCGCTGCAGCTGCGAGAGGATCACCTGCGTTCGATCCTGGCGACTGTGCCCGATGCGATGATCGTCATCGACGAAACCGCCAACATCCAATCCTTCAGCACGGCCGCAGAGACATTGTTTGGCTACAAGGCCAGCGAAGTCATCGGTCAAAACGTCAAATTGCTGATGCCCTCGCCGTACCGGGACGAGCATGACGCATATATGGAGCGTTACCTGACGACCGGTGAGCGGCGCATCATCGGGATAGGCCGCACGGTAACCGGGATGCGCAAGGACGGGTCGACTTTTCCGATGGAGCTGTCGGTCGGCGAAATGCATCCGGGAACGGGCCGCTTCTTCACCGGCTTCTGCCGCGACCTGACGGAGCGCCACAGGACGGAAGCCAGGATGCAGGAGCAGCAGCAGGAGCTGCTTCACATGGCCAGGTTCACCGCGCTCGGCGAAATGGCCTCGACCTTGGCGCACGAGATAAACCAGCCGCTGACGGCCATCACGAACTATCTCAAGGGCAGCCGCCGTCTCCTCGAGAAGAGCAAGGACGAGAATGCCGTCCTGCTGCAGGAGGCCGTCGAGAAGGCAGCCGAACAGGCGTTGCGTGCCGGCGACGTCATCCGTCGTCTCAGGGATTTTGTCGCCAGGGGCGAAAGCGAGCGTCAGGTCGAGCGTCTGCCGGCCCTCATCGAGGATGCCTCATCGCTCGCCTTGGTTGGCGCCAGGGAAGCGGATGTGCGCGTCAGTTACGATCTCGATCCCTCGGCCGAGCTTGTCTTGACCGACCGCATCCAGATCGAGCAGGTATTGCTGAACCTGATGAGAAACGCCGTGGAAGCCATGCAGGGCACCCCCCGCAGGGAATTGCATGTCGTCGCCCGGTCACGGCGGGATGGCATGGTGGAAGTTGGTGTAATTGACAGCGGCCCGGGACTGGCTCCAGAAGTTTCGGCACAGCTCTTCCAGCCTTTCGTCACCACCAAGAAGCACGGAATGGGTGTCGGCCTGTCCATTTGTCGCACTATAGTCGAGTCGCACGGCGGTCATATTTGGGCGGAAGCGATGCCCGGCGGAGGGACCGCGTTCCGGTTCACTTTGCGAGCGGTGGAAAAGGAAGAGGTCATCAATGGCCAGTGATGTTGTTCATGTCGTCGACGACGATGTCGACGTCCGCAAGTCGCTGGGTTTCCTTCTCGCGACAGCCGACTTTGCCGTGCGTCTCTACGAATCGGCAACGGCATTCCTGGCGGCGGAGCCAAAGGAGATCGACGGTTGCATTGTGACCGACGTGCGCATGCCCGGTATCGACGGCATCGAGTTCCTGCGGCAACTGAAGGCCCGCGGTCTTGACGCGCCGGTGATCGTTATGACAGGCCACGCCGATGTTGCGCTGGCCGTCCAGGCGATGAAGGAGGGGGCCGCCGATTTCATCGAAAAGCCATTCGACGATCAGGTGCTCATCGATGGCATTCGTACCGCCTTGGACCACCGCAGCCAGCCCGTTGCGGCGCACCCCCAGTCAAGCGAGATCCGGAAGAATCTCGCCACGCTGTCGGAGCGGGAGCGCCAGGTGCTCGATGGACTTGTCTCCGGATTGCCGAACAAGACGATTGCCTATGATCTCGGGATCAGCCCGCGCACGGTTGAGATCCATCGCGCCAATGTCATGAGCAAGATGAGTGCCGGCAGCCTTTCGCATCTTGTGCGCATGGCATTGATCGCCGACTCGAAAAGCTAAATCGGATCCTGTGACGAGTTGCCCTGATATTCCTCTGGGTTCCAGGCACGCCAGTGGGTAGGACGTATGTCGACGCGCATCCCGGTCACGACGTTCTTCCAGCCTATGGAAGCCTTCTCACAGGGAAACACAAGCGCATGCACGCCATCGTTGTCGATGACGGCCAGTTCGAGATTGCGGCCGGATGGTGCGCTTGCGATGGGATTCCACATCCAATCAGTGTGCTGGAAGAGCCGTCCCGTGCTTTGATTTGAATCACTTTTCGGCCGGCGGGTGCTTTTTTCATGGCAATCTGCTGTCCAGAACGTGCCTCGGATCGACGACATCTTCACGATGACTCCTCCCCATAGCCGTGACTCCTTCGACGGCGTAGCCAGCTAACGACGTGACCGCGATCAAATCGCCCGGCGGCACGGATCGTTGCGGCGCTGGATCCGAAATCGTTCTTCTTTGCCGTTTGACACGGATCAACGATGACTGCTCAGGCCGGTGCTTTGATGCCGACCTCGACAGGTCGAGCATGAATTGGCGATGCGGGCGCGACGATCCGCGCCAAACGCGGAAATCGCGAAGCAGATGGGCCAGTTCAGCGAGGACGCCTGTCGAGCGGGTCCGCTGACCTCCGGCTCCAACGCCTGCCGGGCAATCCACGGTTGGAAGAGCGGAGGGCAGCGGCACCTGCTGATCAACCTGTCCTTTGGAGAGAAACCATGGCTGAAGCCGCTACCAAACTGCCTGTGAAAACCGAGAAGACTGCCCCCGCCTCCGCCCGGACGGACAATTGGGTGGGGCCGTTCGAGAGCCTGCGCCGCGAAATCGACCGGCTTTTCGACGACTTTCATCCGTTCGATTTCCGCCTGCCGTCCACCCATTCGCTGTTCGGCCGCGAACTGCCTGCATTGCGCAGCGTTGCCTGGCCGGTCGCGCCGGCGATGGACCTGGTGGAAAAAGCCAATGAGTACGAGATCACGGCCGAACTGCCGGGCATCGACGAAAAAAATGTCGACATCAGGCTCGCCAACAACGTGCTGACGATCAAGGGGGAGAAAAAGGAAGAGAAGGAGGAAAAGGAGAAGGACTATTACCTCTCGGAACGCCGCTACGGCTCCTTCCAGCGCTCATTCCAGTTGCCAGAAGGTGTAGACGCCAACAAGATTGACGCCAGTTTCACCAAAGGCATCCTGACCGTGAAACTGCCCAAGACGGTCGAAGCCCAGAAGGCCGAGAAGAAGATCGCAGTCAAGGCCGCATGAGCCACCCGCTTATATATCCGGCGCACCAGCCAGGCGCGCCGGGTATAACCGTGGCCCAGGCATCGGCTCCTTCAGCGGCATTGTCCCGGCCACGGCAAGCAATCCGAATTGATATAGCTCAAAGTGGGGCTCTCGCTTCCCTCATATGGTGTCGGTCCAGGGATAATAGGCCGGTCGCGATCGGCGACAGGTTTACGGCACAGGAGCTCGACATGAATTACCAGCGGTTCTTCGAAGATGCGATCGACCAGCTCCATGCCGAGCGTCGCTACCGCGTCTTCGCCGATCTCGAGCGCATGGTGGGCAAGTTCCCGCGCG